>OZ245001.1:3737500-4714024 GCA_965223495.1 Nitrospirales bacterium | reverse complement strand
CATCCCCAATAACTCCCACGACGGTCCGTTCTTCGCCTTCGGTAATTTGCGATTTGAGCCCTAAAGAACGTAACCGATCAACCAAGTGTTCGATGTCCTGTTCCGTCGCTTCAGGCTTTAAGACAATTATCATGGACTGCCCCCACTATGAGGAAGCTGGCAAAGTTGTCATCACTTGTTGAAGCGCTTCAATAAACCGTCTATTTTCCTGTGGCTGCCCTATCGTGACCCGAATCATCGATCCTCGGATATGCCGAATAATCACCCCTTTTCGAAGTAACGCCTCATAGGCCTCCTTTCCATCTACACCCAGATCCACGTATATAAAATTCGCCTGGGTTGGTAGGGGTTGGAAGCCCAGTTTTTCGAGTCCTTCTTGCAAAAATGCCAATTCAGCATCATTCATGGCCCGACTCTTTGTCACATGTTCTTCATCTAAAAGGGCCGCCCTGGCTGCCTCCTGAGCTAGACTGTTGACATTAAAAGGTGGTCGGACACGATTCACAAACCCTGCGATTTCACTCGTCGTCATTCCATACCCCACACGCAACCCAGCCAACCCATATATCTTCGAAAAGGTTCGCAACACCACCACTGGCCGTCCTTCACGGACATATCGCAAACTATCAGGATAATGCGGACTCCGGACATACTCATAATAGGCCTCATCAATCACGACGATCACATGGTCCGGGATCCGGGAAAGGACCGTTTCCACTTCCGTGGCGGTTAACATGGATCCAGTCGGATTATTGGGATTACACAAAAACAATAGCCGAGTTTGATCGGTCACCGCATCGAGCATAGCTCCCAGATCATGGTTCCAATCAGACAAGGGAACTTCGATCGGAACCCCATGTCCCCCCAAGACAGACAAGCGGTACATGACGAACGTGAGGTCCGCCATGACAGCCTCATCACCCGGAGCAAGGAAGGTCTTTACGAGAAGACTAATGATCTCATCCGATCCATTTCCCACTAAGACCTGGTCTGGAGGGAGTTGCCACCTTTCCCCAAGGGCATTTCGAAGGTGATGGGCCCCACCGTCTGGATACCGATGGAGAGAGCGTTCCGCGGCAGCTAACACTTGAATCGCTTTTGGCGAGGGACCCCAAGGATTCTCATTTGAAGCCAACTTCACGGCCTGACTAATGCCCAATTCCCGTTCTAATTCATCTAGAGGTTTCCCGGGAGAATAGGGAGTGAGAGCTGCAATGTTGGGATGTGGTTGTAGAGACATCACCCAGATCTCCCCGAGAACAAGAGAACATCCTCCCTCAACCACATCCTTATCCCTCCCGATATCATGACCCACATGAGTTACTACGGAATCCTTTAAGGGAAATACACGTGTTGGAGCCACACGCCATTATTGGTGAATGGGGTAGGAGCCAAGGACCTTTAAAAACATACATCGCGACCGCACTTCTTCCAAGGTTTTCTTGACACGTTCGTCTTCTTGATGCCCCTCCAAATCCATAAAGAATAAATATTCCCACACTTTTCGCCTGGTGGGTCTGGATTCGATCTTGGTCATATTGATTCCATGGGAGGAAAAAGGCCTGATCATATCATATAAAGCGCCGACACGATCTTTCGCGGATACGATGATCGATGTCTTGTCCCGACCTGTTCGCTCGGCTCCGCGTAATGACAGAACCAAAAACCTGGTGAAATTTTGAACATTATCCTCAATCCGAGAACGTAAAATTGTTAGACCATATAACTGGGCCGCCAATTCCGAGGCGATGGCCCCTGCAGTGGAATCATTGACGCATCGTTCGGCGGCTCTGGCGGTACTGGGTTCTTCCGCTAAGTTTACCCCTGGCAAATGGGTCTCAAGCCAGTTCCGGCATTGTGCGATAGCATGGGGATGTGAATACACAGTCTTAATTTCCTCCATATTTTTGGCCTTTGAGAGGAAATGATGGGAAATTTCCAGCATGACTTCCCCATAGATTAAAAGGGGAGAGTCAACGAAAAGATCGAGGGTATGATTGACGACTCCTTCTGTGGAATTTTCGATTGGGACGACGCCAAATCGCATTCTTCCTCGCTCGACATCGTCAAAAACATCTTTAATACTATTGACGGGAATGTAGTCAGCCGATTCCCCAAATTTTCGCATTGCAGCCAAATGGGTGTACGTCGCCGGAGGCCCCAAATAGGCAATGGTCTGTGTGCCTTCCAGAGAAAGCGAAGCCGACATAATTTCTCGGTACACGGGGCGAAGGGCTTCACTCGGGAAGGGACCAGGATTGCTTTTCATGAGCCGTTCTACTAGGGCCGATTCTCGGCCTTGTGTGTGTAGGTGGGCTGCGGCATCCTGCTGTTTTTTCAAACGCCCAATTTGTATGACAAACTGGGATCGCTCATTTAATAGCTTTAAAATTTCATCATCGACCCGGTCGATGCCCGCTCGACATGACTGGATTTCTTCAGGAATTCCCATTGCCTACTCCCTTTCCACGAATCAATAAGGAATTACGCTGGAGCATACTAAGATTACGAAGTTCTGGCAACCCAGTCCCTGCACGCCAGGGTTCGACATACGGGATCTCCACTTCACCATTTACAACACTTTACTCCTCCCACCCCTCTGCACATTTAATCTATTGACCACCGTGGTCCCGTTGACTTGTGGGTAGCATGCCTTTCCCAAAATGGATCCCAGGGAAGAGGAAAGATTGAAAAAAAAGTAAAAACGGAACTCTGATTTTTTCAAAACACTGGGGATTGCCAAAGTGAAGGATATTACTGAGAAAGGGCATGGGCAAACGCACGTTGAACTCTCATGAATTCCTGTCGGGTTTCGGCGAGCAGATGGGGACAAGCCAGCAAATCGTCCTGAATGGCCAGGGTCTCCATACGATTGGCTATATCAGCTAGATTGAGGAGTCCCATATTATGAGCCATTCCCTTCAACCCATGGGCAGCTTCTCGTAGTTCATCAGCATGGTCCGTTTCCAACGCGGTTTGAATTTTATCGACGCAGGTGGTGGCTTCTAGGACAAATTGATTTACCAATTTAGCCACAAAATCTTTTCCCCCAGCCGCATTCCAATCCGCAAGTCGCTGAGGATCCAATAACCAATCTCCTACGGACGCCTGAATGGGGACCGATTGAGACAAAGGCTCCGGTGTCGTATGGGACAATTGAGAAGTCAACTCTCCACTGACCGCAAATCTCTGTTGGGTGCCTGATGAAGAATTATTTCGGTCCAGTCTTTGGAAGGCCAACCATTTTTCAAGAATTTCACCCAATTCATGATGCTTGATGGGTTTCCCGATATAATCATCCATTCCCGCGGCTAAACATTTTTCCCGGTCACCTGACATAACATTCGCCGTCATCGCCACGATTGGTAAATGATGATCTCTAATAGTTGGGCCATGTAAAACTTGTGGGGTCATCCTCCTGGTTCCTTCTGCTATAAAATCCGCTTGTTCCCGAACTCGAATCTCCTTGGCTGCCTCATATCCATCCATTTCTGGCATTTGGCAATCCATAAGAACCAAGTCATACGAAATTCTACCCACAGCTTCCAGGGCCTCTAATCCATTGCCTGCTATATCCACCCGATACCCGAGATGTTTCAACATGAGTTCTGCCAATTGTTGATTAACGGTGTGATCATCAACAACCAAGATATGACCTCTCTGGTTGTGGAAAGCCTCCGGGCCCGCCTTCGAAGGGGACCAAAGATGTAAGGAAGAGTCTATCGAACCGAACTCCTGACCAGATGCCACCATCTCCAAACAGGCCTGAAGATCTCGCTTGCGAACGGGTTTGGAAAGGTAGGCATGAAATCCAACCGATTTGGCCTGGGCAGCCTCCCCCCGAAGGCCATTTGACGTAAGCAAGACCAATTTGAGGCGGGCAAATCGTGGATCACTCTTAATCATTTGGGCCAACTCCACCCCATTCATGCCGGGCATGTTCATGTCCAGAATACCCAGATCAAAAGGTGCCCCTTTTGCCATTTGTTGATGGAGAAGACCAAGAGCCTCTACTCCCCCTTCTACTCCATGGACCTCCATCCCCCAAAAATGCCCATAGTGATGGAGTAACATTCGGTTAGTCTGGTTATCATCGACACAAATCACCCTTAACCCTTGCAATTCAGCGGGAGGCTCAAGGGGTAAGGATTCATAAGAGACTTTTCGAAATTTTGCGGTGAACCAAAAACAACTTCCTTCTCCTGGTTCACTAATGACCCCAATCCGTCCTCCCATTCCCTCCACCAACTGCTTGCAAATGGCCAGGCCCAAACCGGTCCCACCATATTTTCGAGTTGTCGAACTATCTGCCTGGGTAAAGGCCTGAAATAATTTCTCTTTTTGATTCGAAGAAATGCCAATACCCGTATCGAAAACCTGAACCTGAAGAACGACATGATCAACGGTTTCTTCCTCCAGCGAAACCCTAACTGAAACCTCCCCCGACTCGGTGAATTTTATGGCATTCCCCACTAAATTCATCACCAGTTGTCGAAAACGGCCAGGATCTCCTCTTAATCCACTGGGAATTTCGTGCACCATCCAACTCGTTAATTCCAATCGCTTTTCGTTTGCCCGTTCCCCTAATAACTCCAAGACCTCCTCTACGCACGTCATGGCATCAAAAGGAATGTCTTCAAATTCAAGTTTGCCAGATTCAATCTTGGAAAAATCCAAGATATCGTTAATGATGGTGAGAAGGGATTCCCCTGATAACCGTACCGTTTCAGTCATTTTCCGTTGCTCGGGGGTTAAAGCCGTTTCAAGCAAGAGTCCCGTCATTCCAATAACTCCATTCATCGGCGTCCGAATTTCATGGCTCATGGTCGCCAAGAACTTCGTTTTGGCCCTCGCCCCCTCCAAGGCTTCGTCTCGGGATAGAGCCAATTCCTGGTTTCGCTGTTCTAATTGCCTGGCCGCCTTTTGCGCATCCTCTTCAGCTTGTTTTCGCTCGGTCACTTCATGCAGATAAAGCCGAAGGCCTTGCCCGGCTTCGATCCAATTCGCCCGAGTTTCAAAAATTCGGTCCAAGACCGATATTTCTTCAACCATGCTGGACTTTTCCCCGTGGAATACGTGTGAAAAAGTCTTCCACACAATTTGAATAAATGGGTGTTGCCTACCTTTCCCCATCAGGTCGGGGAACAATTGTCTTCCGGATGGATTGACATATGTCACCCGCTGCTCCAAATCGATTTCAATAACCGGGTCTGGGTTCATTTCGGGAAAGGACGCCAGCCGAGTCAATTCACCGTTCTTCGCTTCTAGGGATTCCATCACACTTTGAAGAGATTGGGTTCGATATTCCAAAAGGCCGGCGGCCTGCTTAGCCACCTCAGCCAATTGTTCAATTTCCCCCTTGGAATGATGAATGGAACCTGATTGAAGAGAAGGCGGTTCAATATCAGAACATTCTCCACGCACAACGTTCTGAGTCATACTGCCCACATGCTCCAATTTGCCGATGATATCCTTTAAAATAGGAGGTATTTGATACAGCCCCTTTTTGATACCCCATATCGCCAGAATGATGAGCCCAATGGAAAGACAGATTAAGACTAACAGTATGGCCTGTTCCGTTTTCTGGACCCTTTCTAATGAAAATCCCACCCGCATCCACGCCACAATCTCTTCTCCATCTCTTAGCGGCTCCACCACATAAAACATGGATCCCCATCGTGAGCTGGTTCGAAACGCCAGAACTTCCGTCCCCCGGTTTTTGGCCTCTTTCCAATTTTCCTCATCCAACACCACGCCAATACTCGAAGGCTGCATGGAGGCAATAATCATATCGTCGACATCAATGACTTCAAAAACGCGGAGATCTGGGTCTTGTTGGTAAGGGATCATGGCTTCCTGAATTCGATATAAATTATCCAGAATTGCCGCCGCCCCGATGGCGGAAAATGCTCGAGCCACCGCTACCCCCCGCTCTCGAAAGGCATCTTGCAAAATTTTCTTTTGTAAATACCCGATAAAAATGGCCCAAACTAACATGAGGATCGTGATACAACACGTCAACACCGATGTAACCCGGAATATGACACTTCCGTCCCATCGATGACTCCACCATTTCCTCAAGGATACGAAAAAGTTACCCATGTCTACAGACTCCCAGGATCTTTATCTGTCGGATGTCCTTGGGTTGAACCATAAAGAGTACCCATAATCATTATTTATCCCCGAAATGGACACAACAAGGACTATGAGAAAGTATCCTGACCATGATTTTTATTGGGTATAGGGGTACCAACCTTAAGAAGGGGGCGAGTAGGTAGACTTACCCATTCATTCTTTTTTCGGTTCTTTCCATTTGATTCTGAAGGGAAAAAGGGAATCTACCTACACCCTTTTCTAGAGCCCCAAATTGGGAATTCCCACGGGGAAAAAACAACCTTAGACATGGGAACCGGAATTTTGGGAGTAGATTGTAATAGGGAGGTCTGTGACCTTTAGCACCGGAATGATCAAGTCAAGGAATAAGGTAGGCAGTAGCCATCACTCCAAGTCCCTGCTATCGTACTACTCCACATTCACGCTCAAGGAGGTAAAACTGAAATTGCCCTTTGCGCATTGACGTCCACTCCTTTCATGTGGGTTCCAACTCTTGGCATCGCCCCGAACCTTCTAAACCAAGAAAGTCCTCGAATTTCGAAATTGCTCCGCATAAATAGTTATCCCACTTTTAGCCCTTTTCAGCTATTTCTTCGATAAACCCCATGAAATTTCGTTTATTCCAGGCACTCTTTTGCAGTGTAGGCCTTTTTTGTATCTTTTGCGGCTGCACTCACACCTCACCCCTGACCAGAAGCCTCATCAAAACTCCCCACCAAGAGATTGCCCTCGAAGTCACCTATCGTGAGGGCGGAGAAGAGTATACCCATCCACAGGGGGTTGATCCTTCCATGATTGATGAAGCCTTCAAGCATATCGGGTTGACCTCCTCTTCATTGTTTTCTCGATTAACTCAAACCTCTACTCGGGCTATTCCAGCCTTTTCGCGGGATCAAACTGAATTTTTCTCCACCCATATCTCTCAAGCCCTCCTCCAGGCAACCCCCTTGGAAACCGTCACATTTTTTTGGGCTAATCTCCGGGACAATGGGATTTGGGAGCTGACCTCCGGTGGAGTCTTTATCCAGGACAAGAAATTGCATATTCTTCTGGCTAACTATCGATTTACCATGACCGGACAAAAGGTTCCTTCAGATTTTTCTAATTTCCCCCTCCGTCAAATGGGCGAGTACACCCATTCATTCGCAGCGCTCTCCCCTGCACAGCGATTAAACACAGGGGTGTTGACAGAAATCTGGAAGCCTCAAATACCTCACTTTACGTATCCTCTCTCAAGCACCCTCGAATCCCCTCGCACACCTGAAACCCCATCAGAAGAAGAAAGTTCTCCCGTTTTATCAACCGATACCGTGAAACGGCGGCTGAACAATTTGCTCGATCTCCGACGAGAGGGACTCATCACCCAGGAAGAGTATAAGAAAAAACGAGAGAAAATATTGGAAGGGTTATAACGGAGAATCAGAAAAATTAGTGAAAAAGGAAGGGAAGTTTTTTCGGATTAATGATAACTTTCCGTATCAGTGGGAAATTTCCCGCACTCAATTTCCTCTTTATACCGACGTAGGGCCTGAAGGGCATCGGCCTTGAGATGGGCATAGGGTTTAACAAATTTCGGGACCATATCCTCAAAAAGACCTAACAAATCATACAGGACGAGAACCTGCCCATCACATTTCCACCCAGCTCCAATTCCAATGGTGGGAATGGAAAGTGCCTGAGTAATGGAATTCGCCAGATCCACGGGAATACACTCTAACACCACCGAAAAAGCCCCGGCCGATTCTAGGGCCAATGCTTCTTGGGTGATCCTTTCGGCTTCCTGTTCCCCCTTTCCTTGTACACGGTAGCCTCCAGACAGGTTAACGGATTGGGGGGTCATCCCTACGTGACCCATAACAGGAATACCAAACCGCGTCATCGCCCTCACTCGGTCAAGAACAGAGGCGCCCCCTTCAATCTTCACCGCCGTTGCCCCCACCTGAAGGAATCGTCCAGCATTTCGAACAGCCTCCTTAACGCTCACTTGGTAGGAAAGAAAAGGCATGTCCGCGATTACCATCGCCCGTTGGGCCGCCCCCGCCACAAGGCGAGTGTGGTAGAGCATTTCGTCCATGGTCACCGATAAGGTATTTGGTTTCCCTTGAACCACCATACCTAACGAATCCCCCACAAGGATTACCTCTATGCCGGCCTGTTCCACAATCCTCGTAAACAAGGCGTCGTAAGCCGTCACAACGGTCAATTTTTTCCCTTCTTTTTTTTGGCGTTGAAACTCTGGAATAGTGAACAAACTCATAACAGGCTATCCAGGGTTTAGGATTGAGCCAAACGCTTGGCGGATTCCAAGGTATTTTGAAGTAGCATGGCGATCGTCATCGGACCAACTCCCCCGGGAACGGGAGTAATCCATCCCGCTCGCTCCTGGACAGGGTGAAAGTCCACATCTCCAACCAAGGCGCCATCTCCCAATCGATTGATTCCCACATCAATAACCAACGCGCCTTCCTTTACCATATCTTTGGTGACAAATTTTGGTCTCCCTATGGCCGCAATCACGATATCAGCCTCTCGCACAATTTGGCCCAAATCCTTCGTCCGGGAATGGCATATGGTCACCGTGGCATGCCGATGCAGAAGTAACAGAGCAACGGGTTTTCCCACAATATTGCTCCGTCCGATGACCACCGCTCGCTTGCCAGCAAACTCAAACCCCACAGAATCAATCATATGGATGACCCCCTTCGGGGTACAAGGCACAAACGTCGGATTTCCTTCAACCAATCCCCCGACATTGAGAGGATGAAATCCATCTGCATCTTTATCAGGGGACACGGCCCGTAAAATTTCTCTGCTCTCTATATGGTCGGGAAGGGGCAATTGCACCAAAATTCCATGAATACGATCATCATGGTTTAGTTGAGTAATAAGCTCTAATAGAGCATTTTGAGAAGTGGAGGCTGGCAATCGATGTTCCTGAGGGTAAAAACCTGCCTTTTCACAGGCAATCTTTTTATTTTTGACATACACCGCCGATGCAGGATCATCCCCAACCAACACGGCAGCCAATCCGGGAGTAAGGCCACTGTTTCGTCGCAATAGCGCAACTTCCTCTGCCATTTCTGCTCGGAGTTTTAACGCTAGGGATTTTCCATCAATGATCTGTGCAGACACATCATCTCCTTTACCCAATGATAATGATAAACTGAGTTCTAGTTAAAATCCTCGGAGGCTCACGATATCAGGCCCCCAAAAACCTCGTCAACGACAGAAGAGATCCATCCTTCCTTGACACTCTGAGAAAAGCTCACTTACCATGACGGGCACTAACTCCCAGAGCGGTTCTTATCCCCTAAAACCCCTTTGGCTTATTCATAAACAGGCCGCAAATCAACCCAACCAAGTGATTTCACTCCCTTACACCTTCATTCTTCCCATATTGGCCTGGGCCGGCCTTGGATTTTGGGGACTTCCAATTGTCCTGGCCAATGAAATTGCCAATCTCCAATTTCCTCAAAACATCATCGCCGACGAAGGTCAAGTCTATTACATTGCCAATGCCAACGGCGATCCTGGAACACGAGATAATAAAGGATTTATCAGCAAAGCTAATCAGGAGGGAAAAATTACCGACCTCCATTTTATCCATGGAGGTCAGGGATCCGTGACACTCCACTCCCCAAAAGAAATGGCGATTCTCGGATCTACCCTCTACGTGGCAGATTTGGATGTCGTTCGTGGATTCGATAAAAAGACCGGACGTCCTCTCCAGACCATCTCCTTTTCCCGGTTTGATTCGGACTCCCTGACGGGCCTGACGGTTGATGCACACGGAAACATATATGTGTCGGATGCCAATTCCAACACCATCTTTCGAATCAATCCAAACAATAATCATTCCATAACACCGATTGTACAAGATGCACGATTGTCTCATCCTCACGGGCTGGCCATCCATCCACGCAATGGCCATTTGATGGGAGTAGGATGGGAGGACGGGAAAATTTTTGAGATCGATGAAAAGGGTAAGATCAACGAACTATTCGTCAATTCTTTTTTTTCTGGTGGGTTTTATAATTTGGATGGGATCGATTTTGACCGGTATGGCACCATGTATGTGTCTGACCTGACCGCGGGAAAAGTATGGCGAATTCGGGCCAATTTAAAAAAAGAAGCCATCGCGGAATTCCTGCTGTCCCCCTCAGGCATTGGGGTGGATCGAATTAATCATCTCATTCTTGTCCCCTATCTCTATGCCAAAGGTGCCGAAATCAATGGTCTAGAACGTCCCTCGAACATCAAGGCAAACAAAAAGAAACGTACCTTTGCTGACTATGGACTTGATTGGTTCAATAAAGATAAGTCCAATGAGTAAGTGCGCGTATTGCCACCAACGTAAGGGTAAGCGGTCTTGTCCGGCATTGAATGGGATGATTTGTAGCTCGTGTTGTGGAGTCCATCGACTCACAAGAATCGATTGCCCTCCCTCATGCGTCTTTCTGGAATCGAATGATGATTATCAACAAAAACGGATAGGGGAACGGTTTGAACTTGAGAGACGAGCCTTCTATAGACAGCTCCTTGATCTTGGAGGAGACCGTGCTACAGAAATTTTTTATGTGTTTGAAGCTTTGACCTTCAGGTTTTTTCAGGACCGACGAGATGCATTAGACACCGAAGTCCTGCAGGGGATCCAAAGCCTTCGGCAAAGTTTCAGCCTCATTCATGTTCCCGATGCCGGGGTACCTGCCTTTGGAGAGGAATTGAGAAAAGAGTTTAAGGTCTTTGGTGAACGCGATCCCTTGGACCCCGCGCTCGTAACCAATGTTTTAGATAAAGCTCAGGTTTTTATCCAGGATTTTTCAGGCCCTGGCCTTCGTTCCCATAGATTTTTGCAAGGATTGATCGGCTATGTGCGAGATCGTCATCCTGATGTCGCGGAACAGTTAGCCCGTCAAACTGGGGCGGGGGGCAGACTCATCATTCCAAGCGGATTTGACTTTGAACAATCGACGAGTCCCTCCTAAAGTCCCTTAAAATAAGAAATGGTAGACACCACCCTCTACCATTGACCTCTCATTTGACCCCTCATTCTTTCAACACCTCAATCGTCATTTCTATTCGTTCCAGGGGATTATCCCGGCTATCCCGTGGTTGACTCACGATCGTATCGGCCACCTCCACCCCCTTGAGCACTTCTCCGAAAACCGTATATTGCCCATCAAGATGGGGGGCTTTTTCCACCATGATGAAAAATTGTGACCCCGCACTATTAGGGTCCGCGGTTCTTGCCGCAGAAAGAATTCCTTTTTCATGGGGTACCCGATTAAATTCGGCGGGAAGTGTGTAGCCTGGCCCTCCTGTCCCAAATCGCATTTTGTTCGCAGGATCCTTCGTCAGAGGGTCCCCACCCTGAATCATAAAACCCGGTATTATCCGATGAAATATCGTCCCGTTGTAAAATCCCTCTTGAGCTAACTTAAGAAAGCTTGCCACGTGTTTTGGGGCAAGATCAGGGAAAAGGACAATTTCCATTTCACCAAACTTGGTCTTGAGTATCACATGGGGCGAATTGGAATCTGCTCCGGCCTCTTGGGCAAAACTTTCTAATACATTGACCACCCCCAAATTCCCCATAACCATGATACTCAAAACGATGAGAAATCGTTTTCTCCCTACACTCCAAACACCCTTCATAATGCCCCTCCATTGCTAAACATGTGAATTATTGGCATCTGGTGAACTATCCCCTCGTAATTGCATAAGGGCTTGTTCGGCGGCATGTTGTTCCGCTTCTTTTTTGGTGTGCCCTTGTCCTTTTCCCCAGGTCTTTCCTTGTATGGTGACCGTCATTTCAAACGTTTTTTGATGGTCGGGACCCGATTCCCCTACAAGGACATATCGAGGTCTCGTCGCAAAATGTTTATACGCCCATTCCTGCAATCGACTCTTCCAATCTACCACAAGTGACGAGGGCATGGAATCTCGTAGGCCAGAAAATTCCGGACCTAGTGCCAAATGAATAAACTCTTTGGCTACAGATAACCCGCCATCGATGTACATCGCTCCAATCACGGCTTCCAGTGCATTAGCTAATAACGAGTGTTTTTCTCGTCCTTGCGTAACCTCTTCCCCTCGACCCAGCCTCAGAAAACTTCCCAGATCTAACCGCTTGGAAGCAGTAGCTAAGGTCGGTCGGCTGATGAGCCTTGCTTTTACCCGAGAGAGTTCCCCCTCGGAAAAGTCGGGGAACATGTGGGTCATCGTTTCGCTGACGACGAGCCCTAACACCGCATCCCCTAAAAATTCCAATCGTTCATTATGAGAAAATCCCGCGGAACTGTCGGTTTGGAGAAATGAGCGGTGAGTCAGAGCTTCATGAATTAGGGAAGGTTCCCGAAACACATAGTTCAATTTTCTTTGAACATTTTCAAGCCATGGCACCGTCTTAATACCAACATTTTCTCATTACCCTGTCCACCAGAAACTTTCTGCTTCCCTCGCAAACGTTGCATTGTATCATATCAGTTCAGAGAAATGACGAGAGCGTCATTCCTACCAGTCCAAGATGGTTCACAAGAAAACTGAAGGAAAATATTGTTGTGTCTATTAATGAGGGATATACGCTAGCAAGCAATGAGAAGCCATGTCACAAAAGGCCAAAAAGCCAATAGAACCCTATCATTAGCTAAATGGTAGAGTGAGAGGAATGGGGCAATTCGGAAAAGTCAAGAGATTGATGTCGAAATAACATTTCTCCACCCTGTTATTTCGCTTTCCAGGATTGAAAGACCAAACAGGCATTCACACCTCCAAAACCAAAGGCATTCGAAATCGCCACCTCAAAAGTATGGTTCCGAGCATGATCAGGGACATAGTCTAGGTCACATTCAGGATCCGGATCCTCGAGATTAATTGTTGGTGGAATTAGGCCATGGTACAACGATTTCACTGAAAAGACGGCTTCGATTCCCCCCGCGGCTCCCAATAAATGTCCCGTCATCGACTTCGTTGAACTGACCGGAAGCGAATAGGCATACTTTCCAAAAACTTTTTTGATGACTTGCGTTTCCACACGATCCGCAAAAGTTGACGTTGCATGGGCATTAATATACCCCACCGATTCCTTGGATACGGACGCATCTCCAATCGCTTGTTCCATACAAGACACTGCGCCATCACCATCATCAGGAGGAGCCGTAATGTGGAAGGCATCACTATTCATCGCGTATCCAACCAATTCCGCATAAATTCGAGCTCCACGGGCCCTGGCATGCTCTAACTCCTCCAGAATTAACACCCCGGCCCCTTCTCCAATGACGAAACCATCACGATCCCTGTCAAAGGGCCGACTCGCCCGTTGAGGCTCATCATTCCTACGTGATAGGGCCTTAGCCGCAGAAAATCCAGCCACCGCAGTCGGGCAAATGGTAGATTCGGCTCCGCCGGCAATCATCACATCGGCTTCCCCTCTTTGAATCAATCGGAACCCATCACCGATACAATGATTCCCCGTCGCACAGGCCGTAACCGAGCACCCATTTGGGCCCTTAGCTCCAAAGCGAATGGCTACATGGCCAGAAGCTAAATTAATAATCACCATAGGAATGTAAAACGGTGAGACACGATCTGGACCCCGCTCCAACAACACCTTATGGTAATGCTCAATCGCGGGAAGGCCGCCAATCCCAGCCCCAATATATACCCCCACCCGATCTGCTCGCTCAGGAGAAATCACAAGTTTGGCATCATCCACGGCCTCCTGGCTCGCGGCAATGGCATATTGGATGAAAGTATCCATTTTTTTGATTTCTTTTTTCTCGATATAATCCATGGGATCAAAATTTTTCACTTCACCGGCAATTTTCACCGCATACTTGCTGGTATCAAAACGAGAAATCGGACCAATGCCCGATTCCCCTTGGCAAAGCTTTTCCCAGGTCTTGGATACACCGATACCCAAAGGGGTCACAACCCCTAATCCAGAAATGACCACTCGCCGTTGACTTCCGTGGTTCATCGGTGCTTGCGTTAATCCTTCACAATCTTATAACGGTATAGCTTTTTCCAGCGAGACTTCGCTCACTCACTGACATTGAAAACCATTCTTCACTGAAGAAGCATTGACATTCCTGGGAGTTAAACCTTTTCCTTGATGAAATCCACCGCAGCAGAAACCGTCTGTATTTTTTCGGCGTCCTCATCCGGAATTTCTATTTCAAATTCTTCCTCCAAGGCCATGACCAATTCCACCGTGTCTAAGGAATCGGCCCCAAGGTCCTCTACAAATTTAGCGTCTGGCACAACGTCATCTTCTTCGACACCCAGTTGCTCGGCAATTATTTTTTTGATTCGCTCTTCAACTGCCATTGGTAGCACCTCCTCCTTAACAAAGTTTATCTAATAGCCATTAGCGAAAATATTTCGAAAGCAGTTACGCCCGCCAATAAAACTTGTCTTTGAAACTTGTTCACGATGCGCGGTTTAAAAACAGAACCATGAAAGATTTTGACCTGTTCCTCGTTTCAAAGGCATTACAATGCTCCTATTCACCAGCCCTGGATTGGTGAGTTAGGCCATATGCATCCCACCATTGACATGTAACACGTGGCCCGTAATATATCCAGCTTGCTCCGAACACAAGAAGTTCACGGCGTGGGCCACGTCAGTGGGCTGACCCAATCGTTTGGAAGGGATTTGATTGAGGAGGGCTTCCTGGATTTCGGGCGAAAGATGTCGAGTCATGGCCGTATCAATAAATCCTGGGGCCACCGCGTTAACAGTGATATTCCTACTAGCATATTCTCGCGCGACGGTCTTGGTTAACCCAATCACTGCGGCCTTAGAAGCTGCATAATTCGCTTGTCCGATATTGCCAATGGCCCCCACTATAGAAGCAATATTCACGATTCGTCCACTTCGTTGTTTACTCATGGAAGGTAAAACCGCCTTGGAACAGAAGAAGGTTCCCGTTAGGTTCACTTGCAGGACCGCATCCCAATCTTCTTCTTTCATTCGCATGAGCAACCCATCCTTGGTGATTCCCGCATTATTCACCAGAATATCAATTCGGCCCCAGTCCTGGATGATTTGGTCCATCCCCCCTTTGACTTGGTCCCAATTACCCACATTCATCGGAAGCGCCTCACTCTTTTTTCCCAACTCTTGAATCATTCCGACGGTTTCTCGGCATTTCCCTTCATCCAGGTCAGCCACGATGACATCGGCCCCATCTTCCGCCAATGTCGTCGCGATGGCCTGGCCAATTCCTTGGCCGGCACCTGTCACGAGCGCAATTTTTCCATTTAAGGACATCATCACTCCCTTTTATGGGTAATCAATCGTTCAGGTAATGTCTATCGTGTTGTGGTTAGGCCACTTGAGACAATACTCGGTGGTAGGTCTCCTGATCCGAAATATTCCAGGTCGTGGCTTCAGGCAATATGCGTTTGACCAAACCCGTTAAGACTTTTCCAGGACCAATTTCGATAAAATGGGAAATTCCCATGGAGGACATGGTATGAATGGTCTGTTCCCAACGGACAGGCGAGGGAAGTTGTTGAACCAAAGACAGCTTCACCTCCTGCGCTGAGTATAGCGCTTTGGCATCCACATTATTGACTAAGGGTACCTTTAAATCAGACCAAGTTAAAGAATCAATATCTTTTTTTAAACGTTGCGCCGCCCCCTCCATCAAAGACGTGTGAACAGGTACACTGACAGGAATGGGGATAGCCCTTCTCGCTCCACAAGATTTTGCTAACTCCAGAACGTTCTCAACGGCGAGTCGTTCACCGGCAACGACGACTTGCTTGGGCGAATTAAAATTAGCTGGAGCCACGACCCCTATTTTTTCACCCTCAAGACAGATTTCATTCACTTGGGAGGCAGAAAGCCCCAGAATGGCTGCGACAAGTCCGGACCCGGGAGGGACCGCCTCGGCCATATAATGACCTCGTTGGCTCACCAAACGGACCGCATCTTTAAAATCCAAAGCCCCCGCCGCCACTAAGGCGGTGTACTCGCCCAAACTATGTCCCGCTACGGCGGAGGGTTGAATCGACCCTCCCTCTAACAGTTGAAGACAGGCCAGGCTGGTGACCAGTAACGCAGGCTGAGTATACTGGGTTTGATTTAATTGGTCAGCTGGTCCATGGAAACACAAATTCCCAATATCATACTCCAAAATTTCTTGTGCGTCCTTGAAGAGAGAACGGACCTTGGGATTACTGTCAAACAGAGCTTTTCCCATTCCAACAGATTGGGAACCCTGACCAGGGAATAGAAAACCTACCGAGGAGTTCATATTTTTTCCTTATCCTTCCGTTAACCTCACAGGGGTAAAAAAATCTTGGGCATGAGGTCTTAGTCCACGATAAACTCCCCCCCATCCACACAAATGACGTTTCCCGTTATCCAATGGGCTTTGGGGTGACTTAACAATCCAAGGGCATCCGCGACATCCTGGGGAGAAGTTAAGCGCTGGGATGGGTTTTTTCGTTGTGCGAGTGTGATCATTTCATCAGAGCCAGGAATTTTACGCAATGCGGGCGTGTCTGTAACTCCTGCCATGAGCGAATTGACAGTAATACCTTTGGGAGCCAATTCTAAGGCCAGTTGTCGAGTATGTGATTCCAATGCGGATTTGGCCGCAGAAACCGCTCCATAGGTCCGCCACACCCGAGCTCCTCCGGCACTCGTCATCGAAAAAATTCGACTTCCGCGCCTTAAAAATCCGTGAGCAACTAAATCCTGAGTCCAATACACCAAACTATTCGCCATGACATCCAAGGTCATATCCATTTGGGATTTCTGAATGGCATCTTTCGCCACTTCCGTTATGTAAGGTTTTAATGTACCAAAGGCCAACGAGTGTAAAAAGACCCGAACGTGTACGGGTTCTTCAGCCCCATTTCCCTGATTGTTCATAGCCGACAGAACATCCACTCGTTTTTCAGGGTCCGCCGCATTGACGTTAAAAAAATGAGCTTTCCGACCTAGCCCCTGAATAGTGTTCGCAATTCGTTCAGCATTGGGAAGAGTGGTTTTCCTATCTAGATGCACACCGAATATATTTAAGCCTAAGTGGGCCAACTCCAACGCAGCCGCTTCCCCAAACCCGCTAGAAACACCAAGAATTAGGGCCCAATCACTCTCCTTCCAAACCTGTGATTCCGACATCTGTTCCCTCTCCCGTGAAAGCCAATTATGCCTTTTCCCTAGCCATATTCATGAACGCTCTACCCTCACGCTGTCTCCACTGCCAGAAGAATCTCAATGAATAAGCTTGAGGGTCTTACCAACGAACGACCGCCGATGCCCATGTCAATCCTGCCCCAAAGGCGGCAAATACGATGATGTTGCCCTTTTGAATTTTCCCCTCGCTCACAGCTTGGTTTAACGCCAAGGGTATTGAGGCCGCTGAGGTATTACCAAAATGATGGACGTTAATCATGACTTTTTCCCGATCTAAATTCAACCGTTGGGCCACCGCGTTGAGGATTCTGACATTGGCTTGGTGGGGAATCAACAGGTCTACATCTCCAATGGATAAGCCATTTGCCCGTAACGCTTCCTTGACCGCGTCTTCCATTGATTTCACAGCAATTTTGAAGGTTTCATTGCCTTTCATATGAATGAAACATTCTTTGTCTTCCAAAATCTTTTCTGATACCGGGTTCCGAGACCCACCTCCTGGAATTTGAATCATTTCGGAAAAGGCCCCGTTGGCATGTAAATGAGTGGATAGAATGCCTCCCCCGTCCTGGCCTTGCCCCACGACAACAGCCCCGGCTCCATCGCCAAAGAGTACACAGGTATTGCGGTCGGTCCAATCAGTGACGGCCGACATGACCTCAGCGCCAATAACAAGAACATTACGCATTCCCTGCCGAACATAGGCATGGGCAATGGCTAACGCATAAATAAACCCACAGCATGCTGCGGAAATATCGCATGCGGGAACATGATCGGCTTGCAAACGATGCTGGACAAGGCAGGCCGTCGCAGGAAGCGGGGAATCACCGGTGCAAGTGGCTAGCAGAATAAAATCCAGGTCTTTTGAGGCCACCTGAGCCTCTCGTAAGGCCCGTGTAGCCGCTTCATAAGCCAAATCGGAACATGCCTGGCTTTCTCCAACCAACCGGCGTTCCCGTATGCCGGTCCGTTCCACGATCCAAGTATCGGAGGTATCGACCAATCGTTCGAGATCAGCATTCGTCAGAATCTTACCGGGAGCATAAGCTCCCGTTCCTAAGATTGTGCTATTCATACTTTGGACACCGAAGGGGATGGGTCCGCGGGGGAGACGACTCCCTGAGCAATATCATCTCGAATTCGCTCAATCAAACTTCCGTTGGCCAACGTCTTGGCTTGAAGTATGGCATTTTTGATGGCCTTTGAGGTCGACCGACCGTGACAAATCATACTGATACCCTCAACTCCCAAAAGGGGTGCGCCGCCAAATTCAGCATAATCCGTTTTTCTCCGGAGACGAAGGAGGGGGCCCGCCACAAACAAATAAGAGAGCCGACCAAGTGTGGACTGCGCAATTTCCTTCATTAACATTTTTTTAATGGCATCAGCCAACCCCTCAGAAATTTTCAAGGCGACATTCCCAATAAACCCATCAGAGACAATGACGTCAGCATTTCCACTATACACATCTCGTCCCTCTACGTTCCCAATAAAATGAATATGACTCTCCTTAAGAAATTTAAAGGCCTCTTTCGTCACCTCATTCCCCTTGGTATCTTCTTCCCCAATACTCAATAACCCAACCCGCGGACGATCCACCCCTAAAAGATGTTTGCCATACTCATGGCCCATAATGCCAAACTGAAATAACTGTCGTGCGGTGCAATCTACGGTAGCTCCCACATCCAGCAAGATCGCTTTTCCTTGACGGGTTGGTAGGGTAGCGGCAATCGCCGGTCGTTCCACCCCCTGAATAGAACCTAAAAGGAAAAAGGCCGATACCATCGTCGCTCCAGTATTTCCCGCGCTGACCAGGGCATCGGCTTCCTTTTTTTTGACCAATTCCGTCGCCTTCCAAATGGAGGAATCCCGTTTTTTCCTGGCAACCAAGGCTGGAGACTCATGCATCCCCACACATTGGGGCGCATGACATATTTCAATTTTGTTTTTTTTCCCACCGAGTTGATCCAGGCGGGCTTGAATGGTGGATTGGTCTCCGACCAAAATAACGGAGATAGGAAATTCCCGAATGGCCTGGAGAGCTCCTTCGACGTTGGGAGATACACCATGATCTCCCCCCATCGCATCCACGGCAATTTTCATGGGATTGGTCTGAAGATACCCCGTGAAAGAGAAGGTTTGGGATTAGCCTTCTTCAACCGAAATAATCGCCTTCCCTTTGTACGTCCCACAATTCAGGCACGTGACGTGAGGCAATTTCGGTTCATGACACTGAGGACACAGGGAGACGTTGGGAGGCGTTAACTTAAGATGAGAACGCCGTTTATCACGTCGAGCTCGAGAAATTTTGTGTTTAGGGTTAGCCATAAAAGTCCATCAAGTTTAGGAAGATACGATATTTCCTTAGGCCGCTGACCGTTCCTCTTATCGAGTTTAACGAGAGCCTTATCAAATTCCGTGGATATCTCTAAGCCATACTTTCACTTAGTCAGTGAGGAAACTGTCACCGGACTGAAACAGGCACATATGTGTTCATTTAAATTTCCCCCACACACCTGACACAATCCCAAACAATCCTGTCGGCATAAGGCCTGAAGAGGTGTGGCCAGAATAAGCTGTTCTCGTACGGGGAGAAGTAAGTCAATTTGATTCCCCTCGATGGAATATGTGTCTTCTGATTCGTCTTCATCATCAATATTAACCCGATGAATGGCCTTTCTGGATTTTCTGGGTACAAGGTCTGATTTCGTGGAAGGGGACTCACGAAATCGTGTTTCACAGGGCAACGCGATTGGATCGTTAAAATTCCCTAAACACCGTACACATTCTCGGGTCATGTTCCCCGTAAGAGTGCCATGAAAGGATAGGGACCGATCGGTTTCCCAAGATAAAAGCCCCGAGCATTTCAAACCACCGATAATCGTGCCATCATTGGGAGAAAGCGCAAGTTCGGAAGATAAAATTTCACATTCAACCTGAAGTCCTTCAGGAGGAATTTCCAAAATATTGATGGATGCCATCATCTTCATGTTCGAAAGTCAACAACTCTTCAACCCATTTCCCCTTATGGATTAACGGAGGGACCATGAAAATTCTACTAATGTTCCTCGGAAAATGAAAGAATGGCAATATGCCTGGCTCGTTTAATGGCTTGAGTCAGCCTCCGTTGATGTCGTAAACAATTGCCTGAAGTCCGACGAGGAATGATTCTGCCCCGTTCCGTTAAGAAATTGCGCAATAGATTCGCATCTTTATAATCCATTGGTGTATTGTCGAAACAGAAGCGGCACACTCTCTTTCGCTGAAATAATCGGCCCTTTTCCACAGAACGTCTCCTACGCTAAATATTAGGACATGGGGTCAGGGAAATATTCTTCTGCTTCATAATGGGGTTCCTCAGCCACGCCTGAGGGAGTAGCCCCCGAAGAAGATTTTTTGGGAAGAAACGTCACGGTTTGAGCAACCACTTCATGTTTGCTGCGTTTTTGCCCCTCGTCAGTTTCCCACCGCCGTTGTTGCAGTCTCCCATCAACAATAGCCCCATCTCCCTTGTTTAAGTACTGACCACAGTGTTCAGCTTGGCGGCCAAACACCACGATATCAACATAACATACTTCTTCTTTTTGATCATCAGCTTGGCGGTACCGACGATTGACGGCCAGGGGAAAATTCACCACCGGCGTTCCACTTGGAGTATACCGCAGTTCAGGATTCCTGGTTAGATTTCCTATCAAAATGACTTTATTGAATCCCACCATCTCCGGAATCTTCTCCTTCGGTTTCTGGGGCGGAGACGATATCTTGAGGATTGAGGCGAACAGTCATAAATTTCATGACTTGGTCCTCCATTCGCTGAAAACGCTCAAGCTCTGAAACCACACTAGATGGCCCTTCAAACTGAAAAGTAATAAAGGTCCCCTTCCGCTCATGTTTTACGTCATAAGCAAGCTTCTTTTTGCCGCTATTATCATATTTGAGAATCGAGGCCCCACCTTGCGTTATAACTTCCTTCATTTTCTCGATTACCCGATCCTGATCCGTTTCAACCTGGACGGGCCGAAGAATACATAAAGATTCGTATAATTTCATATTTTTGGCATCCTTTTTGGGAGCAAGCTTGCCTCCAGGCAAGAAATTAGGAATCTATCATAAAAGGAAGACAAACTACCATAGCGAAAAAAGTTGTGTCAAACCTTGAAATGGAAGCTCGGTATATATTGGGCCGACCGTAAGAGGAGTTGGAAAAGGTTCCCGAAAAAAATCAGCTTTCTTGGCAATTCATGATGATTTTATTCCTTTGGAGGAGAAATCTTCCTATGAAAACGATTCATCGCCACAGAAGGGCCATCGCAGATTAGACATTCGAGTGCATCCACGATTCGGGGTAAGGTATCCTCCACGACCCTGTATTCGTCTTTGGTAAAGGGAGACAAGACATAAGTAGCTGAATCTTCATGTAATGGGGGACGACCAATTCCCACCTTGAGACGACAGAATTCTTCCGAACCCACCCAGCTTATGACGGAAAGAAGTCCATTGTGTCCCCCGGCGCTGCCTCGAGTTTTAATCCTGAACACCCCTAGAGGGAGGTCCAAGTCATCATAGACAAGGATAAGATCGGTGTTGGAGAGGTCCAAGGCCTGAAGAAGGCTGGCAACCACAGGACCCGTTTGATTCATCCAAGTTTGGGGCAAAGCCAAAACCACGGATTGGTTATGAACGTTTCCCGTCCCTTGAAGCGCAGGCCCCTGGGAACTTAGATTCACCCCCCAACGATGGGCAGCACGTTTAATGACCATCCATCCCAGATTATGGCGTGTGTCTTGATAGACTCGTCCAGGATTTCCAAGGCCCACCACCACATACAAGGATTATTTTTTACTCTCTTTCTCTTTAACTTTACTGTCAGCAGCCGGTCCCGATGCCGCCGGGGCCTCCGTAGTCTTGGCTTTTTCCTCGGGGACCCCTGTCGTCCCTTCCCCAACCTCCCGCGTCAATAAGGACTCTAGCTTCGCTTCCGATATCTTCGTGGCGACATGGACCACCATTAATTCTTGATCATCCAAAATTTTCACTCCTTCAGGAGATTCCAAATCTTTGACATGAATGCCTTCCCCCACACCCAATGGAGTCGCCGTCACTTCAATATGATCAGGAATATGTGCAGGCAGACATTCAATATGTAATTCACGAAGAGGCTGGTGCAGAATTCCTCCCTCTTTCACTCCTACCGGAGTGGCTCCAATGATCGAAACGGGCACTTTGACACGAATAGGTTTTTCCATCGATACTTCAAAGAGATCCACATGCAAAATGGCCCCCGTTAAAGGATCAAGCTGATGATCTTGCAAAACAGCCACCCTATCCCGATCTCCGGGGATTTTGACGGTTAACAACCCCGTGTGTCCCACTTGAGAGAGGACCAAATTTCGGGCGACATTATGTTCCAGAGATAAAAATTCTGATTGCCCAGCCCCATATAATACTGCTGGAATTTTCCCTTGCCGTCGAAGTTGTCGAGCGATGCCTTTCCCAGCTTGCTCACGTTTTTCTACTTCCAATTCATATTTCATACTCTAACCCTTTATAATAAGTAAATAATTGGTAACAGCCTTCCCCCACCTCACACAAAAAGGGAAGTCACTGATTCTTCTCGGTGAATTCGCAATATTGCTTCACCCAATAAGGGAGCAACGGTCAAAGATTTTAATTTCGAACATTGACGTTCTTTTCCATCTAGGGGAATGGTGTTGGTGACCACGACCTCCCGTAAACAGGATTGGTCGAGCCTCTCAAGAGCAGGTCCAGATAAAACCGGGTGCGTACAACCGGCCCACACTGATAGCGCCCCATTGTCCAAACAGGTCTGTGCGGTCTGGACTATCGTTCCAGCAGTATCAATCATATCATCAAACAATAAGGCATGCTGGCCTTTGACCTTTCCGATGATATTCATGATCTCAGCCTGATTGGGAGATTCCCGCCGTTTATCTATGATAGCAAGGGAAGAATTTAACCGCTTGGCAAAAGCCCTAGCCCGCTCCACCCCGCCAGCATCAGGGGAGACAATTACCATATCAGGGATATTTTGCTTTTTAATATAGTCCAACAAGACGGGCATGGCATACAAATGATCCACGGGAATATCAAAAAACCCTTGAATGGGACCGGCATGTAAATCCATCGTTAAAATTCTATTGGCACCGGCAACGGTTAGAAGATCAGCGATTAATTTCGCGCTAATGGGGACTCGAGGTTGATCCTTTCGATCTTGGCGTCCATATCCATAATAAGGAATGACAGCCGTGATTCGTGAAGCCGAGGATCGTTTCACGGCATCGATTAAAAGCAATAACTCCATGATCGAAGTATTGACGGGATGGCAACAAGACTGAAGAATAAAGACATCGCCTCCCCGAACATTTTCTTCGATCCGGACACGGGTTTCTCCATCACTAAACGTGGTCACGAGGGCCTGGCTCAACGTTAAACCCATATGCTTTGCGATTTCTTCCGCCAACCCCAAATTGGAATTACCTGCTAGAAGCTTCAAATCACGCATCTGTCTTGAGTCCTTGTTCGAAAACCACCGCACGTTAGGTTGGTTCAGTTTAAGAAAATTTACCCAGCCAAAGGTAATTGTAAAATCTTTGGCTTGTCAACTCAAATTCCGGCAGTTAGATAGAAGTAGAGGTAAAAGGAACCGAGGAGTTATGAGCCCGATGGGAATCGGGAAGAGAGCCCGTACCAACCGCAAAGACTTCCCATTCCGTATTTTGCCGTAGCTGCGCCGAGGTCCATTCTGCTGCCTCTTTCGAAGCAAAAATCCCAAAAACCGTAGATCCACTTCCTGAGAGTAAAGCAGCCTGAGCCCCTAGAGAAAGCAATTTATCCTTAATAAAACCAAGAATGGGATACAAGGGGAAAAGAGGGGCTTCAAAGTCATTTTCTATGACAGCCAGGATTTCTTCCCAAGAAATTCGCAAGTCTTGATCAATTTTTTGGGTCCATGGGGTGAGGCCAGATGCCTCGGATCGATGGGCGGCCAACTGCGCATAAGCCCAACTGGTCTGAATGGGAAACCCAGGGTTGACGAGAACAATCCAACGTTGGCCCTCTAAGGAACAAGAACGTACCTGATTACCCCAACCACTCACGACCGCACAGGGTGCTTGAAAAAAAAAGGGAACATCACTTCCAATTTCTGCACCCATATTCACATAGTCCATGGGATCCCATTCAAGTTGCAACATGTGAGAAAGCCCATAAATGGTGGCAGCGGCATCACTACTCCCTCCCCCCAATCCGGCACCATGGGGAATACATTTTTTCAATTCAAGGGTAACACCTACTTTTTCCCCTGCGGCTTGGAGAACCTTTTCAGTTGCCTGATAGACAAGATTGCGCCCATCTACCGGCAAGGTTGAATCCCCACAGGTTAAACGGATATGCGCACGATGGGGATCGAGTCGGATTCGGACCTGATCGCAGACCTCCACCGTATGCATCAGGGACCAAAGTTCATGATATCCATTGGGCAATCGATCCAATACCCGGAATACCAAATTCACTTTGGCCGGAGCATTGACGACCACTTCATTGTCTGCAACTTCAGTTATGCGCATTCCCAAACAACTCCCATTATTGAATTACGGAGCCCATAGAAAAAATTGGGAGATACATGGCGACCACTATCAGAGCAATTCCCCCTCCCACAATCACGATCACCCCAGGTTCCACAATGGCCGTGACCCGGGAAATCCCCCTGTCCACTTCTTGTTCGAACAGATCCGCCACTTTGTCTAACATGGTATCTAAGGACCCGGTGGCCTCCCCTACTTTTATCATTTGCGTCACAACTGGTGGGAACATCCCCCCAACACGCATCGCTTCTGACAGAGGTGTTCCGCTCTCAACACCCCTGGCGGAGACTTCCACTTGTCTTTCCATGGCTTTGTTGCCAGTAACCGCTCCAGCCACAGCTAAAGCCGGTAACAAGGACACTCCCCTGTGCACTAAATAGCCCAATGTTCGCGAAAATCTGACGATCGCGGCTTTCTGGAGAAGAGGGCCAATAGCCGGGAATGCTAAAAGGAGCCTATCAACCGCCTGCCGACCGGATCGCTGATTCAGCATCCATTTTATTCCCACGGTACTCGCCGCCAATACCCCACCTAACACCCACCAATGAGCCCTTGCTTCATTCGCTACCAGGATGACCACCTGGGTTAGCCATGGGAGAGCCTCCCCCATATCGTGAAACAGATTTGCGAAGAGAGGAACCACCCAGATCAGTAAAAACCAAAGGACGGTCAACGCCACCATCACGAGGAGAAAGGGATAGGCCAAGGCCGAAAGCAACTTGCTTTTTAATCGGGCCTGCTTGTCCAAATACAACGCGAGCTGCGACAAACTCTCATCCAAACGTCCTGTAGTTTCCCCAACTTCGACCATTCTCCGGTAAAATTCATTGAAGGTGTCAGGGAAGTTCTCGAGAGCCTGGGCAAATAAGGATCCCCTTTCAACCTTCTCCTGAATGTCACGGACCATTCGTTGAAAACCCGGATGCTCCATTTCCTCAGCAAGAATGTCCAGACATTCAAGCAACGGAACACCAGCTCGTATGAGAACGGATAATTGTTGGGTAAAAAGAATAATCGTCCTCTTTTTTACCCTGTTAAAGCCCCACCCTTGGAACCCCCAAGGTATGCGGGCCATCTGTGGAGGTCTTTCACGAAGGCGCAAGATCATCACGTCTTCCTTACGGAGGACCTGAACAGCTTCATGAGATGAACCCGCCGACACTTCCCCCTCCTCGACTTTCCCGTTTGGACTCTTCGTGATGTATTCAAATATCGGCATGACCTCATGTTCCCGGGGGTGCACCCGTCATCCCTTTCCAGGCCTCATACCTGGATGCAGACGAGCCACGGTCATTGAAGGAGGGCCATTCCGCCGGGTTCGGCCCAAAAGTTTACTTAATTCTTCCGGCAAATTCGTTAATTTCAAGGCAGACTCCCATGAAAGAGCCCCCTGCCCACACAAATCAGCCAGGGCTTGGTTCATGGTCTGCATACCATACTGAGCTTGACCTGTTTGCATCATCGAATAAATTTGATTGATCTTATCTTCACGAATGAGATTTCGAATAGCTGGAGAAGGAATTAAAATTTCCAGGGCCAGGAGACGGCCAACACCCTCTGAGCGAGGAACCAGTTGTTGTGCCAATATCCCCTCCAAAACCATCGATAATTGACTTCGAATTTCTTGTTGATGGTGAGGAGGAAAGACTGAAATCATTCGAGACAAGGTATGGATGGCGGAGTTGGTGTGTAAGGTAGCCACGGTCAAGTGTCCCGTTTCAGCCACCGTGAGAGCGGTTTGTATGGTCTCCAAATCGCGCAATTCACCTAAAAACACGACATCAGGGTCCTGACGTAATATCCCCCGCACCGCCGCCTGAAACTCCCCCACATCGGTCCCAACTTCCAATTGAGAAACTAAACTCTGGGCATCCCTGTGGACCATTTCGATAGGATCTTCGATAGAGATAATATGGGCTCGTCGCTCCTGATTAATATGGTTGAGCATGGCCGCCAATGTCGTACTCTTCCCACATCCCGTGGGCCCCGTCACCAAGACTAAACCCTGCCTCTTATTTATCAGGGTTCCTATTAATGGGGGCATTCCCAATTCTTCAATCGTCGGAATATGTTCAGAAAGGGCCCGAATCGACATGGCGACGGAATTTCGTTGGAAGTAGCAATGAAATCGGAAACGGCCCAGACCCAAAAAATCGTGGGCCCCATCCCATTCCCCCTTGGCTTTAAATTGATCAATTTGTTCTTTCGTCAAAAGTCTTTCAGCCCACCCTCCTAAGTCTTGGCTGGTGATCGGTTCGTACTCTAAGGCCTGTAATTGTCCATCCAGACGGATTCGTGGCACGCTCCCGGCGACCAAATGCAAATCTGAACCGTTTTGGTCACGCAATCGGTGCAAAAGGTCTAGTAATTCCATCCTTCTGGTCCAGTTACCCGTTCATGATACTGAGAATGGCACCACTATCTTCACGAGTTTCGTTAAACACCTCCTCCAAAGTGGTCAATCCTTCGTGAACCGCCCGCAGACCAGCTTGGCGAAGTGTTCGAAATCCGTTTTTCACCGCACGCCCTTTCAACTCATTTGTCGAAGCACGAGATAAAATGTGCTCATGAAGGTCTCCAACAATGGGAAGGGTTTCAAATAACCCAAACCGCCCTCGGAATCCTGTTTGATGGCAATGAGAACACCCCTTCCCTTTCAATATGGTACTAGAAGTCTCTGGCCTTCCGATCGACTTCATCGCCAATAGGCGTTTGGAAGCATTGGGGTCGGGTTCCGCACATTCTGAACAAATTTTTCTCACCAACCGCTGGGCAAGGATAAGGGACACAGCTGAAGATACCAAGAACGGCTCGATCCCCATTTCTAAAAGACGGGTAATGGCCCCGGGAGCATTCATGGTATGTAGTGTGGAAAGGACTCGATGCCCCGTCAGGGAAGCTTGAATGGCGATTTGGGCGGTTTCTCGATCACGAATTTCTCCCACCATAATAACGTCAGGATCCTGGCGTAGAAAGGCTCGCAGACCGGTGGAAAAGGTTAACCCGATGTCTTCATGAATTTGCATTTGATTAATTCCTGGGATTTGAAATTCCACCGGGTCTTCTATTGTGACAATATTATTCTTCGCGGTATTTAAATATTGGAGGGCACTGTACAGTGTAGTCGTTTTACCGCTTCCCGTTGGACCAGTCACCAAAATCATCCCATAAGGGTTATCTAAAGCGGTGGTCAGGTCTTCTAAGGCCCCTGGTTCAAGTCCAAGGCTTGATAAGTGCAAAGCAAGGCCCGACTGGCTTAACAGTCGTAGAACCACTTTTTCTCCATACAAACAAGGTAAAATCGCCACTCTTATGTCAACATTTGGAAAAACATCTACCTTCATTCGCCCGTCTTGGGGCAACCGTCTCTCGGCAATATCCAAATGTGCGAGAATTTTTAGGCGGGCGACGAGGGGCTGATGAAGGTCTTTGGGAAGGTTGTGGATCGGACGCAAGACCCCATCCAACCGAAACCGGATTCTTACCATTTTTTCCAAAGGCTCGATATGCAAATCGCTGGCTTCCATCTCAATGGCTTGGCGAAGAAGCGTATTCACGACATCTACCGGGGAGACCTCGTCCCCTCCACCGATTTTATGCTTCCGGTTTTCTCCAGGTACATTTGTTATTCCGAACGAACTGGTTCTTGTATGGACTCCCTCTCGGAAATCTTTTTGAGGATGAGGGGGTGATTGAGATTCGATGGTACTCGAGCGAATCTCCAAAGGTGTTCTTTCCCTAATCAGGGGGACAGCAGCAAGCGCAACATCTGGAGAAGGCCCATACCGCATATTGATTGCAGCTTGAAGATCGGACTCGGTCGCCACCATGGGGAAAATCTGGAGTCCCGTTCGAAGTCGAATTTCATCAAGCAGGGAGGTATTGGTGGGATCAACCATTGCCAAAGTGAGCCGAGAAGATGTCTTTCCTACCGGCAATACCAAATATTGATGAGCGAGATCAGAGGGAATGAATCGTTGAAGATCTTCATCAATCTGACAAGTGGATAAATTCACCCTCGGAACGCCGTAGTGTTGACTCAAAAACTCTAAAAGAACCGCCTCTGATAGTACTCCCATCCGAACCAAGATACTTCCCAGGCGTCCACCTTGGTCCCGTTGGATGGTGAGAGCCTGAGCCAGAGCCTCAGAAGAAATGACTTTCGCCTCCACAAGCTGGATTCCTACGGGTTCACGCTTCACTAAGGTTACACCCCCCTAGTTTTTCTCATTTTCATCGTCCGCTAGACCATTAACCTTTTGGATCCCTCGCATTAAATAGTGCACGCCGGACCCGATGGTGAGGATGACCATGACCAAAAGCAAGGGGGTCACCAGTTCAACAGGAATCCGCCCAGTGGCATGTAACATTACGGCCACCACATAACAAATTTGGACGAAGGTGGTTCCTTTACCTAAGGCGGTGGGAGAAATGTTAATGACCGTATCTGTCAGATTTGCCACTAATGTTCCCGCTAACAGAATCGCATCGCGACTCACGACCACAATTACTGCCCAAACCGGAATAAAATGCAGAACCGAAAGTGTGACGATGGCCGACATCAGAAGCAATTTATCCGCTAAGGGATCAAGGTACTCTCCCAACCGGGTTCGTTGGTTCGCAATCCTCGCAATCATCCCATCCAAAGTATCGGTTAGGGCCGCAATGAGGAGAGCCACCAGAGCGGCATCATATCGTTCATAGAGCAAAAACCCAACAAAAACAGGGACTAACAGGATCCTCAGCACGGTGAGACTATTGGGGATGTTTATGGGGATATCCGAAACCAAGGATTCACGTGCCATATCACCACAATGCCCTTCGAATAATTGCCTCTATTTCTGGGGACCCTGGGATCGCATAATCCCTTTCCCTCTCAGAGCAACACTTCCCAGATTTCCTGATAAACGTAACGAGAACCCTGGTCAATCCCATATTCATTGATTCTCGAAGGCCCAGGAGGGGATGGTGAGGGTCTACGGATTTTCACCGTTATGTAACATAAGGGGCGGTACTCATGCACGGCCAAGGGGGCGGGAGCCGAGCTGGTAGATTTCATCAACCTTCCCAACTAGCCCATTCTCAGCCTACGGGTGAATTCTGACGGAAGTCAACCACGCTTGCGACCCCCGATCCGGGCATCCTATAATCCCTTCCCAGCGCCCATTATCTCTTGAATCTTAGGAGCTTAATCCTATGACATCTCTTCCCTTGTCATTTCGAGTCAAAAACGCTGTCGTGGAAAAACATCAATTGGAAGGCATAGATCCGAGCGATCGCTATTTCAATCGGCTCATTCCGATCAAACGAGTAGAAGGTGGGTATTCCGGGACCGTCATGTATGAGGCCCTATCCATTGACTCTAACATTCATCGAACCGTCAAAGAGACTCTCACGGAGATCGTAGAGAAATTACATGAGTTTGGATTTAGCCAGATTCGAACTCGCCTGAATTTCAAGGGCCAAAAATACCTCGCGGAAAAAGAAACCTGGACGGAATACCCAGACACCCCACTCTAAATGACCTTCCCACTAATGATTTAGAAAAAAGGTTCTTCCCTTTCTTTCCCAAGGGTTGGCGTTACGGAATAGTGCAAAGTCACATGTTTTTTTTGAAATGATACCACTCACAACTCTTTTACCCCCAACCTACCAAAAGATAAGAGGAAAAGATGGCTTGGATTTTTCGTGCCGCGTTGCGTATTTGCCTCATGGTCCTTGTGGGATGCGCCTTGTGGGGACAGAAACTGAACCATGATCAAACTTCCACCTTAGAAAAAGGAAAAACCACCTAAACGGACGTATTGTCGACCTTTGGGCATCAAGAATCAGTAATAACCAATGGGACCGAAGGAACCAAATCAGTGGACTATTACTAGGCCTACAGTGTGGTTGATAGAAGAAGTTTTACTCCTTTCGCGGGAACCTGACTTGGCAGGTCACTTTCGGAACCAGAAACCTTTCATCCGGTTTTTACAAAGAGAATATTCCCCAAGACTACAGTCTTTCTCAATCACAATATGACTCCCGCAACTATTAGAGCCACACTCGGTAAGTATAGATATGGGGCTCCCTTTTGAATGTTGCCTAAATTTAAGTTTAGGCAACCCCAAAAAAGCTACGCTTACCCCGGATTTTTTGTATCTGACCCCAATTAATGAATAAATATCCTTCCCCGGTGAGTGGTTGTTGCAATTCCCCCAGAAAATATCTCTTAAATACCAATGGAATTACGGGGGATTTCCGAAAGGTACTTCACAGAAAAGGAAACCCGGAAGGAATATCCTGACTCAGAAACCTAGTTACTCAAAATCTTTTTCCTGAATCCTTCTTCTCAGGGAATTTCCCAACCCCAAGGACAATATTGTAATGGTCCTAGTTTAACAATCCTTGACGCAACACACCTCTCCTCTACAATGAGGTATGCCAGCTTTGGATGTATATAAAGCTGACCCCCTCCGACATATGCCCCTGGCATAACTTCTAAATTTTCAATCTTCAAAAAATGAGGTATGTTAGGTCCAATTTCTGGAGGGACATTGTATGGGGAATGGTCATTCTCTTCGTTGGAATCGCCAACCCGGCCCATGCTTTATTACTTGACGACTTTTCACGCGGCCATCCCATTACCCGTGATACAACCTATGATGGGTTCCTGGAACCCGACTCGCCCGTTCGTTTGCATACGGGAACAGATCTCAATGAACCGCTTCGATCCGGAATGAGCCATTGTACGGGAGGATGTGTAGATGGACCCTTCAACTCAGTTGGTATTCAGATGAGTGTTCATGACGGAATGTATCACCACGTACAAGATCCAGGGGTCATAGGCTGGACCGGTGTAGCTTGGAACCATTTCGGAATCGTGGACTTAATTCCAGATGGAAACTTTTCCTTAGAATATGATGTGACATATTGCAATCTATGCGAATTGGGGGAGATCTCACCGACTATTGAATTTTGGATGTTTCCTATTACTGGAACCCCGGGTTTTGGGTTGGAAGGGTGGGTGCGGAGTGCACCAATAGCCCTAACAACCGGGCAGCATTCCATTGGGATGAACCAATTTGGGCCATCCTTCGGATTCAAGTTTGATACAGTCACTTACATTTCCATGAATATTGATGGACAAGCCACACCTGGCCTTGAGGTTTCCGTTGATTCCATAAATTTCGTTTCCACTCCAGAGCCCACCTCTTTCCTCCTTTTGGGTTCAGGACTTTTGGGTATTGGTTTTATTTTTGGATGCCAAAAGGCAAAACCAAACAACAGTGTTTTGGAAGCCAATCGTAAATCCGATAATTGGAATCTAGGGGGTTCTTTCACATTCCTGAATAATTAAATCGTGGAGTTTTGGACGGAAGGTTTTGATGGCTTGATTATTTCGAGTAGGATGGACCCGGTTCGAAAGAAAGACGACTTCCAATTCACGGGTGGGATCGATCCAAATGGACGTCCCCGTAAACCCTAAATGCCCAAACGATTCCCCTGAAAAAAATTGGCCAGAAGAAGAGGGTTGAGAAGGCGTGTCCCACCCTAAGCCCCAACTGGAATTGGGCTGGGGTGAACAGAACTCTTTCACTCTTTTTGAATCAAAAATACCAGGTCGTCCCCGGAAGCTATCCAACCAGGCCTTTGTGACCTGTGCAACCGCTTCCACCGTGCCGAAAAGCCCGGCGTGTCCAGCCGCTCCTCCTAAGGCATGGGCATTTTCATCATGAACCTCCCCTTGGCAACAATAGCCACGCCAAGGATCTTCTTCGGTTGGGGCTATTTCCTCCTTTTTAGCAGAAACAGCGCCCTTGAGCAGGGGTATACGAAAACCCATGGGCCTTGCGCCTAGAGGAGTAAAAATTCGATCCTGACAAAACTCTTCTAACGATTGTCGGGTCGCACGTTTAATCACAAATCCCAATACCATGAACCCCAAATCGCTATACACACTGACGGGCGCAGAGGCGCGGGCCAAGGGTTCTTGGATTATTTTACGAAGAAAGGCTTTCTCCCGTTCCTGCCTCCACGGAAGTTGACTGGAGGTTGAGGGAGAAAATTCTTGAAAATATGCACGATAAGCTGGCAGTCCACTTTGATGAGAAAGAAAGTGGCGGAGAGGAACTTTTCCTAGGGGAACCCCTTTCGTCTCCTCAAGTAGGGAATGAAGGGGATCCTCAAGACCAACAAGCCCCTCTTGAATCAAGAGCAAAATGGCCGAAACCGTGGCTAGAGGTTTGGTTAATGAGGCTAAATCGTAAATGGTGTTCGGGAGGACTGGGGGAGAGTCGGGGAAATGAGAAAGGGAACCGATTCCCTGGTGCAACCGAATTCGTCCGTGATGCCGGATGAGTAGGACCGCCCCGGGAAAGACTCGGGTTTGGACCCCCTCCTGAAGAAGATGGGCAATGGGATCGGAGTGATCCACGAAAGGATGAATCGGGAAGGGTGTTAACCGGCTTCCCGGTGAGTTGCGGCTTCAGGCCGTCGGTCAGGTTCTTCGGAATCTTGAAATCTTTCCATGTCAGATTCGGATGACGGTTCGCCACCCTCCTCAACTTCCACCAAACGATGAAACGAATTCAAGGTAGAACGCAAGCGGTCCAACACCAATGCTCGCTGTCTCCGAAGGTCAGTAATGGTCCTCCGCATCTCCACTAATTCATTTCGGCTTTGCGACAGGATTTCTTCGGCCTTCAATTCGGCTTCTTTAATAATCAGATCTGAATCCCGTTGGGCGCCACGTTTCAGCTGATCGACAAAGGACTGGGTGGAGAGTAACGTACTCGTTAGAGTGGATTCTGCCCGCTTCAGTTGGCCAAGTTCTTCCTCTTTGCTTTGAAGTTTTTCTTTGAGGACCAGATTTTCTTTGGTCAATTGTTCCAACGACTCGGCAATTTCTTCCAAGAATTGATCCACCTGAGGTTTGTGATATCCTCGAAATTGAGCATCAAACACCTTATGTTGAATATCCAACGGTGTAATTTTCATGAGGAGGCCCTTTCCCCGCACGCCCTAGTGCATACGAATCGCTAAATCTTTCAAATTTTCTACTACCGCAAATTGCAGAAACCATATTAACAGAATAGCAATGATTGGAGAAAAATCAAATCCCATTTCCCACATCCCCAAACGCTTCCGAATTTGATACAGAACCGGATCAGTAAGGCGCTGCAAAAATTGGACGATGGGGTTCCACGGGTCCGGATTCACCCAAGAAATTAAGGCCCGAATGATGATAATCCACATGTAGACCTCTAAAATCCAACCCAAAATGGTGGCGATACCTTCTAAAACATTCCCTGCAATAAACATGGTTATCTTTCCACTCCTTGTATGCTCTTAGGAAAAGGGGGCTTCATTTTTTGAGAGCCCGCTCCCCAAACAACCCGGTCCCAATTCGCACCATCGTCGCCCCTTCTTCGATGGCCACTTGAAAATCATGGGACATGCCCATGGATAGTTCGTCCATTCGAACCCGGGCCCATTCACGTCCGCTGAGCGTATCTCTTAATTGGGCCATTTTGGTGAAAAATGGCCTGACCCCTTCCGGGTTCTCGCGAAAAGGGGGAAGGGTCATTAATCCCTTAACCCGCACCTGTGGCAACCGATCAAACTGTTCAACCGCCCCTTCAAGGTGCTGAGGGAAAAACCCTCCCTTACTCGCTTCCTCACCAATATTGACTTGCAGGAGAACCTCCTGCACTCTCCCTTGCCCCTCAGCCAACCTATTGATCATTTCCCCTTGTTTAACATTTTCTACCGAATGCAACATCTCAAAATACCCCACAATTTCCTTTAATTTTCGGTGTTGCATCCGGCCGATAAAATGCCAACTCAAATGGGGGAGAGTTCCCAGGGCTATTTGCTTTTCTTGGGCCTCCTGCAGACGATTTTCTCCAAAAATTCGCACGTTGGCCGCATACGCCTCCCCTAACATGGCCGGGGAGACCATTTTGGTCGCAGCCACCAATCTAACCGTAGCGGGATCACGGCCTACACGGTTCGCGGCATCCTCGATATCATCGAGAATGGCTTGGACCCTGGTAGCAATTAACCCCAATTCAGACAATTCATTCTAGGATCAGACCCAATGCGGCCAACAATAAGGTTATTGTAAACGGGATTGCGGCTTCAGTCACGAAATCTAGTGAAATGCCCCAGTAAGGAATAGACTGGGAAATTTCTGGCAGTGTCTTAAGCCGCCGGTATCATAATGCCACTGAGCATGGTTCCTCTAACTTTTCCGTCCCGCCTATAGGAATAAAACCACTCGTCGCGACAAAAGGTGCAATAATTAATTTCCTCGATTGCCCGGATGGAGACCCCTTTGGACAGAATTTGATTGCAGACCAATTTCCGGAGATCCAACAGCCATTTTCCCACGCCCACAGCCTGAAGAACATCAAGAAAGTTGGGATAACGTTCTGTTAAGGGGCCATGCACAGCGGCATCAATCTCATAACAACATGAGCCAATGGACGGTCCAAGTGCAAAAGCCATACTCGCTATTCGGGCCTGATACCGTTGAATACACGCCTCAATCGTTTCGGGGACGATCCCCTGAAGGATGCCTCGCCATCCGGCATGAACAGCCCCTATGACCCCTCTCTCCTGATCCGTGAACAAAACAGGTACACAGTCAGCCGTGCGGACCACTAACAATACTCCGGGTTGATCCGTTATGAGGGCATCCCCTTCGCCCGCCTCGGCCGAACCAGCCTGGATGGGAGGATTGACTGGTACAACCTGGCAACTGTGAATTTGTTTCAGGGTGACGACATAAGGAAAGGCCGGAGGACCGGCCGAAATGTGCCCGTACTGGAGAAAGTCCCTCAAGCCATGAGGGGTTCCTCGAATTCCAAAAAAGTGTGGTTGGGAAATTCCCCCAGAAGTGAATCCCCAATGAGATAATTTTGGCCCTGACAACGCCGTCCTCAAAGGAACGGATTATCCATCCGTTTTTTTCCGAAGAAATGTCGGAACATCCCAATCATCATCCACCAACAGGCTTCCATTTTCCGAGACAGCCCCCGCGGAAGCCTGCCGTCGCAAATAGGTTGGCCGATCGAGATCATCTTTGGCAAAATTCCCTCCATTTTCGGCTGACACGCTAGCCAATACCGGAGCTTGGACAGGCTCAGCGACAATCGTGGGTTGATTAGCGCTCGGAAACCGTAAAACCGCCTCCCCTTGTTCAAAGCCTGTCGCGATCACGGTGACAGTTAACTCATCCCCCAAATCAGGATTGATAACCTGCCCTACAATGATGTTGGCCTGAGGATCCGCCGCATCGCGGGCAATATTCGAGGCTTCATCCACTTCATGTAAGGTCATATTTGGACCACCTGTAATATTTAATAGAAGTCCGCGGGCCCCCTCGACACTCCCATCTTCCAAAAGCGGACTGGCGATGGCTTGCTGAGCCGCCTCCACTGCCCGAGTGGGACCTCGGCCTGTTCCCATGCCCATCACCGCGCGTCCAGAATAGCCCATGACCGTTCGAACATCGGCAAAATCCACATTGACCAGTCCTGGGGTAGTAATGACATCAGAAATGCCCTGAATGGCTTGACGCAATACATCATCAGCAATTTTGAAGGCTTCTAAAAGAGGGGTATTTTTGTCCACCAGCGCTAGAAGCTTTTGATTGGGAATAATGAGCAGAGAATCCACATGTTTCTTTAATTCCCGAATACCTTCTTCCGCAAAACTTGCCCGGCGGTTTCCCTCATATTGAAAGGGTTTCGTCACGACACCCACAGTCAAAATCCCTAATTCCCGAGCAATTTTTGCGGCAATCGGGGCTCCTCCGGTTCCAGTTCCTCCCCCCATACCCGCAGTGACGAACACCATGTCCGACCCTTCTAGGGCTTCACGAATCTGGAGCTCGCTTTCCAGGGCAGACTCCTTTCCAACATCCGGTCTCGCTCCCGCGCCGAGGCCTCGAGTACGCTCTGGTCCTAACTGAATCTTATAGGAGGCCATGGAATGGGCTAAGGCTTGAAGATCGGTATTGGCTACGACAAATTCCACCCGACAAAGCCCAGCTTCAATCATCGTATTCACCGCATTACAGCCTGCCCCCCCGACTCCCACTACTTTAATATTGATCCCAGAAGGTTCCTCATCAGAAATTGAAAACATACCGTCCTCCTTTCTACCACTCCATGTGTACTGTTTGTTCACTACATTTTGCCGTTCGGGAACCAGGTATGGATGCCTTACCCCTCCTTTCCATTCACCCGGGACCCCATTTGTCCCTCGTTGCCCGTTAGAAGAAATTCATGACCCATCGTTTCATATTAAAGACCATCGACCCCATGAACCTTGGAGCCTTTTTCCCTTTTCCGGCTCCTGGCCCCACGAGTTCAAATTCCTTTTCCTGGCTCACAGAATGGACGATTAACCCAACCGCAGTGGAATACTGGGGATTATTCACGATATCCCGTAATCCCCCTACCCCCAAAGGTCGTCCCAACCGAACCGATACATTCAGCACTTGCTCGGCCACTTCCGACATACCGGGCAGTAAAGAGGTTCCTCCAGTCAACACTCCACCAGCCACCAACATGCCATCGTATCCCGCTCGTCGAATTTCCCTTCTGACCATGTCAAACATTTCTTCCACCCGGGGGGATAGAATCTGAGCAACCACATTTCGGGGGACAATGCGAGGAGGTCGACCCCCTACGCTAGGGACTTCAATCCCTTCATCATCGTTCAACAGATGGTTGCTGGCGACACCGTATTGCAATTTTATTTTTTCGGCGTCCTCGGGAGCTGTTCGTAGGCCAATGGCTAAGTCAGAGGTTAAATGATGTCCTCCCATCGGAATTACGGCCGAATGTCGAATACAACCTTCTACCCAAATCGCCACATCCGTCGTGCCTCCTCCCATATCGACCATTACCACTCCCAGTTCTTTTTCCTCTGGGGACAGAACAGCCGCACTGGAGGCTAATGGCTGCAATACAATATCAACCACATCCAATCCGGATCGGCCCACACATCGGACGAGGTTCTGCGCCGAGGTGACGGCACCCGTCACGATATGAACATCAACTTCCAAACGAGATCCGGCAATTCCCAAAGGATCTCGAATCCCTTCTTGGTCATCTACGATGAATTCTCGTGGCAAGACATGAAGAATTTGACGATCTGGTGGAGGTACGGCACACGATCGAGCCGTATCTACGGCACGACGAATATCTCCTTTCGTGACTTCACGTTTTTTTAGGGCAATGACCCCTTGAGCACTTTCACTCCCAATATGGCTTCCAGCGATTCCCGTATACACAGAATTGATTTGGACCGCAGCCATGAGTTCCGCTTCTTCCACGGCCTGTTTAATGGACTCCACCGTGCTGTCCATATTCACGACCATGCCCTTCCGTAATCCAGTGGAACGATGAGAACCAATACCAATCACATTGACGGAGCGGTCCTCCAAGATTTCTCCCACCACGGCACAAATTTTGGTCGTTCCAATATCTAATCCCACCACAATATGCTCTTTTCTTGGCATGGCTTACAGTGTCCTCTGACGAAGGATGATTTTTTGTGGAAATCGCAAATCTACCTCTTTAGGCCGCTTTCCGAATTCATCTTTTAAGGTAGGAAACAACACCATAAAGCGTTCCCATTGGGGTTCGGCCTCTGGACCAAATTGAAATCGAACGTGAGGAAGCTCCACGATCGTAGTATAAGCATGAGACACATCGACACGGGGTCTTCCAGGAAAATGATGCGATAGGAGCTTTGCCAGGTGAATGCCACGTTTTGCCCGTTGAGACCCCCCACCCGGAGAGGTGTTCCAATGGGAGGAAGAAATTCCGAAAACAATGGGCAATGTGTTGTCCTGTTTGGTGACCTTACCCGGCAACCTATACCCCTCCGCATCTAAGAGTTGAGGGGACTGAGAAGATTCGAAGACCGCCGCAGGTTCACGTTCGGTCACATCCACGACCAAGGTATGAGGAAAAACTCGGTCAAAGGTCACCGATCTAATCCATGGATGCAAGGTTAACTGTTCAGATAGGGTATCTGAATCAATGAACAACAAACTCTCATCCGGAGCGATAGCCAAGCGGGTCACGATATCTTGCCGAGAAATATGATCCAACCCGATAACCGTGATTTGTTGAATCTCTGTCCAATGACGAATACCTTCGATTCCTTCACGTCCTCCAATCACGACAATGGCCAGCAGACATGCCAACAGACCTCCCATAACGACTCGTCGAATAGGAGACCGGGTCCGTGCCCTCTTTTCCCTATGAGATGATTCCCCATGATTTAACGTTCTATTCTTTCGTGGGCGAACCCACCGCTCATGGTCTTTCGACTTCATTCCCTGTTCCTTTTCTTTGATTTGGCCCTCAAGCTTGACCTCCCTCCACCATTAAGAATGGCATCCTGGAGGATCGCATCAACCAACTCATCATAGGACATTCCCATTTGTGCAGCTGCCATGGGCAACAAGCTGCGTTTGGTCATTCCGGGAATGGTATTTAATTCCAAAACATACGGTCGCCCATTGCTATGCATGCGAAAGTCGACTCGTGCAGCTCCCCGACATCCCAAGGCCTGGTAGGCCTGGAGGGTGTATGCCTCCAATCGCCGTCGAACCCGGCCTGAAATCGGGGCAGGACACACGTAACGGGTCGAGGCCTTCCCATATTTGGCCTGAAAGTCATAAAACCCCCCTGGGGCGATGACTTCTACCCCGGGAAAGACCCGTTCTCCAAACACACCTATGGCCACTTCCCGTCCAGGTATATACTTTTCGGCCACAACCTGGTCTCCATACCCAAAGGCTTTTACCAGCGCTTGGTTCCATTGGGATCGTCGACGAACAATCGAAACCCCAATCGTGGAACCCTGCCTACAGGGTTTCACCACGACCGGCCACCCTAGCCTCGCCGGAGGATCAGCAGGGACAAAAGGAGCCTGGAGAGTCACACCGGGGGGTACTGGAATATTCGCTGCCTGCAATGCCATACGGGTGAGGCCTTTATCCATGCACATGGCACTAGCCGACACTCCCGAACCGGTATAGGGAATCTTCATGACTTCCAACAATCCTTGAACCGTCCCATCCTCCCCACCAGGTCCATGCAACGCCAAAAAGGCCACCGATATTTTCTTCAATCGAAGTTGCCGAGGCAGGTCCCTATCAGCCTCTAATTCAAACACACGATACCCTTGGCGAATCAGAGAACGGCTAATAGCCTTTCCTGTTTTGAGAGAAATTGACCGTTCCTCGGAAGACCCTCCCATGACCACACCCACTTTAATTGATCTAGGAATCATAGCCCCATTCTTCATCGATCCCTAAATAAATCATAAAAGCTCCAGCCCTTAAATCGGACGTCGGCGTCTGCCACAAAAAGGGAGTACTCATTATGATTCCCCAATGACCTTCAATTCGAGTTGTAAGTGAACCCCCAGCTTCCGAGCGACGTGGGCACGAGATTTTCGGATCAAGGCCAAAACCTGGACCGCGGTCGCTTCTCCTCTATTGACGATAAAATTGGCATGTTTCGTGGAAATCTCGGCATCACCAATCCGACATCCCTTTAGCCCTACCGCTTCAATCAATCGACCGGCGGAATCACCCGAAGGATTGATAAAGACCGAGCCGGCATTGGGTAGGGTAAGAGGTTGGGTGGCACGCCGATACTGGAGATATTCTTTCGTTACAGCCTCAATTTTTCCTTTGGCCAAGGTTTTCAATTGCATCCAAGCTCCAACAATCACACCTCTTGGCAATTTCGTTTTTCGATAGGCAAACGACATGCGTGCCGCTTCCACTCGAACCCGTTTTCCACGAGTGTTCACCAAATCAACCGCACGAAGAACCTGTTGCATTTCACCCAGGCGTGTGCCAGCATTCATGATCACTGCTCCCCCAACCGTTCCAGGAATTCCCGCCGCCCATTCCATACCCGACAGTTGGCGCCTTTGAGCATATTGCATCAAACGGGGCAAACGAACCCCAGCTTGCGCATACAGGACTTGAAGAGGATTTTCCTTCATTTCCGTCAGTTGGTTAAGAGACATCACAATTCCCCTGATGCCTTTATCCCGAACAATGACATTAGTCCCACCCAAGACCAACCAGGGAATCCCATGAGCTCTTGCCCCCTTCACCACCTGAATAACGTCATCCACACTGGAAGGCCGCACTAACACATCAGCCGGACCACCAACTTGCAGAGAGGTAATGGTAGATAACGGTTCGTTCCACAACACCTCCCCTTTGACAGAGGCTAATGCCTGGCGAATCATGTTTATGGTCGGCCTCTGTCCCCTCATGACCTTCAAAAGTCCGGTGGATTTCTTTCGGCATCACCCTCCGCTAGGCGGTATCTAGGATTTCCTGACCAATTTTCCAGACATCCCCCGCACCCAATGTGAGGAGCACATCACCCTCTCGTAAGGTTTCTCGAATCCGAGGAATGAGACTCTGTTCGTTACTGAGCCAATGGACTGATGAATGCCCTGAACCCTGAACCTTTTCAACAATCATTTGACTCGTGACTCCCGGGATGGGCGCTTCACCCGCAGGGTAAATATCCAACACAAAAACCACATCCGCGTCTTGAAAGGCATCCGCAAAATCTTCTAGGAGATCACGAGTCCGCGAAAATCGATGGGGTTGAAAAACCACAACGAGTCGGCGTGACCAAGTTGCACGTGCGGCAGCCAAAGTAGCTCGAATTTCCGTAGGGTGATGGCCATAATCATCGACCACAACCATGCCTTTTTTTTCACCTCGGACTTGGAACCGTCGCTCTACTCCAGAAAACGCCGCCAGACCAGAGCGAATAAGGTCGACTGGAACATCCAGTTCCAGGGCCACCCCCATGGCCCCAAGAGCATTACTCACATTATGAACACCAGGGATCCGGATTCGAAAAGGACCCAACTTTTGTCCGCGATGATGAGCCCGAAATTCAACGCCTAAGGCCTTCGTCTCGATATCTGTGGCAAATAAATCTGGCCGCAACACTCCGGAAAAGTCATTCATGCCATAGGTCTGATATCGTTTCACAATCCGAGGCAAGAGGCCACGAATCCAAGGATCATCAGCACATAAAATCGCAGCACCATAGAACGGAATTTTATTGATAAATTCCAAGAAGGCTTCTTGGAGTCCCTCCATATTCCCATAATGATCTAAATGTTCCCGATCCATATTAGTAATAACCACGAGGGATGGGGATAAACGCAAAAAGGATCCATCACTTTCATCAGCTTCAGCGATCAATAAGTCACTTCTTCCTAATCGCGCATGGGTACCCATGGCATTAACTTTCCCACCGACGACAAACGTGGGATCCAGTCCAGCCTGAGCCAAAATGGAGGCCACCATGGAGGTCGTGGTTGTTTTACCGTGAGCCCCGGCGATAGCCACGCCAAATTTTAAGCGCATCAACTCCGCTAACATTTCGGCTCTCGGAATAACGGGAATCACTTTCGCCCTTGCTGCACGGATTTCTGGGTTGGAAGGTGCAATGGCCGATGACACCACAACGACTTGGGCGCCTTCAATATGCGATTCTTGATGTCCGAGAAACACCGTTCCTCCCATTTCTTCAAGTCGACGAATGCTGTCCGAATACCCGGTATCGGACCCCGTGACCTTATAGCCCAAAGTGAGCAGCACTTCCGCAATGCCACTCATGCCACTTCCACCAATGCCCACTAGATGAATGTGCTGAATTTTTCGAAACATAATTTTTCCACCTGAAAGATTCTGATGGGGGATAGTCAGCGATCGAGCCGTGGAGATGGCCAGCACCACCGTTCTCTTCCGATAAGAGTCGGAAAGAATCCTTCTGCAAATCCTTTAAATGTCTCCCCACCGAAAAGGATAGGGCCTCCAGGATTCCACGAATGGTTTGAGCCCAAACCCCAGTCCTCCATCGATCAACTTCGCCCTTCATACTTTCAAGGTTCTCCTTATGAAAATGTTAAGCCTCAAACTGTTCGGTATTGGAAACCCTCAATCAATCTCGACATAAATGTCCACACCATGGTGTCATACCAGGACTGTTATGTTTCGAGGTCGACTAAGGCTAGACATTCCTGGACCATCTGTTCCGCAGCCTGGACCTTCCTCATTCGCCAGCTTGCTTGAGACATGGATTGCATCCGAGCGAAGTCGGACATCAAACTTTCAATTTCTTTCGCCAAATTCGGTCCACTCAGGTCCGATTGGCGTATGACCCGTGCAGCTCCCATTTTCTCCAGCGCCCGGGCATTTACTTCTTGATGATTATGGGTGGCTTGGGGAAAAGGGATCAAAATTCCAACTTTGCCGCAAGCAGCTAATTCTGCCAATGTACTCGCGCCAGCACGGCATACGATCAAATCGGCTTTCTTAATTTCATGTGGCATCTCATACAAAAACGGTTGGACATCGACCGGCTTTCCTAACGTTTCATAAGCCGCTTTGACTCTTTCGTAGTCATCTTTCCCTGTTTGATGGGTCAGAGTAAGGTTCTGCCGAATGACACTCGAATGTTCTACTGCCTGAATCATAGCCGAATTAATGGCTTCGGCCCCCTGACTTCCACCAAAAACAAGGATATGGGATATCTGTTGTGGAGGAGCAGGAGGACGATCCGTTATAAAAGCCTCCCGAATGGGTGTTCCGATAATTTTGACTTTGGAGGCCGAAAAAAAGGTCATGGCCTGTTCGAAAGCCAAGAATATGCGATTGGCTAAGGGGCCAACGATACGATTCGCCAATCCTGGCCTGGCATTGGGCTCCAAAATAACCCGTGGAATTCGAATCAGCCATGCGGCAACTACTACAGGGAGGCTGAAATAGCCTCCAGTTCCGATCACCAAATTGGCCTTGTAGGATCGAAGAATGTTAATGGCTTGGATAAGCGATTTGGGGAGAAGCCAAAGTGCATAAACCATTTGAGAGAGGCTAAGACCGACAAATCCTTTGACTTGAATAGATTCAACCCTAAATCCTTCCTGACGCAAAATATTCGTTTCCAAAGATTTTCCCGTGCCTACAAACACCACGGTTCCCCCAGGGTCATGTCGTTGAAATTCTTTGGCATAGGCCACAGCAGGATACATGTGCCCTCCGGTCCCTCCTGCTGCGATCACGATCCTCATGCATGGCCCTCTCTCCCTCAGGGCCCAGCCCGTCCTTGCCGGGCAATACTGAGCAAGATTCCTATGCCTAACATCGTCGTCAGGAGAGAAGACCCCCCATAACTCACCAAAGGTAACGTGAGCCCTTTTGTGGGGAGCATTCCACTGACCACCCCCGCATTCATAAGGGTCTGAATTGCGAGCAGCAAGGTAATACCAAGAGCCAGAAACCGTCCGAATATGTCTGGCGCTAAGGCAGCAACTCGAAACCCTTTCATGACCAAAATTGCGAATAGGGTCAATAATCCAACCGTTCCCACCAGACCAAGCTCTTCACCGATTAAAGCCAAGACAAAGTCAGTATGCCCTTCTGGTAGATACAACAACTTTTGCTTGCCTTGTCCCAAACCGACTCCCCATAACCCTCCATTCTCCAACGCCAACAATGATTGCACCAACTGGTAGCCCGCTCCTTCTCGGGCAAGAAAGGGATTCACGAATGTTGTAAATCGTTCCCACCGTTCCGGGCTTATCCAGATTAAAGAAAACACTCCTAAGACCATAGGAATTCCCAAGTACAATAAATGCCGAATTTTGGCGCCGGCCATAAACATCATGCCCACAAACACCATTCCCACCACGACCGTACTTCCTAAATCAGGTTCCACGACGATTAAGCCGCAAAGGGCCCCAACGACCACCACCGGGGGCAGGAATCCGCGCCGCCAATCCGTGACCCGTCGATGGGGATGGGAAAGGAAGGCCGCCAAATACATCACAACCGATAATTTGGCCATCTCAGTCGGTTGAATGGAAAATAACCCAAGAGTCAACCATCGATGAGCTCCATTGATTTGAGGCCCAACCACCAACACTAACAGTAAACCCGCCACACAAAGTGCAATCACCCAGGGAATCCATTGTTTCCAACGGTGATAGTCAATCATAGATCCCAGGGCACAGGCCCCAAAACCCAAAACCATCCAAATGACCTGACGCTGAAGATAATATGTGGATTGCGTATATTTTGTTTCTGCCAACACTCCGCTTGCACTGAATACCATCACTAACCCACCCAAGGATAACGCCAGGGTTATTCCTAGGATCAAAGGGTCAACCCCTCGCTTTCCCATAGCGACATATCCGGGGAAGAGATCTCCCCAGGCCAAGGATTCCCGATGCGTATTTTTCCGACGAAGGAACATGGGCATGCCCATTTAAGAGAGCTCTCCGACGATCCGCTTAAATTCTACTCCGCGATGGTGATAGCTTTGGAACATATCGAAACTGGCACAGGCAGGAGAGAACAAAACCACATCCCCCCGTTCTGCGATACCAACAGCCAGCTTAAGAGCGTCAGTTAAACTCTTGGCTTTTTGGAGCAAAACCTGATCTTGAAGGGCCTGCTGAATGGAGTGGGCGGCCTCACCCATCACGACCACTCCCTTGACTTTTTTCTTTATTTCATTCATTAACAGGGAAAAGTCGCCACCCTTGTCCTTTCCACCCAAAATCAACACGACAGGCTGCTCGAAGCTCTGCAAAGCCTTTTGTGTGGCATCCACGTTGGTCCCTTTGGAGTCATTGATAAACGTGACGCCGTTCCATGCCCGAACAAATTCCAGGGTATGTTCAAACAAGGGACCCGATCGCAACACGTGTATCATTTCTTCCGTCTCACATCCACAGAGGATACCCACACACATGGCAGCCATGGCATTGGCAAGATTATGGTCACCTCGCAAGTGAATATCCCCCCGATGAACCAGGGCTTTCGTCATGCCATCCCTGCACAAATAGAGAACATCCTCGACCAGGTACATTCCCTGTGCCACTCGCCTTTTTAAACTAAATTCCCAAACATTCGCACGGGTCTCCCTCCCCATCTCCTGAACGATGGGATCATCCGCATTCAACACGGTCCAATCCCTATCGGTTTGATTTTCGAAGATACGTCGTTTGGCGGCTTGGTAGTCTTCTTGTGTATGATGACGATCCAAATGATCCGGAGTAATGTTTAAAATGACAGAAATCCACGGCTTAAACTGATTGATGGTTTCCAGTTGAAAACTGGACACTTCCACCACCGCATATTCATACGGCACCTTGGCCAATGGATTCCCCTGTTTGGGCACTGCCTCACAAAGCGGCAGACCGATATTCCCTCCAATAAACACATGCTTCCCACTTTCCTGAAGAAAGGCCCCTATTAAGCGAACGGTTGTACTTTTTCCGTTGGTCCCGGTCACCGCGAGTATCGGCGTTTGTAAGAACAATCCGCCTAATTCTAATTCTCCAATGACGGGTATGCCCCGGGACTCAACCAGACGAATAAAGGAATGATCTTTGGGAATTCCCGGGCTCACCACGACTAAATCCGTATACTCGGCTAAATGGTCTGAACCTCCTCCCAATAACACTCGGGCACCACGTTGTTCATACCTCACTTTGAGGGTTTCTAAGTCCGTATCAAATCGTTCATCCATCAGGGTCACTGCTGCGCCCCGGTCTAAAAGAAGATCCGCAGCTGATTGCCCGCTTTTTCCCATTCCCACAATCGTCACCGTCGTCCCTGACCAGGTGACACTTGGAACGTTTAACTCGGCACTCACGGCTTCGATCACTCCGCTCGTTTCCACTCAATTCCAATCTTTAACGCAATTTCAAGGTACTGATGCTGATTAACGCGAGAATAACCGCAATGATCCAAAGGCGCACCACGACTTTTGGCTCTTCCCAGCCTTTCATCTCGAAATGATGATGCAGGGGAGCCATGAGAAATATCCGCTTTCCTCTGGATTTAAAAGATACGACTTGAAAAATGACCGACACGGCTTCCATGACAAAGACCCCTCCAACCAGGACCAATAACAATTCATGTTTACAGACTACGGCAACCGTACCTAACGCAGCCCCAAGCGGCAGAGAACCCACATCTCCCATAAACACTGACGCAGGATAGGTGTTAAACCATAAAAATCCCAAACCCGATCCTACAATCGAGGCCGTCAACACCGCCAACTCCCCTGCTCCTTCTATGTAAGGGATTAATAAATAATCGGTCACCAACCTATTGCCCACGGCCCAAGCCACGACGGTATAGGCCATCGCTGAAATAATGACCGGACCAACCGCCAATCCATCCAACCCATCGGTGAGATTCACCGCATTCGACGCCCCAACGATGACCAAAACAGCAAAGGGGATGTAGAACACACCCAAATCTGGATTGAAATTTTTAAAAAACGGAACGCTCAAATCTGTCGAATAGGCTGGGGATAGGTAAAAAAACAGTCCAATTCCCAAGGCAACCCCTAATTGGCTGAGAAATTTCTGTGCAGGGCTGAGACCCTCAGATCTTCCGCGTAGGATTTTTATGTAATCATCTACGAACCCGATCAACCCAAAACCCACGACCGACAAAATGACCAACCAAACATACATTCTCGAGATATCAGCCCAAAGTAACGTCGCCAACAATACAGAGAAAATGATCAAGAGCCCTCCCATAGTTGGCGTTCCAGATTTTCCATGATGGGACTGAGGTCCTTCGGCCCGAATTTTTTGACCTAATCCAAACGTTTGAAGCTTTTGAATCATAGTGGGAGCAAGAAAAAAGACGATGAGAAATGCGGTAATCGCCGCATAGATCATGCGAAAACTCAAATACCGAAACACGTTGAATAGCGCGAATTCAGTATGAAGCGGATAGAGCCAAAGGTACAACATGTTGCCGAGATTTTCCTTTACAACAATATGGAGATCGATGAAATCCTGACGCCCGTTCTTTTTGAGGAATTTCTTCTTTTCAAAGAGAAAATCTCCCTTGCCTCACGTTTCGTACCCCTTAGGTTCCTTGTTGACCCGGCCGTACGGCCTCCAGAACACGTTCTAATTTTGCCCCTCGAGAAGCCTTGATCAGCACGATGTCTCCTCGTTGTACGGTTTCCTTCAATACTCGACCTCCCTCTAAGGCATCTTCCACTAACGAAACTTGTGTGCGACCGCCAACCTTACGCACCCCCCGTTCCACCGCCCTGTTAAAATTCCCGCTGGCAATGACCCGAGAAACCCCAAGACGGGCTGCCTGTTGCCCAACCTCTTCATGAAACTGTTCTTCCTTCAACCCCAGTTCCAACATATCTCCGAGAACAGCAACGGTTCGACGAGTGCGATCTAACCCTACAAGCAATTCTAAAGCGGCTTTGACCGAGGCGGGGTTGGCGTTGTAACAATCGTATAAATACGTCACACCCCCCCATCGCCGAATTTCCGACCGCATCGGGGCGGGTCGAAACCGAGCCATCCCAGCCGCAATATCAACTCCGGAAACGCCTAAGGCATACCCCACCGCAGCCCCTGCCAAGGCGTTAGAAACATTATGGGCCCCCATCGTTCCTATGTCCGTATGCACGCTCGTCTTTCGATTAGGCAGCCATAGCCGAAATGAAGTTCTCCCCCCATTCCATCGCAGATCAGATCCACGCACCTGGGCTTGGGGAGAGAATCCAAAAGACAAGACGGAACAAGAGGTCTTTCGTGAAAATTTTTTGCAATAGGGGTCATCCGCGTTTAAAACCGCCCATCCATCCGTGGGAAGGGTGGGTAATAGTTCTGCCTTGGAGGCAGCAGACCGAGCCATCGTTCCATAAAATTCCAAATGATCTGGACCGACATTGGTCACAACACCTAAAGTGGGGCGAGCCAGTTCGCAGAGTCGCGTGGTCTGCCCCACCTGATCCACCCCCATTTCAATCACCGCCACTTGATGTCCAGAATGGAGACGCATCAATGTTTTTGGTACCCCAATAGCATTATTAAAATTCCCTTGAGTGCGTAAGACTCGCCAGCGGGTGCCCAGTACTCGGCTCACTAATTCCTTCGTGGTCGTTTTCCCATTACTTCCGGTGATGGCTACCACGGGAATGGAGTACCGCTGTCGATGCATCCGGGCCAATTCTTGGTAAGCATTCAGGGTATTTTTCACTCCGATCACCGTTATCGGGAATCCCCGGGTCGTTGGCTTAGAGAACCCCAGAGAGGCGATCTTTGCATGCTCGACAAGGACTCCCCTGGCACCCTGCCTCACTGCCTGACCCACAAAGTCATGTCCATCAAAAGTTGGACCTTGTAGCGCTAAAAACAGATCTCCGGTCTTCACTTCCCGTGAATCGGTACTGACATTTCGAAATGTGAGGGGTCGAGGTCCCTTGGTCACGACGATTCCTTGAGTGGCCACAAGAACTTCCCCCAGCTCGAATTTCGCCATGGGGTCAATCTGACCTATACCCGATTCATCCGTTGGCGAAGAGCTTTTTTCGCTTCTTCCCGATCATCAAAATGAATTTTTTCTTTTCCCACTATTTGATAATTTTCGTGACCTTTTCCCGCAATCAGTACGAGATCGTCCGATTGCCCTTGCTCAATGGCGAAGCGAATCGCTTCACGTCGATCTGGAATCAAACGGTAGGAGCACCGGCTCTCAGGGTGGACCAAAGTAATTCCCATTTCAATCTGATTTAATATTTCTTGAGGGTCTTCGGTACGAGGGTTATCTGAAGTGACAATGACAAGATCACTATTGCTGACCGCCACTTGCCCCATCTTTCCCCGCTTCCCCTTATCACGATCTCCCCCACATCCAAACAGGGTAATGATGCGCCCTTCCTTAACCGTCTCAGCGGCCTGGAGGAGCCGCCGTAAAGCATCCTCCGTATGGGCATAATCCACCACAACCAAAAAGTCTTGTCCCTCGTCTATCCTTTCAAACCGACCAGGAACATTCCTGACTAAACCTAAAGCCCCCTCAATCTCAGTTGGGGTCATCCCCATTTCCAACCCGATCCCTATCGCGGCAAGCAGGTTCGACACATTATGTTCCCCCACTAAGGGACTCTGTACCTGTATCAATCCCCGGGGACTCTTCACCACAAAGTCGGTGCCCTCCATCGTTAATCGGACAGCTTCCGCCTGAATATCCGCGGGACCATGAATCCCGTACGTCCAAACGGGGATCGAGCATTGGCGCAAGATCGCCTCGCCTTTTCTATCATCGATATTTACGAGGGCACGCTTGGGACCTGACTTTTGACCTTCATCCACATAATCGGTAAATAGTCGAAGTTTGGCCTGAAAGTATCGTTCCTCCGAACCATGAAAATCCAAATGATCTTGGGTCAGGTTGGTAAAAACGACGATATCAAACTCACAACCGGCTACCCGGTCCAAGGCTAAAGCATGGGAGGAGACTTCCAACACCCCCACCTCCACATTGGCTTTCACCATGGATTGAAGCATTTCTTGCAAAACAACCGGAGGGGGAGTCGTATGGGAGGCCTCCATACGTTCCCTTCCATATTCGTATCCCACCGTTCCCAAAAGGCCCACCTGATGACCGCGCGTCTCCAGCAACGCTTTCGCGATATGAGTAACCGTGGTTTTCCCATTCGTGCCGGTTACCCCCACCATGGTTAATTTCTTAGAAGGGACCCCATAAAATTGGGCCGCTAAAATCCCTAAGGCCATCCGGGAATTTTTTACGGCTATGAAGGCCGAGGGGGAACTCTGGGGGAAAGGCGGGAACGTCTCCAAGTCCTTATGATCCACCACCACTCCCACAGCCCCATGAGCTAGGGCTTGAGAAACATACCTATGTCCATCAACCTGTTCGCCCTTGATGGCCACAAACACACAGCCCGGCCCGGCCATTCGGGAATCTTCTGTTAGAAATAGCACTTCTTGATGCAAATCCCCCTGGACCACGACTGTCTCCAAGGAACCAAGTAATTCTTGAAGGGTCACGGTTTAATGGACACGTACATCAAAGACGGGGCGATGTGAGGGAGACTGGGAGTTGGTCCGAATGACCTGAGCCCCGCCCGTTAAGACCCCTAAATGGGACAGCACACGCTTAGCAATCTTTCCAAATATTGGTGCCGCAGCCTTTCCACCCCATTTCCCCACTTCGGGCTCATCTATCACCACCAACATACTCAACCGGGGCTGGTCAACCGGGGCAAACCCGACGAAGGAAGCAAAAACTTTGGTCGAAGAGTAGGTTCCAGTTTGGTCGTCAATTTTTTGGGAAGTCCCGGTTTTGCCAGCCACGGGATATCCTTCCAAAAGAGCCCGCTTTCCGGTGCCGCTTTCAACCGCAAGCTCCAAGATGTGACTGACGAGTCGAGATGTTTCAGGAGAAAGCGGGCGGCGACGGGGTTTAGGGTCTCGCGTTAACACGACGTTTCCCTGATTATCCAATATTGATGACACCACAAATGGTGTCATAAGCCATCCTCCATTCGCTATCACAGACATAGCGGTGACCATTTGAATGGGGGTAACCGCAATTTCCTGCCCCATCGCCAAGGAAGAAAGACTCCGCCCACTCCATTGTCTGGGAGGATGTAAAATTCCAGATGATTCGCCGGGCAGATCAATCCCGGTTTTCTCACCAAAGCCAAAGGCCTGAAGATACCGATACACCTTCCCGCCACCTAATTCCATAGCCACTTTGATCGACCCAACATTGCTGGACTGAGCAAACACTTCAGCGAAACTCATCCAACCGGACTTTGCGGGATCATGCACGACCGTTCCAGCCACCATCATTTGCCCCTCTCCACCATAGACTAATGAATCGAGGGTCATGAGGTTTTCCTCCAGGGCCGCAGCCGCAATCACAATTTTCAAGGTTGATCCCGGCTCATAAGGATCAGTAACCGATCGATTCCGTCTTTTATGTGCTGGAAAATCCGAAAAATGATTGGGATCGAATGTCGGTTGAAGGGCCCATCCCAATATGGCACCCGTCATGGGATCCATGATCAGAACACTTCCGGACTTGCCCCCACTTTCCCTTAACCCTTTGGCCAGTTCCTCTTCGGCGATGAACTGGATGACCTCATCAACGGTGAGGGTAAGATGATACCCCGTCAACACATTCCGTGAGTCATTCAGATGCGCGGGGGCAATCGTTCGCCCTAGGGCATCACGTTGATATTGAACGAGGTTCTTTTCTCCCTTGAGGTAGGACTCATATTGAAATTCCACACCTTCCAACCCTTGATTATCAATTCCGGCAAACCCAAGAATGTGAGAAACCAGGGCTTTCTTGGGATAAAATCGATGGGGCTCTTTGATAAGTTTTAACTCTGGTATTTGGAGAGATTCCAGCTTTTTAGCCATAGCCTCAGAGACCTGGCGTTTAATCCAGACAAAGGGTTGAGGACGAGTAAACAGGTCTTGGAGTTGCCGAAGGGGCATACCCAGTATGGGACCAGCCCGTCTGGCTAATTCTTTAGGATCTTTGACCAAACGGGGATTGACATACACCGAAGTCGTATCCACATTCAATGCCAATGGATTCCCTTGGCGATCAAGAATCACCCCACGATCAGGCTGCACCATGACCATCTTTTGATGTTGGCGCTGGGCTTGATAGGATCCCGTTTCCGCTTGAAACACTTGAAGATACACGAGACGCACCCCAATCAAACTAAAACCTATCATGAGGCTCAGACACACCAGGCCACTCCGCAACCGACAAATGGGATGAATTTCCTCGACCGACCCTTTCACGGAAGAGTCACTCCAATCTTGGTAAACTCCTGAACTAATTGAAGGGAGGATGATTCAGGATGTGTCTGACCGACACTCTGATCTACAGAAACCATGATGACTTGTCCTTCTTGGGGGATCATGAGATCCAATTGTCGTTGAGCTCTTTGCGCGATTTGTTGTGGATCAGTCAGTTTAGATAACCGGACTTGTAAGTGTTCTTGTTCTTTTTTAAGGGCCGTTCGTTGGACTTTCAGCTCCTCCATTTCGTACCCAAGTCGCCACATATCAATTTTTATCCCCACATACAACAAACACCAGACCCCTAACAAAATCATGATGCCCAACACGAAGTTGTTCTTCATACTGGAACCTCATTTGATAAACGGGTAATCACTCGTAATTTCCCACTTCGAGCCCGAGGGTTGCTTTGGATCTCTTGTTCACTTGGTGTAATTGGCTTTTTCGTTAACACCGCTACGGAAGGGGGGATGGTTTTGGCCAAAGAACGGAAGGTGTGCTTCACAATCCGATCTTCCAAAGAATGAAAAGCCACCACACACATTCGTCCGCCAACCTTTAATATTCGTATGGCATTTCGAAGGGCTGGCTCCAAAAGGTCCAACTCTTGATTCACGCGTATACGAAGGGCTTGAAAGGTGCGAGTGGCAAAATGGATACGTCCATGCCTATATGAAGACGGAACAGCCAGGTAAATCGCTGAGACAAGATCCTGAGTCGTCCGGAAAACCCGTGTTTTTCTGGCTTGGACAATCTCTCGGGCAATTCGACGAGAATAGCGCTCTTCGCCCAGGGAATAAATCAATTGGGCCAGATCAGGTTCAGGTAAAGAATTGACCAAGTCTGCGGCGGTTGGCCCCTGCCTTTGATCCATCCGCATATCTAAGGGTCCTTCACTTCCAAAACTAAACCCTCGACCCGGTTGGTCCAACTGCATGGAGGAGACTCCTAAGTCAAAAACAATTCCATCTACGCATTCAAAGCCCAAATTCTTGGTATAATCACTAATGTGGGAGAAATTCCCATTAATAAAGGTCAATGAAGATTGATAGGGGCTTAAAACCTTTTTCGCATAAGCCACGGCCTCAGAATCCCTATCCACAGCAAGAATATGAGCATTCCCACTCAGTCGATTTAATATGGCGTACGAGAGGCCCCCAGCTCCCAGGGTACAATCCACATAGATTCCATGGGATCGCAGATTGAGCCAATCACAAATTTCTTCAGAAAGGACCGAAGTGTGGACATTGTTCATTCATAAAAATGTAACGTAAATAGATTCACAATATACCACTTTCATCCACTTTTTCCCACCCATCCAGTATACATTTAGGCCCCCTGATGTCAAGCTTTTTAAAATTTTCTGAAAATCAATCAGAATAAGGCTGTAGGATTCCCGATTTTTGTGGCTTTCAATCGGTTGCTCTACCTTCCCCTTTTCCCCTGACCTTTCCCCCAACGGGGAAATTTTTAGGGGTAAAGGGTATAAAGCATTCGAGGAAAGGGAATGGTTTCCCGCACATGATCCAGCCCACAGACCCAGGCCACGACCCGCTCAATTCCCATTCCAAACCCGGCATGGGGGGTTGTCCCATACCGTCGTAAGTCTAAGTACCACTTGAAGGCCTCCTCAGGTAATTGATGTTGCTGAATCTGCATCTTTAGCGTGTCCAGGTCATGAATCCTTTGGCCTCCGCCAATAATTTCCCCATACCCCTCCGGAGCTAGCATATCCATACATAGTGCCAATTCTGGCCGCTCGGGATCCCGGGCCATATAAAATGCCTTGATGGCGGCCGGATATCGATGAATCAACACCGGACGATCAAAACTGTTGGCTAACAGGGTCTCTTCCTCGCTCCCAAAGTCTTCACCAAACTCAAGAGGTTTCCCCTGGGCTTTAAGGATAGAAAGAGCTTCTTCATAAGAAATTCTTGGAAAGGGAGGCACCATGGATTCCAAGGCCACCGGGTCCCGTTCAAGAATGGCCAATTCTGTCTGTCTTGATTCCAATACCCGACGGAGTACGGTGGCCACGAGGTCTTCGGCTAGTTGCATGGCATCCGACAAATCCGCAAAAGCCATTTCTGGTTCCACCATCCAAAATTCCATTAAATGTCGACGAGTTTTTGACTTTTCCGCCCGAAATGTCGGGCCAAAACAATAAATGTTCCCAAATGCCGCGGCCGCAGCCTCCCCATACAATTGGCCACTTTGTGCCAAATAGGCCACCTCCTCAAAATACTGGGTTTGAAACAGGGTGGTCGTCCCTTCACAGGCATTGGGTGTAAATATAGGGGTATCAATTAACGTAAAGTCTCGTTCATCAAAAAAATTTCGACAGGTTCTGATAATTTCATGGCGAATCCGCAAAATCGCATGCTGTCGGCGAGACCGCAACCAAAGATGGCGATGCTCCATGAGGAATCCTACACCATGCTCCTTCGGCTGGATGGGAAAGGTTTCTGCCAGATGAAGGACTTGAAACGTCTCCACATCCAATTCATAACCACCTGGCGCCCGATCATCCTGACGGACTTCTCCCCTAAGAAGAACAGCAGATTCTTGAGTCACTTGGCGGCATTCTTCAAATTGAGCTTCCCCCACCTTTCCTTTGGCGACCAAGGCCTGCAGATCTCCTGTTCCATCGCGCACCGTGACAAAACTTAATTTCCCGCTTGCCCGTCTATGCCGAACCCACCCTTTAATCGTGACGATCTTCCCTGCATATGGTTGAATTCGTCCGATGAATATTCTCTGCGGCTCACTCATTCCGTATCCTCACTCTTTGCCCTCCAATGAATTGACACCCAGAAAAACCCCTCGCTATGATGAAGTCTTTAAAAAAAGACACCTACGCTACCAATAAGGAGATACCCACATTATGAGTTACACCATTACCGTCCGAGAATTAAAAACACGCCTGGATAATAAGGAGCCCGTATTCTTATTAGATGTTCGAGAACCTCATGAATACGCGCTGGCAAAATTAGATGGGTCGGTCCTTATTCCTCTGGGAGAACTCCCCAATTCGCTCAGCCAATTAGATCAAAATGCCGAGATTGTGGCCTATTGCCATAAGGGCATGCGCAGTGCAGATGCCGTGGGGTTTTTACTCCAGCAAGGTTTTGCCAACGTAAAAAACTTGATCGGTGGAATTGAGGCTTGGTCGATTGAAATTGACCAATCCGTTCCCCGGTATTAATTGGCTTCCCCTGCAAAGCTTGCACGACTCTATTTTGATATTTTTTCGCGGAAAAATTCGACAGTCTTTTCCAGTCCATCCTGTAAAGAAACTTGGGGTTCCCATTCGAGATCTTCCCTGATTTTTCGGACATCCAACACACTCCGCAATTGCTCCCCCTTTTTCGCAGCTCCATATAAGTCCTTACAGGAAGCCTTTGTCAGGTCCTTAAGGATACCATAACATTCGTTGATACTGGTTTCTTGTCCGGTCCCGACATTATAAACCCCCTGCACCTCTTCTCTCATGGTCACCAAAATGGAATCCACCACATCTTCAACGTAGATAAAATCCCTGGTCTGTTTCCCAGTTCCGTTAATAATCGGTTGATTGTTATCAAGCATGCGCTTGGAAAATATAGCAATTACCCCTGCTTCCCCTTCGGAATCTTGTCGGGGACCATAGACATTCCCAAACCGGAGTGAAACCGTATGAAGCCCTGTGGCCTTCGCATAATAGTCCAAGTACTTTTCTCCGGCTAACTTACTTATTCCATAGGGGGAAAGAGGGTTGGTTTGATGGAGTTCTGGGGCAGGAAACACTTCCTGTTCGCCATAGACGGCACCTCCGGATGAAGCAAAAGAAAATTTTCGAACCCCATGACGCACAGCATGTTCCAGCAGATTGATAGTTCCCAAAATATTGACCTGAGCATCAAAACCTGGATTTTCTGTCGAATGACGGACATCCATTTGAGCGGCCAGATGCACCACCACGATGGGCCGCTCTTTTTTAAACACTCGGTCAATTCGTCCGCTTTGAATGTCTATTTTATAGAATCGGGCATTTTTATGGACTTGTTGGCGTTTTCCTCGAGATAAATTATCCACCACGACGACTTCATTTCCCTCCTGAATGAGTCGGTCAACAAGATGAGACCCAATAAACCCCGCTCCTCCGGTTACCATTACTTTCATCCCCATAATCTTTTGCTACCTTTCACTTTCAGCTCCCTTTCCGAATCTTGCAGATTTCCCGTTTCCCCAAATAGGGAGGAATACAATCAGCTCAAATTTTCTTTAATCCTAGCAACATCTCTTTATTGCCCTTTTTCCCCATCAAGATCGAATCTTGGATTCCCAGGATTTCCAAAGGAACGGACCGAGCGAAGTTGAGGTAGTCATCCCTTACTTGGTCACGTAAAGCGGCCTTTCGTACCACCCCTCCTTTCCCTACCTGACCTTTTCCAACCTCAAATTGTGGTTTGATGAGAGCAATGATATGCCCAGAATTTTTCAAGACTGGCAAGACGACTGGTAGGACTAATTTCAGAGAGATAAACGAAACATCAATCACCACCAAATCGACGAGTTCCGGGAGATCGCTCGTCCTGAGATTTCGAATATTGAACCGGTCCATGACGACGACCCGATGGTCAGATCGCAACCTCCAGTCAAGCTGCCCATAACCCACATCAATGGCGTAGACCTTGGAGGCGCCATGTTGGAGGACACAATCCGTGAATCCTCCGGTGGAGGCCCCAACATCCATCACCACTCTTCCTGTACACCTAATGGAAAAAGCCTCTAAGGCTGGAGCTAATTTTTCCCCCGCCCGGCTGACATACTGACTTTTGGGTTGGATCAATTCCAAGACAGCATGGGGATCAATGGATCTGCCTGGCTTGTCCACGCGCACATCATTGACCTTTACCTGGCCAGCTAGGATGAGGCGCCCGGCCTGATCTCGATTGGGGACCAAACCCCGATCCACTAGCAATAGATCTAATCGTCTTTTAGGGTTTGCTCTACGAGGGGAAGAAGACGGAAAAGACTTCATGGATTGAAAGCCAAGCATTCGCCTTCATCGAACACACTTGGGGTCCAAGAAAACCGTTAACGTTGTAGGGATAGACCCCCTGAGGCCAAAGTTGAATTGCCATGCCATTAGAATAATGGAACGGTAACCGGCTTTACCATCTCAGATCCGGCTTCACCAAAGATGTAAACTCAGGCACCGAATCAGCAATATGGAGGTAAATCCCTAACACATGAGCCATATTCGTTCCACCATCACTCAGGTCAAACGAGAAGATTCTCACGATGAAGAATCTTCCAAAGAAAAGGCTTGCAAACGTTTTCTCCCATCCTGATCCTGCACGAGAATTTCAACCTTTCTTTCGGCATCATCCAACATTTTCAAACAAGACTTTGAAAGTTTGACCCCTTCCTCGAAAATCTTCAATGATTCATCCAATGACAATTCTCCTCCTTCCAACTCAGAGACAATTTTTTCGAGCCGAGAAAGGGCTTTTTCAAATTTTATGACGGCCATGATGTCTCAACTCCCTATTCCTCGGGAACCAGTACCCCTCTCCCGATTTCAAGCAACACATGTTCAGCTATTATAGCCAGGACCTATCAGGAATCAAAAGCTTTTCCCTCCGCTGGAGGAATGATCGCCCTCACCGTACACAGGAGTTCTCCTCGATGGAGCCTAGCCCGAACCCGTTCTCCCACCTGCACGGTAGAAGATTCTGTTACAACTTTTTGACTGCCTTCTACTTGAACAATCCCGTACCCTCGCTCTAGGACCGCCAAAGGGCTCAATTGATGTAATTGGGACACCAGTCCTCTCACATGAAGTCGTCGTCCTTGGAGAATTCCCCGAATACCTTGCCCCAATCGCCGGTCCACTTCCGTCAGCCGACCCTGAAAACGTCGAATTTCGAATAATGGTTGCGATTCCGAAATGGCTGCCTGGAGAGAGACCACCCTTTCCCGTAAATACCGAATCCCCTCCTTAAATCTTTCCGCCAGGTGGCGTTCAACTTCTTCTACCCGTTGGACAAACTGCGCCAAGATCAATCTTGGTTCTGGCAAATGTTGATTCAAAAAAAGAACGCGGGCTTTCCCAGTTACTACCCTACTTTCCATCGAACGCCTGAGCCGGATCTGAAGGTGGGCACATTGTTCAAGAACGGACTCTTTTTCGGGTGTCACTAATTCGGCGGCGGCCGAGGGAGTAGGAGCTCGGAAGTCGGCGGCTAAATCTGCCAATGTCAGATCGGTCTGATGGCCCACCGCAGACACAACCGGAATGGCGGATTGTGCAATGGCCCTGATGACCGATTCCTCATTAAATGTCCATAAATCTTCGATGGCTCCACCGCCCCGGCCCACGATCAATACATCAATTTTTGACCACTCATTCAACAACCGAATGGCCGAAACCACCTGCTCCCCGGCCTCCCTGCCTTGCACACTCACAGGTACGATGATCACATGAGCCAAGGGCCATCGTCTTTGGATCACGGTAATCAGATCATGAAGTGCGGCCCCAAAGGGGGATGTCACCAAGCCAATCCGGGAGGGAAAGGGGGGCAAAGGACGCTTCCGAGATTCTTCAAATAATCCCTCCGCCTCGAGTTTTGCCTTAAGTTGTTGATAGGCCACCCCCCACAACCCCAATCCCCGAGGTTCAACTGCCTCAAGGAGCAATTGATATTCCCCACGGGGTTCATACACGGTCAGCTTTCCGAATACAAAAACCTCTAATCCATCCTGGAGGGTAAACGTTAATCGAGAGGCATGACTGCGGAATAAGACGGCCCGGATTTGGCTCTTCTGGTCCTTCAACGTCAAGTAGACGTGACCCGATGAGGGACATCGAAGATTTGAAATTTCTCCCTGAACCCAAAGAGGAGAAAATTGTCGTTCTAAATGGGCACGAACACAAGAAGTAAGCTCTGAGACAGTGAGGAACTGAGGGGTCAACTCTGGCACGGGAGGGAAACTATTCAAAGAGACGAAGCCGGGAAATGTGGGTGGTCTTTCCTGTTTCTGGATCTAACTCGACGATGGCCGCGCTTAAGACAGAGGGGCCAGGGGCCACCTCGAATCTCTTGGGAAGCTGAGTGAGAAATTTTTGTATGACCAAATTCGGTTTCATGCCAATGACGGACCGGACTGGACCGGTCATTCCGGCATCGGATAAATACCCAGTCCCTTGGGGTAATATCTGTTCATCAGCCGTTTGGACGTGAGTATGGGTTCCGATGACCGCGGAAACTTTTCCGTCCAAAAAATACCCCATGGCCATTTTCTCGGAGGTGGTTTCGGCATGCATATCCACGAGGATATGATGGGTCTGCTCGGATACTTCCGCGACCTCGCGTTCAGCCACGCGAAAGGGACAATCTACCAAGGGCATAAACACTCTTCCCATCAGCTGAATGATTCCGAGCCGTTCTCCTCGGACGGTCTCAACAAGACATGAACCTTTCCCCGGGACTCCTTCCGGGTAATTCGCTGGACGAATGATCCGGGGCTCCTTCTGCACATATTCCATGGCTTCACGCTTATCCCAAGCATGATTCCCCAACGTTATCGCAGAAAGCCCCAAATCAAAGAGCTCTTCAGCTATTTCGGGGGTTATGCCAAAACCGCCAGCGGCGTTTTCTCCATTCCCGATGACCAAATCAATCTGAGAATCTTGAATGACAGAGGGAAGGAATTTCAGGAGAACCCGACGACCCGGCTCCCCCATTATGTCCCCAATGAAGAGGACTTTCATACGCAAACCCTACTTTGAAATGTTGAAAATTAACACCAGTCCAAACTTATTTTTTCCTTGACTCACGCAACCTGTTCAGGAGGTTTCCTCTCTTCCCGCTTTTCGACCTCGGCATACAGAGCGAAACCCAAAACACGCATTGCGCTTTAAGCGAGATTCAAATAACCAAAGACCCATACGGGTCGAAACACGTAAGGGTAAATATTTTCGCCTGAATTCACACTGAACCTACTTGGCAAATTCAATAAAGCGATTTTCACGAATCACTGTTACCTTAATTTGACCCGGATAGGTAAGCTCTTGTTCGATTTTTTTAGCTAGGTCTCTCGATAAGGCGAAACTTTCACTATCGTTTAACTCTCCCTGCCGGATAATGACCCGAACCTCCCGACCAGCTTGTATCGCATAGGCTTTATCCACACCCGAATAGCTGGTCGCTAAGGATTCTAATTTCTCTAACCGTTTTACATAGGCCTCTAAGGTTTCTCGTCTGGCTCCCGGTCGAGCGGCAGAGAGGGCCTCCGCGGAAGCCACCAAAACGGATTCAGGACACAGGGGCTCGACTTGTTCGTGATGCGCTGCAATGGCATTGACGATCAATTCCGACTCTCCATACTTTTTGGCCATCTCGGCCCCTAACATTGCGTGAGTCCCTTCTTCTTCATGACTCACGACTTTACCAATATCATGAAGCAACGCCCCTCTTTTGGCTAATTTAACATCCAAGCCTAGCTCTGAAGCCATAATGCCACAAATATAGGAGGCTTCCCGGGCATGATACAAGTTATTTTGTCCATAACTGGTTCGATACTTTAGGCGACCCAGAAGCTTAATGATTTCTGGATGAAAATCGGATAGCCCCACTTCAAAAATCACTTTCTCCGCCTCATCTCGCATCAATTTATCAAGATCACCCTTGACTTTTTCCACCACTTCTTCAATACGGGTGGGATGAATTCGACCATCTTGCATCAACCGTTCCAAGGCAATCTTGGCGACCTCTCGTCGAAGCGGATCAAAGCCGGACACAATAACGGCCTCGGGAGTTTCATCAATAATAAGATCCACGCCTGTAGCCGCCTCTAAAGCACGAATATTCCTGCCTTCTCGACCAATAATCCGTCCTTTCATGCCATCGTTAGCCAAGGGCACGACAGAAATGGTGGCTTCATTAACATAATCTCGTGTAATACGCTGAATGGATCGAGTGACGATTTCGCGAGCCTCCCGGTCAGCGGATTCCTTGGCTTCATCCAAAACCCTCTTGGTGAGGAGGGCGGCATCCATTCGTGTTTCCGTTTCAATTTCACTCAATAATTGTCGCTTGGCTTCCTCGGCCGTAATTCCCGCAACCTGCTCCAAAGCCTGACGATGCTCTTTGATGGCTTGATCGCATGCCGCGGTTTTTTGGGCCAGGGCCTCCTCGCGATCCTTAAAGCTTTGCTCCCTCCGGCGAAGCTCCTCATCACGTTTTTCAAATTGGCCTACTTTCCTTTCCAGAGCTTCCTCCCGTTGCAGAAGCTTTCGATCGGCAGCCTGAATTTCTCCTCGCTTTTCCTTTTCCTTTACCTCAATTTCGGCTTTTGCCTGGAACAGCAAGTCTTTGGCTTCAATTTTGGCTTCTTTAACGAGGTTTTCCGCTTCTCGTTGGGCATTTTGGGTAATTTTTTGAACCTCGTCCTCGGCCTCAGTTCGTCGTCGGGCATCCCATTGCTGTTGCATGATTTTCGACAAGACAAACCCGACCCCTAACCCAGTCAACCCGACAAGTATGGGTATCATCATTTCCATTTGGCTACTCCTATTCGTTGTCTCATCTTCTTCGAACGGTAATTAGTCATCCATCCCTCCCAACCGTTACTGGAGGGTCACACTACGTGGAGACACAAATGTTCTTGAAGAGCAAAAAGAAAAAAGGAAAGAAACCTAGCCTCGAAGGAGAGGGATAGGTGGGAAGGAAGTAAGAGAAAACAAGGTTAGGTTAAAAGGAAACTGCCCGCTCCAGATGGAGCTATAGAGGGTTGGGGAACCTTTCCCGCAAAACATGCCTGTTTTCCCCCCTCTCCCTACCTCTGAAAGGTAAGGAGGAGAGAAGCTCTTGGTTTGGGCACTACCTGAATTGCGAAAATTCCCAGGCTTTCCCCACCCTTGAATTAGGTTCCCTTCTTGAATGGTCAATCGCAATTTCCTCAAAACAAACAAAGTCTGAAACGGTCGATTTAATCCTTGTTCTATCCCTAATGCCAAAAGACCCATTTTGACGATAATCAGAATTGTCCTCATGAGCCCCACATTCCTCGTCCCTAAACAGAGACTTTCCTTTCTTTCTTTGCAATTCAATAACTTATGAGTATTAAAATATCAAATCCATGGTGGGATTTCAATGAGGAATGGGAAGAGAGAAGTCCAATTCACTTAGGTGAATTTAGCTATGGCCTTACTCAGGTCCAACTAACTCTTAGATTTTATGAAGAAAAGGGGGTAATTAAAAACGTAGAAAATTGTGGAGGGGGATTGGGGTATTAAGGGCAATTCGGTTCCAGGTGCTCCTCAATAGTGTCAAGAAGGACCTGGGTTCGACGTTCCACTTCCGCTTCACCCGACTTTTGGGATTTTTGAAGTTGCATCAGCTGATCTGAGAGATTAATAGCCGTTAAAATAGCTAGCTTTGTGGGAGTAGCTGTCCTCGTCTGTTGAGCTAACGTGCGCATTTGGGCATCCACAAATTCAGCCAATTCATGAAAGTAAGCCTCTTCTCCCTCTCCTTGAAGAGAGAACCGATGACCAAAGACTTCGACTTCTATGGTCCTCGTCATATGCTCTACCTTGTATCACTCATTGGTTCGATCTAGGAATTCAAGTTCTCCTAGGACTTTTTCAATCCTTGATCGAATTGTGGTGCGTTCGTCTTCCCAACTCTCTGATAATTCTTGTTGTTTCGCCAGCCGTTCTTGGGCGACTTCAAGTTCCTGCTCAAGGTCTGATTTCTTTTGTCGTAATTCCACGACCAGATCCAGCAACTTTCGCACTCGGACCTCTAACGTTTCTAATTTTTCCACACTCACCACCTGGCCTCCCCGATTTCACCTAGAACCGAGGCCGACTATAGTGTCTTCTACAAAACCTGTCAAGGGAAACGGACCCTATCGATTAGACCCAAAAAAGGAAGCACGTAAGGTTACGTCGAAAAGTAGGGGACACCAGCTTTGAGGCGTTGCCATTCAGGAAGGGCATTCCAAAGACCCAAATGTGTTAAATACGCTTCCCCCTTCCAGTCGATCACCCCATCCCCGTCCTGTGGTAAACCGCCCCCCTCTAATATATTGGCGGCAAACACCGCAGTAAGCGCGGTAAATTCTGTTTGAGGTACCTGAAAGGGTTCATGATGATAGGCAACGATGCGAGCAACCTCCTCATCAATTCCCCAACGGGTTAAAAATTGGGCCCCAGTTTCTCCATGAGTGGCCCCCAAGAGGTACTTTTCCATGATCGTAATTTCATCGTTTCGACATCTGGCCAGTTCCAGCACGTTGGGAAAAACCTGCGGGTGTTGGGCCAGAAAAATTAACATACCCATGTCATGAAGGACTCCCCCTACAAAGGCTTGCCAAGCCACGCCTGGCTCCCTCCCCTGATATAGAGTGATACGGGCAGCAAGGAAACCAGTTGCAAGACAATGATCCCAAATATCGTCAAAAAGTGAAGAGTGAATCAAGCAGGCCTCCGATAAAGTAAATATTTCCAACCCACTCACCAGCATATGCCCCAGGTCGGGAGGGAGGTTCCCGAGTTCCTTGGGCAATGCTTGGATAACCGCCTCCAGATCATCCTGTCGACTAAATCTCAAAATAATAGGACTGGGATCCTCACTTTCCGAACTCGTGTGGCAATGGGAAACATTCGATGAGCAAAGTACGGGTCGTAAAGATAAAGGATGATAAGCAGAGATCATCCACGGCTCCCCGTGGTCCGGCTGCTCCCAATCTTCTTCAGGAATGGGCGGAAATCGACTCACAACTCACCTCTACCCTCGGGTACGTCAAATTTTTCAGTTCCCGAAATTCTGGGACTTCACTAATTTTTCGGCTGGCCTTTCCCGGTCCTTAAGAAAGACCATCAGAACAATCCTTCCGATCAAATTCTCTTGACGAAAAACCCCTGAATATTATTGGAGAAAGAGAGGGGCTGAAGAAGGTTAGGTTAGGAAATATTCAAGAAATATTACAAATCAGGAAAATGAAAATTCCCCGGCAATGCCAATGAAAATGTGGCCCCTTGACCCAGCCCGGCACTATCCGCGCGGAGAGACCCCTGAAGATTTTTTGCCATTAGGGCTCCCGAATGCAGACTTTGCCCACGCCCGCCATGGCTCTGCCCTGTTCCCTGTCCAAAAATTTTAATGAGGTCTTCAGAGGCAATCCCTACTCCAGAGTCTTGAACCTCTATTGATACTGAGTCCGGTGGACCTGGAATGAGCTTCGCCCGAATAATCAATTGTTTCTTGGGAACTTTTTCCATTGCCTGACACGCATTTTTTACCACATCAACGAGAATCTGAAGGGTAATGTGCTTATCTACGATTAAAAGAGGAATTTCCTGAAAGTCTCGAAGAATTTCGATACCCATGCTTTCGATAACTTCCTGGTTCACGGACAACGCATCCTCACACAAAGAAATAATGTTCAAGGGTTCCACAATATTGGAGGGCTTGGCCAAATCCTGTTGGGCAGCGACACAATGTTGGGCATGTTGAGCATTTTCCCGCAAGCGATCGAGTTCCAAAAGCGCAACCCGTTTTTCCTCCATTAATTGTTCGGACAATTTTTCCAGAAAGGCTGGTATCTGTTTTCCTTTGGGATTGTCTGAAAAATAAGAGCCAAGATTATCTTGATGTTTTTGAAACAATTGAGACACTCTTCCCACATCCCCAACTAATGATTGTTTGACCAAATCCGAGACAACCCCAATCGAAACATTAATACTATTCAAAACATTTCCTACGTTATGAAGAACATCCGAAGCGACTTCGGCCATTCCCAATTGCCGAGAGGCATTCAGTAATTGTTCATGCAAGTGCACCTTTTCTTCTTCCATACGTTTTCGTTCCGTTATGTCTTGCGCCACACAGACCAATCCCTGGAACTGGCCTTCTTCATCTTGCATCATAGAACCGGAAACAGATATAGGTATTTCTCTTCCATTTTTCGTTAAAAAGCTTGATTCCACCCCACTCACCGAACCCTGAAGCAAAAGATCTTCCATGATGGATCCTCGAGCAAACTCTTCCCCAAATATAGACCCAGGGGATTGCCCGATAAGTTCATCCTCCTCATACTCTAACAATTGCAATAAAGAAGGGTTCACGGCGCCAATCGTCAAATCAGAACGAATCACCAATAGTGCGTCTGCCATAGACCGTAAAATATCGTCCACGTAAATCTTTGAGCCCGGGATTTTTTCTCCAAGAGGGTCGGTAACGGGCACATCCCCTGCCTGAGTATCCACCGGCCGGGTTTCCGGAAATGGGTGTTCTTCGTGCAAGTGATGAAGGAGGGGTAAAAACAGCAAACAACAGGACAATTGCCGGATTTCCTCTACCCGAACTGGAGTTCGGACAACCATCGATTGCCACGGACGAGAAAAAGACAGGTCTGAGGGCCAAACGGTAATATCGGATGGTAGACAACACACACACCTCAACTGCCCATCGCATTCCCATAACTTTTGCACCCCCTCTTGAACAAGTGTCCAATCTTCTTTTTCGGCTTGAATAAACACAAGAGAATATGGGAAATCTTCCTTTTTAGCCTGTTCAATAACCGAGTACGCTTCCTGAAAGGAATGAGCCTTCCCCATCAGAATTGAATTCATCTGAGGAAATCCGATTTCCGAATCACATGGTGACCCCGCGTCCAGTTGACCATTCTCACCCGATTCCGGGAAAGCCTGATGAAACAACTCCTGGAGTTCCCGATTGAAATTCACGACGAGAATCCGCCCCGTTAGAGGAAAGAGTTTCATGGACATCAACAATCGTCTCCTAAAGCCCTCCGGTTATTACCTGAGAGTTTCCTCAATACGGCCATTTCACGGCTTTTGATCGCTCCATGAATCATTCTATTTATTCAGCCTCCCCCCAAGATTTATACCCATCCTCAGAAGGTTGATTGGGGTTCCAGCGCATGGGGGAAAAGGGGACCTAACATTTTTCGAGCAAGAGAATTCAGACCCTGTTCCATTGAGATACGCAAAAAAAACCGTGTTTATAGTCTGCATACGCACCTTTACCGAATGCCAGTAGATTCAAAATCCAAAATGGGCAACGTCACGGTAAATGTCGAACCTTCTCCAACGACCGATTCCACAGAAATAGTCCCACCAGATTGCTCCACGATTCGCTTGCACACCGACAATCCTATTCCGGCCCCTTCATAGTCATTCTTCCGGTGGGCTCGCTTAAACATCCCGAAAATTTTGTCGAGGTGTTCAGTAGGAATCCCGATACCTTGATCGCTCACGGTTATCTGCCATAGGCTTGAGGGAGTTATGTTACCCGTATGCCGTCGATCCTTAATAATTCTCCCGGAAATCGTAATTCGGGGTGGAGTAGACGGCTTGTGAAATTTCAAGGCATTCACGATGAGATTCTGTAAAAGTTGACGAATATGGGTCCTATCCCCACAATAATCCGGTAATGCCTCTACATGGATTTCTGCTTGCACTCTTTGGGTTATCTCTCCAAGGTCCAAAAGAATTTCGTTGACCATCCGCCCTAAAGACAAAGGCTCCGCTGGGGTGTTCGAAGTTTCGATTCGGGCATAAATCAATAATCCTTGAATGAGTTGGCCCATTCGTGCCGCGGCATTTTGCACTCGATCCATGTATCCACGGCCTTGATCACCCAAAGTTTTTCCATATCGCTGTTCAATGAGATCCAAGAACACCTGAATGGAGTGAAGAGGTTCCCGCAAATCATGTGCCGCGATAGAAGCAAATTGATCCAAATCCTTATTCGATTGAGCTAAGGCCTGAATTTCTTTTTTCAGGTGGGCTTCAAAATTCTCACGGTGCCGAAGTTCACAGGACAAGGACTCGTTGATTTCCAATAGTTCCTGGTTTTGAACCTGCAACGCCAGAATCTCCTTGGCCCAACTTTCTTCTGTGATCGGCCAGGTAGGTCTGATCTGGGCCAACTCCCCTTCAGTCTTTTTAGGGTCGGAGGGTCGCCCTTCGAGAACGTTACCGTGTTTTCTACTTTGAAATCCTCCTGGCATCGGCTTCTACCTTATTGTGGAAAACCAATAACCTGCTACCGTTTAATCAGTCGCCTGTTAATCGTGCTACCATTAAGCAGCTCACCAATTAATGTATCGTGGACAGGAACAGTGGAGCGACTAGAGCCAAACCCTCATATCTCGGAAGCAGAGGTCCCGTGAAAAGCTACTGTACAGAAACCAATTTCTCACCCCACTTTCACGAACTTCCTTTTCTTCCTATAGAGTCTTTTCGCGGATAGGAATTGACAATTGGAAGCACGCTCCCAGGCCAACTCCCTCACTGCAGACCTCCAACGTCCCTCCCATGTTTCGAAGAGCCTGAGCTGAACTATGCAGACCTATGCCATTCCCATCATCCTTGGTGGTAAATCCTCGGGTAAACAATTTGGACAACTGCTCGGATGAAAGTCCGACCCCAGTATCCTGTACGGTTACCACCACAAACTTCTCCTTCTTAAGATCACCGTCCACACCCAAAGTGAGAACATGTCCTTCCTCTCTGGTAAATTGCCGCATGGCTTGCTTGGCGTTTCGGAGCAAATTAACCAGAATTTGCAAGATTTGATGTTTTTCTCCCAAAAAGGGAGGAATATTTTGATATTCCCGTCGAACGGTGATCCAAGATTCATCTCCGGGCTGTAAACTCAGTGTAAGGGCATGATTGACCAAATCGGTAAGAAGAATGGGCTCTACTTGTCCAGCCCCTTTCGCCATTAATTGATGAGAGGAGATAATCTGTTTGACATGATCAACATTTCGAACCAATCCTTGGATTTCCTGGAGCACTTTTTGCTGTTCTTGGTTGAGATGGGCACCTAACTTTTCCAAGGAGGGCAGAATGCGTTGCCCCTTGGGATTCTCTGTCAAAAAAGAGCTTAATTGCCCCTCATGTTGTTTTAAGAGCCCAGCCATCCGAGGGACCAATGTCACGGATGATTGCTCGATGATGGTTTCCACCAAATTTGCCGCTACCATGACACTCGTTAGGACATTTCCAACATTGTGAAGGACAGTGGAAGCTACGTCCCCCATCTCATTTTTATATGAGGCTTCCTCCACTTGTCTTCTGAGACGATCCCGTTCTCCCAACAATCGTTTTTTTTCTTTGGCGTAGAAAACCGCGCATTGTAATGTGCTTGAGGCACTGCTCAAATCGGTTAGGTACGCCCCTTTCTTTTCGAGCCATTGGAGATTGGTGTTATCCCCCAATTGCTCATCCCTGACACCCACGAAAAGGGGCTCTCCCCCACTAATTTCGAATTCCCTTAACAGATATTCGGCTTCCGGAACATTCCGACAATCAACCAGAACCACATCATAAAGATCTTTTTCCTCCGGTTGAGACCTCTTTCTTTTATCTGGCAAACCCCAATGAACCTGGACTGAAGGCTGAGAGGAAGACAAGACTTCAAGTGTCGCTGGAGAAAAATCCGAAGGACGTAAACCAAGAACCAGGACCAAAATCACCTGGGTATCAGGGCCCATTGGAGACGAGGATTCCATGAAAGAAGAAGACATCTGAAGGTTGGCGGTTGCAGGAAGCATTGTGGAACGCCCCTCTATCCCGTAATTCCATCCGCCGTTGCGCTCAAGATGAAGACTATCGTTTTTCTGAACTCATTTATCAGAGTCAAGAAGCCTTGACCGTTTCTTCGGCCCGTTCTTCAGCCCATTTGGCTAATAAATCTAGCTGAGATTTGGCTTGTTTGGCCTCGGCCCAGCGTTTAGTCAGGGAATTCGCGAGCTGCCAAACCTCAATGTTATCGAATGGCTTCCGAAGGATGAGTAATTGATCATTTTTATTCAATCGCTGGATCACATCTTCCCAGGCATGATCTGAAAATGCCGTACAAATCACGATTTGCAAATTAGGATCATCTTGCCATAGATGCTCCACTGTTTCGACGCCATCCCAACCTGGCGGCATTCGCATATCGACAAATGCCACCGAGTAAGGACGGTCGGCCTTCATAGCTTCTTGAACCATTCGATAGCCCATTTGCCCTTGATCCGCACATTCCACTTCAAATTTCTCTACAACCTTTTGTTCTTCCACGTCATCGAATAATTCTGCCCGCACTTCTTGTAACAGGGATGTATCGAGCGAGTGCTCCAGAATTTTTCGGAAATCATCATGAATTGCCACGTTATCATCAATAACCAAGATCCGCCGATTGGCTTGTTCCATGTCCATCACCGTTTTCCCTCCATATGAATTACTGGTAGATCAAGTGTAAAAATAGCGCCCTGATTTGGACCATCACTCCATACTCGTAGAGCACCCCCTAACGTTTTCGCTGCCACCGCACTCGTATGCAGGTTTGGGAGAAGATCCGACTCCCCCGACGAAGGCGCTGGTGAGAAAACTCGGGTCAGCGAATCTTCGGCAATCCCACGCCCCGAATCTTCGACTTGTAAACGGACAAATCCCTCACGGTCAGGACAGGACAACACGTGCAGACCTAATTGACGCGGTACCTGGGGGTCCATTTCACGCATGGCATTGATCGCGTTTCTGATTAAGGTGACTAAAATGGTGGTCAGCTTGCTGACTTCGAGAATGCCGTCCTCAACATTTTGATAATTTCGAACCACTCGAATTCCCATTCGATCCAATTCCCCCTGGTGCCCGGCGATAGCCCCATCCATTACAACCGAAAATTGAATCGTATCCTTAAAGCCGCCACTTCGTTCTGGCATTTGGCCGGCGGTCAACAAATACTCCAATTGTTCCAAGTAATGATTGAGGGTGGTTAATTCGGAAAGTGTCCGAAAATGAGTATTGGACAATTCTTGCCCCAACTGCCCTAAAAATTGGGGAATTTTTTTCCCTTTTTGATCCTGGCTCAGATACCATCCAAGGTTGGAATGGTGGGCCTCCAACATGTCGGCAATGCGTCCAATATCGCTCACATGAAACGCTCGTAATTGTTGATTGATGAGTCCTGTGGACACATGAACACTATTCAACACATTCCGCATTTTATGGAACACGGTTTCTCCCCCTTTTGCATCGGAGGGATGTGGTATGATCTCCGGAAGAGCCTTGGTGCTGGTCATGATGAGCTAGCTTTCATGGATTCCTGAAAACAGATCTGTTCAGCCATTTGAATGATTAAAAAAATATCGTCGAACCTCTACGGAGTAAGAACAACCTCTCTAAAGACAAGACCTTCTCATCTAAGTTCAACGAACTGAATGAAACCTCAGAGGAATTCCACGTCAATGTACGGTAATCATTCGGTTTTTTCAGACAGAACCTTGAGCCAGCCATGAAATGGTGAGATTCCAAATTTCCCGACTCCCCGAGAAAACGATTGACGCTGTGCCAGGGATCTTCTAGGCAACACCGTCCGGATAATCCATATGTTAGCGTTCTTTTTCCCTGTCCTATAAAATGACTAAGGAAATTCTTAATGTTCCCTACCCGGGTGCTGCCTTGAACACGTCTCTAGGGTCCCTCTTTCCACTTTTCCCTATGCCCAACCATACCAGGACCCTCTCAATTCGTGGAGAGTTTCATTTCCGATAAAACCGCCATTCCCCCTGCGAGTTCAACGTCCACCGGACAACTCCGAGGGCTGTTAATCGCACAATTTTTAGGTGCGTTTAATGACAATGCCTGGAAACTCATGGTCGCCCTTCTGGCAATCAACCATGTCGCACGAACCACGGGGGGAGTCGGACCGGCCTTTGAGATCGCTTCCCAAGCGGAAACCACTAAAGCCTTTGTCATTTTCACCTTACCACTCATGGTGGTTTCAATTTTTGCGGGCGTATTCTCTGATCGAATTAGCAAACGCACTGTCATTATTTACATGAAAGCTCTCGAGGTCCTGCTTATGGCCGCCGGTTCAGCGACACTCTTTTTTTATCCCCAAGGGGGCCTTTTAGCCTTAGTTGTCTTGGCCGGGATGGGAGCTCAAAGCGCCTTATTCAGTCCCTCGAAATACGGCATCCTTCCTGAACTCCTGCCCCATCATCGATTATCCTGGGGAAATGGTCAGTTGGAAATGTGGACGTTCCTCGCCATCATTGGTGGAACCGCTTTAGCTGGCCCGTTATTGGATATATTCGGTCACGCACCTTGGCTCGCAGGGTTCGTCTTACTCCTGTGCTCCCTATTTGGCTTTTTGGCCTCCTTTCTTATCCCCCGGGTGCCCCAAGCTCGCCCCCATGGGGGAATTCGAGATACGTGGCGGGCCGCCATTAGTGCCCTTCATGCCGATCGAGTCTTGGTATTAGGGGTTCTGGGCTCCATTGCGTTCTGGACCTTAGCAAGCCTGGTGGGCCAAGACATTCTTGTCTATGCCAAAGCCACGCTTCAATTATCGAACTCCTATTCAGGATTTCCTCTTGCCGCCTTTGGAATAGGTGTGGGCATCGGATCCCTCCTAGCCGGCAAACTATCAGCCAACAAGGTCGAGCTCGGGTATCTACCGTTAGGCGGAATCGGAATTACCCTTTGCTTAAGTTATTTAGGGTTATTTGCTCCCGGTCTGGGGGGAACTTTGGGCGGGATGGCACTCCTGGGACTGTCCAGTGGATTTGTGGTTGTCCCGCTCAATGCCCTTATTCAATGGCGAGCTCCTTCCGACAGTCGCGGGGCCGTCATTGCCTTGTCAAATACCTTAGTATTTGGGGGAGTGCTATTGGGATCCCTGGGATCTGGACTGCTCGCCGCATTGGGACTCAACGCGAGCACCATACTTCTGGTCTCGGGATTTTTTGGAGCCCTGTTAACTCTTTGGGCCATTCGGACCATGCCTGAGAGCTTTATTCGATTTTTATTCGTTTTGTTCACTCATACCATCTATCGTCTGACCATTTTAGGAGGGGATCGGATTCCTCAAAAGGGCCCCGCCCTGTTAGTCCCCAACCATGTTTCTTTCCTAGACGGAGTGTTCCTCCTCGCCACCACCGATCGACCGATTCGCTTCCTGGTCGACCAATATTATTTCGATCAACGACTGTTGAATCCCTTAGCCAAAGTCATGGGAGCCATTCCCATTTCCTCTCAGGGAACCACGAAAGAGATATTATTCGCTCTCCGGGAGGCCGGACGCCTGCTTGACCAAGGAGAGCTGGTTTGTGTTTTTCCTGAAGGCCAAATTACGAGGACGGGAAATTTACTGCCTTTTCGAACCGGTTTTACCCGTATCATGAAAGGACGGGAAAACATCCCCATTATCCCTATACATCTTGATCGGGTTTGGGGCAGCATTTTCAGTTTTATCGGCGGACGGTTTTTCTTTAAATGGCCTACCCGACTTCCCTATCCAATCACACTTTCGATCGGGTCTCCGCTGCCTGGAGATACGACTCCCGGCCGTGTGCGCCAGACCATACAAGATTTGGGAGAAGCAGCATGGGAACAACGAAAAATGAGTCGACGGCCCCTTCACCATTCGTTGATCTGGGCCATGCGAACTCATCCCTTCCGTTTTGCCATGGGGGACCTCACACGACCCCGAATCGTATGCTTCCAAGCCCTGGCTGGGGCGGTGGCCTTAGCCAGGGCCCTCCGCCCACATTGGGATAATCAGCTGACCGTGGGACTTCTTCTCCCTCCTAGCGTGGGTGGAGCCTTGGCCAACATCGCCGCAACGCTTTCCGGTCGAACCGTGGTAAACCTGAACTATTCCGCTGGCACTCAAGGAATGGAGACGGCATCGACGCAAGCCGGATTAATCACCGTCCTCACAAGTCGGGTATTTTTGGAAAAAGCCAACCTCGAAATCCCGAGAAAATTAAAGCCCATCTGGATCGAGGATATTCGAAAGACCATAACCCCTCTTGCTCGCCTTCTGGCGCTTCTTCTTGGGCTCTTTGCACCCTTCCGATGGCTTGAGCGTGCCTGTGGAGCTCTCACTCATCCCACTATTGAAGACCTCGCGACGATTATATTCAGTAGTGGAAGTACGGGAGACCCCAAGGGGGTCATGCTCAGCCATTTTAATATAGATGCCAATGTAGAAGGGGTCGCCCAATTACTCCATGTGGACAAACATGACCGTCTTTTAGGCATATTGCCTTTTTTTCATTCCTTCGGCTATCTCGCCACCTTGTGGTTTCCTCTCATACAGGGTGCGGGGGTGCTTTATCATCCGTCCCCCTTGGATGCGGGAGGGATTGGGAACCTCATCCATCAACATCGAGGAACGATCCTCCTGGCAACTCCCACCTTTTTACAGATGTATGTCCGTCGATGTACTCCTGACCAATTCGGTTCCCTTCGGATCGTACTCACTGGGGCAGAAAAGCTACCGGATCGTCTTCTTCTGGCATTCGAAGAACGATTTGGGATTCGTCCGATTGAAGGATATGGGGTGACGGAATGTGCCCCGGTTATTGCCGTGAATTGTCCCGATTTTCGGGCAGCTGGGTTTTTTCAGCCTGCCTCCCGAAGAGGAACGGTCGGACAGCCACTTCCTGGAATTTCCTTAAAAATCGTGAACCCTGAGACCTTTGAACCCTTAGATATCGACTCCCCAGGTTTGCTGCTGATCAAGGGGCCCAATGTTATGGAGGGATACTTAGGTCGGGACGATTTGACCACAAAGGCCATGCATGACGGATGGTATGTCACGGGGGATATCGCCAAACTGGACCAGGATGGGTTTCTGACGATTACGGATCGTCTTTCCCGATTTTCCAAGATAGGTGGCGAAATGGTCCCACATGGACAAGTAGAAGACGCATTACATCAAGCGGCGGGATCAGATTCTAAAATTCTCGCCGTCACCGCAGTCTCGAATGCCAAAAAAGGGGAACAACTCGTGGTCATCCATACCTTGGAGGAAGCCCTCATTCCGACGATTTTGAAAAAAGTGGCTGATGGGGGACTGCCTAATCTTTTTATTCCACGGAAAGATATGTTTCTCAAGGTGGATCAGTTACCGATTTTAGGATCTGGAAAGTTGGATCTGCGCACCCTGAGACAATTGGCGAAAGATCGATTTCAGACTCCAGACTCGGTAGAATGACGTTCTTCGTTCATTAAGAAACCCTTCTCCCTCTAAAAATTTCCTCGAGCCAGGGAGTTCACTCACATCGTTTGGGAGATTCATGTTCTTCCAGGTGAATGCACAACATGATCGAACCCTCCCCTACCCGGTACATTGATTGTCATGTTCACCTTGCGGCTTTGCCTGAACGGGATAATGGATGCCTCATGTCTTCTAAAATGTTGGAGAGCCCCCTCGTGAAATTTTTAATGTGGAAGGACGGACTCTCACCGAAAAACCCCTCCCAGGCGAATCGTCAATATATTCAAAATTTTCTAGGAGAAATTCGCAAATCCCAATACGTTGGGCAAGCCGTTCTATTGGCAATAGATGGGGTGTACAACTCAGATGGCCGTCTGAATTTTCAAGAAACGGACTTTCTCGTTAGCAACGACTATGTTCTTCGGCAGGCTCGAAACCATCCCGAAGAATGTTTAGCTGGAGTCTCCATCAACCCTCAGCGTCGTGATGCGATCGAGGAACTTCATCGCTGCGCCGAAGCCGGGGCAGTATTGGTGAAAATACTCCCCAACTCTCAGGGATTTGATCCCGGACATTATCGATATCAAAAGTTCTACCAAACTCTGGCCACATTAGGGTTACCGTTACTGAGTCATGTGGGTTACGAATTTAGCCTGAGGGGAAAAGACCAATCCCTGGGTGACCCCAATCGATTGCAAACAGCCTTGGAGGAAGGAACGACGGTCATTGCCGCCCACGCCTGCAGTTATGGACTCATGATATACGAGAAATTTTTCCCAACCCTTTTACGATTCATCAACCAATATCCAAACTTTTATGCCGATGTGTCCGCCCTCACGCTTCCCAACAGACTCAAGATGCTCCTGAAACTCAGGCAGCACCCAGAAATCTTTGATCGGTTGCTTTTCGGAACCGACTATCCGCACTCGGTATACCAGTTTCCACTTTGGGCAGTCATGAATGTTTCAGCGATAAAAAAGTTTCAGGTCACGACCAATCGTTTCGACCGTCAATACCTCGTTTGCCAGGGGGTCGGGTTAAAATTCGAATCATTCAAGAAGCTCATTCCCGCTCCCCCAAATCTCTCTTCCCCTCCACTCAATTAACACTCGTTTGCCCGTGTATAACTATTTTCCTTATTCCTAAAGTAAGAAAAGCGACCTTTCCCCCGGCAAGCTGAGAGGTTTCCGACGCTCCTTGGCTCCTTGTATGAATACCTAAAGAATCATCTAGCAAAATCCGAAAAATTTCCTATTCTCAGTAATGACCCAATTGGGACAATTTTCTGAGCTTCAGCAGAATCCCCTCTCTTTAACACCCCCTCTTTGGCAAATTTCCGCAAGGAAGGGGTATCCGATGCGCCAAATCCGTTATTCCGACGACTCTTTATTTCAACCCACCACCAATTGCGCCTTCACATCAAAAGAAGGTTACCAAACCTCAACCAGCACGAGGGATTGGGAAGCTCTACAACCCAAGAATATCCCCTGTTCCTTCAATGTTCATCCTACCGATGTTCGGGAGTTGTTCAGGTTAGGCCGTCCGCGACTAAGGACCCCGACTTTTTGGAAAAACCCGTCAATCCAGGACTGATACACCCCATGATACGGAAAAGTTTTCAACCCATTCTATCTTTGGAGGCCCCATGCAGATAACCGCTGAACACCTGGATGCAATCCAAGAGCTGTTAAACATCGGTGTGGGACGCGCAGCCGGATCTCTCAACCAAATGTTAGAAAAACCCGTTCGTTTACGGGTTCCATCCATTAAATTTGAAAAAATTGAGGAACTTTCTAAAGAAGTGCCGTTTCAAGGGGACTCCTCCATTGCCTCGGTCCAATTACCCTTTAAAGGTTCCTATCAAGGCTCTGCTTGTCTTCTCTTTCCCACGGAGAGCGCGACCACCCTCGTGAAACTATTGGCTGGAGATGCCACGGAGCCCGATACCTTAAATTCCCTCAAAGAAGCCACCCTCACGGAAATTGGCAATATTGTCTTGAACGGGGTGATGGGCTCACTGGCCAACGTGTTACACAATCAATTGATCTATTCAGTACCCTTCTACCAAGAAACTTCTATTCTAGGCTTACTCCGTCCTTCCCCCTCAGATGAATCCGAAATGGCTCTGTTGGCTCACACGCAATTTCTCATCGAGGATTTCAACATTTCAGGTGACATCATGCTCATGTTGGGAGTTCCGGACCTTACACGTCTTCTCCATACCATCAGTGAGCTTTTTTCTGAATCAAAGTCCATGGAAGTCAACATCGGATAACCCTGATTCATGAGTAACGTTTGGAGATCGTGGCCTACAGGACGTGTTCGGATTTCGCCCCAAATGGAGTGTCCGCCTTAGGGCCTAAGATTTTGAAGAACCAAGGGGTTTCCCATTTTCTCAGATGAGCCAACGAACATCCACATATTTCGCGTAGGAAAAGGAGAACCAATTCTATGAGCCGTGTATTAATTACTGACGATTCCTTACTCCAACGTAAGACACTTTCTGCAATCGTGGCCGATGGGGGGCATGAGGTGGAAACGGCCTGTAATGGGCAAGAAGCTCTTGAGAAAATTCAGACCTTCACCCCAGATTGTCTTCTGTTGGACATGTTGATGCCGGTCATGGATGGCATTCAAGTCTTGGAAGCCTTGGAGTCTCAAGGGGTACGAATACCCACCATCGTCCTGACAGCCGATGTCCAGGAATGGTTAAGAGACCGCTGCATGGAATTAGGTGTGACCACCTTCTTAAATAAACCTGTGAAGCAAGTCCAATTACAAGAAGCTTTACGAGATATTTTCTCTGGACAAAAAGCCACGGAGGCCCCATGCAGATAAATCCTGAACATCTAGATGCCCTCCAAGAGCTTCTTAACATTGGAGTGGGGCGAGCGGCCGGATCTTTGAACCAGATGTTAGAGAAACCTATTGGTTTACATGTTCCGTTTATTCAACTTGGTACATCAGAGGAGGTCTTCCGGGAAATACAACAAATACAGGAAGCGACATTCTCTTCCGTACAATTACCCTTTAAAGGAACGTTTAAAGGTTCCGCTTGTCTGCTCTTCCCCACTGACAGCGCCGCAGCCTTGGTGACCGCGTTAACCGGGGAGGCCGAGGGCACCCATATCATGGATTCACTGCGGGAGGCCAGCCTCACCGAGATCGGGAATATTGTATTAAATGGGGTCATGGGTTCCCTGGGGAACATCTTACGAGATCAAATTTCGTACTCAGTTCCTTATTACCAAGAAACGTCCATGCTAGGATTATTTAACCCAACCACCTCGGATTCTTCCGAGATCGTCCTTTGGGCACAAACCCAATTCACCATCGATCAGCATAACATTACCGGTGATATCATCCTCCTGCTTGGCATTTCTGATTTGGGTTTGCTCATCGATGCGGTTGGTGGACTTTCCCAGTTGACGACCCCACATTATGAGCCCAGTGGACAAACCTCTTAACTTAGAAATCCTGGATCATCTCCCTCAGGGTATCTTTATCCTTCGTTCCGATGGAAGGGTTGCCTTTTGGAGCCATTGCCTGGAGGAATGGACAGGTATTCTAAAATCCGCCATCGTAGGATCTCTCCTCACCACCCACTTCCCACACCTGGGCACCCCCAAGTATGTTTCACGTCTTACACCCTTGTTCCGTGGCGGCCCCCCAGCCACATTTGCCTCGCAGTTTCACCCACAGTTTTTTCCTTGTTTTCTCCCCAATGGACAACCCCGAGTCCAACAAACCATCGCCAAAGCCATCTGGGACTATCCCACGCAGACATGGCAGGCCCTGGTCATAATCCAAGATATTTCTGATCTTCACCGTCAGGCGGTTGAATCTCACCGACTCCGGAAGCAAGCACAGGTAGAGATCCAGGAACGCAAACGGGCGGAAGACCGATTTCGATTGGTCGTGGAAAGCACTCCCAATGGCATGATCATGACCGACTCTTCTGGAGATATTGTCCTGGTCAATCAGCAAACAGAACGGCTTTTCGGATATGTTCGCACAGAGCTATTTGGGGAAAAAATAGAATGTTTGGTCCCAGAACGGGTACGGAAACAGCATTCCAAACATCGGGAACGATATAAATATGATTCCCACACTCCCATCTACATGGGACAAGGGAGGGAACTGGCCGGCCTTCGAAAGGATGGAACGGAATTTCCTATCGAAGTTGGCCTCAACCCCATCGTCTTCGAGGATGAACATTTTGTCTTAGCATCGGTCGTAGACCTCACGGAACGTAAGGCCGCAGAACGAGAATTGCGAAAAGCCACGGAAACGTTAGAGGAAAAAAATCACGAATTACTGAGGGCCAGAGACGAAGCCCTAGCCGCGGCAAGATCCAAGGCCGAATTCCTCGCAACCATGAGCCATGAAATTCGGACTCCGCTCAACGGAGTCATTGGCATGACTGATCTGCTTCGGGACACCGACTTGGATACAGATCAGCGAGATATGGTGGACACGGTCAAAAGCTCAGGGGAGTTTCTCTTGACGATCATTAACGATATTCTGGATTTCTCAAAAATAGATGCCGGAAAAATGGAATTGGAAATCATCGATTTTGATATTCGGACCGCCTTAGAGGAAGTGGTGGAAATTTTAGCCGAACGGGCCACCAATAAGGGCATTGAACTCATTTCCCTCGTCTACGCCACAACTCCAACCGCCGTTCGAGGAGATCCAGGTCGGTTACGACAAGTTCTTTTTAACCTCATGGGCAACGCGATTAAATTCACCTATAAGGGGGAAATCGTCGTAGAAGTTTCTATCATAGAAGAGTGTCTTGAAAGTTCGGTCGTGAAATTTTCAGTTAGGGATACCGGAATCGGTATGGGGGCAAAAATCCAGGACCAATTATTCGAATCTTTTTCTCAAGCTGATAGCTCCACGACCAGGAAGTATGGCGGGACGGGACTAGGGTTAGCGATTTGTAAACGCCTCGTGACCCTCATGGGAGGCGAAATCGGCGTGCGGAGCCAACTGGGCCAGGGGAGTCAATTTTGGTTTACCGTGCCATTTTTTCATCAGTCGTCATCTCCTTCCCATCAATTGCCCACCTCCACCTTGGAAGGTTTTCGCCTCTGCATCGTGGAACGAAATCCCACCCTTCGCGCCCTTCTCCGCCACTACGCAGAGACATGGGGCATGTCCTGTCAAGTGGCCACCAACGGGATTGAAGCTCTCTCCTTACTCCAGGAACAACAACAAGCCGGGCATCCGTTTGACGTCGCCATTATCGATCAACATTCCCTTGACCCTCCACATCATGAAGGAATTTTCCTGGGAAAGAAAATTCGTCAAGACCCCAAACTCTCCCATGTTCGCCTTATTCTCATGGCCTCATTAGCCCAACGTGGGGATGGGCGCGCGGCCAAGGAAGCTGGGTTTTCCGGATATCTCACCAAGCCGGTCCGGCAAGATCAATTATTACACTGTTTGCAATTGGTCCTGAGCACAACTATGCCGGCAAATCCCATTGGAATCGATCCTTCTTCTCCTCTCATCACCCGACACACTATAGAAGAATCTCTGTCTAGATCTCAGGCTCGGATTCTATTAGCCGAAGACAATATCGTGAATCAAAAAGTCGCGGTTCGTATGTTAAATAAGTTGGGGTATCGAGTCGATGTAGTCACGAGTGGGGTTGAAGTCCTCCATGCCCTTCGCCGCACCTCCTATGACCTAATCCTCATGGATTGTCATATGCCCGAAATGGACGGCTATACGGCGACCAAATTTATTCGCGAACATGAGCAAGAACAACAACGGGATCATGAAAAAAAAGGATTGCCTACCTCGCACCAACATCAAAGCTTTGGATCCCCTCCTCCGACTGCTCCTTCTCCCATCCCTATTATTGCCTTGACAGCCAACGCCATGCAGGGCGATCGCGAGATTTGTTTGCAGGCCGGAATGGATGATTTTTTACCAAAACCTATCCGGGTGAAAGAATTAGAAACCATGCTTGCACGGTGGATTCCAAGGAAGTGTAGCGATTCTATCCACCCCCAATCCTCATCACCAACTCCTCTCACTTCCGATTCCGTTCACACGTATTCACTCAACGTGACGAATGATACCTCCCCCTTGGATGCAACCACATTACAGGAACTCCGGGAGTTGGGGGGAGAGGAGGACCCAGATTTTTTGCTGTCCCTTTTTAACCAATTTGTCATCGATGGCCCCCGCCATATTCAAAACATCCAAGATGCCATAAATAGACAAGATCCCCTTTCCCTCAAACAGGCAGCACATGCGTTTAAAGGGAGTTGTCGATACATTGGAGCATTCTCGTTGGCAGATGCTTGCTTAGCCTTAGAACAGTTTGGGAGTTCGAGAACAATCGAAGACGCAAAGCCCTTGCTAGAACATGTCCTGCAAGAATTTCAGCTCGCCACCCAAACACTCAAAGAGCTCCTCCAACAAACAGCATCCTAACTCTTACCACCAAATCGAATCCCATTTTAAAAGGCCCAAGGCTTACCCAAACCTCGTGTAGCACCTGTTATGAAAGAAAAATGAGATTCAGACCCATATCCCACTACTCTCGGCTCTGAATGTTTCATCCTCACTTCCATGGCCCTCGTCCTCACGGAAGAACCCTTTCATCTACGAGGAACCCATATTCTCCGATTTCCGAGGAATCTGTATCCTGGGGGAAGTCTTATTGAACAGATAAGGCGAAGAAATACGGTGAGTGGTTTTAATTTTTCAATCTCACTCCTTGAGGGAACAATATGATCTTTGAACAAAGAGGGTTTTCGAAGACTTGGGTGTCGGTAAATAAAAAGGATAATCAAGGGGGCCAAGGACAAAAAAATTTAGGCAGCAACAGGTCTCAGATCGATCCCAAAAGGCTTTTTATCCTCTGGACCAAACTCTCCGAACAACCGTTTCTTGGATTCCACCACCAATCTGAACCGAGAATAGTAGATTTGACCAGACGCCTTAGGGAATGTGGAGAGTCTTCGTCATCTGCTCTTCCAAACTTCATGGGGACTCCGAAGTTCCCCCCACGACCTTGCTGGACTCTCTCGCTGTCTGAAGGCAACAAATGTTGGTTAACAGAGTGTGCAAAATTCTTCAGCCTCTTCGACAGCGGATAAGGGTTTAGGCGAATTTTTATCCCAACATCTCACACCTGAAATCCTTTTTCGATTGCTTATCGGAACCGATGACCCGCTCTCGGGTCACCGGTTTCGCTCTGGGAGTTTGGTTTCGACCATCAATTTTTTGTCTGCCAAGGATGGGATATTAAATGAGAATCCTGGGAGGCATTGCTGCCATCCCCTTACTGCCGCCCCATACTCCCCCCTTTTCATCTTTTACTAAGCCTATTCCCACAAAAATCTCAAGCCAATTCTTGAAATTCTCTTAAGTTTTTTGAAGTTTTTCCCGAAAAAACTTCATATTTCAGTTGCGTCGGGTAAATCAGACCTGGAGGGTTCTACCTCATCCTCTTGCTTTGGGACGACCCTCAACAAACCAGAAAGGAAGGCCCACTCTTATGAGCCGAATTTTAATCACCGATGATTCAATGCTCCAACGTAATACCTTGTCGGCCATCGTGAAAGATGAGGGTCACGAAGTGGAAACTGCCACAAATGGCCGGGAAGCCCTAGAAAAAATTGAAACCAACCAACCAGATATTCTCCTTTTGGATATGTTAATGCCCGAATTGGATGGGATCGGGGTCCTAGAAGCATTACAAGCCAAGGGAATTACCTTGCCCATTATCGTTCTGACTGCAGATGTCCAAGAATGGTTAAAAGCACGATGCTTCGAATTAGGCGTTACCTCCTTTATCAATAAACCCGTGAAACAAGATCTCGTGCGTAAAGCTTTGCAGGAAATTTCTCAGTGCTCACAGCATTCGGAGGCCTCATGCACATAACTTCGGAACACCTCGATGCTATTCAAGAATTGTTAAACATTGGAGTAGGTCGTGCCGCAGGCGCTCTCAACCAAATGCTGGAAAAACCTGTTCGCTTACATGTTCCATCGATTAAATTTGAGAGGATGGAAGAAATTTCCAAGGACGTGCCCTTCCACGGGGACTCGCCAATCGCCTCGGTGCAATTACCGTTCAAGGGTGCGTATCAAGGAGCAGCCTGCCTTCTGTTCCCCACGGAAAGTGCATCGACCTTGGTCAAACTGTTAGCTGGAGGAACCACTGATCCCGGCACGTTAAATTCTCTCAAAGAGGCTACGCTGACAGAAATTGGCAATATCGTCTTAAACGGCGTGATGGGATCACTGGCCAATGTCCTCAATAACCAACTAATCTATTCGGTCCCCTTTTTCCAAGAAACTTCCCTTCAGGGGCTGCTCCGTCCTTCAGCCTCAGATTTATCTGAAATGACCCTTTTGGCCCATACACAATTTATCATCGAGGATTACAATATATCAGGAGATATCATGCTCATGCTGGGAGTCAAGGATTTGACCCTCCTGCTCCATGCGGTCAGCGGTCTGTTAGATTCCCCGAAATCCCTCTATGCCCCAACCTCATAAACGACATACTCCGATTGAGGAAACCATTTTTGCCATCGACGTCTCGTACCAGAGGTGGCACCATCTTTCCCATATATTTCGTGCACAGGATTCATGTGAATAACCTACAGAGGCCTGATGAACGTCCGTCCAGAACATCTTGATGCCTTACAAGAACTCCTCAATATCGGAGTGGGACGAGCCGCGGGGTCCCTCAACCAAATGCTGGAAAAGCCTATTAGATTACAGGTCCCCTTCCTACGAGTAGGAAACTCGGTTGAAATATCCCAAGAAATTCTCAAAAAACATGAGAACACCTTTTCTTCGGTCCAACTGCCTTTCAAGGGAAAATTTCAGGGATCAACCTGTCTGCTCTTTCCGAAAAATAGCGCGGCAACCTTAGTCACCGCCCTAACGGGAGGAGCAGAAGAAACCGACCCCATATATTCATTGCGAGAAGGCAGCTTGACGGAAATCGGGAACATCGTCTTGAATGGGGTCATGGGTTCATTCGCGAACTTCTTTCACCATCAGATCACCTATTCCGTACCTTTTTTTCAAGAAACTTCCATACAAGGCCTACTTCAGACCACACCTTCTGACACTTCCGAAATAATCCTTTGGGCAAAAGCAGAATTCATGATCGACCAACATAATATTATCGGGGAAATTATGCTGCTCCTTGGCATTTCCGACCTGAGTCTGCTTATCAACACGGTGAGTGAATTTATTCAGTCCACTACCCCCTCCTCATGCACCCTTCAACCAATCTCCTTAACCTAGATATCCTCGATCATCTCCCCCAGGGAATTCTCATCCTTCGTCCGGATGAAAGCGTCAGCTTTTGGAACCACTGCCTCGAGGATTGGACAGGTCTTCACAAATCCATGATTGAGGGAACGCTCCTTTCCACTCATTTCCCCCATCTAGGGACACCAAAATACCTCTCACGCCTTAAGCCACTTTTTCAGGGGGGACCTCCGGCCACCTTTGCGCCCCCATTTCACCCTCAATTTCTTCCTATCCTCCTCCCAGATGGACAACCTCGGATTCAACAAACCGTAGCCAAACCCCTTTGGGACGAACTTACCGGGGGATGGCGGGTGTTAGTCATCATCCAAGACGTCTCCAATCTTCACCGCCAAGCTGTGGAGTCCCAACAACTAAAAAAACAGGCCCAAGTTGAAATCACGAAACGCCAAAAACAACAAGACCTCGTCGAGGCCATCCGTCATATTGAATCAACCTATATTTCTACCCAGAATCCCCATCAAACCTTCGATGAGGTCCTTTCATGCCTACTCTCGATAACCGATAGTCAATACGGGTTTATCGGTGAAGTTCTCCATAAGGAAGGGAAGCCTTATCTCCAAACTCATGCCATCACCAATATCGCCTGGAATGAAGAAACCCGAAATCTTTATACCGATCTCGCTCCAAATTTTGAGTTTTTCAACCTGAATACCTTGTTTGGACATGTCTTGACATCCGGAGAATGTGTGATAGCCAACACTCCCTCAACGGACCCCAGAAGAGGAGGCCTGCCTTCCGGTCATCCCCCCCTTAACACCTTTTTAGGGCTCCCCATCATGTGCGAAGGGGAATTCATCGGAATGGCCGGCATCGCCAACCGACCTAAGGGTTACGACACACATTTGGTAGAACACCTTCAACCGTTGTTGGCTTCCAGCGGAAGAATTTTACAATCCTTGCGGGTGAGACAAAATCAGTTATGCATCCAATCAGCTTTACAGGAAAGTGAAACCCGCTTGGAGTTAGCCATTAGCGGCACGAACGAAGGCATTTGGGATTGGGTGGATGTATCAAGCGATGAAGAATGGTGGTCTCCGCGTTTTTATGAATTATTGGGATATGAATCAGGAGAAATCCCTGCATCATTTAGCTCTTTCAAATCTCTCGTTCACCCAGACGACCAAAATTCCCTGACTTTCACCCTTCACCGCCACTTTAAAGAACATCAACCCTTCGATCTCGAATTCCGGTTATTACCGAAGTCCAAGGAATACCGATGGTTTCGTGCCCGAGGCAATACTTTACGTAATCTACAGGGTGTTCCATTGCGAATGGCAGGGTCCATCCAAGACATTACAGAACAACGAGAGCAACAAGAGGAACTCCACCAACTTTCGGACCGTCTCATCCTGGCGACTGCTTCCGCTCACATGGGTATTTGGGATTGGGATATCTCTCAAAATATTCTAACTTGGGATCCCAAAATGTTCGAAATATATGGTATGGCCCCTAAAGATTTTGGCCGGGCCTATGAAGCTTGGACAGAGGGACTCCACCCAGATGATCGAGCAAGGGCTGAACGAGAAGTCCGGATGGCCCTTAACGGAGAGCAACCCTTTAACACAGAATTTCGGGTCGTGTGGCCCGATTCATCCATTCATATCATTGCAGCACGCGGGTTGGTTCAACGAGACCCTAATGGTCACCCAACCAGGATGATTGGGGTCAATTGGGATATCACGGAACAAAAACTGACCGATACTGCTCTTCGAGAGAGTAAAGAACGCTTGAAAGCCATATTGGATAATTCCTCAGCTTGCATTTACCTCAAAGACCTTGAAGGCCGTTATTTATTCATCAACCGAACGTTTGAGAGACTCTTCAGTCTCGACCGATTTACCGTCATGGGTAAAACAGATCTTGATATCTTTCCCACTGAAATTGCCGAGGCCTTCAGAGAAAATGACCGAATGGCACTGGAGTCTCCCCAAGCATTCGAAAAAGAGGAACTGGCGCCTCACCCAGATGGACTTCATACCTACATTTCGAACAAATTTCCCCTCCTAACGACGGACGGAGTTCCGTATGCCCTTTGCGGAATTTCTACGGATATTACCAAACGCAAACAGGCTGAATTGGAACGCGATCAACGTGAATTACTGCTAAATCTGATTTTTGAAACAGGCCCAGGGTGTATCAAACGAGTCGCCGCAGATGGGACATTGCTTCATATGAATCCAGCCGGATTGGCTTTAGTCGAAGCCGATAATGAAGCAGAGGCAGTGGGGTTATGTGTGTTTGACCTCGTCACTCCCGAACATCGAGAAGCATTCGAACACATGCACGATGAGGTCATCAAGGGGAATGAGCGAATGCTTCAATTTGAGATTCAGGGCATGAAGGGGACTCGACGATGGATGGAAACCTACGCCGTCCCGTTTTTGAATCCGATCTCCAATGAGATGGAGCATTTAGCCGTCACCCACGACATTACGGCACGAAAAACAGACGAAGCCCGAATTCAACACCTTTTCCGGAAAAATGAATTAATCCTATCATCGGCCGCGGAAGGCATCTATGGTCTAGATCTGGATGGCAAAACGACATTCGTCAACCCGGCTGCAGCCCAAATGCTTGGGTATGAGCCTCAGGAACTCATCGGGTCGGTCATGCATGATACCGTACATCACACGAAACCCGATGGCAGTCATTATCCTAAAGATCAATGTCCCATGTATTTTGCTCTTCAAGATGGGAAGATCCATCACATCGATCAAGAATGCTTATGGCGAAAGGATGGAACGTCCTTCCCTGTAGAATACACCAGCACACCGATCCGCAATGAACAAGAGGAAGTTGTGGGTGCAGTCGTGACCTTTAAAGACATTACAGAACGGAAAAAGTCACAAGATTCCATCACCCAAGCCGCACAAGCCATCCAGCAAAAAAATCTTGAATTAGCCACAGCCAGGGATGAAGCCCTGGCTGCGGCTCGGTCAAAATCGGAATTTCTCGCCACGATGAGCCATGAAATTCGAACTCCACTGAATGGAGTCATCGGCATGACAGACCTTCTTTTGGACACCACCCTCGATGCCGATCAACGGGATATGCTAGATACCGTAAAAAGTTCTGGGGAATTTCTCTTGAACATCATCAACGATATTCTGGATTTTTCAAAAATCGATGCAGGCAAATTAGATTTAGAAATGATTGAATTCGATATTCGACCTGCCGTTGACGAGGTATTGGATGTCTTAGCGGAACGCGCTCACCATAAAGGCCTTGAACTGATCTCCCTGGTTCATGCCTCAACACCCACCACCGTACAAGGAGACCCGGGACGGCTTCGGCAGATTCTCCTGAACCTTCTGGGGAATGCGATAAAATTTACTGATCGAGGTGAAGTGGTCGTCACCGTTTCGGTCGACAAGACAGAATCACATTCAATCTTGATGAGGTTTGCAGTGACCGATACCGGGATCGGGATGAATCCAGAGACCACGGCCAGACTATTTGAAACGTTTTCTCAGGCTGATAGCTCTACCACACGCAAGTATGGTGGCACAGGACTCGGGCTCGCCATTTGTAAACGATTAGTGACCTTAATGGGAGGAGAGATTGGAGTCACCAGTCAAGTGGGAGAGGGAAGCCAGTTTTGGTTTACAGTGCCCTTCGTTCGCCCGACCTCATTTCAACAACAGATCACTCCGGTTTCTACGCTACGAGAGCTTCGGCTCTGTATTGTCGAAAGCAACCCGACGCTTCGCCTGCTCCTGTCCCATTATTCCAAATCATGGGGAATGATATGTGAAGTCGCCGCCTCTGCCGAAGAAGGCTTGAAACTCCTACATACTAGGCAACATGAGGGACAACCCTTTCATGTGGCCATATTCGAACAAAATCTTTCCCCAACGTCCCAATTTGACGGGCTTGCCCTCGGAAAGATTATCCGTCACGATCCAAACCTCGCTACTATTCCACTTATTCTATTGACCTCTTCACCACAACGTGGAGAAGGTCGTTTGGCGAAGGAAGCCGGGTTTAATGGGTACTTAACCAAACCGATTCGGCATCATCAATTATTGCATTGTCTCCAATTAGTGGTTGGGACTGGCACTTCACATCCCTCAATTCCCGGACAGACCCCCGCCCCTTTAGTGACTCGGCACACCATCGAGGAAACACAAGTCAAATCACAAATTTCCATTCTTGTGGCTGAAGACAATTATGTGAATCAAAAGGTGGCGGTGCGGATGTTAGACAAGTTGGGATACCGAGTCGATGTGGTCACCAATGGGGTAGAAGTCCTGGAAGCCTTGAAGCATGGAAGATATGATTTAATTCTTATGGACTGTCAAATGCCCGAAATGGATGGGTACACCGCCACCCGAATGATTCGTGACCAAGAACGACAGGTTTGGGAATCTACCTCCGAACAGACACAAAGCACTATAGATCTTGATTGTCCTTCCCAATTTCCATCATCAAGTCCTCATTTGCCCATCATTGCCTTGACGGCCAATGCCCTCCAAGGCGATCGAGAACTCTGTTTGCAGGCGGGGATGGACGATTTTTTAACCAAACCTATTAGGATTGAAGAACTGGAAAAGACCTTAAACCGGTGGGTAGCCGTCCCCTCACCATGCCATAAGAATTCCGAGACCTCGCATACCGAAAAATCGGTTCAAGGGGATTGGGGCACGGGCCCCTCTCCCTTACATTCAGCCACATTAGCTGAGCTTCAGGCCTTGGGAGGGGAAGATGAACCAGAATTTTTTGAATCCTTGGTGGAACAATTTTTACAAGACTTACCGCGCCATATTCAGAAAATTCAACAAGCGATAATCGATCAAAACCCTACTACCCTTACGTCAGCTGCCCATGCCTGTAAGGGTAGCAGCCGTTATATTGGAGCCTTTTCCCTGGCCGAAATCTGCCTGGAAATAGAGCAATTAGGTCGAGATGAAACCCTCAACGAAGCGGAAGGCATACTCGCACACCTTCAGTATGAGGCGGAGCGGGTTGCCAACGCCCTCAAACAACTCCTTTAATCTTTAGAGGCTGAAGATCGGTGATGACGGGGAATTAAGGGGTGAGGAGAGAAAAGAAAGTAAGGATGGTGAAACGGCCCCTCCCCTGAGAAGTGGCCGTCTCAACATCATCCACCAACGTTACCAAAGAGTTGATTTTGCTCGTGTCCTTGACGTGTTCTCAGTAGAGATTCGCTTGGTCACTTTTGTTGGCTGAGTGACCGTCAGTTCTTCAAATGCTTCATGGCGTTTATTGGCCATCGCAGCCGAAATCCCTAAATAGACCTTTCTCGCCGCTTCTGACCAAATTGAATTAAAAGGAAGCCCACGAAATGCCGCTTCGGCTGCTTTTTTTTCGTCGTGAGTTAACGCCCGTGTTTGTTGCTCCATTACGATCCTCCGCGTTTTCTGTTCATGAATGTTCTATCAATGCACTAAGGGCTTGGGCTCCCGTTCGGCCTGAATTCGCTTCCCACAGTTCAAACAGGCAAAATATAAAAGGCTCAATCCCACTTCCAAATCCACCGCACGCTCTAAAACCATCGATCCCTGGCATTTTTCACAAATCTTCATAGTACCCCTTGCTTGTAAGTTCCTCATGTCATTTCCACTTGCAGCAAGGGTTATGCCTTTCATGTTTGGAGAAAACAAACTGCGACCAAACATCACTAATTCCCCGTAACTTATGAAGAAAGCAAATCAATGACTGGCTAAATCTGAGACGTAGGCGAACGAGAAATTGGAGGGATGTTAAGTCAACCGACGGGTGGGGAAAAGAGTTTCTAACAATCCTTTGGAAATATTGACGTTTATTCTAAGGTTTGTGTTCATTCATGAACACCACTCCTGGTAATGATCCTGACAATCCCCCAGAGAAGGGGAACAGGATATCTAGGGACATTTTACAAAATGAAGATTCACGACCAGCGAGGAAAGAAAAACTGAGGAAAGTTGGGAAAATCCTTCAATAACAGGGAATTGAAATTTCCAATTGTTCATTCCGATTTTTTGATAATAAATGGTGGACATTGAACGGTGGAGTTTATGATGTACAGTAAAACCACCCCCCCCCACACGACCTTATTTAGATGGCCCCATTGACACCCGCCCATTAAAGATGCCGCCCGTTTCAACGGATAAACGTGGGGCACACAATGTCCCATCGATAAATCCTGGAGCAAGGAGTTTAATGGCTTCCTTCGCAACCACATCCCCCCGAATATTGCCTTTGCACACCACGGTTCCCGCTTCTATGGAGGCCTTCACCATAGCTCTATCTCCTATCACCAACGTACCCTTGGTATGAACGACCCCTTCTAGGCAACCATCAATTTGAACATTTCCCTCGTACCAAATTTCGCCCGTACACTGGACCCCAGGCCCGAAAAAGGCCACGACCTCTCGCTTACCCAATAAAACGGGGCTAGGAACGTGTACCGTTTTTTGAGACCCAATGGAATCCATAGATTTCTGGGAAGTCACGCTTTCCTCAAGTTGTGCCGCAAGTGCCATAACGCCTCCTTTCTCTAGAGAGACCATTCCCTCTCGAAATTCCGAATGGGAGTATTTCCCCAGGGTTCAATTCATTGGAACCCACATCGCCTTAGCTTAACTGATATTCAGCCTAAGGCAACCAGGTTCCCCTCAACCACGATTACACACCTTAAGAAAAAGAAGGAGGAGTGTAGATGAACAAATTCCCCATCCCTTATCCTGCCGGAAAGGGGTAGAGGAAATTTCTTCTATGGAAAAGATGAATTGATGTGGAGCCGGCGAGTGGGATTGAACCACCGACCTACGGTTTACGAAACCGTTGCTCTACCACTGAGCTACGCCGGCTAATAACACGCTGTAGTAATCAAGAAACGAAGACCAAACCTCGGATAACCCTACACGGTGTGGTTTATACCTTTCGGCACCTCAACACGTCAACATGAGACCCATGTCCTCGAACCGAACGATCTGGAGGCAAATAGGCAATCAAAACGCCGAAGACCTGGATGCCGGTACGATTAAGGGTATTGATTGACAAGGTGAGGTTTTTTCCGTAATTTCTTGACCTATGTGGAGAAACGGCTGGAGGGCATGGGCAATGAGCTGGTGTACCTATCCAGCTGCTTTGTTCGGAGTGGTCCTTCTTAGCTCCTACTCCATTCCTCTGGCCATCGCTGAATCTCCTTTTCTGGTGAAAGAAGTGGTTCTTTCTAAGAGTGTGGAGAATCGAATCCCTATTGGAGTGTTTTCTCCGTCCGCCTATTGTGAAAAAGACAAAAATCGAACCACGGCCATTCCCATCGTTGAAACCTCTCAGACCTCTGAGATTTTCATGTGGGTGAAGGTTCAATCCAGCCGGACGGGGCAGATTCGTCATTCTTGGCACCAACAAATTGAAGAATCTTGGTCCAAAGTGTCCGAAATCAATCTGCCCATTCGCCCCTCCTCCGGGTACAGAATGTGGAGCAAAAAAACCATTCATCCTGAAAGACATCGAGGAGAATGGATGGTGGTCCTTTCCCCGGCTGACCAACCTGAGCGGGTTCTTTGCATCACTCGTTTTACAGTCAGGTGACTTAATGGGACCTCCGCCGGGAAATGACAACCCTGAGGGGCTCGGTTCCTGAATCCCTTCCTTCTTCCACATGGATACACCCGTTTCACCCTCTCCACCACCCCACTCTCCCACCCCGCTGGCCTTTGCTCATCTCATTCGACTATTTAACCAAACTGGCACTCTTCTTCTCCTGTTTCCCACCCTTTGGTCTCTTTTCTTGGCATCAAGAGGTTGGCCGTCACCCCATTTACTCGTGATCTTTACGATCGGGGCTTTTGTCATGCGGAGTGCTGGGGTCGTGATGAACGATCTGACGGACCAAGACTTCGACCGCCAGGTTTACCGAACCCGGCAACGGCCCTTGGCTTCAGGACAACTCTCATCGAGGCATGCTTGGGGGCTATTAGTTATCCTGCTTGGCATCGCCGCCGGTTTATTATGGTTCCTTAATCCTTTGACCATCCTGCTCAGCCCCATCGCTCTTCTATTGGCGGGAATCTACCCCTTTTGTAAACGGTTCATGCACATTCCACAATTCATGTTAGGGATCGCGTTTGGCTGGGGAGGAATCATGGCTTGGGCGGCCGTCAGCGGTGGGCTCGCCCCTTCCGCCTGGTGCCTATTCGGGGCCACGATTTGTTGGGCCATTGCCTATGATACGATTTACGCCATCCAGGACAAGGAGGATGATCAAAAAATTGGAGTGAAGTCTTCAGCTCTGTTGTTCGGACAACATACTTGGTTAGGGGTGGGACTCGCCGCGAGCGGAATGCTAGCCTTTTTATCCAAGGTCGGACAACTAAACCAGCTGGGCCTCGTGTACTGGGTAGCCCTATTGGGAGTAGCCGGTGTTCTAGGGTATCAGGTCACGCTCGTTCGAACACACTTACCTTCCGAGAGAGCGTTTTCCTTATTTAAACAGCATTCGTGGGTCGGGGCGATTATTCTTGTGGGAATTGTAGGAGGGTATCTCTAGAAGAGAAATTCCTTATATCAGAACGAGAAATGGAATTTTGTGGAACGGGTCATCCCAAAAGGGAAAAACGAGGCTTTCAGCCATCAAAGGTGCTGGAATACTGTCTCTGATGGCCGAAGGCGAAAAACGCCCTCGACTATTCAGGGAGGGGAATGGGATGTTCTGGCTTGGGGGCCCGAAGAGTATCTAAATAATAAGTCAGGGCCAAGGCATCGGGTTCGGAAATCCCCAAGTTGGGCATGCGAGTATGCTTTTTTATGCTTTGGGGGTTTCGAATCCAACGATAAATCCACGTTCCATTCAGCCGGAATCCGGCTCGATCCAAAGCCGGGCCCACCAACCCCCCAACATCATTGAGACTATGACATCCATTACATCCATACTTGTCGGTGTACAACCTCTTGCCTAGCTCGGCTTGCTTGGCTCGCTCCTCCTCTGAGATAGAGAGATCCGGTCGAGGTATCTGTGTTTTTTTGGGCCGTTTGGAGAAATTCTCAAACGCCGCCTTAGCTTTTTCATATTTTTCACTCGCGACCAGGAATGCTTCCTCTTCGGGTAAAGTCAGTTCCTCTGGTTCATAATCCTCCAGTTCCTCATCGGTCAACGTCTCTTCATAAGCAGCTTGGGCTTCTTCAGCTTTTTCGGTGGCCGCTTCAAAGGCGGCTTGGGCGGCTTCCATGTCAGGCTTTGCCGCCTGGTACGCCTCCTCTAACTCCTTTTTTCGCCCAGCCAAATCGTAGGTCAAGTCCATCCCGTGAAGAGTTCGTACATAACCGACGATGCCCCAAATTTCTTCCTCTGAAAGTGTGTACTTAAACGTGGGCATAGTGGAGACAGCAAAGTAATTCATGTCATCCAAGACGGCCGGATCGGCAGTATCTTTCATATCCCGATAGACAGTATCAAAAATTTCCTTGTCACTAAACGTCGACATTTCCGCGTTGGACGCGAGGTTTTTCGGTCGGGGATCCGGCATCCGTTCCCAATTGAACCCTTCACCCTGTTGGCCCGACTCCCCATGACAATGGCTGCAGTAATGATTATAGAGTTTCTTTCCTTTGGCAGTTCGTTCATCTCCCGCACATCCGTAAAGGAGTAAACCAGCGGCCACCCCCGCTACGATGATTTTCAGAATGGTCATCCCTGAATTTCCTCTGGCCACTGATCTCATGCCGATTGGCCCTTTCTCAATTTTCGTACCACCACGAACTCAAAGGCGGCCGCAAGGAGAAGACCGAAAATCACCCAACCATAGATAGAATTATCAGCACTGGGCTCGGCACGAATATACCACCAAGATGACACAGCCTTTTGACTCCCCTTTTCTTTCACGAGTCCATCGACTACGGCCCCATTCCAAAACGCAAAGGCCACACTTCGCCATTCTCCTGGCTCTATTTGGACATCCTTTTCGTCCTCAGTTTTGAGTGCCCGTGAAAAGACCACACGCCAGGTTCCCCCTTGCCAGGATCCTGTCGCTTGGACATCTTGCTTTTCTTGGGGTGCCAGGGTTTTAAATCCCTTCGCACTCATGTCCAAGGCTTTCCCATTTTCCTTTTTCCAATACCAAATATTGACTGGCCCGCCTTCAACTTGGAGCATTTCCTGTCCATGGGCGAAATGCGCTTTTTGGTCCCCTACCATAAATTCCACCGCCGCGGCATCCTTGTCATCCTCTGTGGGATCTTCGTACTCGACTAAGATGGCCAAATTTTGGCCATCGTGAAGGCCTTTGACCTTCACCGATTTCACGGTAACCTCTTGGATGCGGTCCGGCCAATGAACCTGGGGGGCTAATTTAAATTCGGATTCTGGGACGGAATCCCATTGCGAGGAGTTTGGGTCATCCGAAGGAAGACTGCCTTCTACTTGATACAGCCGAACGGACACGCTTCCTGCCCCTTCCTCAGGGGGTGGGGGGTCGCTCGCTAAGCCAATCGAATAACCGAGCATTCCAACCATTCCCACAATGATTGGTATAGAAAGGAATCTCAGTTTGTTCAACATGTCATTTATCTCCACAAAACGTACCGGCCATGGGTAAAGACCCGCCCCCTATTCTTCTTCTTCCCATGTCCGAGGGGATTGGTGAGCCCCATCATATTCCCCCATGATAATCTTCCAAATAAATTCATCCGGCAATTCCACTTCCCATCTTGGCATGGCCGATTTCCATGGCATACCCTCGACCGGCAATCCAACCCCACCCTTTTTAATCCGCCAGAATAGGTAGGATTCCTGTAACTGGGCAATGGTGCCAGGATCACTGAAGTTGGCTGGTGGGGGATTAAACCCAGGTGCAGCAGGTCCTTTTCCATCAAAATTGGCTCCATGACAGGGAGAGCAATAGGCCGCATACAACCCTTTTCCCATATTGATGTTGGCTTCATTTTTTGGGTAGGGATTAGCCAACCCCACAAATTCACCAGGAGGTGCCGGATGAATGGTCCGATTCTCTGCTGGAGGAAGGTCACTGGGAGCTAATCTCGTGTAGGTTTGCCAGCCTACTAATAAAGGAAACAGCACCAGAACTGCCAAGCGGGCTATTTGGGCCACCCCCGATTGCCCTTCTCCCGATAAAAAGCGCCAAATTGGGCCCATAAGGGCCTCCAAGGACGAAGCACTCATCGTCCCGAAAATCATAATTCCACTGAGGGTCAGGGCGAGATAGAGGTAGATTAAACTAGCCGGAAGGGGTGCCGTGAATAACGGAAGAATGAATTTGAGAAAAATAAACATCCCGACAAGAAGGATTGCCCCACTGGCTATTGGACCTTTCATATCGTTCCTCCTGCGTTCCGAATCTTTTTACTAAGCAGTCGGTGTACAGTCACATCGTTCCCCATGCCATTAATTACCCTGTTGAATAGAAGCCACGGCGACCGCCTCTTCTTCCTGGCTCTCCATGATATCTTCGACCTTCACGCTAATCGGCTCCCCACTCATTTTTTGAAGGAACGCAATCACCGAATAAATTTCCGGCTTGCTCAGCCCAATTGGATCCTTGTTGATGTAGGGCATCCTGGCTGGATATTCCTCCGGTTTGGTTCCATGCCGAAAATCTAGATAAATATACGCCTGAGGCTGGGTAAGACTTTCGTAGATAAACTCTGGAGCGAGCTTTGCCCCAATCCCCGCGAGATCCGGGCAACGAGCCGATTCGCTAGGCCCAATGGAATGACAAAGGGCACATTGCCCTTTACTGAAAAAGATCTTTTGCCCAATCGCGGCTAAATCATCCGGGCTTTTCACCGTGGCCAAGTCGAAGGTTTCAATGGCCGGAGGCAAGGAAGCCATTTGTGGAACTCCCAGGGCAATGAGACTGAACATGCCAAGGACCATGGCCACAAAACCCACGACTCGGGTAAACATCCCCTTGATGAATAACAGGATGACAATCCCCGCCCCGACGACGCAAAGCCCGATAATTTGGAGTAATGCTACTTCACTCATGATTCCTCACTTGTGATTTTCGGGAACCCCCGTTTCAAACGGCTCACCCGAACTGGGTGCTCCGCCCGCCATAGCAGGTGCCGCCCCGGGAACAGTAGATGAGTCTGCCTTGGCTTGTTGAGCTTTCGCTTTATCTCCCAATGTAGCCACCCAAAAGATAAATGCGACCAACAGACAAAACACGAAAGTATTCAACGACATGAAGGCGGCAGCATATCCCAAGGCTGGAGAATACGCGTACTCCGAGGTATCTCTCATGACCCCATAAATATGCCAGTGCACCCGCGAGGAGGATCGAGCATATCCCATCAGCGACATGAGCAGAATGACCATGACAGCGTTCAGGACTAGACTATACCCTGCACGAATAGGCATCTTTCCCCAGACCATTTCCGTGGTCGTTTTCGCACTTTTCATGAGCAAGGCCGTCAATGGGGTAAAGGTAATCATAATGAATAAAACGATGAGCACCTGTGCCACCGAGAAATAGTTGATGCGAATAATGGCGGGAACAAAATACCCCCATACCCCTAAGACAATCACGGCTACGCCCGCAATCACGAGCAAGGCACCCATGACCGCTTTGGCCGCTTTGGCCCACCCCGCGGTTTCCTGCTTTCCGGCGCGCCAATACATGATAAAACTCATGAAGGTCACCAGGATCATGAGATTGGATACGGTCATTTTGGCCGACATCACCCCGAACACCCCGAGTAAGGGGTGATGGGTCCCTCCCATTTTTCTGGCCTCCTCCAAGCTCGCCACCAGAGAGTGAGGAGTCATCCACACTCCCAGGCACAACAACAAGACCACCAGCATGGCCATGATCGGCTTTTTATAATTATTTTCAGAACCCGGGATTCGATGGGTGATCCCCATCCAGAAATAATAATTGGCGCCCAGGAATAAGACTCCGATGAGCATGGCCTGCAAAATGAATAACCACGCCAAGAATCCCCCCATGAGGGTAATGCCCATTTGTTGGTTATACTGATACACCTCCCTCATCAGCCAATAGCCGGCAAAGGGAAGGGGCAACATGCCAAACACTCCGATAAAATTCCCGACGTATCCCATCCAGTCGTAGTGTTCCCGTTCTTCACGTGAAGCCGCGAGTAAGTACCGGATACCGGCATAGGCCCCCACGATAAATCCACCCAGAACGACGTTCGCGATGAGACGATGAATGTTGACCGGCCACCACGTGGGGTTCTGCATGGCTGCCCATGCACGAGCCCATGCATCTCCATCCGCCACCACGACCGGACTCGCCTGAAAGGTAGCCCATGAATTGGGAACGATCATGATGCCAATCGCAAAAAGATTCAGCAGGAATCCCAAGAATAGATGAAAGGCTTTTTTATTCCCCTGCATGTAATCCCACCCGTACCAATACATGTACAGCGTGGCGGTCTCCGCGAGGAACAATAGACAATAAACAATAAAGGAAGGGAAAAACATGTCCGTCAAATAGGCCATCAGCTTGGGGTAGAGGCCTATTAATAAGAACAGTAAGATCCCACCGAACAACGCCGTAGTGGCATAGGCCGAAGTCAGAAGCTTGGTAAACTCTTTGGCCAATTTGTCATAGCGGGCTTCCTTGGTTTTCCAGCCCACGAGCTCACAGACCCACGCAAAAATGGGGACTCCCAGTACGAACCCTGCCAGCAAAAGGTGTTGCTGGGCCACGACCCATATCAAATTTCGACTGCCCACGCCTGGGACATCACGATACTCCACAGACATCGCTTTGGTCTCCGCCCCCGCCGCCATGGCCAACGCAGGCAAAAGGAGCACGGCAAGAAAACTCACCCACTTAAGAAGGGTAGGCATTTTCTCACGGACGGTGTTGAGGTGTGTTGGATGTATGTGGTTGGCCGATTTCATGACGAGGCCCCCTTCACTCAAGCAATATTTGAATACCAGGCAAATGTGGGATAGTTATACCGCATGCCGTCAGCTTCCCGCTAGTTGTGGGGGCATAACCCCTTTACTTTTTCTCCCCTCCACCGTTTTTCGCTTCTCCCTGGTCGGGAGTATCTTTCTTTTTCCCCGCGTCTTTTTTGGCATCCGGCTTTTCAGAATCTTTGGATTCTCCGCTCTTTTCTTCTTCCAGCTTTTTAACGACCGCTTCGGCTTTCGCGAGAACCTTTTCCGCTTCTTTTAAGACCTTCTTGGGGACAATTTTGACCGCTTTGGCTTTCTTTTCAATAAACTCGTATTCCTCGTGTGGATGTGGGGTAGAAACCGGGAGTAACCCCCAAAACACGAAGGCCAGGACGACTCCCGTTCCCGTAAAGGCGGTGAGGAGCAAGGGCTGATCTTTGGGAATTCGGAGGGCATCCCAAAAGTTGGTTCGTTCTTCCACATCTCCCTCGAGGGACCGCCCATTCCTCACGAACGGTTGAGCCAACCAGCCCAATCCATACAACCACCCAAGAATACACAGGATGAGCACCACCGTTGAAACACTTCCCCACATGACTAATTCCAGGCTGATTTGCTCCGCCACCGGAATTTCCCACACGTTTTCCTTGATAGCATGAACAATGCTCGTGGTGACCGACTTCGCCACTCCGGTCACGCCCGAGACAATCAGCTTAATGACGGGTAAGGCGATCGCGGAAAAGACAGCCCAACGGACCCAGAGATTTGGTCCGAACCCCGGCTGAGGATCGACTCGCAGTCGTTCAATCATCACGGTTCGGGCACACAAGCCCAAAGCCCAAATATCAATAGGAATAGAAATGAGTATCATCAAGAAGAGCCCTGATCCCTTCCAGGGGTGCATGTGGGCCGCCAACATGAGAAAGGCAAACACCAATTTGATGGGAAAAGCCGTCCAAAAGGCCGGCCAGAAGATCAGAAGCCCTAATTTAATGTTGGACATACTCATCGAAAGGTGCTTAGTGGAGAAACTCGCGATTTAAAATAGCCGATACGGTAAAGACCAGGATGCCGACCATAATCACGATCCATCCGATAAGGGCTATCGGTCGTTTGAAGATATTCCGCTCGGGATTCGTATCGATAAAGGGCAGGGCGGCAAGGAAGGCCATAAAGGCCCCGGGAATAGCCACCGCCCCTAAAAATTGTCCGAACTCTCCCCCGAAAATTTTCAGACGCAAGAGTTGGAACAGGAACAAAAAGTACCATTCCGGTTCCGGATGATAATCGCCGGGATCGGGTGTGGCTTGTTCCAACAACACCACCGGCTCAATAAACGCTAGGGAACAAATGATGAGAAATACCGTGGCCATACCCACGATATCCTTCCAAATCTGGCGGGGGAAGAAGTAGTCGGTTTTGGCCTTGAGCTCCTCCGGTGTTCCTCTAAACGGCCCGGCCGGCCCAGCTTTTCTAAACAGAAAAATATGGAGACCAGCCAATCCAGCCAACGCCGCAGGCAAGACCATGACATGAATCACGAAAAAGCGGCTGAGGGTCATCTGACCAGGAGTGGGTCCGCCCTTTAAAAACCGGGCAAGAAAGTCACCCACTATGGGCGTTTTATCCATGATTTCTACCCCGACCACCGTGGCCCAATAGGCTCGTTGGTCCCAAGGTAAGAGGTACCCCGTAAACCCAAATCCCATCACAATCCCAAACAGGCCTAATCCTACCAACCAGATCAATTCCCGGGGCTTTTTATAGGCTCCCCAGAGGAAGACCTGCGACATATGGGCGAACACCATCACCACCATCGCCGATGACCCCCAGAAATGATAGCTCAGGAGAAACCATCCATAATCGACTTCATGAATGATGTATTGCGTACTGGCATAGGCATGGTCGGTACTCGGAACGTAGTAGAACATCAACAAAATTCCGGTGACCACTTGGAGGATAAAAATAAAGAGGAGAATGGACCCGAAAGCATAGGCCCACCGTGAACCGCCGGGAATGGGTTCATTGAGCATCTTGGCCTGAATCTGCTTCAGGCCGACCCGTTCATCAACGAATTCTACGACTTTTTCGAATGGATTCGGTTGATTGACCGGCTGAGATTCTTGCTGCATGAAGGGTAATTCCTTGCTATGGCAAAACGATTACAAAAGCCGAATTTGATTCTTCACCCCGGCCTTGTACTCCACATCAATGATCTTAATTTCACCGGCGGCATCGACTTTCATGGGCAGGACATCGAGACCGCGGGGTGCTGGACCATCGATGACCTTTCCGGCTTCATCGTAGATGCTCAGATGGCAAGGACAAAGAAACACCCCATCCGGGAAATTTTTGGTCCTTCGCCATTTGTATCCGCAACCCAAATGCGGGCACTTCCCCGAAAATCCGATATAGGGAGAATTCTTTTTATTCACATGGAGCAGATCACCTTTATTATCGTGAAACTTTGCATCCTTCCCGCCATACACCGCCTTTTGCACTTCCGGGGTGGCCTTCACCACCCAAATATTTTTTTCGATCATCTGTTCGGGCATGAACGCTTCCTTGAATCCACGGGTAAATTTAAATTGAAACCCGATATTTTCTTTCTTAATCTTTTTGACATTTCCGACCGAGAACCATTGGTTGTCGAACGGCTTGTACATGGGTTTCATCAGGTACTTCAACACTGGAAAGACCAACGGCAAGGCAATCAGAGTTCCGATGGCATGCGTCATGTTGTTAAAAAAGGTTCTTCGGGGAACACCTTGCTCAAGACGAGGCAACGGAACCAACACCTCCCCAGGTTCGACATGCAGATGATCTTCCAGATGGGCTATTTCCACTTCATGGATAGAGACGTACTGATCTCGGTCAATGGTCGGAAATTGGGAAAACTCTTCTGGTGTGCAACCGAGGATAATTTCTTCCTCGTTCACGACTTGTTGGACGTGCCCGATCGGCAGTTGTCGATGACTCCCTTGAGCCCCATTTTCCTGCACGACCACATGGCTAATTTCGTGGGAAATGGGATCAACGATAACCTTGGAAATCTTCCCGACTTCCTGTCCGCCACAGAGAGCTTTTGCCGTGAGTTTCGGTTGCATACGTAACCCGTGCTTTTTAGTACATTTTAATGGGCTTGGGTGTTTTCACCGAGGTATCTTTTAACGAGGCCAGAAAGGCAACCAATGCGTCGATTTCCTCGTCGAACATCAAGTCACGATATTTATCCGGCATTTTGCCTTTTTTGTATTGTTTATCAAATCCTTCGGCCTTCCATTTTTTGGGATAGAGAATCTTCTCTTTCAGTTGCTCGGGAGTCATGAGATTTCCGATGTTATCCATCTCAGGACCCCGCTTTTTTCCGCCCTGTCCGAATAACTTATGGCAGTTATAGCATTCCTGAAGCTCCCACTGTTCTTTCCCCAACGCCACCAGGTCACCTGAAGCCGCTCCACCACCGCTCTTATCCTCGGCCACCTCAACCTTACCAGCCCCACCAAGATTCGCTAATTGTTTGGTGATCGCCTTCGCACGTTCATCCAATGCCTTGGCCCTGGCAATGAGTTCTTCGGCCTTACCCTTCTCTGATGCCGCCTTTCGCCGTTTGAGAATTTTCTCGATTTTTCCTGCTTCGATACTCGGATCAAATTGAGGAAGGAGGCTGGCTCCCGCAATGTAGAGTCCAGAAATAAACACATAAAACACCACCAAGGCGACAACGGCCTTAATCCCCTCAAGCCGCGTCATCGAGGGCGCATCCAGGAGGATAAAGACCAAGGCCCCGAGGATGGCATAGATAAAAAACATGGCCTGAAATACCGGTGGGAAATGGGTCATTTGGGCAGCCACCACTAAGATCACCCCAATGATGATTCCGATGGTCATTTTCTTAAAGACGCTTTTCATGAAGCTTTGCTTAGCCATACGTTTCCTCTTCCTTCACTATGCCAACCTATTTGGCTTCAGCCGGCACTGGAGACCCTTGCCCCGCAGGAGCTTTGGCCGTACCCGGACGCAAGGTTACAAGAATCGCAAAACTAACCACCACATAAAACACGATCGTGACCCCCGTAATCCACCATGCCGAATACGCCAAGGTCGGAGTAAACGCCTCTGGAGTAAAATCGGGAACTAAATTATAGACATGGAAATATTTTCGGGTCAGTGACCGGACCGTCCCCATCAGACCCATGGTCCAAATGGCGCTAAAGGCCAAGAAGATGAGGACGAATTGAGAAGCAAAGTCGATTTTCCCCCAGATGATCGTTCCACGCTTAATCGCCCGGTTATACATGATGTAATTCACGACCGTGAGAAACACCAGCGTAAAGGCCGCCGCATTTTTTGCCGGCATGAGGGCTAATTCCTGAGCCCATTCCGGGAGTTCAAGTTCGTGCGTGGCGAGCGCCTGAGTCGGTACGAACCCATGCGGAGTCATCCAGATGGCATCGGCCACCACGATCATGAGGAAGCCCACTTTGATCATGGTAAAGGCTGAGACGGTAAACTTATTCAACCCGGGAATTTTTCCTAAAATTCCTGGGACGATGGCAATGGCAGCCAAAAAGATCAGGGACTGCCATTCCGGCGGTGGAAACATTTTCCAGGCCAATCCCATGACAGCCGGCATCAGCAGAACGGCCAGGGCCACGAACCCCGAAATGCGGATCTGCTCCACCCCTTCAATTCGTTTAAGACTCAACCAAATATAGTAATTACTCGCCAAAAAGATCAGCCCGATCATGGCCCCCTGCATTTCAAAGAACATCGACAATTGATCGGCCATCATATACGGACAGATCGAGGCATCGTAGTCACACAGTTCATAAGCCAAGAGGTAGCCCATGAACGGAAGGAGCAGCAACGCCCCAACGCCGATCATGTTGCCCACAAACCCCATCCAGTCATAATACGACCGTTCTTCATCAGTCTTGGACCCCATGTACATGTACGCCGCGATCAACCCCGCGATGAACCCTCCGAACGTCACGTTTCCTACCAGCCTGTGGAGATTCAAGGGCATCCAGCTGTAGTTGGCCATCTTATCCCACAGTCCCGCGTTGGCGACAAACTCCACCAAGGAAACGCCTTCGGCAGCTTTCGCGGGGGTGTTCATGAACGCGGTGGGACCATCGATCACGAACAGCGTGACCGTCCCCACGATATTCAAGAGTACCCCTAAAGCGATGTGTCTCCCCTTTTTCGATCCCTTCATGGAATCCCATGAATAAAAATAGGTGTAGAGGATGATAGTTTCCAGGATAAACAAAAGCGGATAGATGACCGCAAAGACCAGGAAGAAATGCTGAATCAGCCATGTTGAGAAGTCAGGATAGGTGGCCAGCAAAACAAAGATAAACAGCCCACCGGTTAAGGCCGTCATGCTATAGAGGATGACGGTTACCTTGATCACCTCTTTGGCCAGGCGGTCATATTTGGGATCATTGTTTTTGTACCCAAGCCACTCTGCCACGACCACAAAAATCGGGGCTCCAAGGATAAAGGCCGCGAATAATATATGCAGGTTCGCGACCACCCAAACACCAGTTCTATTCCCCGCGTAGGGGAAATCCACGGGGGGAGCCGCAGGAACTTGCCCATAAGCCAGGGCTGCACCACCAAGGATTAAGCCAAGGATCATCCAAATACTTCGCTGTAAGGTATTCAAGGGTCGTACCCCTCCTTTTATCTTTTCTTCCCGTTCGTAGGGTTACTTGATGGCTTATTAATGTTCCGCATCTCCTGCGGGGGCATCGGCCGCAGGCGCATCGGCTGCGGGGGCTGCAGGTGCGGAACCAGCCGTTCCCTGTGGAACCCACTTCTTCGCCGCCACGTCCCATTCCTTACCCTTCAGTCCAAAGGTCGCCTCGTAGGCGATCACTTTCCAGATTTCGTCTTCGGAAAGCTTGCTCTTCCAAGCTTTCATTTTGGTGCCCTTCACTCCTTCGTTCACACGCCAGAACCAAACCGCATCAGAATAGAGTTCCATTTGTTCGGTCCGCCTGAAATCTCTGGCACCAGCCTTCACAGGTTTCCCATTTTTGCCATGGCAACTGGCACAATTGACATCAATGTTCTGTTGCCCGGTAAAAATGGCCTTGCCCTCTTCTAAAATTTCCGGGTTATTCCAATACCCTTCCGGCATATGCTTATCGGCATATTCGGGTGGAGCGGGAGGTGGAGGCACTGGTGGACCCTCGCCCCCGCCACAAGCTGAAATTGAAAATCCCACGATCGCCATTCCGATTACCATCAGAGCTTTCACATTTCGGTATTCGCTCATTGTTCCCCCTCGCTAACGTAATGTCGGTGATCAACTAACCTAATCAATAGCTCGCTGAAGAAATTATCAAAAAATTTTCCACCCTCGTTCCAGGTTTTTCCCAACCGTCGGCTACCTCTTATCTGACCCATAGGACCTGATCCAATCATGGATATTGAACCCCCTTCGAAATCCTGACGGCCCCGTCTTCCATGAATTACTCTCCTCGCCAAAGATTTCATCTTCAGCCATTGGGAGGAGTTTGACCTTTTTCTTGGGCACTGCCAAAAGTTGTCAGGAAGTGCGGTAAGGAAATGGAAAAAGGAAAGGCGACGAGGACATAAAAAGAAGGGCGTGCCAGAGGCGTACACCATACACTCTTCAGGTTTCGCAAGCCTTTACATATCTTCCGAGGTGCGCCCCTTAGCAACCACCTCAACCCTACCAAAAGCCCTCTGGACCCCATAGGTCTCTGGGCCCAAAAAGTTCAGGGTTTCTATCACAGACCACCGTCAACCGTCAATCGATTCGTGGCCACTACTAAGGTCGGAAAACTCCCTCAGAACTCCCTTTTCCGGAGAAACGTCCTTACGGATCATTCTTTCCTTAAAGCTGGAATTGCCCGAGGAGGGGATTGACAGCCCATTCCTCTTTTTTTTCGTCCCTAAGCCCTTACATTTCTAAGGCAAAAAACACCCGCATTTTCAGAAAGGATGAGTAATGGGGATTTGGGGGGGAATGTGCAGGTTTTCCCACAGCATGCCCACTAAAACCCTTATAGGGAAACTCTGCTTGATTGAAGTTATGGGTCGTTTTCTTTCTTGGGATCTGAATTTTTCCATTTTTTTGCCCAATCCTCCCAAGAACGTCCGAAAGCCGTGTCCTCTCCTGAAAACACAATCTTTTCAACATCTTGATATTTAACTTTTTGAGCTTCTACCTGGCCTTGGACATACATACGCACGCACAACACCCCCATTCTTTCCTCCCGATCAAAGGCATAGCCCACCACATGATTTCCTGATTTGAGAATCAAGGTCACATCACCCCGATAATCCACGATAGAAGTCATGGCTTCCTTTAATTCATCCGCAGTTGAAGGGTGGAGTTCCCGCCCTTCTAGCGACTGGGGGATTCCTTCAGGAGAATGCTCCGAACCCATCGAAATTATTCAGCTTCGGGGAGAGGTGACATGAAAAAAGAGTTAACTAGCAAGAGGAAAGGAGGGCGGGGGACCCACCATTAAACTGCGTTTGGGAACAAGGTAGCGCGAACTGTCCCGAAAAACCCACCCCAAGAACTAAAGGTATCTTTTACTGCAGAGGCTTCATATCCACAGTGGACCATGCAGTCCCGACATTGCTCGTGACGCCCGGTCCCATATCGTTCCCAATGAGTCTCGTTCATGAGCTCGGAAAATGAAGAGGCATACCCTTCCTGTAATAGATAACAAGGCCGTTGCCATCCGAAAATATTATACGTCGGATTGCCCCAAGGCGTGCATTCATAATCTCGCCTTCCCATGAGAAACTCCAAAAATAATGGAGACTGATTGAATTGCCAACGACGTTTTCGTTGTCTGAGCAGTTGGGCGAACAAGGAACGTGTGCGATCTCGCTTGAGAAAGCTCGTTTGATCCGGAGCCTTTTCATAGCTATACCCAGGGGAAATCATCATTCCTTCCACCCCTAAGTCCATCATTTCATCAAAAAATCGCCGGACCCGCATCGGTTCGGCATCATCAAATAGGGTGGTGTTGGTGGTCACCCTAAACCCTTTGGCCAACGCCGCCCGAATGGCCTGGACCGCAACATCATAAACCCCATTCCGGCACACCGCATGGTCATGCTCTTCCTTCAAGCCATCCATATGGATGCTAAAGGTCAGGTATTTCGAGGGGGAATATTCGGCCATTTTTCGTTCCAACAAAATAGCATTAGTGCACAAGTAGACATACTTTTTTCTTTCAACCAGCCCTTTTACGATTTCCGGCATTTCCGGATGAATCAAAGGTTCCCCTCCGGGAATACTGACAATCGGGGCGCCACATTCATCCGCAGCGGTCCAACATTGTTCCGGGCTAAGCCGGCGATTCAAAATATGATCGGGGTATTGAATTTTTCCACATCCTGCGCATTCCAAGTTGCATCGAAACAGGGGTTCAAGCATCAAGACCAGGGGATACCGCTTCACCCCACGTAAATGCTGGGATAAAGCATAGGATGCAACGGTATACATTTGTGAAACAGGCACGGCCATTTTTTATTTACCTCTCCTCTCAAGCGAAGAAGGAACTATGGAGGCGCCGAGCGGGATCGAACCGCTGAATCGCAGTTTTGCAGACTGCTCCCTTAGCCACTTGGGTACGGCGCCCTAGCCTCCCATTATAAGGAGTCTATTTTAAGTTGTACAAGAGAGAACACCCACCACCAAACCAACAATCCCAGAGAAGGATAGGATTACCTTCCTGGCAAGACCGGGATTTCGCGCGCGGGTTCCTGGCCAGAATTGACCAATGGAGACGCAAAGGGAGGGGAATTTTGAGGACTCTGAAGCCTTCCCTCTGAAGGATTCTGAGCCCCCTGCTCTTTCGCCATGCTTTCGACTTCTTCGATTAAGGTGTCCATTAACTCTTCGGAGGGGACGCGCTTATACAGTTTGCCTTTTTTAAATACGATCCCCACCCCCTGACCACCGGCTATCCCAATGTCCGCTTCCTTGCCTTCTCCGATTCCATTGACCACACAGCCCAAAACCGAGACCGTTATGGGTGATTGAATGTGCCCAAGTCGCTGTTCTAACTCATTGGCCATCTTCACCACGTCAATTTCTACCCGCCCACAGGTGGGACAGGCAATAACATTGACTCCACGGTGCCGCAATTCCAAAGACTTTAATATCTCAAATCCCACCTTGACTTCTTCCACAGGATCGGCGGCAAGGGAAACCCTTAGCGTATCTCCAATGCCCTGTGAAAGGAGCCACCCTAAGCCAAGGGCAGATTTAACCGCACCGGTCATGGCTGTCCCCGCCTCCGTAATGCCGATGTGCAAAGGGTAAGGGGATTGTTGCGCAAAGAGCCAATACGCATCGATGGCCATGTGAACATCTGAGGCTTTTAGGGATACTTTCATGTTGGTAAATCCCACATCCTCCAACGCATGAACAGCATTTAAGGCCGATTCAGCGAGGGCTTCAGCTGTGGGATAGCCGTATTTTTCCAACAGGGGTTTCTCGAGCGAGCCCCCGTTTACCCCGATTCGCAGGGGAATTCCATGGTCATTCACTGCCTTAATCACCTCTTCGGTTTTCCACCACGGACCGATATTGCCGGGATTAATGCGAACACAATCCACAACCTCTGCCGCTTTTAAGGCCAATCGATGATCAAAATGAATATCGGCTATCAAGGGAACCGTCATATGGGGCTTGATTTTGTGAAGGGCATAAGCCGCTTCCATGTCGGGAACAGCCACTCGGATCAGTTCGCACCCGGCAGCCTCCAAACGTTGAATCTGGTCAAGGGTTCCTGCGATATCGGTTGGATGGGGGATAGTCATGGATTGGACAGAAATCGGGGCTCCCCCACCAATAGGGACCGACCCTACCTGAATTTGCTTGGTTTGACGGCGGGATATATGCACAGAGGTATTTTAACGTAAGACTGCCTGGAGAGAAACCCGGTCATACAGGGCCTTGGCCTGGTCATATATGCCATCAGCGGTCAACCCATACTTCTCACGGAGTAAATCTTGGGGCCCTTGCTCGATGTACCAATCAGGAAGCCCAAGCACCTTGGTGGGCATTTCCCAACATTCCTCCTCGGAAAGAAACTCCAATACTGCCGATCCAAAACCTCCCATCCGACAACCTTCTTCCACCGTGACTAAACATTTGACCCGCTTCGCAAGGTCTCGAATGAGAGACTTGTCCAAAGGCTTCACAAACCGAGCGTTAACCACCGCAACCGAAACCCCATCTTCCGATAACCGTTTCGCCGCTTCCATTGCCTGAGATACCGTCACTCCAATCGCCAAAATGGCCAAATCATGCCCATCTTGAAGGAGTTCACCCTGTCCGACGGAAAGCGGCAAGGCTTCGGCATCCAGCGATACTCCCAAGCTACTGCCTCTGGGATATCTAATCGCGACTGGTCCATCATAGGAAAAACCGGTTTGCACCATATGTTGTAACTCATTCTCATCTTTTGGTGCCATAATGACCATATTGGGGACATGGCGGAGATAGGCAAAATCGAACGCCCCATGATGTGTAGTTCCATCTTCGGCCACCAACCCCCCGCGATCGATACAGAAAGTGACGGGAAGATTTTGAGTCGCCACATCATGCACGACTTGGTCATACGCACGCTGCAAAAAGGTTGAATACATAAAAACCACCGGACGCATGTGTTCGGCAGCGAGCCCTGCCGCATACGTGACGGCATGTTGTTCCGCGATTCCCACATCAATCAGTCGATCAGGAAATTCTTTTTGGAATGCAGCCAATCCCGTCCCCTCGCACATGGCGGCGGTGATGGCTATCAGACGTGCATCCTTCCTAGCTTGGCGAATCAGGGTGCTGACGGCAATGGAACTATACGAGGGATATCCTGCTTTTTTAACGGGCAACCCTGTCTTTTTCTCAAACGGGGAACAGGCATGAAACCACACGGGGTTTTCCATGGCTGGTTCGAAGCCTAACCCTTTTTTGGTGATCACATGCAAAAGCGTAGGCCCTTTTAACTTCAAAACATTTTCCAGGGTGGGCAATAATTGCTCAAAATTATGTCCATCAATCGGCCCGACATACCTGAATCCCAATTCTTCGAATAGCAACCCGGGCAAGAGAAACCCTTTGGCTAATTCTTCGGCCCGGATCGCCATTCTTTTGACTGGCTCCCCAATCTGCGGAATGGTCCCCAACAATTGAGAGGTTTCCTCTCTCAGCCGAGTATAAAATTCCCCCGTAAATGTTCGGTTGAGATAGGCCGAAATAGCTCCAACGTTCCGAGAAATGGACATTTGGTTATCGTTCAGAATAACCAGAAAATCCTTTCCCATATCTCCCGCGTGCTGCAACCCTTCCAAAGTCATCCCAGCGGTAAGGGCGCCATCCCCTAAGACACACACGACTTTATTGGTTCGACCCAACTGCTCACGAGCCTCAACAAACCCGACGGCCGCTGAGACACCCGTCCCCGCATGACCGGCATTAAAAGTATCATATGCACTCTCTTCTCGTTTACAAAACCCGCTCATCCCGCCAAATTGTCGAATGGAAGGAAATTGCTCACGTCGACCGGTTAACAATTTATGGGTATAGGCCTGATTGCTCGTATCCCAAATTATTCTATCTTCAGGAGTATTGAGGAGGTAGTGTAACGCGACCGTTAATTCTACAACCCCGAGATTGGAGGCCAAATGGCCTCCCACATGGGAAATAACCTCCACGATCAATTCGCGGACTTCTTGACACAACTCCGGAAATTGGTCTGGGGACAGTTTTTTTAAATCGGTTGGACTTTCAATCCTTTTCAACAAGGACATTCTAATTCCCTTTCAATCAGAGACAATAATTCATCGACTTGATGTTTCGGAGGAGGGCAAACACATTGATAGACTAGGCAAAATCTTCCCATAGCTTAGGAAACCTGTCAAGGCAAAGAGCCCAGTTCTTGGCATCAACGAACTGGGGATTTCTTATTCGTAAGATCAGGGAAAACAGGCAGACCTTTTAACAATTGTAGAGCTTGCGGGCGATGAATACGTTCCCAAATCCACCGTTTTTTGATAGGAGGGGTTTCGATAATGAATGTTAATTCCTTCCGGGCCTCACGATTTCGCTGGTTTTTTAGATACCAACGAGCCAGGTCTAGTCGGGCGGGGGCATACCGAAAATCCAACGCCACAGCCTTTTTTAAATGCTTTTCGGCCTTCTCCTGATCTCCACCCAAAAACCAGGGCAATTCTTCGTATAACCGCCCCAACATATGGTGGGCAGGTACATAGGTGTTATCCAACTCTAACACACGATTCACATGGTATTTGATTTCACGAATCGTGAAGGCGGCCGTGACCAACCCCTGCAATTCCGCAGCACTCCCTAGGTTGGCTGCATAAAGAAAGTGGGCTTCTGGAGACGTTTCCGCTCGTTCAACGGCTTTGTACGCTACTCGCGAACCCTCCTGAAAGGCGGCCAATTTTCGCTTAGGCTCCACATACATCCCATACCCCAAATCAAGGTAGATACTCGCCAAACGAATTAATTGATCAAGATCTCCCGATTCCTCGGCTCCGGAAACCAAAAGGGTTTCCAGTTCTTGTTCTAATTCTGAAAATTTTCCCTCTGAGATTGACGTCTCACTCCAACCAGTCGACGTAACCGCCACAAGACAGAGGACCCATATCCCTAGAGAGATACCTCCTTCAATTTTCATGGATTCAAAGCCCGCCCTAACAAGAAAAAGAACATTTCGCCTTAAAAAGGATAATCCAAACCGGCAAATACGGCTCCGCCCTCCTTACTATACCCCCAATCCACTCGACTCACCAAATTGGGGCGGACAATCCCCCGAAAGCCAATGCCGGGAGTAACCTCCCACTCATTGAACTGGCGAAAAGAAAAATCTCGATAGGTACGACCGAGATCAACAAAGGGAGCGACCTCAAATTCGATGTTGACATTGAACATTTTCACTTCAAACACGTGAATGCGTTCCTCCGCGTTAAAGACCACCATATGCTTATCGATAAAACGATCTCTTCCATACCCTCGAAGGTTATTCTCTCCTCCAAGGGAGCTTTTTTCATAAAAAGGGATCCCTTCTCCAAAACTCAATTCCACCAACATTCGAAACAGAAAAATATATCGCTTTGACCGACTCGGGAAAAAACGCCTAGCATCAAATCCATATCGAAAATAGAGCGGATCATCTTCTTGCCCTCGATCAAAGTCCTGCGCCAATTCTGCAAAGGCTTCAATTTTGGTCCCCGCGGTGGGTACGACCCAGCTATCGCGAGAATCATATTGAAACACGAGGCGATGCGCTAAAATTGAGGCTCCTTGCATCCCCGAAACCCGCGGGAACTCATCTCTGGCTGAGTCAACATCATCCACCCCTCCCTCTTGAATTTCTACATCTCGAAACCGCTGATTCACTGATAACCGAGTCACGTCATTAATGTGAATTCCAAAATTCCAATGAATCTGAATTTCACGTCCTGTATAGTTACTTTCATTGGATTCCGGGGTAATCTGCCCAATCCCAAAAAAGCGCTTCGTGGCATTTTTAAAAAACTGCGCACCGATATCCACAAAAAATAGCCCTTCGATAAAGCCAGGATCCTGATAGCGAAACTTGAGCTTGCGTTCGATTTCCTGCGTATAGGATCCAACAGCCTCCATCTGCCCTCCCCCTGACCAATATTGGTAATAATTCAGGGTTCCCCTGACCCCCAGAAAAGAATTGTGGATGACCATAGGGGCAAATACCGATTGAAGATTACCTTCCTCATCCGAATCCAATACCGGAAAGATGAGCCCAAAATCCTGGCCATCATTTTTTGAGGTAGAAATCGCCGGAACCGCAAAGGCCGAATATTCAGCCTTCACAGTCACTGGATACCATCCTTCCCCCATTATCAAGACCAATAAACATAACCCTGGAAGGAAGAAGGATTTCGTGGCAGCAAACTTCACACGCACCTCTATAAGGAATGGATTACCTGTATTTTTCACGAAGATAAATTCGACCATAGTAACAGTAATCCACCATGATCAAAATCTGGGATGGCTAATGGGCCAAGAGAAGCCAAGAGGCAGGGGTGGGGAAAATGTTCAGCAATCTGAGGAATGGAAAACTTTGGGGCTTTGCCCAAGGAGTTTCAGTTAAGGAACCAATGCCTTTTCCGACTTGGAACGAAGCTTTTCAAGAAGTGCATCGAAAGAAGAAGATTTGATGATTCGTGAAAATTGGCCCCGATAATTTTTCATTAAACTCACTCCATCAATGATGACATCATAGACTCGCCATTCACCATTTTTTTTCAGCAATCGATAATCCAAGGGAATTTGAACTTTGGGAGATACCACTTTGGTTTGAACTTCGGCAAAATTTCCCTTCTGTCGCTCTTTGCCATACTCCACTTGCTCACCTGAATAGCCATCAACATTGCCCGCGAAGGAATTGGCGACAAATCTTTGAAAAACGACCACAAATTCCTTCTGTCGATCCGCATCTAATGTCTTCCAATATCGAGCTAAGGTCCGTTTGGCCATTTCCCCATAGTCAAAACGCTCTCCGATGATTTCTTCTAATTTGGCTCGACGCTCTTCGGCCTTGGCAGGATCCTTAAACTGTTCATCTCCCAGCACCACCAAGACATGGTCAACAGTTTCCCGGACGGCTCCAGTTGGGGTCATATCTCCCCAAACAAAAGAGCCAATAAAGAGGGACAGAACACTGCCAAGCACCACTAGGCGGAGGGCTTTTTTCGCAGAATTCCATGAAAAAGAATCAAACGCCTTCATTTTCTTTTCCTCTCCTATTATCCTCTCAGCATTTTCCATGCAGTTCCTTGGCATATCTTTTTTCCTCCCAAAAAGGCTATTTCCTTATTCCACATTTCCATGAATAAATTGACTGATGACCTGCTCCAGGTCAATTCCAGCCTCTGTATCCATGATAGTTCCGCCATGATGCAACGCCTCACCCGCCCCACCTGGCGAAAGCTCCATGTATTTTTCACCGATGATTCCACGCGTTCGGATGGAGGCAATAGCATCATTGTACACTGGAATATGATCTTGAATTGCCAGAACCACTTGGGCCTGATCCTCCTTTAACCCAATAGACTTCACCCGACCCACCTGAACCCCAGCAATTTCCACTGAGGCGCCTTTTTTTAGGCCAGAAGTCGAAGAAAAGTCAGCTTGGAGCTCGTAATAATTCCCACCCACTAATTCCAGCTTTCCTAATTTAATGGCCAAATACCCCAGACATACCACCCCGACCAACACAAAAATCCCCACAACCAATTCAAGTTTTCCTCGTTCCATTATCGCAACACTCCATCTGGGGTTGGACACATCATGCGTTCCTCCTGTGGGGTTTCTGATAGTGGCTGGAGATGTCCCTGACACACATTAGAGTTGGACAAATTGAAAATGGCTCCCCCTTAATCTCTAGGCTCGCGCCATTCCATAAGGAATTGAAATAAATTCTTGCACGAGAGGGTGGGGAAGTTGTTGAAATTCTTCCGAAGGGTTCATGGCAATAATTTTACCACCCTTTAACATAGCGACCCAGTCCGAAATCGGAAAAATTTCCGGAATTTCGTGACTCACCATAATTCCGGTAAAACCGAAGGTTTTGTGCATGGACAAAATGAGCTCATGAATCGCATGAGCCATCAGTGGGTCTAAGCCGGTTGTCGGTTCATCAAATAAGATGATTTCCGGTCCCATCACCAGAGCCCGAGCCAGACCCGCACGTTTTTTCATACCCCCACTGAGCTCGGCAGGAAACTTATGCCCCATACTCCCCAAACCCACCCGATCGAGCATCTCCGGCACCAGCCGACGAACATCCCCTTCTGAAACCAAGCGTTTCTCCCGTAGAGGAAATGCCACATTATCAAACACATTCATCGAATCAAAAAGAGCCGCCGACTGAAATAACATGGCAAACTTTTTACGAAGGTCATTCATTTCCCGGTCATTCACCTTGGTGAGGTCTACCCCATCGACCAGGACCTGTCCACAATCGGGCCGAATGAGCCCGATCATGTGCTTCAACATCACACTTTTGCCTTCTCCGCTCGGACCAATAATGGTGGTGATTTTCCCCTTGGGAATCTCCAAATCCAGGCCTCGAAGAACGGGTTGGCCTCCAAGAGTCTTCTCGACTCCAGCCAATTTGATGGTAATAGGCAGGTTTTCCACGAAAATCTATCTCTACAGAAGAACCGAGGTCAGAAAATAATCCCACACTAAAATCAAAACCGAGGCTAACACGACGGATTGTGTAGTGGCCTTTCCCAACCCTTCTGCGCTCATTCGCGTATAATACCCTTTATAACAACAGACCCAACTAATGATGAGTCCAAAACTGATGGATTTTAAGATCCCGCCATAGACATCAACCCACTCCACGGCGGACTCAATGGAACTCCAATACGAACCTCCACTCACTCCCAACAACTTTACACCCACCAAATAACCTCCCCCAATTCCTACCACATCAAACACCGCCACCAACAAAGGCACCGAAATGAGGGATGCCACCACTTTTGGAGTAATCAGGTATTGCAGGGAATTAATGGCCATGGTTTCCATTGCATCAATTTGTTCCGTTATCCTCATAATACCAATTTCAGCCGTCATGGCCGATCCAGCCCGGGCGGTCACCATGAGTGAAGCTAAAACGGGCCCCAGCTCCCTGATCATACTTAACGCCACCGCTGACCCTAATAAACCCTCAGACCCAAATTTCCGCAAGGAATAATACCCTTGTAAGGCCAGGACCATTCCCGTAAACAGCGCGGTTAAAATCACCACAAAGGTGGACTTAAATCCCACAAAATGAACCTGCTTGATGATCTGAACCAATCGTAAGGGTGGCCGGAACAGCCACCCAAACGTGCGCATCAAAAAGACAAACATTGCCCCCATTTCTTCGATTAAAAAAAGGACATAAGCCCCAAGGCGTTGAATGAGAACCATCATTCAAGAAAGAGTTGGATGGGTCCGAGGGAGCGACCCACTCAAATCATTGGAGGAAAGGAAATACTTAAAAAATTGCGAAAGATGATGTGAAGCCAGTTGAGAATGTTTGTAGAGAGTCACGATCCCCCTCCAACTTCTGGGGCTGGACACCAATTGCATGACCCCCTTTACCCACTGGGCTCGGTGAAGAAATGGAGAGAAATCTAGGGGCAAATCCTCATCGACCCGATCAGAGATAGCTCGAACGATCAAAAATGGGACCCCATGGCGTTGCGCGACTTTCCCAATCGCTCCGCTTTCCATATCAACAGCAATACCCGATGTCGATTGAGCTAACGCATGCTTGTCTACCGCCCGAGCCAATATTCGATCAACGGAGATAAACCGGCCCACATGAATTGGAGATTGTATCATTAATTCTACCTGCTTCGCCCGATTAACCCAAGTTGAATCGCAGGTTATGTAGCTAGGCCCCTCTTTTAACGTGGTGGGGATGGTGGGCTGGATCACGACCTCATCTCCCAAAAGGATGGACGCCACACCAAAGGATGTATCCAGGGACCCCGCAAATCCCGCAGAAATAAAGAGATCAATAGGAGATTCTTTTAATAGTCGCTCTGCGGTAGCCTGGGCCCGAGTTGGACCCATGCCGGTCCGAACCAATCGAATTTCGTTGGACTCCACGGTTCTGATCAAAGGCTGAAAGGAATGAGAAGAGAGAAAACGAGAAGAAGGGAAGATTCGGGCAATGGCCTTAAATTCAACCCATGTGGCAGTCAATACGGCGATGGTGGCCAGTGACAACTCCGAATGGCATTCTTTGACTGAACCTCAAGGGGTAGCTCCCTTGAGGGAATTAACGGCGTTTAATCGGACCTCGGGCTTGTTGAGCTTCAAGCCGAATTTGATCGGCCTTGGATTCTCCGCTGACCTTAACATTGCGATACATACCAAGAGCCCAAATGGGGAAATATTTAAAATAGCCGTGGTATCGTAGATAAAAAACTCGAGGAAATCCCGTTCCGGTGTGAAAAGGCTCATCCCAGGCACCATCGTCTCGCTGGTGTCGGATCAACCAATTGACGCCACGAACCACACTGAGTGAATCCGAAGCTCCAGCTTGAAGGAGGGCCATGATGGCCCAGGCGGTTTGAGAGGCCGCACTGATCCCTTTTCCCGCCAATTGGGGATCCGCATAGGACTCACAAGACTCCCCCCAACCCCCATCGGAATTCTGAATGGATTCCAACCAAATCACCGCTCTTTCTATCCAAGGAGCGGTCATATCCACCCCAATGGCCCGAAGACCCGAGAGCACGCACCAGGTCCCATAAATATAATTCACTCCCCACCGACCATACCAACTCCCATTAGACTCTTGTTGATCCCTAAGAAATTCCATAGCCGGGGCTACGGCTGGATGGGATTGGTCATACCCTAAACTTCCAAGCATTTCCAAACACCGTCCAGCCAAATCCGCTGTGCTGGGATCCAACAGGGCTTGATGGTCCGCAAAAGGTATTTTATTGAAAATCAATTTATTATTATCTTTATCATAGGCCCCCCATCCCCCATCGGACCCTTGCAGGGCCAAGACCCATTGGGTCGCTTGACACAAGGCCTCATCCTGATGAACCACACTTGGTGGTTGCAACTTGGCCAAGGCGGTCACGACGGCCGACGTGTCATCCACATCGGGATACCATTCATTTTCAAACTGAAAAGCCCACCCCCCAGACCGGGCTTCAGGGGACGAAATTACCCAATCTCCGACCTTTTGACATTGTCGAGTTCGCAACCATTCTTCAGCTTGACGCAAGGAAGGATGATCAGGGGAGGTTCCACACTCAATCAAAGCATTCATGGTTAATGCCGTATCCCAAACCGGAGAATGACAGGGTTGCATATGCAGCATGGCAGAAGATGAATTGCTCCCTATCGAGGAATAAATTTCTAGGGCCTCGATCTCCTGAAGGGCCTTTTGGATCAACGGATGGTCGGTAGAATAACCAATAGCACGTAATGCGAAGATGGAATTGGCCATGGCCGGGTAGATGGCCCCCAATCCGCCTTCCCCATCCATATGGGCAATCATCCAGGTTTGGGCTGCCTTCAAGGCCTTTTTTCGAAGAGATTTAATGGGATAGGACTCATACAAACGAAGTAACCCGTCCACCCACACGAAAAAATTACGCCACGTTAAAAGGTTCGGATCTCGATGGAGGGGAGGGACGTCAGAAAAATTCACTAAATCCGGGTGCTGCAGATAGAGTTCTTTAATCCCCTGTTCTTCCGAAATAACACATTTGGGTCGATGGGCAAAAATGATCAATAGAGGGATGATGACGGCCCGAGACCAATAAGAAACACAATACAGATTAAAATAAAACCAGTGCGGCGCCAAAAAAATCTCTGGAGGCATGCAGGGGATACCCCGCCAATCATACTGCCCGAATAAAGCCAACGTAATTTTGGTGAAAACATTGGCTTGAACCACCCCCCCCTTTTTTAGGACGAGGGCCTTGGCTCTTTCCATACAGGGTTCTTCTGACGACAGTCCCGCTAATTTTAGGGCAAAGTAGGCTTTGACCGTTGCACTAATATCTGCCGAGCCTCCAGAAAATATAGGCCAACCACCATCTTCCATCTGAGTATGCAACAGATAGCGCACCGCTTTTCGTTCTCGGTCGGTGTCCACTTGCCCCAAAAAACGCCGAAGCATGATGTATTCGGATGTTAGAGTCGTATCCGCCTCTAATTCTTCCACCCAATATCCTTCTTTGACATTCTGACGACCCAGCAGCCATCTTTCGCCCTTATGGATGGCCGATTCCAAGGCCTCCAGATGCCCGACATGGACGTTTCGGGGGGGAGAGGCATCGGGAGACGTCACAGGATGCAAATTATGGGAAACCAGTTTCAATGAAGGAGGGGGTGACGAATGATCTTTCGATTTCTGTGATTTCTGAACGATGGTTTCAAGAAAGTTTCCTGAAATTCGCACGAAAAATTTCTTTAACATTTTCATCGCGTCAACCCGGTCCTACCAAATCAAGACTTGAGTATTACAGGGGAACCCTGGAAGGGAATGGATTTAGAAGGAGAACTTACTGCCTTTCATGTAGATACATCAAGGCCCATTTTAACCTTGGCCTTATACCGAAAGAGACCTAGGCTGTCAAGCTAAACAGGATTTCATTCAGTTGAAAAGGGTTCGGAGGTCCGATTAGGTAGAAAGCAAGGAAATGCGCTCGCGGTGCCGTTCAACCTGTTTGGTCCCATTCCTCGTATCAAAAACCTTCGCGGAATGATCGACAATAAATTGATAATCAAAAGCCGAATGGGCGGTCAAGATAAGCGCACAAGCCGATTCCTCTAATAAATTTCGAGTAATCGCTTGGGATTTATATTGTTGGTCATTTAAGACTAAGGAGGGAGTAAAAGGATCGGAATACTTCAATTCAGCGCCTTCTTTTTGTAGAAGTTCCATGACCTTAGTGGCGGGAGATTCTCGTGGATCTTCAATATCGGCTTTGTATGTGACCCCTAAAACTAAAATAGTAGCCCCCTTCAAGCATTTTCCCATTTGATTCAAGATTCGCTGCAGTTTTCCTACGACGAAATAGGGCATATTTTCATTGATTTCACCTGCCAATTCTATAAAACGGGTATGGACATCATATTCCTTGGATTTCCAGGCTAAATAATACGGGTCTAATGGGATACAGTGCCCCCCTACCCCCGGTCCCGGGTAAAAAGGCATAAAGCCGAAGTTCTTGGTGGCCGCTGCATCGATAACCTCATACACATTAATGTCCATCCGCTCACAGAGCATGGTCAATTCGTTGACCAGCGCAATATTGACCGACCGAAACACATTTTCAAACACCTTGGCCATTTCTGCCACACGGGGAGAACTCAATGGAAAGATTTTCACGATAGATTGTTCATAGAATAATTTACCGATCTCTTGGCATTCCTTCGTGACCCCACCGACTAGCTTAAAGGTATTATGGGTTTTGAAATCCGCGTTTCCAGGATCAACCCGCTCCGGGGAAAAAGCCACGAACAAGTCTTTGCCCGCCGTCAGTCCCTGGGCCTCTAACGCGGGGAGAATGACCTCTTCGGTCGTTCCCGGGTAAGTCGTACTTTCCAATACCACTAACATACCCGGATGGGCATACTTGGCCAAGTGCCTCAGAACATTTTCTATGGCCGAAATATCAGGCTCTTTATTCCGGGTTAAGGGGGTGGGGACACAAATGAGGATCACGTCGCATTGACCTAAAACGGAAAAATCGGTTGAGGCTTCAAAACGCTTGTCTTCAACGACCTGCCGTAATTCCTCGTCTGAAACATCCCGTATATAGTTATGGCCTTGGTTGACCATTTCTACCTTTCCAGCTACTTCATCAATCCCATAGACCTGAAATCCGGCTTTTGCCTGGAGAACAGCCAACGGCAAACCCACATAACCCAAACCCACTACTCCAATTTTGGCCGATCGTGTAATGACTTTTTCTCGGATATCCACAGCAATTCTCCGCTTCAGGGTTTTTGCTTAAACTTTACTGATGAACTGTTGAAACCTATTCGGGACCTCTAACATTCTTCTTGAATAGTCTGGGTGAGATTTCAATATTTTTCTGCCTCAAAATCATAAAGAAACATCATTGGTCACATTCCTTAACACCTTTTTTTCATCGATCGTCCAGACATCGCAGGTCGCATCTCCATCGATATTCCCGATGGCCACAGCCGTAAAGCCGGTAGCGCTGACCGTATCCAAGGTTGAGGCCGTGCAGCCAGGAGGAAGGGACCCTAAGTTGGCTGCTCCCAATTCATAATAATATCGCTGGGAAGCCCCACTCACGCCAAACCCGATGGCATTAAAATCTCCGATATACCCGTTATTTTCGGCAAAATAGGCAATTTCTGCCGTATGTAAGGCCACCAAATTACTTTTGGCTTCGGTTTGTTTGGCTCGCGCTTGATATCGTAAAAAATTTGGAATGGCAATCGTCGCTAAAATTCCGATAATGGCGACGACAATCATTAACTCGGTTAAGCTGAACCCTCGTTGAGTTTGGATGAAGAACGAACGTGGCATTGTTGAACCCTCCCCGGGAAGAGGCACTCTTCCACCTTAGAAAAAAATTATGAAAGTTAATTGGCCCTTTCACAATCATACACCTGGCCATGCCAAGGGGCCAGGGTATTTTGTCCCTATCTTCAAGCCAAACCTTCCCTTTTTTTGGGAAGGTCCCACAAACTGCCACAACGGTCTTTTTCTTTAATAAAATTCAGGTCAATCCAAAAAAGAAGGAAGGGAGTCGATCAACAATTGAGGTTTTCTAACCTTTCCACCTAAGAAATATTACAATTTCTTGTCTTATTGTGGGACAAAATTCATGAAAATTATCGTTTACTCTTGATCGACCCCTTTTGAATATTTTTTAAAAAAGCCAATTTCCAAGCCCCATCTCATCTTTTCGCCATGGGGGAATCTTTTCTTGAGAGGCTTATACCCACAAAAGCCCTACCAGTATTCGAAAATATAAGCGGACTTTGTGTGATAGACATGGGAGTGGGCTCCCTCCTATCGTTTACTAACAACCTCCCTGTAATAAATCAATTTTCCCAATCCCACAAACCATAGAAGCTATCCTTATAGGAAATCGGAAAATCGGCAGAAAAAACACCGCTACCGATGGCACCCCCACCATGGCAAATAGTTCAATTAGTTTTTAGACCAATTTCCAGGAACAAAAATTAGGGGGCAAAGGTAGACTGATGGGAAAGGGGAGATTGGGGCTCTCCAAATCCCGAATCTCGAAAGCGTTGTTTTAAGGCTTCATTAGTTGAGTCGAGTCGAAGCGACTGTGTCCAAGCTTCTTTCGCCTTTTCTCGTTCTTGCTGTAGTAATAAAATTTCTCCAAGATGTTCATAAATCACGGGATCATCAGAAACCAACGCCAGGGCACGTTCCATCGTCTTCAACGCTTCCTCGATGTGTCCATTTTTATACAAGGCCCATCCCAGACTATCCACGTAATAGCCATTATGTGGCTTTAGGGCCACCGCCCGTTTGGTCAATGAAACGGCTTCTTCAATATTGATCCCTCGATCCGCATAACTATACCCCAAATAATTCAATGCATCCGCATGCTCAGGGTCTAATTTTAATGTTTGTTCCATTTGGCGAACCACCTCATCAAACCGGTTTAACTTGTCATAGGCCGTCCCCAAATTAAAATGCAACTCGGCATTAGAGGGATCCTGAACAATGCCTTCTTCCAATTTGGCCTTGGCCTGTAGATAATCCTTCAGCTGAAAATAGGTTAGCCCTAACAATAAATACGGTTCAGGCCGCTTTGGACGAAGTTGGACAGCCTGATTGAGATAAGACAGGGCGTCTTCATTGCGTTTTAAACGATAGGACACAAAACCCAAATGAAGGACGCTATCAAAAAATGTTGGGTCAATCTCAATATTGGATTGGTAGGCTTGAATAGCCCGATCATAATCCTTCACTTCTTCATATAACAAACCTAAAAAGTCACGGACGCGCAATTCATTGGGCCGATTTTTTAATACTCCAATCAATTCTTCGATGGCTGCTTCAAAATCCCCCGTTTCTCCAAATATCTGAGCCTTTCGAACTTGCGCATGCAAATCGCCAGGGTTCTGTTCAAGGAGAATATCCAAGTGCCTCATCGCCTTGTCCGTTTCCTGTTGAGAAACATACAAGCGCACAAGCTGCAAACGAAATTCCCGATGCTGGGGGTTCACCTCCCGTAAATACGTTTCCACTAAATCCACACTTTCTTGTGGACTTTCCTTTCCCTCGGCAAGGGCAAATAATTTCATATAGGCCCGCTCAAACGAGGGATCCATATTAATAGCCTTTTCAAAATGGGATTTGGCTTCTTGTTTGGTTTTTACCTCTAGAGCAATCAGACCCAGGTAGTAGTGGGCCGAGGCCGAATCTGGCACTTGCCGAAGAAGTGTGAGAAACACTTCCTCCGCCTCCGGGTAGGACTTTGCCGATAACAAAAATTGCCCATGAGAAACATACACTTGTTCATGGTCGGGAAATTGGCGCTCTGCCTCAGCAAAAACGGTTGAAGCATGATGAAGCTCCCCGGCACTCGAAAAGATTTTCGCGACTCCCAGGAAAATTTTCACGGTGGAGATTCGTTCAACAGGAATGTCTTTGGCGATGGCGACGGCTTGGGAAACCTGTCCGTTTGCAAAATGAAGCTTGGCAATTCGAAATTTCAAAAAGACGGAGTCGGGGTCTAATGCCTGTCCAGCCTCATAGGCCTCTAATGCCCGTACAGGGTCATTGTCTAGCTCTGCTAAGGATCCTTGGAGGAAATGCGTGTACGCTTCAGGATTGACGACCTTTTGGGATGCCACCGCCTCGGCTTCCTCCTGAAATGGTAATTGGGGAGCTGTTCCACAAGAAATGACGAACAGCGGAATTCCCAGAAGGAGCGTTCGCAGACGGCTAACAACCAATTTCAGCACCCCTTGTTATCGAAAGGCAAGAACACCCTAAAGCCCCCCTGAACCAGGTCGGGCAACCGTAGAAATATTTATACTATACCAGAGCGTGTCTCTAAATCATTAAAATTGGCATATCGATCATGAAATTGGAGATCAACCTCACCAATAGGCCCATTTCGGTGCTTACGGACCAGAATATTGGCAACACCTTTGTCATCCGAATCGGGGTTGTACACTTCATCGCGATAGATAAACATCACCACATCCGCATCCTGCTCAATAGCCCCGGATTCACGAAGATCGGCAAGGATGGGTCGCTTATCGGTGCGATTTTCAACTGCTCGACTTAATTGGGATAGCGCGACTACTGGAATATTCAATTCTTTCGCGAGGCCTTTTAATCCTCGAGAGATATCAGAAATTTCCTGTTGGCGCGATTCTGTATTTCCCCGCCCCTCCATAAGTTGTAAATAATCGACGATCAAAAGGTTTAACCCATGTTCGGCTTTTAACCGTCGTGCTTTACCCCGCATTTGTTGAACAGTCAGGTTACCGGAATCATCGATGAAGATATTGCCCTGTTCAAGACGACTTGCAGCACCAGTGAGAGCCACCCAATCGGATTGCGCCAATTGCCCAGTTCGAACGGCATGAGAATCCAATCTGGCTTGAGAACTCAGCATACGTAACACCAGCTGAGCTTTGGACATTTCCAGACTAAAAATCCCCACGACAGCATTGGCTTTTAACGCTGAGTATTCCGCCATACCCAAAGCCAAACTTGTCTTCCCCATACTCGGTCGTCCGGCGACTATTATTAAGTCGGAGGGCTGGAGGCCGGCCAGTAAATTATCTAAATCCCTAAACCCGGTGGGGACGCCGGTGATTCGCTCTTTTCGAGTGTATAATCGATCAACGATTTCAATACTTTCTTGAAGAATACTACTTACTGGGGAAAAGGTCCCGCCTAAGTGTCCCTGAGCTAAACGGAATATTTCTCGCTCAGCAAATTCGAGTAATTCTTCAGTCTGTGTCACTCCCTCATATCCGCGCATGACCACATCGGTGGCGGTATGGACCAAACCCCGTAATAAGGCTTTGTCACGGACGATTTTACAATGATATCGAATATTGGCCGCACTCGGAACAGCTTGGACCAGTTCCGCAATATAGGACGCGCCTCCCACTTGTTCTAATTCCCCGGTCCCTCGAAGATAATCCGTGAGGGTGATTTGATCAACGGGTTGATTCCCTTCCGACAATCCTAGCATGCCCCGAAATACAACCTGATGGGCTGTCCGGTAAAAATCTTGATCAGATAAAATTTCCATCGCTCGATTTAATGCCGCATTGTCCAACAGGACCGCCCCAAGGACAGACTGTTCCGCTTCCAGGTTTTGGGGGGGTACTCGTACCCCGGTCGCTTCAGTAAGAGCCATAAGACGTATCTCTCAGTTGTGCCGGTACTTGATCAATAGAGACCCCTGATTTTCTGGGTTTCAAAGAAAAGCCTTTCAATTCAAGTACCGTTACCGAAGTAGGAGATCCTTTGGAGGGTTCGAACAAAATGACTCGAGGAATTCCTCGTTGATGAGCCATCTTGGCAATCTGCCTAAGGGATGAATCGGCCTTTCCCTGAATCCGTTCCTCAATCACACAATAACCTTCCTTTCGTAGGATCTGGGAAAGCGTGAAAGAATCCGGGGCCTGACGGGGGGTTGCCAATAGCAGCAACGGGTCAGGTCCGAGGGTGCCCAACGCCCCTCCATTTTCCAAAGCGGAAAACACCCCATCCAGATCCAATCCCAAACCAATGGCTGGAAGCTCCCTGCCAAACCGACCCACTAAATGATTATAACGCCCTCCACCTCCCACTTCACGGCCCAACCCCGAGGTAAAGACATCAAACACCATTCCATCGTAGTAATCAAATCCCCGAAATTCCCCAAGGTCAAGCAATACGTGTTGATGGATCCCAATAGCTTTTAGACGCCGAAAGACTTCGGTAAGACGATTGAGTGGATGGAGCAATCGAGAATCATTTCCTGCGATTCCCTTCCCCCATTCTAAAATTTCTTCCTGCCCACATTTTCCGGGAACTTGCAAAATTTTTCGTATTTGGGACTTGGACAACCCTTCGGTCGTAAGAATTTCCTCCAATCGAGGAAGATCTTTACGCGCAGCTGCCAATTCGGCTTGCTTTTGTCCCGAACTGGATAACCCTGACCTTGCTAAAAGGCCTGTGATAAACCCGACGTGGCCTAACGAAATTTTCCAATTGGGGAGCTTAATATGATCCAACATTCCCACCAAAAGGGCCACGATTTCCGTATCAATCTCTGCGTTGTCTTTCCCCAAAAGCTCCAGGCCCACCTGGAATATTTCTCTATCGCGACCACGATGTTCTGGTTCATACCGAAAAACGGTCGTTCGGTAGGAGATTCGCAAAGGCATCGCCTCCCCTCCCAACCCCATGGCAACCATTCTTGCAATTTGAGCCGTCGCATCCGGTCGTAGGACCAAAATACGGCCCGTGGCCCAATCCGCGAATTTGTAGCATTTTTCTAATACGTCTGAAGGAAGGCCGGCAGATAATATATCAAGGTATTCAAAAGAAGGTAGAATGATCTCCTGATACCCCCATTTGGCCAAGAACCCTAATAATTCTTCTTCTAAATGGCGAACTCGCTGGGCGGTCTGGGGCAATAAGGTGGCCGTTCCGATGGGAATGAGAGAACGGGGAGGTTTCATTGACGCGTTGCAGGAGAACTGCACCACACAGCCGACCAGTCAAGGCTATGCTTAGAGAAGAGGTGCCGAATTCATTAACTCAGATCGACACACCGCACCGAAAGAATATCTTGTTCTTTCTTCAGAAGTTCCAACACAGCTCCAGAAACAGGAATATCTAACCCAAGAATGAGAAGAGCCGAAGCCCCTTGCTCCACCCGTGAACATTGCATTCTGGCAATATTAACCTCGTGTTGACCCAAAATTTGTCCAACCATGCCAATCACACCGGGCCGGTCCACGTTATCGATGAGAATCATATGGCCTTCCGAAACAATTTCAACCTGAAATTGGTTAATTTCAACGATTCTCGGCTCCTGACGATGGAAGAGGGTCCCCGCCAGGGTATGAGTATGTTGGCCAGCCTCCACCTTCAATCGAATTAAACTCGTAAAATCGCCAGCATCACTACTCTTGACTTCTTTGACTTCAATTCCACGTTCCTTAGCCACGACCGGAGCATTCACAAAATTGATCACGTCTTCCAATATAGGAGACAGGAGACCCTTTAACACCGCCACCGTCACCGGGGCCACCCCAAGTTGAGATACCTCTCCAACATACTCAACCGTAATGGATTTTATCCCCCCGTCCAGCAATTGAGCCTGAAAACGCCCCATTCGTTCGCCTAACAATAAATAGGGTTGCAGCTGAGGCAGAACTTCGGGAGCCACCGAGGGAACATTCACAGCTCCCCGGGCAATCCCTCGTTTAAAATAATCAACGAATTGTTCCGCAATGCCAATTGCGACGTTCTCCTGAGCTTCCTCGGTGGAGGCGCCAATATGTGGAGTACATGTAAAGTTATCTAAACCCAAAAGAGGGTGCTGAGGGTCAACCGGTTCTTTTTCAAACACATCAAACGCCGCAGCGGCCACTTTTCCCGTCTTGAGGGCTTCACAGAGGTCTTGTTCATTGATAATGCCACCACGGGCGCAATTCACGATCATCACGCCATCCTTCATATCAGCCATCGTTTTGGAATTAATAATTCCCCGGGTTTCATTAGTAAGGGGTGTATGAACGGAAATCACATCTGCCCGATGAAAGAGATCGGCCAACTCTACGACCTCTATTCCCATTTGATGAGCCCTGTCCACGGCAAGATAGGGATCATAACCGATCACATTCATTGACCACCCCTGAGCCAGCTTGGCCACGTAGGAGCCGATTTGACCCAAACCGACCAAACCCAAGGTTTTATTGTAGAGCTCTGTACCCATAAACTTACTTTTTTCCCATTTGCCTTCCTTCATTGACCGTGTGGCTTGGGAAATCTTCCGACTCATGGCGGCAATCATCGACATCGTATGTTCGGCGGTCGTGATAGTATTTCCACCCGGGGTATTCATCACCACCACACCTCGTCGGGTGGCCGCTTCACTATCCACATTATCCAACCCGGTTCCAGCACGACCCACGATCCGGAGCCGGGAGCCGGCTTCCAGCACCTCTTTGGTCACCTTGGTGGCAGAACGAACCACCAACCCCTCGTAATTGGGGATTTCTTGGAGTAATTCCTCCTTCGATAATTTGGTTTTTACGGAGACAGAAAAACCCGCCCGTTCCAATACTTCAACACCTTTAGGCGAAAGGCTATCACTCACAAGAATATTCATAAGGACTCCATGGCATAATGTACATCAAATTGGGTTGTGAGAGAGGGGAAAAGGAGGACAGTAACCTTACTTGTATACCATAAGGCTGGGTATCACCCTATCCTTTAGCCCTTCCGTTTTTCAAAATCTCCCATATAGTCGATTAACGCCTCGACCCCGGCTTCCGGCATGGCATTATAAATACTCGCCCGCATCCCACCCACAGACCGATGTCCCTTCAGCGTGGTGAGTCCCGCTGCCGTCGCCCCAGCCAAAAACTCCTTATCCAAGTCCGGATCTGACAAAACAAAAGGAACATTCATCCAGGAACGAGCGGTTTTCTCTACAGGATTTCGATATAGGCTTGATTGGTCAATCGCTGAATATAATTTTTGAGCTTTGCGCTCATTGAGGGTAGCCATTGCCGAAAGCCCCCCTTGCCCCTGGAGCCACTTGAACACCAGACCGGCAAAATAAATAGAGTAGGTGGGGGGGGTATTGACCATGGAATCAGCCTCAGCTTGTTGGGCATAATCGTATACACTGGGGGTAATGGGAAGCACATCCCCAATCAAATCATCCCGGACAATGACCAGGGTGACGCCGGATGGGCCGATATTTTTTTGGGCTCCAGCATAGATCAGACCAAACCGACTGACGTCCAGGGGGCGGGAAAGGATGGTTGAAGAACAATCGGCCACAAGGGGCACCGACCCGGTATCCGGTATCCAGTGAAATTCCACACCCCCAATGGTTTCGTTCGGAGTATAATGGACATAGGCCGCGTCTTTATTCAACGCCCAGGTGTTAAAGTCGGGAATACTGGAGAAATTGTCTTTTTCCGACGAAGCAGCCACATTCACTTCACAATATTTCTTGGCTTCACTAATGGCCTTTTTGCCCCAGGCTCCGGTCCAAATGTAATCAGCGGAACGTTTTCCTCGTAGTAAATTCATTGGAATGGTGGCAAACTGGGTCGAGGCCCCGCCCTGGAGAAAAAGCACTTTATAGTTTGAGGGGATGTTCAGAAGGTCCCGAACATCCTGTTCGGCCTCGGCGGCCACTCCGATAAACTCTTTTCCGCGATGGCTCATTTCCATGATTGAGGCCCCAGCCCCATGCCAATCAGGTAATTCAGCCTGAGCCTGCTTTAACACCGCTTCCGGCAGCATGGCCGGTCCTGCACTAAAGTTATACACACGTGCCATGAACCACTCCTATAATTCGCACACAATCCATGTTTAGCTGAGTAAAAACCCCAAAAACAAAGGACGTTTTTAGGAATTTTCTTCTGTTAATTCGAGGAATCCGTTTACCCCCCTCCCCAAAAAAAGGAAACCGAATCTTTCACCAAAATGGTAAACGGCATTCTCGCGCAAAAGAGGCTACGCTAGCATAGGGTCCCTAGTCAGTCAAGAAAAGGAAACGTCTTGTCATTCCACTCACTCATGGCCTACAATGGCATCCGTTTTCAGAAAAGTTCCTTTATTTTACAAGTAGTTGGAGAGACAATGATGCCCCAAACAGGGCTTCGGATTGAACAACGGGGAGAGGGGAATTATTACAAAGTCGTTTTACATATTGGGAGCACCCTCATTCCAATCAGCGATGATATTATTGAAGAGCTTCAAAGACATACGGCTCTGTCCCCAGATAAATTCTTCCCGATATTTTTAGAGAAAGTTGGGTATTCCTCCTATCTCCAAGAGCAGATTAACCATCAAGTGAAGGAAGGGGGGGGCGTCACTTCCCAAATTGGCCCCATTCAAGAATTACTTCGAAAATCAGCCGAGCCGATGTAACGAACCCTTTTCTTCATTCCCCAACCCATCCCCTCACTGAGCCCCCACTCCTGGAGGCTGAGTTCACAATAAAGACAGAGGAACCCAGATTCTCTTTCCATGAGAAGTTGAAAAGCGGTAGGAAAGAGCCGGCCCAAAAAGATGAGAAACGTGAAGCCACCTTCCCATCCAGCCCGGACGAACTAGCCTATTAATTAGGTTGGGTTGGAGGCACCTTGCACGAATCCTTCCCTCACTCAAGCATCAAGTCCATCCAAAGTCACGCAACTCAAGAAGAAAATGAAGGAGAAAGCCGTTAGGTCAATTCTTGTGACAGGAAGGCCACGATATTGAGCTACCCGAATATTCTATCCATAAAATTGATGATTCGCATTCTTCGGGCAGGATCTTTTTCCAAGGAAAGTGCGCGCTGGTAATGATCAACAGCCATTTCGGGCTTGCGTTTTTCCTCATAGATTCGTCCTACCCCAAAGGTGGCATCCGCATCGTCGGGATTGGCCTTCAAGGCCTGGCTAAAATAATCCAAAGCAAAATCATTTTGCCCCTTTTCATACAGGAACCATCCTAAGGCCGTCGCGGCGGGGGAAAAGTTGGGATTGAGGCGTAAGGTTTCCTCATATTCTCGCTTTGCTAAATCCAGACGATTCTTATTTTCGTAGAGCCCCCCTAACGCAAAATGGACTTCCGCATCGTTGGGGTCAATTTTCAAAGCCTTTTTATATTCTTCGATCGCCGGATCTAATTTCCCTTGTTCGGCCAAGGCACAAGCCAGATTCGTATGCCCGACGGTTTCATGCGGACGAAGTTTGAGAACTTCCCGATACTGGGGTATCGCCATCTCCAATTGCCCTTGCTCCTGATACACCACACCAATTTTGAGTCGAGCGGGCACGTATGAGGGATCACGCTTAATGGCCTCCCGATACGCCTTCACCGCTTGGTCGGGCCGTTCCTTCCGTTGGGAGATTTGGGCGAGAAAATAATGGGGAAAGGGAGATTGGGGAAGAAGCTCGGCAGCCTTGTTAAAACTGGTTAAGGCTTCGTCAAGCTGGCCAGATTGCGTGTGAAATACCCCATGAAACAAGAGTCGATGCGGAGAATCGGGATACTGTGTCTGCAAATGATCAACCCATTCTTGGACCCTTTGGATATCGGCCTCTTCTACCAAAGCCTGACTGTACACCCGCCAAGCGAAGGCAAAGTCTCCCCGCAATAAGGCCACCACATTTAAAGCAAAAAACGGTAATGGCCCGCTGTCGGATTGATGAGACCAATGCTCGGCCTGTTCGAATACTGAATCCCAATCCCCTTGGGCAATGGCCTTTTCAACAGAAGAATACTCTTCGATATCCATTCACACCTCTGGTTAGGGAGACAGCCCTCATGAAGTGCCTCACCGGGTAAGGGAATCCTCAACATCAGGAGAGGTCGCCTCGATCAGACTTCCCAGAAACGGTGACCGCCGAATCATTTGTTGCTTCATTTCCCAGGCCACCGTGCGATAGGACCAATGACCTTTCACCCCCGATCGTAATTTGGAAATATATTCCGCCTCGGCATAATCCATCTTAAACAAGCATCGGACACGAAAGCCAAAGGGAATTGCGTAAATTGCGGCTTCCTGGTTATTGGTCCGAAGACGGTCAATGTCCTGCTGCACCGCATCCATGGCCTGGCAATACTCTTTTTTTACGCCGGCTTCTGCCAAAATCGGGGGTATATCATACCCATGAATCGTCGTGAAGTTCTGCTGAATTTGCACACAGCGTCGATGGCGATGCATATCACGCCATCCTCCAATGTCCATCAAGACATCAAAAATAAAAGTATACCCGGAACGAAATTCTTTGACTAATTCATCATACGGCCCCCGGTTCTTCAGCGTCGCCTCTACCAATTCCTCTTTTTCTTGTGTATTCCATCCCCGAACCCACTCCAACAGAATTCGGTAAGGTGCGTGACTCACTCGATAGACTAGGGTCGTCACGATTTCATCTAAAGCATCGTGAGGCTCGAGTAGATCCACCAAGAGATGATGATCCTTCCAGGATGTAGGATCATCCATCCCCGCTTTCTTTACTCGGTCCTTTACCTGCCGCAAAATATCCCGGTAGACCAGGCTTTGATAATCGCTCTTTTTCGCATAGCGTGCGAGGGTTGGAGCCAGGGGATCGGCATCGGGAGAAGCGGTTTGTTCGAGGTCAGCCCAGACGCTCGAAGGGGCTTTGGAACAGGCCTCCTTTAAATCCTCTCCAATACCCTGAAGTTCGGGCAATGACGCTGAGAGGAGGCGTGTCATCTGTTTTTCTAAAGTCCGAATACTCACAACCTGTCCCACATTGGTTTTGGCAGCCAGCGGCAACAAATACCGGATGACATCATACGTGCGGGCGCCAATCGTCCGGTCATAGGCCGCTTCCTTCATCGTGTCCGGCCTGGGATACTTTTCCGTCAGATGAGCCTGAACAGGATCCTTCAAAACTCGATAAATGTTATACAGACTTCCCAGAATGCCTCGAAACTCGGCTTCCGTTTCTGAGTTGGCAATTTCATTAGGAACATAACACCCAGCGGCCGCAAAATTTTGATACCGACTCGATTTAGCCTGCCCGTCCCAGAGGGGTTCGTCCTCCAATCGAATAGCGGCCAACTCCGAAATATTCTCGAAGCAAATCGTCACGTGGCCTAGATCGGCAATGGACCCATGCCCGTAGGCAAAATAAAATTGCTCCCAAAACTTTTCCGAAGAATGGGCGTGCACCCATTTCAGGCTTTCCTCGATTGAGTCGGGGGACCGGCTATACCGTGCTAGGGCATAGGCAGATTTCTCTGGAGGCATGGGAGCCAGGGCAATCACTTTTCGGTCACGGCGTTCGTCACTCATCAAAATTTCCTTGTCTAACTAATTTAAAAAAAAAACGGACGACTGGACGTCTCAAACCTGCCCCACAGACTCCCGAAACACCTGAGAAGGCCTCATTCTTTCGCGCAAAGAAGACATGCACTATAAGGGGGACTCCCGTCACTTCTCAAGTCATCCATCCCAATAACCGAATCCACAGACACAGAGGCTTGAAAGTCAAGGATACCTTGTCTACACTCCCCCGGACCTCTAGCGAAATTGCCGACCAACCATGAATATTTCTGATCGCCAATCCATGCATGGGCAATGGTCCTCCCGCTGGATCTTTATTTTAGCGGCGACCGGAGCCGCCGTGGGCCTTGGGAATATTTGGAAATTCCCCTACTTGACTGGTCAAAACGGTGGCAGTGCGTTTGTGTTGATATACGTGGTTTGTGTCGCCGCCTTGGGCATTCCCCTCATGATGGCAGAAATTCTGCTTGGACGACGGGGACGCTCCACCCCCATCCGATCCATGGAAATTCTGGCCACGGAAAACAAGGCCAGTCAATGGTGGCAAATCATCGGATGGTCCGGGACTGTGGCGGGCATGTTGATTCTATCCTATTACAGTGTCATTGGCGGATGGACCTTGGCGTATATTTTCAAATCGATTTCTGGAACTTTTAACCAAGCCACAGGAGAATTTGCCGCTTCGACCTTTGACACGTTCGTCGGTTCTGGGACCAGTCTTTTTCTGTGGCATACGGTATTCATGATCATCACAATGGGCATCGTAGCCGGGGGAGTCCAAGGCGGGTTGGAAAAAGCCGTCCAGTTTCTCATGCCCATGCTCTTTTTCCTCCTGCTCTTGATGGTGGGGTATAGCATGACAACCGGCTTTTTTGGGAAGGGGTTGGAATTCCTTTTCACGCCCGACTTCAGCAAACTCTCGGGAGCCAGCATGCTTTCCGCCATGGGCCAAGCCTTCTTTAGCCTCAGCCTCGGGATGGGAACCATCATGATTTATGGCTCGTATGTCCCCAAGGACACCTCCATCGGAAGCACCTCCGTCATGATTGCCTTGGCCGATACGGGAGTGGCCTTGCTGGCAGGCATGGCCATTTTTCCCATCGTGTTCGCCAATAATCTGGAGCCGGGGTCGGGACCCGGGTTGATTTTCCAAACACTGCCAGTGGCGTTTGGCAATATGACCGGGGGGATGATTTTTGGCTCTCTCTTTTTCATCTTATTACTCGTGGCCGCCTGGACCTCATCGATCTCTCTCATCGAACCCTTGGTCACATGGCTCATCGAAACGTTCGGCCTTAGTCGTCTCATCGCCTCCTTGTACTCGGGTATCGCGACCTGGTTGCTGGGTTTGGGAACAGTGTGGTCTTTTAATGTGTGGGCAGATGTGAAATTTTTCGGACTGACATTTTTTGATCTCCTGGATTTTATCACTTCCAATTTGATGCTCCCATTAGGGGGCATTCTCATCGCGCTTTTCGCCGGGTGGCTCATGACCGCTGACAGCACGAGAGCGGAACTTCGTATCACCAATCCCACCATCTACCGGGCCTGGCAAGCCCTCGTGCGCTATATCGCCCCGGTGGCGGTCTTTATCGTGCTCCTCAACGCCATCGGCGTCTTGTAATACTCACCGCCAAAAGCTTGTGCCTCATTTTCCGTTTTTCGTCTGGGCTGGCTTGGGCACCACCCCTCGGTACCCTCCCTCCAATAAAATAGAAACACCACCTAAAGTGACGGTAAAAATCCCCTCATAAGAAATAGCGTCAAGGAATGTTACATTAAGCGGATAAGCCTTGGATTGGTTACGTGAACAAGGCCTAGGAGCCTTACCGATGAGTCAAACCGCTTTACTGACTGCCGCCAATGCAGTAGCCCAACTCACACGGCCACTGATTCAAGCATCCGTTCTCCCCCAGAATGGGGGGCCGGGCCAAACGCAGGCCCCAACAAGCCCATCAACGAAAACCACCGATACGGTTTCCATTTCTCTCAAAGCCGCCACCCTACAAGGTCAAAAGCCCTAGGCCGTTTTCGATCGGTTCATTCTTAAAAGCAAGACCATTGGCCCCTCTCTTTACGAAGAGAGATCCACAATGGCAAGTCGATATTCGGGAAATACCGGGGAATGGAGAGAGAAGCCAACCGGGAATGTTCTACACGTCCTGGATTTCCACGAGCAGATCGCGGATAGACACCAACCCCACGACGATTTGATTCTTGGTGACAAGGAGATGACGGACCCCGCTATCTTTCATCATGGAAAACGCATCTTCAATCGGCCACGAGGCTTCAACCGTGATCATGGGACTCGTCATCACCATATCAACCGAAGTCGCTCGTAAATCCCGCTCATCCGCCACCGCCTTTCGGATAATATCCGCCTCGGTGATGAGCCCAATGATTTCTTCTTCTTGATCTCTCATCAACGTCCCCCGGCGAACGACGACAAGGGAGCCCACCAGCCGATCACGCATTTGTCTGGACGCATCAAAGACGTTCGCCTGACTGGAAATCTTATGTAGATCTGTTGTCATGGCTTGGGCGAGCGTTTTCATAGGATATCTCCTTTTGGATCGAAGGGAAGAACCTGCTCTTTTCCATTTTGGGAGGGGAAAAGGGTGTTGGCTGATCGTCATAGACCCTCAATACCTCAAATCCCTATACGTATACTGTAACAAGGTTTTCCCTTAATCCCAGCCTGACAAAGACAACGATGGTCATCGAGGGAATTTCCGATGGGAAAAGACGGGGCGCCCCCATTGAGTTCCACTTCGGAACTCATTGGGAGCGTGGGGTGGGGGGATTGCGGGGGAGTTAGGCAGCTTGGGCTGACTGTGTATTTGAGAACATCTCCATTCCTGCATCGAGAGCAAGGAGATATAAATCATAGCTTTTTTCAATGGCCCGTTTGATTTTCTTTATGTCTTCTTTCCTTGGATCCTCACCCAACAACTGATGGATGATGGAAAGAGCTTCTACGGGGTGCACATCATCATAGGCCGCATGGACTTGAATCCACTTCATAGCTTTTTTTCGATCGGCCTCTGGGTAGAAGAGTCGATAGTCTTGGCTTTCCCAGACTTTTTCCGACCAATCACCCGTCACCCCTTCAATGGCAAAATTTGTGGCAGCCATCCCTTCGGCCAAATTTCCCGATTCGCAAATGTGCCAACACCAATCGGTAATGGCGGTTAACGCCGCCGGACGTGTTCCTTCATAGAGGCTCGAGCGAGAAACCCCTGAAAACTCTGCCCAATCCCGATACCACTCGGCATGACGTTGTTCAATGCGAAGGTTTTTAATCAACCACCCCCGGGCCGCATTCATTCCGGCACTGGCTCCGTAGGAGCACTTCAACAGATTGAGGGCTAAAAATTGGGGAAACCGTTCAATCAGGGGCCAAAACCCCATTAATAAAGCATGATGTTTCGATTCAGGAATGCTTCCATCACAGAATTGTTTCCAGGCTTCATGATCAGCGATGGCTTGAGCTTTAGGTTTGGTGTCAATGACTACCTGAGCGAGCCATTGGGGGAATTTGTTGGCAGCAAGTGCTTCATCGACGGCTTTTGGCATGACAGGCTCCTTTTTGACTTTGTATCCAGAGAAAAATTTCTGTTAATAGTCCGAATAAAAAGCAAGTCAGATGCCATGACAAAATCTTCAATATTTCCTGGGAGTTTCGAATACAACTCTCTTTTCTTATCCCTTCGTATTTCAAAAATTACAAACCGTTTTTAAATTTCACTGAAAGTCAGACCCCCATTCCCCGGACAGAGGACCTACCTGGAAAGTCATCAATATCTTTTTGGGTTCTAACTCTTTCTCCTTCTAGAAATTCTGTGAATTTGACCTTTTTAGGTCGGCAAACAAAAGGAAGGAACAACCGAATTGACGGCTTCAGGGTGCTTAAAACAGAGGAAAAAAAAGGTGGGCAAGTGTCGGCCAAATCCTATCAAGTGGACGATCGTAAAGGTTAACACCTATAAATCCGAAAAAGAGGGGATATGGTGACCCATTCTCCTTCCTCAACCCTTGAGAACAATCTAGATGTTCATCGAAACCGCCTGGTAGAACTTTTAGAGGGGGAGAGCATTGACCTCCCCTTACTCCCGGTGGTGGCCCACCAGGTCCTGCTACTTTCAGATGATCCCAATGCCGATGCCACGAAACTGTCCACACTGATTCAACAAGATCAAGCCTTGGCCGGGCAAATCCTTCGAATCGCGAATTCCCCAGCCTACCTACCCCGTTCCCCCATCGTATCCCTGCAGCAGGCCATCGCTTGGTTAGGAATGAATATGCTGGCCGGACTTGCCTTTTCAGTCTCTGTTCAAAGTGGGGTGTTTCAAGTGAAGGGATTTGAGCGGGAAGTGCAGGGGTTGTGGCGACATGCTTTAGCTACAGGACTCTATGGGAAAGAAATTGCCCGCCGCATGCGCCAAAATGTAGAGAATGCCTTCCTGTGTGGAATGTTACATACCATCGGGAAACCGGTGGCGATTCACCTCCTCTTGTCTAACAAGGATGCTTTCCCCGTTCTACCATGGGAATCTCTGGAAAGCCTGGTGAACGATGTCCATATATTGGCCGGAACCAAACTGGCTGAAAGGTGGCAACTCCCCCAACCGGTACAAGAAACGATTCGATATTACCTGGACGAGGCCTATCACCACGCCAGATCCCCAACTAAAGGTGCCGTGATTACCTGTCTGGCTCACCATTTGGCTTCCTGGACTTTGGACTCAGCCGTCTTGTCTGAGGAATCCATACGTGAGCTTCCGGTGGTCCATGACCTCAATTTTTATCCGGAAGATATGGCCTCCTTGATAGAGCTCCAAGATACGATTAAAAAAAGCGTGGAATCCTTCATCGTATGAGTCACAACTCCATCTACGATCTCATCGTCATTGGAAGTGGCCCTGCCGGTCAAAAAGCCGCCATTCAAGGGGCCAAAGCTGGTAAACGGGTGGCGATTATTGAACAACAGCGCGAAGTGGGCGGGTCCTGCGTCTATCACGGAACTATTCCTAGTAAAACACTGAGACAAACCGCCTTAAACATGGTGCAGTTTCTCCATGCCACGGATGTGTTTGATTTTCGCATGCGGGACGACATCAAAATCGCGAGTTTAATGACTCGATTAGATAAGGTCGTGCGAGCCCATGGTCAGTTCATGAAGGAACAGATTACCCGGAACAACATTGCCCGGATCCATGGACGAGCCCGCTTTCTTTCGGACAAGAACGTGGAAGTTCGTGGACTGGACGGAACCGCCCAAACCTTGACCGCTTCCCTGTTCGTCATCGCCACAGGATCGCGTCCCCGAGTGCCCGACAACATTGCTATCGATCATGAGCATATATTGGACAGCGATTCCATCCTCTCTCTGGTCTATCTTCCAAAATCCTTGACGGTATTGGGCGGAGGGGTGATCGCCAGTGAGTACGCCTCCATCTTTGCCCTATTAGGCGTTCAGGTCCACATGGTGGACACTGCGGATCGGCCTCTCAAATTTTTGGACCAGGAACTCACCGATCAATTTTGCGAAGGGTTTGAAGAAACGGGAGGACAGTATCTAGGTCAGCAGAACATTCAGACCGTCCAGTGGGATGGATTTTCGAAAGTCATCACCACCTTCGAAAATGGGACGACCCTCGAAAGTGAGAAGATGCTCGTCGCCCTTGGCCGGGTAGCCAATATTGAACATCTCAACATTCAGGCTGCGGGGTTAACACCTACCTCACGAGGACTGATCTCCGTCAATGAGCACTGCCAAACGGTTACCCCACACATTTATGCGGTAGGAGATGTTATCGGCCCTCCCTCCTTAGCTTCCTGTTCTATGGAACAAGGAAGGCGCGCGGTATGCCATGCCCTCGAGCTGGATCCAGGAGTATCTCCCGAAAACATTCCTATGGGAATTTACACGATTCCGGAAATGTCGAGCGTGGGCCTAAGTGAACAGGAGGTCATCGATAAGTTTGGGGGGGTCTTGGTGGGGCGAGCCAGATTCCATGAAATCGCCCGGGGGCAAATTTCGGGAATGACCAACGGTCTACTCAAAATGGTCGCCGATCCCAAGGGGGAACAACTACTGGGAGTCCATATCGTGGGCGAAGGGGCGACGGAATTGATTCACATCGGTCAAATGGGATTAATGCACCATATACACATCGATCGATTTGTCGAAAACATTTTCAACTTCCCCACCCTTGCCGAAGCCTACCGGGTCGCCGCACTGGATATCGCCAAACAACGGCCCGTCTGAAGGGCCTCTTCACCACCAGCAGAATTCAACCTAGCACAAGCCATCCACCCGGCTTGGGTTTGAAATCAAGGGCTCCAGGATCTCAAATTTACAGGAACACGGAGAGAAGGATGTAATGGAGAAAAGGAAATGGGAACCGAGAAACGACCTATTTTAAAAACGATAGCTCAATTCGAGGAAATGAAAATCGACTCCACGGTTATTACTGCCATAGAGTGTGGCATCGGAAATATGATGGAATCGCCAACCCAGGGTCACATTCCCAGGGAAATGGTAGCTGAGCCCGCCATGACCGACGATTTGAAACGGGCCTCCGAAGTCCTGACTACCAAAGGTTTCATCACCAAAGTAGGCAAACCCTGTCCCAAAATCTAGCGTGATATTCCACTCCCAATTTGTGAAGGCAATTCCCGGAGTGAGTTCACTCACAAACCCCACATCTCCCGCACCCCGTATAACCCCGGCGGTGACGTTCAATCGCCATCGGGTCTCCCAGCCGGATGGCCACTCCCAACTTTCAGGGAATCCAATAATGCCAAACGCTTCGTACTGTTCAAAATCTTCCTTTTCTCCAGGTGGAATCCCAACGGGCGGTAAGTTCAGGCCTCCTCGAATCCCAACTGAAAGTAACTCCCACCGGTCCGCAGCTTGGCTATAGGCTGGTACGGGCTGGAAACAACTAACCCCTACCATAACCGCCAGCACCGCCGTGACCCAGACCGTTCTCCTCCGCCCATGTTGATCATTCATCTTTTTCACCCTATAAACGTCCATATGATTTCACATTCAACCTTTGGGAATTTTTGAGTTTCTCTCACCTCATCCCAGGGAAAAATGGATTACGGGGCGAGGGAGAACCACTCACTTCAGGATAAAAATTGAACTTAGTGGAACGGTGAGGAAGGGACGAAAAGGGTACTCTTGGCAGGATTCAACCCATCCATATAACATTTCTTCCGCAAAAACCCACCAACCTCCTCATCAACGGTACCATAATTTTTTTCTCAGGCAAGAGAAATTCTGGTTTGTTCAGGCCATGATTCGGGCCAATGATTAAAAGAACAAAATTTCAGGTTGGGGACCCTGGACCGGAATTACATTCCAGGAGCCGATGCTTCATCGCGGCGTTCTTTTTGAGCTTCAAAGTACGCTTTTTCGTCTTTCTCCAGCGCTTGACTTTTTTCGACCTCCAATATTTCGTTCGGAGATAGGTATTTCAATGCCGTCGCTCCAAGAATTTTTTGGTCGGTTGTCCCTTTTAATTGAATATTCAACAGGGCATCAGCCCCTAGGATTTGGGCCTTTTTTATCAATTCAAAATGCAGTTCGTCCCAATTGACCTTTGGTTTTTCTTGCGATTGGGCCACTTCAATCTCATCCATTGTCTCATAGGGAATATCCGGCCACCCTTCCAATATTTCAATATCTTTATCCGCGTGAGGATTCGCACCAGGTCCGCTCTGTTCAGTCTGTACCGCCTCCACTCGTGGAGCCCGTGCGGTTTCCACATCAAAACTCTTTAAGCGCATGGCCGCGAGGGCGGCTTCATGGGGGTTACTGCTTTGAGAAAGACGTTTGAGTTTTTCAACACGTTCGAGTGCCTCCTGAAGGCTCATTCGGGCCCCTTTTTTTCTTAATGCATTAACCGGCATGAAATTGCACCACCATCAATAGTAATAATAGTCGGGATTGGGGTAATCCCTATCTCTTCCACATGCATTAGGATTTGGAAGGAATCTTATCGTGTCCATCAAAAAAAGAGGGCGTTGGATTGCCCGGGGGCATTTCTACCTGCCCGGGAATCGGCTTGTCAAATGACCTACACATCACGAGAACGGGGGATAGTCCATTCAACATCGTGTTACGGGATGACAGAACCTGACCACTAACAATTGTGCACCGAACGAGGGGCTGTCTATAATTGACCAGAAGATTCTGACCTTGCTGGATGATCTTTCCTTTTTGGTTAAGAGGGTGGGTCAACGTAGGCTTTTCTGAGTTTTACATCGCGTAGAGGAGGGGAACAGATGAGTTTGGCTGATAATGCTTGTGTACCATGTCGAGGCGGCGTTCCCCCTTTAGAGGCGCCAAAAATTCAAGAATTATTAGGGCAATTGGATCCGGGTTGGACTCTTAATGATATCGGTCATATCGAACGGACCTATACCTTCGACAATTTTGCCGACGCATTAGCCTTCACGAATCGGGTGGGGAATATCGCCGAAATCGAAGGCCATCATCCCGACCTTCATCTCGCATGGGGAAAATGTAAGGTCGAAGTCTGGACCCATAAAATCAATGGGCTCACGGAAAGTGATTTTTTCTTGGCAGCCAAAGCCGATCGGGCTTTTGCCATTCCCCCGCTGAACCCCTGAGAAATCATGTGCCCGAATCCCTCCCTTATCCACCCCAGTTCCGCAGGAAGTATTCAGGAGCAAGAGATAACCTCCGAAAACCTTCCCGATTTTCGTAACCTGGGGACGAAAGTGGCGCTGGTGACCATGCCATTTTCTTATTCCAAGTTTCCCTCCATCCAACTCGGAACCTTATCAGCTCTGCTGAAGTCTCAAGGGATTGGAGTCAAAACCTACCATTTTAACCTGCAATTCGCCCATAAGATTGGCGTACCCCTTTACGAAATTTTGTGTGAAAAACGTGGCCTGTTTGGTGAATGGTTATTTTCAGCTCTCCTTTTTCGGGACAATCCGAAACATGCGGAATATCCGAAGGTTTTCAAACCCGTCTTTGAGAGTACGGCCCGCGAAGCCGGATGCTCTATGGACTTTCTCCAAGATATCGAGCGATCCATCGCTCCACAATTTCTGACATGGGCTCTGACGAATGTGGAATGGGGCCAATACGATGTCGTGGGTTTTACCTCCACGTTCGACCAAAATGTCGCCAGTTTGTCCTTGGCCAAATTATTGAAGGATATTTATCCCGATCTTCGAATTGTGTTTGGCGGCGCAAATTTCGATGGGGAGATGGGCCTGGAACAATTTAAGGCTTTCCCATGGATCGATTATGTGGTCAGTGGGGAAGGGGAGCAAACCTTTCCCTCCTTAGTGAATAAAATATTAACCAGAAAAGAGGAGAATATTCCCCAAGGAATTGTGTACAGAAAAAATGGGGACATCCATTTTATCCCCAACGAACGTCTAGTCCGGAAATTTGACCAATTGCCTCCCCCGGATTACGACGATTATTTTGCCGAACTCAACGAGTTGGATCCTCAAGGATCCACTGGCCTCAACCGCATTTTATTGTATGAGGGGTCCCGGGGGTGTTGGTGGGGAGAGAAACATCACTGTACATTCTGTGGCTTGAACGCCCAGGCCATGGACTTTCGCGCCAAGGCTCCGGCGCAGGTTGCGGCCGAATTGGATTACCTGTCCAGCCGCTATGATACGGGGCGGTTTCGGTTAGTGGATAACATCATCGATATGAAATATGTCGACAGCTTATTTGGGCAATTAGCACAACAGCATGTGGATTTAGACGTGTTCATGGAAACCAAGAGCAACCTGAATAAGCGACAAATCCAAACCCTGGCTATGGGAGGAGTGAAATGCATGCAGCCAGGAATTGAAAGTCTCAGTCGAGCACAATTGAAAGAGATGGATAAGGGAGTCACCCCTCTTCAAAATATTCAATGCCTAAAATGGAGCCGGTATTACAACATCGACCTTTCCTGGAATATCTTGCTGGGATTCCCCGAGGAAACTTCAGCGGATTACCAACAACAAATTGACCTTATTCCCTCCCTCCTACACCTTCAGCCTCCCGAAGCTACCTCCAAATTGTGGTTAGAGCGATTTAGTCCGTATTTTAAATGGCCAGAACGCTATGGGATTCGTTTAACGGGACCTGGGCTGGCCTATGCCTACGTATATGATGAACGGAAAGTCGATCTCCAAAAAATTGCCTATGATTTTGAGTATGATTTCGATTGGAAAGTGGATCCTGCCCTATACGAGGAATTGATTCGACTCGTCCAAGAATGGAAACGACGGTATCATTCCTCCAATCGACCTTTCCTATTTTTCTCTAAAGGTCTGAGTTACCTCACGATTTATGATGGTCGGGGTGACACCCCAACCAGCGAACGTTTTGATGGGCAGGCGGGGTTCATCCTCGAATTTTGCCATGACCAACCCAAGTCGTTTGAGCAAATTCGAAAGGGATGGGGGGAGGCGACTCCTTCTCAATTTGGTGGCCAATCGTCTGATGGTATCATCACCCCCATTGCAGATACCCTGAAAACTCTCCAAGGAAAACGCCTCCTGTATGAGGAGGGAGGTCGTTATTTCACCTTGGCCCTCCCCGTCAATCCCTACCGTTAAACAATCCGCTTCCAAGTTAGGGGTTGTCCACTGACGTTTCCGGATCAGAGCCCAGGAGTCCAACTGTCTGGATTATCTCAATTTTCTAGGTTCAGGACGAAAGTGGTTTGTTGCCAATAGATAAGGACGTCCTAAGGCCAAATGATTGATTGACAATGTTTCAGTCTCTGGGTAGCCTATTTAAGTTGTGCAAGGATTAACCGAAAAGTCTTATAAAATGCGAGACTTCACATCAACCAACCAATGCCGAGTTGGTTCTTCTTCCTTTCCATCCCCCTCATTGTTCCGGTTGCGGCTCCTTACCGGCTGTGCGGCCCTAGGAGCCCTTCTGGCCCTCCCCTATCTTTGCTTAGCGGACACCCGAGGAGTTCAGGACAGTTTTCGTCATGAAACACTCACATTTAATTATTCGTTGGTGATCCATGGACGACTCCCAGGAGCACCCTTTTCCGGTCATGCCATTCCCCACTTACGGCTCAATGCCCAATCTGCCAGTGGGTCGGCTCCGGAAGACTTACGTTCTTCCTCACAACAACCCATTCACCCGGTTTCAAATTCCTCACAGTTAACAACGGGTGCGAGCCCTGAGGGTGAAAAGGTCACGAACAAGAAAACCCAACCCACGGTAGGATCCGATTCGCGCTCTATCCAGGAATTTTTACTCGTCCAGAATGATGACCCTGTGGATTCCGACCAAGAAGTCCCATCTTGGATAAACCATAATCCAACTCCTCGGGAGGGCCTTCAAGAAATCTCCCAGGAGACTGAAGCCGCTCACGTTTCAGAACGAACACTTGAAAATACAGCCCCCCCAGACAAGGTTACCGAGGACATTCAAACCTACCAACCGTGGAGAACAGCTCGTTTGGATCTTCCCGAATGGACGACATTCCCAAAAGCCCCCCAAATCAGTTGGGCCATGCTGGAATCCCAATCTGTTCCGCCCATGGTTGGAAAATTCTCCACGTCACCGATAAAAATTCTCTCGTTTTCCTACTCCACAGAGGGAAATCCTCGGACATATTTGACCCGGTATTCCCGTGTCTTCCGTCAATCATGGGAACCCCTTGCGGAGGGCCCGTCCCCGGTATATGGATCTGTCCCTCTGGTGCTAAATGCGGCCGTGGAAAAAAACCTTCGGTATTTTCAAGAAGGGATTGCCGACCGATTTCAGTCCTACCTCGATCGCTTTCACCACTATCAACCCATCGTAGAACCCATTTTCCAGGAATTTGGACTCCCCACTGAATTAATGTATCTCTCCTTGGTTGAAAGCGGCTTTAATCCTCGCGCCTATTCTCGAGCTCGGGCATCCGGCCCTTGGCAATTTATGAAAGCCACAGGGCGCATGTATAAACTCCATGTCACTTGGTATGTGGATGAACGTCGGGACCCTATTAAATCGACTGTGGCCGCTGCGCATCACCTTCGTGACTTGTACGATCGCTTTGGCTCCTGGCCTCTTGCCTTAGCAGCCTATAATGCTGGTGCGGGCAAGGTATCCCGGGCCATTCGAAAAACCGGGAGTCGCGATTTCTGGAAAATTCGTCGCACCTGGTACTTACGACGAGAAACGAAGGAATACGTCCCCCGATTTATTGCTGCCACCCTTATCGCTCAAAATCCCACAGCCTACGGGTTTAATCCCCCCAACGGGGATCCTCATCAATTTGAAGAGGCGTTCATTTCGAAACAGGTACAACTTTCCGACATCACGAAACATACCGGGATTGCCATTGATGAGCTCAAACGATTAAATCCAGAGCTTCGCCGGAATATTGTCCCCAATACAAAGGGAGCAGGATATTTTCTCAAGGTCCCAGTGGGAATGGCCCCCGTTGTCGCAGCTCATCTTCCTGCTCTTCCGGTTTGGACGCAACCACCTCCCCCACCCGTTCAATGGTACAGAGTGCGCTGGGGGGACAGCTTATCTGTCGTGGCCAGGCGATTTGGCATGAAAGTCAGCCAGTTGAAGGCCATGAATAATTTATCGAGCAATCTCATTCGAGTAGGAACTCGACTGCGCGTAAGGGGAAGTGAGGAAGAATATTCTGATGACCAACTCACCTGGTATTTGGTTCGGCGAGGAGATTCCCTGGGGAGTATCGCAAACCGTTTCAACATGACCGTGACCAAATTGAAACGAATCAACCATATTTCCAGTAATTTAATCCACCCAGGAGATCGACTACGAGTGAGAGGTAACCCAACTTCTTCCCCGGCAACCCACCAGTCTCCGACCTGGCATAGAGTCCGTTATGGCGACTCTTTAGGTGGTATTGCCAAACGGTATAAAACGACGGTGAGGAGCATTCAACAGTTGAATAATCTCTCCAGCCACCTTATTTTTCCAGGAGATCGACTACGGATTCATGGACAGGCTTCTCCCCAGAAGACTAAGAACAGCACACAATCAAAATGGTATCGGGTTCGACGGGGAGACAGTTTATGGAGTATTGCTCAGCAATTTAGGATGAGCGTGCGGGACTTACGGCACTTAAATAACTTGTCTTCGAGTATCATTCGGGCGGGACGAATGTTACTGGTCAGTCAATAACCACCGACTTTTTCCATTCCCCCCTTTTTTACGGTTGGCCTTCCAATTCTTCTTGTTTGAACTCCTCCTCTATTTCCCCTGAATCCACCGGAGAAGCCTCTTCGGACATCTCAAGTGATTCTTCCGGGACTAAAACCTTCAGGCGAAGGTTCGCCTCTGAGGAAAAAGGAGACAAGGGATAATCCCGGATTAATTGTTTATAGTGTTCGACGGCCTGGTCGGTTTGCTCATGGCTTTCCGCTAACTTGGCCATTTCAAAAAGGACTTGGTCCTTATTCAACGCCCCCGTATTGCTAAGGACTTGGTTAAAAGCCTTGAGGGCAGAATCCCGATTATCATTCAGTAAATGTGCGAGACCCAATCGTTGGTGAATTAGCCCCAGAATAATCGGAAACTGTTCAAATTCGCCGATTAACGATGTATAAATAGCAATAGCCCCTTCATAATCTTTTTCTTCCATCATTCCATTGGCCAACAAGAAGGACGATACCCCTGCGCTCGTGGTTCCAGGGTATTCGGCTATCAGGCTTTCAAATATCTCTGCGGACTTTTGGATATTCGCCTTTCCCTTTGCCACATTATCCAGGGGACGATCTAAATAAATCCGTTGGGCTTCTCCCTGTACCTCCCACGCCTGCTCCACCTGTTGCTGTGAAAGATAATTCAGGGTAAAAATGGCGATAAACCCAGCTACCACCAACAGAATCACCCCCCACACCAGACCACGATTCTCCTCCACAAAGAATAGAAATCGTTCTTTGCTGGAGATAATATGAGCCGGGTCCTCCGAAGATGATTTGTTGGTCATATCTTTAATTTTAAATCCCATAATCGTTCCTTCCTCTACTTCTCATGTACCGGTGGAAGAATTATTCCGGCACTTCGAAGTGTGAGGCCTTATACCCATGTGCCCGGTACATGTCAAATGGTCTTTCAAACTATTTTCACGAAGTTGACAAGGTCTATCTCCCTGTTATAATGCGAAAATTGGGGCGTTTTTGTCTATGTTAGGCGGATAGCTCAATTGGCAGAGCGCTGCCTTTACACGGCAGAGGTCACAGGTTCGATCCCTGTTCCGCCTACCAAAAAACCTTTGGCATAAGATCTGCTTAATCTGATATAGTCGGAGTGGTGTCCTACATAATTTTGAGAATCCTCATCACAAATTTTCATGGGCCGTGTGCCCACAACCAAGATAGTACGGGGCCGTCGTTCAGCCAGGTTTAGGACGCCAGATTGTCAATCTGGAGGTCGCGGGTTCAAATCCCGTCGGCCCCGCCATCCTCATCTCAGAGTGTACGGTAGTCACATTCCCCCGAGTGTCCGGTTTTTCTTTAATTTTGTCTCGTCATAGGAGGCGGCAAGATTCTTTATGTCCTTTGACAATCCTTCTGAACTCTTTGCCTCTTTAGGCTGGCTCTCGATCGTTATTCTCCTGATCCTTACGGTGTTTTCCGTCATGTCCTGGGGAATCATCGTCAATAAGTTTAGACGTTTCCGCCAAATCAATCAGGAAGAATCCCAATTTTTACAATTGTACGAAAAGAACCCGGTTGACCAACAAGCCTTGAGACTCCAGGCAGAAACATTCACCCTCAGTCCTAGTTCGGCCGTATATTTAGGGATCACCGACCGTCTCCCCACTTCCCCGGACCTATTTGCCTCCGAACCCGAAATTGCCGGGCAAGGTCTTCCTCGTCCCGCCAATCGGGACTATCTTGAAAAAGTCGCACAGTATATTATTCAAACCCATATCAGCCACCAGGAAGCTTACCTGCCATTTTTAGCGACGACGGGAAACCTTACCCCCTTCATCGGGCTTTTGGGAACGGTTTTAGGGATTATCAATGCCTTCGGAGAAATCGGGGTCCAAGGCTCGGCCAGCATCGCCGCGGTGGCTCCCGGAGTTTCCGAGGCATTGGTGGCCACAGCCGCCGGACTTTTTGCCGCCATTCCAGCGGTCATGGCCTACAATTTTTTTCTGTCTCGGATTCGAAAGATGGCCTTCCGAGTCGATGCCTTTACCATTGAATTTCTCAATTCAGTCGATGAGTCCGAAAAAGCTCTTGAAGTGGAAGTCAGTCGATGACGGTTGGCTCGAAACCCCGACAATTCCTATCTGAAATCAATGTCATACCGCTCGTGGACGTCGTCTTAGTCCTCTTGGTGATTTTTATGGTCACAGCCCCCATGCTTCACCGGGGCTTAGATATTAACTTGCCTACTTCCGCCGCCAACAACATCAAAGCGGAAGAACGGCTTATCGTGACCATTCAGCGTGATCAAACGCTATCACTGGGGAACGACCCGATCAGTCTGGTCAACCTCCGGGCCAAACTTGAAGCCGCCAAGGCCAACAACCCTCTGATATCAGTATACCTGCGGGCCGATGAAACGGTCCCCTATGGGACGGTGGTCAAAATCATGGATGAAGTGAAAGGTGCCAAAATCGAACGCCTTGGGATGGTCACCGGGCCTAAAATTGAAACGATCGAAGCCGAAAAAATTGGACTCTCTCCCTAAGTTTGCCTATTCATGGGACATGCAGCATCCCCCAGCCTTATTTCTCTTGGGCTTACAGCGGATATTTCTACCGAAAGGTCAACGTTTCGATGGGGTATTGCGACCTCAACCTTGTTCCATGCCCTTGTCTTAATCATGGCTATTTTTCTGCGAATACAATCAACGAATGAGGAACCTCTTCGAGCCATCGATGTGGCATTAATTTCTTTACCCCCCGTATCCGCTCCAAAATCCACACCACAACCCATCACCAAACCAACTCCACCTCAACCTGCCCCTAAACCCGTGGTCCGGTCAAAACCCGTTCCCCAAACTCCGGCCCCTGTCGTTGAAAAGCCCGTGGTTCAATCCAAACCAGCCCCCAAAGCTCTAGCCCCGGCCGTTGAAACGCCTGTGGAAGAGACGTTACCCCCGTTATCGACAGAAACAGCCACAGAAAGTCTTTCGGAATCCTTCGGGGGTGCGCTGGACTCGATCGTCATACCTCAAAAACGGGAATCCCCCGCCACCAGCCCCTTGCCAGCAGAAACTTTAAAAACTGATTCTCCGGAACCCATATTAGGGAAATTACAATTACCCTCCGAACCCCCGAAAATTTCCCGTCCCAGCCGATTAGACCCTACTCAACCCCTCAAGATTCCAAAAGCTGCCCCTCCTCCGGCCCGCTCTCAGAGCAAACAGATTCCGACAGCTTCAGCCAAGAATCCAGCTCCCAAAGCCTCCCCAGTCATACCTGAAGACCCGGGGATCAAGCCGACGCCTAGGGTGCCAGAACTAACTGAAATCAAGTCATTCAAAACACCAAAAAAAGAAGCTCAACCTATATCCCCTCAGCCAAAGCCCAACATTCAAGAATCCTTGAAACAATCGCTCCCAAAGATTTCCACTCCTACCGTGAAACCCCTTCCCCGAACCAAAAAATCATCAGCAGTCACTCAAACTCCAAAAAGTGCGAAGACTCCCAAGGTAGTCGCCCCTCAGCTCTCTGACATCCCCATCAAGGAATCACGTCCGATACCGACACCTCCGCCAAAAAAAATGACTGATACTGTCAAGGAACTCCTAGAGGGACTCAAATCAGAAACCAAGACCCCACCAACTCCGCCCAAATCTGCGCCTCCTGTGCGCAGACCCATAAATAGGGTTCCTCAAAGTCCCCCAAGGCCCATAGAAAAACCTATGACTTCACTTCCCCCTCTCCCCATTCCCTCTCCACCACAGGAGCCTGTTCCCTCAGAAATCGATGAACGAATCGCTAAGTTAACCATTCCTAAGGTTGCTCCGATTGAATCCCTAAAAAAACGACTCCAATTATTGGAGGTTCCCTCGACTCCAGGAACCCCCGAAGGTCAGGCCTCCACCCCTTCCCCCGGCAAAAATCGTTATTTGGGGATGGTGGAAGAATCCATCGATCGACAATGGGTAGCCCCGCCCCTTTTAGCCAGCAATCCTGTGGTGGTGCTTAAATTTCGCATTTCCCGGTCTGGAGAAATTTCTCGGGTATTCATCGACGAAAGTTCAGGGCATTCTCATTATGATGCCGCAGCTAAACGGGCTGTTCAGGCCGTTAACCCTTTACCTCCTTTTCCCCCAGATATCTCTGACTCATTCTTTGATGTACGATTTCGCTTTATTAAAGATTAAAAAAGGATAATGGCCTTATCATGAAAATTCTGTCGGCGCATTCCCCATGTATTCATTCCCTCCTACTGGGGGCAATAATCTTGTTGGCCCCCCTTCCAGGATGGGGCCAAGAGGCTGAACTAGAAGCGACTCGTTCGGAATTTCAAAAAATTCCTATTTGGGTCATGAGCTTCCCATCGGTTAACCCAACACCAGAATTACCTCAATCGGCTAGTGCCCAAGTCGTATCAGTTCTGAAAGGTGATTTAATTCGGTCACAAGTGTTTAGCCTTCCGGACCTCCCCAAATCCCCGGGAAAATTTTCTGAAAACAAATGCGTCAGCCTTGGTTCAGATCTGAGCACCCATTATCAAAAAGTCACGGTTTCAACCTGGGGAAGAGTCGGCATGGGGGGGACCTCTACAGGCATTAAGGGTCTCATTTTAGATGCGTGCGCCTTTGATCCGGGAAATCACGAGGCCCTGACCGGAAAACGATATTTTTCTTTAAAAACCTCAGATTCCCTCATTCGACTTATGGCTCATCGATGGGCGGATGAACTAGTCTTTCGGTATACCGGAGAACAAGGTATCGCTCAAACCAAGATTGCCTTTGTCGCGGAAAAGGGAAATGGACGTGAACTTTTTGTCATGGATTATGATGGGTATGACCCGCAGCAGGTGACCGCCGATGGCTATCTCAATGTCATGCCAACTTGGTCCCCAGATCGAAAATTCCTAGTTTTCACCGCCTACCGCGATCGCAAGCAACAAATCGTGCGCCGAGAACTTGCCACCGGCAAGGAAGAAACCCTTGTGCCCGCGGCCAGTCTCAATATGACCGCCACCTTTTCCCCTGATGGAAAATCCATCACCTATGCGGCGGATCAAACCGGCAACTCGGACCTATACCACATGGCATTGGACACCAGGCAATCCAAGCAGTTAACCTCACATCATAGCGCGGATTTGTCTCCCTCATGGTCCCCGGATGGTCAACACCTGGCCTTCACCTCAGATAGGGGAGGCCGCCCCCAAATCTACATTATGGATGCTGCGGGCTCCAACGTCCGAAGGCTAACGTATGAGGGAGACTATAATGCGGCGGCCGCGTGGTCCCCAAAAGGGGATTGGATCGTATATGTCTGTCGGATTCCGGGGGAGGGATTTAAATTATGCCGCATCAGCCCGGATGGGGAGCTAAGGGAACAGATTACCCATGGTCAAAGCATTGATGACTCCCCCTCGTGGGCTCCAAACGGCCGTCACCTGATATTTAGTTCTACAAAAAGGGGCGAAAATCAACTGTACATGATCACCAGCGATGGGAAAGGGTTAGAAAAGATTTCATCAGCGGGAGCGCATGTGAGCTCTCCATCCTGGTCACCGTTTCTCCGTTAGCTCAATAAGGCACCAACATCAGTGTTATTCCAGAAAAGGAGTTGCCGTATGCTTCACACGATTCAACATCTATCACAGTTGACCCTGTTGAGTGTCGTGCTCTTGATACTCTCAGGCTGCGGTGAAAAACGGGTTCACGTAGCGACCTCTTCCGGTGCCCCGGGTGAGGAAATGACGGAGGAAACCACCATTCCAACCGACTTCAGTTTTGAAACCTCCGGATTATCGGACTCAACGATGGACGAGTCCTCGCTGGCTGGACAACCAATCGATGGTCAAAACCCCTCTTCGACTTCTGAGGACTCCAACACGAACATTGAACCCGTCCATTCTTCTCACAGTCCAATGCCTTCTTTGGAAAACACTGCCACCGCAAATCTCCAAGATACTGAGGGAATTTCTTCAGACTCTCCCGGATCTGGGCAATCCTCAAGTCCCTCGGAGTCCTTGGATCAAGGAAAGAATGGGACAGGCCAAGATCACCCCACTTTTTCTACGCTTGAGGCCCAAAACCAAGAATCTGCAGATCACCAATCTTCCCAATCGCTGGCCAAGAAAGATTCGTCCAACCCATTTACTCCCGGCCAAGATTTCTCCACCCAATCCAGTTCAGGAGATTCAAGCCAAGAGAGCATTGACGGGTCCCAGGATAATTCCTCCTTTTTGGACTTAGCTGGTACAGACCCCTCTGAAACCCATGATGGCTCATCGTCCAATCTACAATTCTCATCAACTTCTGCCCCTGCTGATGAGGGGGCAGATGGCCTTGCTCATTCGACGGGATCAACAGAAGGTCAGGACGGGATGGAACACATTCCAGGGGATTTAGTGGTGGCCAAGGTCAACCCCTCAGACTCCCTTCAAGATCAACTCGATAGAATACAGGGGGAAGAACTCGCGAGTGCCGCCGCAGGCTTAGAAGATATCTTTTTTCTGTTTGATAGTTGGTCACTGACCCAAGAAGGAAAGAACTCTTTGGAACGAAATTTGGCATGGTTGGAAGCCGACGAGTCTACACACCTGCTTATCGAAGGCCACACGGATCAACGTGGGACCCAAGCATACAACATGGTCTTAGGGGAACGACGAGCAGTCTCGATCCGTGATTATTTAGCCCAATTGGGCATTGCCCCTTCACGATTAAAAATAATTTCCTACGGAAAAGACAAGCCTTTTTGCCAGGATTTGACAGAAGTCTGTCACCAACTCAATCGTCGGGGACATCTATTGGTACAACAACCCTAATTCGGAGCCCCCATCCATTTCATGGAGGATTAAGAAATACCGTGGAGATACATGCAGGACGGCAATGGTGGAGAACGTTCCCCTCGCGACTTTCGTTGTTCGGGATCTGCATTTTAGGAATGCTGGAAGTGGGATGCGTGGCGCAACAAGCTGATTTGGCCCGCATCCAGAAAGACCTGGAATTGCAAATTAGCCAACTGAAGTCTGAAAAACAAGCGTTGGGCCAGCAGGTGGATGAGGCTCGATTGGCCATAGCCGAATCCCAGAAATTGATTGAGGCCCAAAAGGCGGACATGAGGCGAATGCGAAGTGATTTGGCGCCGCTCAATCAACAATTAAAACTCTTACGGGAACAGGATTTAACCAAACTGCACGGTAACTTCGAAGTCGCTGATAAAAAGATCCGAGACCTACGGAAAGATTTCTCGGCTTCCGAGTCCACTCACCAGACGGAATTGGCATCGATTCACGCCGATATTGACGCGATCCAATCCTCGCTTGGGACCCAAAAGACACAACTGGAATCCGCCCAATCACAAACCAATTCCGTGACCCAGGCATTGGCACAACAAATAGATGCCAACAACCTGGCCCTGAATGAAAAAATGACTGAATTTCAACAGGCCTTTGAGCAATTTAAGGTTACCCTTACGGAGTTGGGGGGCACGATCCAACAAGAAAGCCAACGAGCCGCGACGGCAGAAACGGATTTATCGAACGCCTTTACCAAGAATTTTCAAAACCTGGAAATGGTTATGGCTACTCAACAGGAGGAACTGGGTACCCTGCAACAATTATTGGCCACCCAACAACAACAGCTGGATACGCAAGGGCAGGAACTCACCACGCATCAACAAGAGTTGAGCACCCACCAACAAGAACTCGGCCAACTCACCGCACGGTCTCAGGAACTCTCACAATCTATTCTCAAAATTGGAGAAACGTTAGAACATTCCACCACGGCATTGGGAACCCAGCTGGACGAGCATACGACAGACCTTCTCAGTCTCCATGATCAAACCACCGCACTGCAGGAGAAACTGACGGCTGACACTCAAGCGCTGCGGACCTACCTGGAACAGGATGTCAAAACCGCCATGACCCAACTGCTTTCTGACATTGAAGCACGGCAACGGCCAATGGTCGCACGAATGGATTCGCAAAAGAGCGATATCGATGCACTGGGAACCCATATTCAAGCCAATGCCACCCAAATGCAAGACCTGTCCCAATCAGTCGTCAAACTCCGGGAAGCTCAGGACGTTATGGGGAACTTGTTGGGCAAACGAGGGGACGAAATTATTCAACAGGCGGGACGAATTTCAGAACGGATGAATGCGCTGGAAACTCATCAAACAGAACTGACTCAACAATTGCAAATCAATACTCGCAAAACTTCAGACCATTTGACTAAAGTCACGTCCAACCTTACCTCACTCTCCCAGGCTCTGGATTCGAGCAAACAAGTCCTCTCCGGGCGACTGCTGGAACAAGAAAATTCGTTAGCCACCTTGAGCCAGTCTCTTCAGGGTTACCAGCAATTAACGGATACCATTCAAACGCAGGTTGACCAATTAGAAGCCAATAACCAATTTGCCGATCAATTGCGGGTCTCAATAGAACAAATCAATGGACGATTGCAGGATTTAGAAATCCATCAATCTGGCCTGGTGGGCAAACTGGATTCGGATGCCCAGGCCACCAATACCCATATGCGCGAGGTTAATATTGGGATTAAATCAGTGGCGGATGCGTTGGAAACCGTGAGTGCCAAATTAAACGCCCGAGTGGATGCCCAAGAAAAGAACCTCAACCAGGCAATTACCACCTTTCAAACCGTTCAAAATACCGCGGATATCTCTCAATCTAATTTGCAACACCTCAATCAATTAACTGAAACACTCGACCAATTACGCCAAATCGTGAACACCATTGGGACCAAATTGGGAGAGCGGGTGGACCAGCATGAAGATCGCTTAGGACAACTGGCCAACCGGGTGAACCAATTACAGGCCAAAAAAACCAACCAGTAACCTGGTATCGGATTGAGAATTGGAGATACGGGCTATTGGAATCCGGTACCCAGAACCTACCCCTTTTCGTAACTTTAGGAAAGTTGATAGAATAGTGAGATTGGAAGAATTTCAGCCGAAAAAAGGATATTTTCCTAAGTAATCAACAGACCATGCGATTAATTTATCAAACCTATTTTCCTCTCATTGCCGTGATAGCCATCAATGGGGGCTGCGCCTCAGAACCGAATTTGACCGACCTTCAGGAACAGGTCCAAGCCATAGCCCTGCAACAAAAAAACACGCAACAGTTTGAACAAGAAACTCGAGATCGATTAGGAGCGATAGAATCCCAATTGGACGAGCATGATTTCCTCGTCGGAGAGCTGATCAAAACGGAAGAAGAGGCCAATTTAGATACTCGACATCTGCTAGATAAACTGGAACGCACGGGTTCCAAGCTTCGAGAGCAAATCGATCAAACCCGCCAATCGACCCAACGACGTGATCAGGATCTTTCCATTCGGGTGAAAGCCTTAGAAGGGCGGATCGATAACATGATTCATCGCCCCCGTTCCCGGGCCATGCAGACCACCACCCCTCCCCCTACGAGCTCTACGGAATCTCTTTCGGAAACATCTCCCAAAGATTCAGGGGTAGAGGCACCGTCCCCTCAAAATCCAGATGTTGAAAATGAGGCCACAGCGTTTCGTTCAGCCTATAAAGTGTACCTGAATGGAAATTATGACCATGCCTCCATTGCCTTTCGCCGATTTGTCAAACATTACCCCGCAACCGCCCTCACACCTCCAGCATTTTATTATCTCGGACAGTCCTTCTATTTTCAAAAACAATATGATCCGGCTAAACAAGCCCTGGAATTTGTGGTCAGCAATTTTCCCAATAACAAATATCGGATCCAAGCCCTTTTTGCCCTTGGACAGATTATGCTTGAAACCGACCAACCGACCCAAGCTCAGGAATTGTGGAATCAAATAATCGAAGATTACCCAGATTCCCCAGAAGCCGCTAACGCCAAGGAACAAATTAAAAAAGCTGGATTGTCTTGAGTCGGTTGGAATTCCTTCTCACCCCCAAAGCCCATCGGTAGCCCTCTTTCTCCAAGCTCTCATGCCCTCACAACTATCTGGGAAAATTCAGGTGCTTCCGGAGGAAATCTCCTGTCGAATTGCCGCGGGGGAGGTGGTCGAACGACCAGCCTCGGTCATTAAAGAATTAATCGATAATAGCTTGGACGCCGGAAGTTCTCTCATCACCATTGAAGTTGAGGAAGGGGGACGGCGAACCATCCGAGTGATAGATAATGGGTGTGGCATGAATGCCACCGATGCCCAACTGGCCTGCCAACGCTTCGCCACCTCGAAACTCCGAACCGAAGAGGATTTACATATACTAACCACCCGGGGATTTCGGGGAGAGGCGCTTCCTAGTATCGCTTCAATCTCCCGCATGCATCTTCGAACCCTTTCCACTGATGCCTCGGTGGGAATGGAAACATTTTCCCAGGGAGGAGAACATTGGGAAGTCAAAGAATGGGCGGGCTCACCAGGGACCCAGATCGAAGTCCGTGATCTTTTTTTTAATACCCCCGGACGATTGAAATTCTTAAAGACCGTCACCACCGAGTTTTCGAAAATCTGCTATGTGGTGCAACAAGCCGCGATGGTCAATCCCCAGGTCCATTTTCGACTCATGCACCACCAACAAAAGGTCCTGGAGTATCCGGCCGTTCCATCAACTCAAGATCGATTACTGCAAATCTACGGGTCCACGTTTTTGGAACGCTATCTTCCTATCGATCATGGAGCGAGCGGCCTTCGGATCACGGGGTTTACCGTCAGTCCCAATCATGCTCGAACGACTCGAACGCCACAGGAAATTTTCGTGAACCTTCGTCCCATCAAAAACACAACCATTTCGCATGCCATCTATGAAGCGTATCGATCTTTCCTAGCCAAAGGGAAACATCCACAGTTTATCGTGTGTATCCAATTGGATCCTCAGGCTATAGACATAAACGTTCATCCGACAAAACGAGAGGTCCGGTTTTCCCATCCGGAAGTGATTCATGCTGCGGTACTCCGTGCTATTAAACAGGTGTTTTTTGGCAACTCCCCCTTCGCTGTTCATCCCCTGCAGGATAACCCCAATACCGAGGCCACTACGGCGCGCCCTTCCTCACCCCCGACCCCCTCTACACTGGGGGTCACACAAGTTCCTCCCGCAGGCAATTCAGAACCTATTCGCAAAAGCCAACCAAACTATCCCGCCAATTTTTCTCTTTTTGTTCAAGAACCGCTTGAACCCTACACGACTCAGGAACCCACTATTGAGGTAACACCGTTGGGGCAAATTCATCACACCTATATACTGGGACAAATCAATGAGGACCTATTCGTCATTGATCAACATACCGCTCATGAACGGGTCCTCTTTGAACGACTCCTTCGGGCATGGAATGAACAACGTCTTCTGCAACAACAACTTCTGATACCCGAAACGATCGACCTGCTTCCCCACCAAGGAGCGTTATTACAGGAATGGATCCCAGTGTTCAATCATACGGGACTGGAGATCGAGCCCTTTGGCCCTTCCTCCTTTGTCATTCGGTCGGTCCCAGCTCTGTTAGGTTCCGTAGCCATGGGTCCCCTCATCCTGGAACTGCTGGACGAACTTTCTGAATGGCGGTCGACAGATGCCTTGAACGGGTTGATCAGGCCAATCCTCGCGACCATGGCCTGTCAAAGTGCGGTGCAAGCCGGCCGAATCATGACACAGCCAGAAATCGCAACCTTGCTCCGGGATTGGGCCAGCGAAAAGTTCCCGATGACCTGTCCCCATGGACGCCGGGTGGCCATTCGACACACATTTGAAGAACTTCATACCCTTTTCTCCCGGACACCCCAAAAAGCCTAAAGCCCCATGTCTTCATCCCCACCAACATCCACTTCAACGCAAAACCCTGTCGTGGCTATCATGGGACCAACCGCCATCGGCAAGAGTCGCATAGGCATTGAAGTGGCCAAGTTTTTCCAAACCGAGATTTTGACCGCGGATTCCCGTCAAGTGTATCGAAACATGGATATTGGCACGGATAAACCCACAGGGAACGCGCAAAAAGGGATTCCTCATCGATTGATTGATTTAGTCGCCCCGGATCAATCCTTTAATGTTGGAGATTTTCGACGACAAGCCATTCGAGAAATTTCTCGCTTACATGCTGAAGGGAAGCTTCCCCTCATCGTAGGCGGAACGGGTTTGTATATTCGGGCGGTGTTACGAGGGTTGTGCCCCAGCCCTCCAGCCAATTGGTCCGTTCGAAAACAACTGACCGAAGCCAACCGAAGACACGGAGGAAATTTTTTATATGAAAGATTGCAGCAAGTTGACCCAGATTTAGCCCAACGGCTCCATCCTCACGATCAGCCGAAAATTCTCCGGGGGCTCGAAGTTTACCAGACACTGGGAACGCCCCTTTCCAAAATTCAACAACAACACCAATTTAAAGAATCGCCTTATCCGTTTTTGCAAATTGGGATTACCATGGAACGGCAGGCTCTCTATCGTCGCATCGAAACGCGCGTAGAATGGGAAATCGAGAAAGGATTGGTTCAAGAAACGCAGGACCTGTTAGACAAAGGGTTTTCCCGCAGTTTAGCCTCGATGAAAGGGCTCGGGTATCGGCAATTTTCCGGGTATTTGGCCGGCGAATATTCGTATGACTTCGCGGTTCAGCTGTTAAAGAAAGATACGAGGAACTTTGCCAAGCGACAAATGACCTGGTTTCGGAAAGAACCGGGGATTCGATGGCTAACCGTTTCCGATTCGGACATTCCCGACCGAGCGGCCAGGCAAATTATCCAGCACATTCAAGAATTTCTTGAAACGCTGCCTGCGCCTCTTGCCCAACCGGAAACATCCCCCAGCCCAATCTCCAAATCCTGTGTCAATTAAGGAACCAACTGATCACATGAGACCACTTTCCTCGGAATTATCTTTATCTTTGTCCAGAAAGCAGGGTATCCACTTTCGGGCGCTTTCTCATTTAAATTTTATAGACCCAAATTCGAACCGTCATGAGGATCACATGAACATTCTGACACTACTTCAGAGGAAACAGGCTCGAACCTGTCCCGCGAGGAATCGATAATGCCTCTAGCTGTAAGAAAAAATCAACGACCCCAAGCTCAGATCGCCATCATTGGAGGAAGCGGGTTGTACCAGATGGAAGGCCTCAATCAAGTCCAAGACCATCGCGTGACGACCCCGTTTGGCACCCCCTCGGATATCATTCGGGTGGGCACCTTCCAGGGAGTGAACGTGGCTTTTTTGGCACGGCATGGGCGTGGGCACCATGTGCTTCCTTCAGGGATCAATTATCGGGCCAATATCCATGCTCTCAAATCCCTCGGTGTCTCACGCATCTTTTCCATCAGTGCGGTAGGCAGTATGAAACGGAAGACACGCCCGGGAGATTTCGTGATCCCCGACCAATTCATTGATCGGACCACGCAACGACCCAACACGTTTTTCGACCAAGGAATTGTGGCCCATGTGGCTTTTGCCGATCCCATTTGCTCCGCCCTAGCATCGGTGTTACACAAGGCCAGCCGGAAGGTCGCGGTCAAGGTTCATCGAGGGGGCACCTATCTCTGTATTGAAGGACCTCAATTTTCCTCACGAGCCGAATCCTTCCTGTATCGTCAATGGGGAGTGGACGTAATTGGGATGACCAATATTCCAGAAGCCAAACTCGCCCGTGAAGCGGAAATGTGCTATGCCACCTTGGCCCTCGTGACGGATTATGATTGTTGGCATGAAACCGAGGAAGCGGTATCTGTTGGGGCCATATTGGACCTCATGAGAACAAACGTAGAAAAAGCGAAGGAAGTTTTGACGAATGCCTTGCCTGCGACCAAAACTCTGGGACCGTGCCTGTGTCAACAGGCCTTAGAGCATGCGGTCATTACGCCGTTAACCCACATTTCTCCAGCCCTGCGAAAGCGGTATGGCATCCTGTTACAGCGACAATTATCCACATCCAGTCAAAAAAGGAAAAGGTCATAACATGGGAAATTTGTTAGTCGTCGGTTCGGTGGCGTTTGATTCGGTTCGCACACCATTTGGGGAAGCTTCGGATGTTTTAGGGGGATCCGCCACCTACTTTTCCACCTCAGCCAGTTTTTTTACGGACGTGAATTTAATCGCCGTGGTAGGGGAAGATTTCCCCGAAGACCACTTGGAATTTCTGCGAAGTCGAAAAATTGATCTGGAAGGACTCGAACGACGTCCGGGCAAGACTTTTCGTTGGCGGGGTGAGTATTCCTATCAATTGAATGAAGCCCAGACGTTGGAAACACATCTCAATGTTTTAGAAACGTTTCGCCCAAAAATTCCAGACAGTTACCGAACTCCCTCCGCGTTATTTTTGGGAAACATCGACCCCGAACTTCAACTCGATGTCCTCAATAAGGTCACACGTCCCTCCGTCGTCGCTTGCGACACCATGAATTTCTGGATCGATGGCAAACGGGACGCACTGTGGAAAGTGTTGGAACATATCGATATTTTAATCATCAATGATGGGGAGGCCCGTGACCTTGGAGAGGACCCCAACCTGGTCCAAGTGGCCAGGCGCATCTTGTCCCGTGGCCCTAAAACACTCATCGTCAAACGTGGGGAATATGGAGTCCTGATGTTTCATAAAGACGGGATTTTTGGAGCCCCTGCCTATCCACTAGAAGTGGTTAAAGACCCCACGGGAGCAGGCGACACGTTTGCGGGGGGATTTATGGGTTATCTTTCGTCCTCAGCCAATTATTCCGAAGCGGGGCTTCGTCAGGCCATCATTTTTGGAAGCGTCATGGCCTCGTTTAACGTCGAAGCGTTTAGCCTCGACCGGCTGAAACACCTGACTAGGGAAGAAATCGACGCGCGGTTTCAGTCGTTTAAACAATTAACGCATTTTGAAGAGTTAACCTAACCACCGAGTGTCATACCCTATGCCGGAAGAGGGCACACAGATCTCAGGGCCGACCAAGGATCATTTTGGAGAATCCCTTCAACGGGCCCGCGAGGGAAAGGGATTTTCCCTCGATGACGTCGCGACTCAAACCCGAATCCCAGTCCAGCATCTCGAAGCTCTTGAACGAGAAGATTTTGCGAGCCTGCCAGCCAAGGTGTTCGTGAAAGGGTTCGTCCGATCATATTCCAAAGTGCTGGGGTTGGATGAAGAGATCATCCTGCAACACTTTCTAGAAACGTCTGGCAGGTTTTACGACCAAACCGAACAAGAACAACAGCATGTCCAGGTTAATTTGGAGGCGGCCCACCGAAGGACCTTTAATTGGAACCTTGTCGCCATTCTCTTCATCGGCGCCGTCGCCATGCTCTGGTATTGGTTACCCGATCAACAAGAAGTTCCGCAGGAGATTCTCGAGATCCCCATCTCAGAAACCATTGAGGAACTCCCAACACCTGAAACTCCGGTGGCCGACCCTCCCGTTGAAATGACACCTTCTGAACCTGAGTCCACCGGATTGGGGCCCTCTACCCCTACCAACGAATTGCCCGATACACTTCCCGACCTGGTCACGACACCTCCTCTAGACTCTTCTCCCCCACCGACAGCCAGCTCAGGTCCTCCCTCCTCTCCCATGGAAACCGAAACGGTGGGTGATGCCCAACAGGTCTTAGAAATTGAGGCCACCCAACTTACCTGGGTCGTCGTGCAATCCGACAAGGAAGATCCACAAGAAGCCCTGCTCCAACCCGGCCAACGAATTTCATGGACAGCAAAAAAGGAATTTCTACTCACGCTGGGTAATGCCGCTGGGGTGATCATCCACCTAAACGGAGAAGCACAAGGTCCCTTTGGCAAACCCGGACAGGTGATTCGGAATATTCACTTGGGTTCCTAGCCTTCCATTTTCATGGAGCGATGGGATTTCTTGAGGCTCCCCGGACCTTGAGAATTTTGAGCACATTTTCAACTCAAGATTTTTCTAATATCTCCTAATTTTCCAACACTTTCTGGGAAATGGGTTATTCTTGACAGTCAAAATTTTTCATTGATATGATAGATGGGTTTGGGTAGTTAAGGGATGTCATTCATGTCCCTTCCCCCTCACAACACAACATTTGGAAAATAAACCCGGTTACCAAGGGGTTGAGGAACTTTACCCCAAGGGGGTTATCACGCTCTCATCAACTTTAGTTTAACCCAGGAGGCTTACATGAAGTTTTCGATGAAAATGCTCGGAATGCTGACCGCTGCCATGTTCCTGACTTCGGGCCTGGCTATTGCCGGCCCTGAAAAAGATCCTTTGAAACCTCGAGTCCCGGCTAAAGAACGGGCCAAAGCCAAAAAGGACAAATCGCCCCTGTACAAAAAAGCTAGCAAAGCCTCAGCCGAAATCGTGGCCGAGGGGAAGGCCTTGTTTGAGGGGAAAGGCACCTGCGTTAACTGTCACGGAAAAGACGGTGACGGCAATGGTCCTGCCGGAAAAGTCCTCAACCCAGGTCCCCGCAATTTCACCAATTGCAAATTCCACAAGAAGCGGAAAGATGGTGAATTGATGTGGGTGATCAAAAACGGAAGCCCTGGGACCGGAATGGTTCCGCTCATCCCCGCCACCATCAGCGAGGAAGAAGGCTGGAAAATTATCGCCTACGAACGGAGCTTCTGTAAGAAATAAGGATTTCTTGAGGATAAAACTCCTCACGAACCCCCGCTGAGCCAGGCTCAGCGGGGGTTTTTCATGAAAAACCCTCATAAGGCCCTCCGCCATCTCTTTCGCCGTTGACACCCTTCGAACCCCTTGACTAGACTCAATCAGGGAAGGGACCCATTCCCCGGAAATATTTTCATCATTGACTATTGAGAGGAGATTCTTTGTCCCATGGCTAAACGACGCTCGCTCCAGGAAGATGCTGCCGCCCTTTTGAAAAAAGTCAAAGCCGTGACCACGGCCGCTGAACATTCCGAAGGGAGTTCACCCGTTCGCGCGTTAAAAAAGCATCTCAAACGGGTCCAGCGAAAAATTCGATCGCGCCAACGCGAGGAAAATCGAATGAAAAAGCCTGAGGCACCGGCGGCCACCTAACCCAAATTCAGATAAAACACACGGTAACACCAATGAGGAGTCCATCATGAAAGACCCAGAACATAATATTGATGATGAATTTTCCGATCAATCAGAATTCGTGTCCCTCGAAGGCAAAGATCCGTTACCCAAGGATGAATTGGTTGATGAAATAGCCGAAGCGGTCACGTCGGAAACGGACGAGGAAAGTACGGAGACGGTCGCATCGGCCGAAGAAGGGGAAGGCGAAGAACCAGAAGAAGAGCTCGTTGAAGAACAAGTCAAAGATGAAATCGACATCCAAATCGATCTCTTAAATGAATCCGATTGGGTGGCCCGGCGTGAAGCGGTGATCACCCTGGGAGAAATGGGAGATGAGCGCTGCATCGAGCCGCTCGTCAAATGTCTCCGTGATGGAGACTGGCAAGTCCGGGAAGCGGCCATAGAAGCCCTCGCGATGATTGGTTCCCCGGCAGTCGAGCTCTTGCTGCGTTACGTCCGAGATTATGATGCGAGAAAGCCTGCCATTAAAACGCTCGGAAAAATCAATGACGAGCGGGTGCTGGACCCTTTAATCTCGCTGTTGCGTAGTGACGAATTTAAAGATGACGCCACCTGGGCTTTGGCCGAGCTGGGGAAACCTGCCATCGCCCGGCTCTTGGAACTGTTAAAAGATCCAGATGAAGTCATTCGCAAACAGGCTATCCTCGCCCTGGGAGAAATTAAAGACGCGAGTTGCGTGGACGCACTGATCGAACGGCTCCAGGATTCGGATTGGTTCTCTCGTCTGTCCGCTGCGGCAGCCCTCGAAAAAATCGGAGATCCACGGGGTCGAGAAGCGGTTAAGCCCCTCCTGAAGGATCCCGATCTCGTCGTTCGGCTTCGTATCGAACGAATGTTGTCAGCCTGGAAAAAACAAGAAGTGAATGCCTAACCGTTCCCCCGTTAGGGAAGAACCGATTTCCACATTTCCCGAAGGTTTTCTAAGATGTGGGGAGGCAAAGGTTGGCCTTCGGCGAGATATTGTTGAAGCTCCCGCATCTTGAGTTTCACGCTATCAATTTTTTGAGCCATCGGACCTTCAGGATCGATTTTCATGGCCTGGTCCAAATGCCCAACCGCCCGTTCCAATTCCCAAGACGCCTCGGTGGCTCGGTTTTCCAGTAAGTAGGATTTCCCTTCTAAAAATCCTTCTTTCGCCTTCAGTAATTGGCCCTTCAACTGGGTCCCTTGGTCAAGCCCAATCGTATTTTCAAGAACTTCCCCGGACAGGTCTTGAAAAGCCTGTTTCACCACCTCTGGTTGTTGGCCCGTAAAATAGCCTAACCCAAACACGACACCGAAGAGCAGGATCCATCGGATGATTTTCATGGGCTACCTCGCCAAGTTTAAAGGGGGCATTGACCTCAGCTCGTTAGGCTCTGACATGGCCCATGGCAAACAATCCTGTCGGCGCACGGGCTGAAAGAGGAAGGCCCCAAGACGATGGGGATGAACGATTTCTCTGTTCATTATGGTACCACTCACTTTTTATTCGAACAAGCGGCTTCCCCTCCCGTTCCGGTTCCTGGTGGAACCCGACCCGAGATCAGAGGCAAGGGGAACTGGGGAGAATAAGTCGAAAAGAATTAGGCCAACTTTTCTTCCTGCACCGGCACAGGGTTGGCCATTAACGGCGTATAGGCACGGTTGACGTATTCTTTCACCATCCGTCGCGCACTAAATTGGGGAGCGATGGTGCGAATGGCCTGTTTCACCACACCGCACCACCCGTGAGGAATTCCATCGACACCTCGATCATAATATAACGGAATGACCTCCTCCTCCAGGAGACGATACAAACCTTCCCCGTCACGAACGTCCTGCTCACCGTCCTTATCGGCGACAACCGGGGCTCCGACAGCCCACCCATTGCTGCCGTCAAAGCCCTCTTTCCACCACCCATCCAACACACTCAGGTTGGGGACTCCATTGAGTGCAGCTTTCTGGCCACTCGTCCCACTGGCCTCCAAAGGAGGGCGTGGGTTATTCAACCAAACATCGACCCCTTGAACCAAATACTTGGCCACATGCATATCATAATCTTCGACGAAAGCAATGTGACCGCCTAGATCATGGGCCTTCGCAAATTGATACACTTGTCGAATGAGGTCCCGTCCGGGATGATCGGCCGGATGAGCTTTCCCCGCAAAAATAACCTGGACCGGCCGCCAAGGATTTAACAGCAGCGTTCGAAGGCGGTCCATATCGGAAAAAAGCAGGGTCGCACGTTTATACGTGGCAAAGCGGCGGGCAAACCCAAGCGTCAGCGGACGAGGTTCAAGCAACGCCCCACCGGCCAGCACCTGGATAGGATCCAGCGTGCCTTCAGACCAGCCCAGGCGCCCTCGTTGACGGAGGAAGTTCAGCATTTTCCGCTTCAATCCCTGTCGCACGTTCCATAACTCTTCGTCGGGGATCCCCAGCACCGGTTGCCAGATCGCGGGATTATCGCAGTGGTCACGCCAATCAGGTCGCAAAAACTTGGCATATAACTCATCCATTTCGTCCGCAATCCAGGTCGGCACATGAATCCCATTGGTCACGCTCTGGATGGGCAGATCCTCCATCGCTCGTTCGGGCCACAACACCTGAAACATATTCCGGGAAACCAATTCATGCTCCTGACTCACCCCATTCACAAACCCCGCCAACCGAATCGCGAGGGCCGTCATATGAAATTGGTCGGGAGAAAAATCCGGATGTCGCCCCAATTCCATAAACTGCGTCTCAGTCAGATTCAACCTTTCCCACCACCAGTGACAATGTTCCCGAATTAAACCCAGGGGAAACACATCATGTCCGGCCGGGACGGGGGTATGAGTGGTGAAAACCGTATTCCCCCGGACCTGATTCGCCGCTTCCTCCAACGACAAACCCTGTTGCACGTATTCTCCAAGACGTTCAATCAACAGAAAGGCCGGATGGCCTTCATTGGCATGCCACACGTCTGGATGGTGACCTAAAGCTCGAAGCGCACGCACACCGCCAATTCCCAGCAACATTTCCTGGCATAGCCGGGTATGCTGATTCCCACCATAGAGGCGAGCCGATAAGCTGCGATCGTCCGGAGTATTCTCGGGGGTATCGGTATCGAGCAAAAATAACCGAACACGACCCACCAAAATCTGCCAGACCAGACACGTCACGTCCCGTTGTCCGATGGGCACGTGAATTTTGGCGATATCCCCGGCAGGCGTTCGGGCCAAATCGATGGGCATCAGGAGGGGATCCACGGAGTCATACACCGCCTCTTGCCATCCATTGGTGTCGATGGCCTGTCGAAAATACGCTTGGCTATACATGAAACCCACCGCCACAAGGGGTACCCCTAAATCACTCGCTTCTTTTAAATGATCGCCCGCTAAGATGCCCAAGCCCCCGCTGTATAAGGGAATGGAGCGATCTAACCCAAATTCCGCAGAAAAATAGGCGATCGTACGATCTTTTAACTGAGGAAAGGTGGTGCCAAACCAATGCCCGTGATCGCCTAAATAGGCCCGAAAAGCGGTCATGGCGGCCTGATAGCGCCGCAGAAACACCATATCCTCACGAAGGACTTCCAAACGATGAGGATCGATTTCTTGCATCTGCTTCATGGGATTTTGATAGGTTAATCGCCACAGCGTGGGATCGAAAGAGGAAAACACCTCACGACCCTGAGGAGACCAACTCCACCATAAATTATGGGCTAATTCCGATAAATTCGTGAACTCGGAAGGAAGTACGGGATGTTGATTAGTCATGGATGATCCAATCCTTCTATGCGATGGGATGCCCCCCTCTCAAGAGGTACCCCCCTGTCGCGCTGGTGGTATTCAAGGAAAGCCCCGACAAGAACGAATAACGGAGGAGTTAAGCATTCCCCACGGGTTGGTTTGATTCAGGAGGGTTGGTTTCCGCTTGCGCTAACGAAACAACAACGGAAAACCGTTCCCCGACGATCCGGGTCACACGATTCATATGTTTCGATAATTCCTTAGCTTCATTCTGTGGAAGATCCCGACGGAATTGTGGATGCAGCCCCCACCAGGTTTCCACCTCCTCGCCTTGCGCTTTGGAGACCACACTAATGAGTTTAATAAAATTGCTCCCGGTGGTACCTTCAGGCGCTGAAGCCGTATCCGTCTGATCGGTAGACTCTGAAGCAGGAGAGGATTCGGACGCTTCAGGAGTAGGCATGGGAAGCGGGTCCTGTTTGGGTTTGAACGCATCTTGGAAGAGCGTGTTGAAGGCAGGAATGACGGCCGTTCCGCACAAAAAGGCCGCCGAGACAATTTCTTTTTTCCCGGCCGCCCCAGCTTTGGAAGAAACCCGCTCCGCAAAAAACTGAAAATATTCATCCCGCTCTTTGGTTTGATCGGTCACCACAAACTTGAATTTTTCATAAATTTCCCGGCTCTCGGCTACGGTTTGGCCGACGGACAAGGTCACCGCCATATCGTCGAGTTCGCTGGCACTCAAAGAAGGAGCCAGCACCGTGTTGAGTTCATGCGCGACCGAATCTTCCAAACTATTCATAAAATCACGTTGAGCTTGAATGGGAATATGAAAAGCGGAAAGCCGATCGACCAGGTTAAAGAGCATCCGTAAAAATTCCAAATAGATGTCCCACTCCTGTCGCCGTTGGAGTTTCATCGCATGTTGTTGATCCGAACGCTTGATAAGGTTCACCGATTCACGGGCCACGCTCATCATGGTATGTGTCAGGTCCTTCAAGACCCCATCAAAATTGTCGGCTGGGTGCTGTGCCATCGCTCATATCCTTTATCAGTTCAATAAGTTCTCACACCAAACGGATGCTGACCATCCGACCGGAAACATCAAAAACCTTCCACCACCCCAAATACCCGCATATGCGTAGACATCCGGGAATTTCCCATGAGAAGGAACTCCCCACTGGGTGGTTTGCAACAGGAAGAGTCTGCAGGTCTCCACCCATCACTAAAGAGGCAATTATAACTGAGCATTTCCAGAGCTGTCCAAACCCCCGTTCCGTTCCACTTTGCAACCTACTCCAGCCTATGCTATACACGGCAAACGGAAAAAACGACGCCCCAAACCGGACTGCACACTCCCAGCCATCCCTGCCACCGGAATTCATGGATTCGACTTCAGCCAGTCAAAAAGTCTACGTACTCAAACGTCCGGTGGAAGAATCGGCCCCACCGAAGCTTTCCCGCGACTACGCGGAGGAATTGAACCCTCAGCAACTGGCCGCCGTCGAAGCCGTCGAGGGCCCGGCCCTGGTCATCGCCGGGGCGGGGAGCGGGAAAACCCGAACGTTGGTCTATCGAGTGGCCCGCTTGATCGATCTGGGCATTCCCCCCAGCTCAATCCTGTTATTGACCTTCACCCGAAAAGCCGCCCAGGAAATGTTGGAGCGAGTGGGCATGCTCATTGGCCTAAGAAGCCAACAAGTCAGTGGTGGGACGTTTCATTCCGTGGCCAATATTCTCCTCCGACGGTATGGCCACCCCGTCGGCTTAGAACCCGGGTTTACCATTCTGGACCGAGGAGATTCTGAAGATCTCCTGAGCCTGTTGCGCGGACAGTTAGGCCTGAATGAACTGGGCAAACGTTTTCCCCGAAAACACACCATCGCAGAAATGTTCGGTAAAACCGCGAACACCCTGGAAAGTCTCGAAGACGTCGTCCTGAATGACTACACCCACTTTGGCAATTACCTCGCCGAACTCACCAAGCTCCAGACGGCCTATGAATCGGCCAAACAACAGCGCCAATTAGTGGATTACGATGACTTACTGGTGAAACTCTTGGAATTGTTGGTCAAGGATGAACCCACACGAGAACTCATCAGCCAAACCTTCCGGTACATTTTGGTGGATGAATACCAGGACACCAACCGACTCCAAGCTGCGCTGGTCCGAAATCTGGCGGCCACCCATCAGAACGTCATGGTCGTGGGAGACGACTCGCAATCGATTTATGCGTTTCGCGGCGCCACGTTCCGCAACATCATGGAATTTCCCGAATTATTTCCCGGCACCACTATTTATAAATTAGAAGAGAATTACCGCAGTACTCAGCCCATCCTGCAATTGGCCAATAAGCTCATTGAAGCGGCTCCGGAGAAATACAGCAAAACCCTGTTTACCCGAAAAGAAGAAGGCCCGTTACCTTGCGTCGTTCAGGCCATGGGGGAAAATGCCCAATCCCGATTCATCGCTCAAAAAATTCTGGAACTGCGGGAGGAGGGCCTGGCACTGGATGACATCGCGGTGTTGTTCCGATCCAGCTTTCATGCCTTTGACCTGGAACTGGAACTGACCAAACGCAATCTGCCCTTCATTAAACGGGGCGGATTTAAGTTTATCGAAACGGCCCATGTCAAGGATCTGCTGGCACACCTACGAGTGATTCACAATCCGCTGGATACGGTAAGTTGGAATCGTCTCCTGCTCCTCCTTGACGGAGTAGGGCCAAAAAAAGCTCGGGATCTGATCACGCAAATCCTACAAGCTCATGGCCACTATCAGCCCCTAAAAACCGGATCAGGACGATCAGCTGCGGGTTTGCGTCACCTCGCTGCCACCTTGGAACAATTGACGGAAGAACCGTTATCACCCGCCGTACTGCTCGGGGAAATGCTGGAGTATTACCTGCCCCTCTTAAAAGACCAGTATGACGACTATCCCAAACGGATTCGGGATCTGGAGCATCTTTCCGTCATGGCGGAACGGTATCCTGACCTGAATGAATTTTTAGCGGATCTCACACTCGAGCCACCGAATGAAAGCGTGGTGGATGTGGAGGCGCCCGATCGGGATGATGAACGCCTGATCCTTTCGACCATCCATTCGGCCAAAGGCTTGGAATGGCGTTGCGTTTTTGTCATTTGGTTAGTGGATGGACGATTCCCATCCTCCTATTCGTTCACCACCCCAGAGGATCTGGAGGAAGAACGGCGTTTGTTGTATGTCGCCGTTACGCGTGCCCAACAGCATCTCTTCCTTACCTACCCGATAAATGTGTACGATAGAATGACGGGGTCGGTTCTTTCCAAACCCTCACGGTATCTGGACCCCGTCCCCTCATCATTCGTGGAACAATGGAGTTTAGTGGAAGAAGATTATGGCTATTCGTGGAGGTAAGGTTGTGAGGCACACAGATCGGAGCAACAATTGGATGTGGATAGGACTCGTGCTGGCGGGTTTGTGGGGAGGCATACCCGGAAGTCTCACCTGGGCTATGGAGGATACGAAAGCGAGTCGGCCCAACCCCAGGCATCCCTGGCCGGCACTCCTCCAACAGGCCGACACCTTGGGGCTTCCCACCGAATTTCTCACACACATCGATCCCAACTTTGTTACGGTCACCTTCGAAGACCTTCGCACCTATGCCGCAGAATATCACCCCGAAGATCACACCATGATCCTCAACATGCGCCTCTCCTTTAATGAAGCCGGTGGGGTCTTGGCCGACTTAGCCCGGATGACCCATCATGACCTGGCCCTGCTCTATCACGAATTGCTCCACGCCTACCTGGATTATCTGTATGCCACGGACCACCCTACACCGTTGACCCAAGACGACCAACGGGTACGAGATTTCGCGAACAGTCAAATGACCTGTCACTATCGGTTTGTCCGCATCAATCCCATTCGCCAACTCAAAGCCGCCACCGAATTGCGATTTTTGTCCGGTCAAGACTCCTGGGAAGTCCTGAATGAAACCTGGGCCGTGTTTGTGGGATGGGTGATCTGGACAAAACTCGAACTCTTTCAAGGCAAACCCGCCGAAGGACAATGGACACCGGCCCTCATCGATCAATGGAGGGATCGATTAACCCAAGCCGTCCAATCGGGAGAACTCCTCGGCTACTATGAACCGGATGAACCCGAAGAGCGAAAAATCGCCCGCAAACGGTTTATCGCTCCGTCAAACGGACTGACCGCCCACGATGTCGAATATATACTAACCTACGTCCTGGAAGAACCGCGAGATGTCGTCGAGGCCACAACCGCTATATTTGAGCAAGCCCAAGCCGCCCGCGAAGATCCTCCCTCTTGTGAATAACCCTTTCTCGTTCGCCCCAATCAATTTGGCTGACTAGTTTTATTCAAGACTGCCGTGGGGGACGGCATTCCGGGTCATTCCGCGTTCGACAACCGGTTGAACAGAGTGAAAGGAAAAGATCTCACCGATGAGAAGAAGGAAATACCGGGTAGGCAGACTTGTGTTCAGCTGGAAAGTCATGGTGTAACATGCTGAGCCTCCAGTTGATCATACAGGGCCATTTTTCTGAGTGGGTTGGCAAAACTTGCCTCGATACTGTTTTGAACCAAACGAATCGCTTGGGCTTTCGTTAACCCTAGATGGTGTGCTAAAGCCAAAAAATTCTCCGTGATATACCCTCCAAAGTAGGCCGGATCATCAGAATTCACCGTCACACATACGCCGGCTTCCAACAACCGCAAGATATTATGTTGTGACAATTCCTTAAATATCCCAAGTTTGACATTAGACAGGGGACAGACCGTGAGGGGTAAACGTGTTCGGGCCAGATGGATCATCAACTCCGGATCTTCTGTAGCCCGAACCCCATGATCGACTCGCAAGACCTTCAGAAGGTGAATCGCCGAGTGAATATACTCCACCGGCCCTTCCTCACCCGCATGGGCTACCGTTAACAAACCCAATTCTCGTGCCCTGTCAAAGACCTGACTAAATTTTTCCGGCGGATGGCCTAACTCCGAGCTGTCCAACCCGACACCCGTAATGTGATCAAGAAAAGATTCAGCTTCCCTCAAAGTGTGCAATGCCGCATCCTGACTCAAATGGCGCAAAAAACACATGATTAACTGGCTACTAATGCCCAGCTCAGACTCACCATCAGCCAAGGCCCGAGAGATACCGGAAATCACGGTTTCGAATGGCACTCCACGGTCCGTATGGGTTTGAGGGTCGAAAAACGGTTCCACGTGCATCACATTTTGAGCCAGACATCGTTGTAAGTATGCCCAGGTGAGATCGTAAAAGTCCTGTTCCGTTCGTAATACCAGCGTTCCTTGGTAGTAAATTTCCAGGAAATCATTCAAATTCTTGAATTCATAGGCCGCACGAGCATGGGCCACGGAATCGAAGGGAAGGGCTACATGATTTCGTCGCGCGAGCTCGAGCATTAACTCGGGTTCTAAGCTGCCTTCCAAATGCATGTGCAGCTCAACCTTAGGCAGTGAAAGCAGCCAATCAGAACTCACAGGTGAGGTCTCCATTTCTTACTAATTCCTTCTCAGAATCCTTTGGGCTTTGTATTCCTTCAAATTGGGGTAGCAATAATGGATAAACCGGAAAAAGAAACGAAATAGGTCACACATTTCATCTGATCCCTCATGTCTCCAGGCCTGGCTTAACAATATCGGAGTTAAACGAACTCGCATGAATATGAACAAACCTCAGTTTTTCGCCTGATTTAGAATCGCCAGGAATGCCTTCTGATTCTTGGAAACACTGTCGGGGCACGAATCCAACGGATTTCGATTGCCTGATTGAAATTGATCCCAATGAAAACCCCGTAATTCGTGTCATTGACAGTCTGCAGCCCTGTTGCTAGTTTTTTTGCTAAATATTTCTACTCATTCCAACAATCCCAAGCGCGAACGACATGCTGGTACCCCAAAAGTATCGTGCCTCCCTCTCATTTGTGGAATTCCCCAAACAGGGTATCCACCAATCAATCCCTCAGCGATTTGAGCAGCTGGCTCGGGAGTATTCGAAAAAACCGGCAGTAAAATTTCAAGAAATTTGGGTGACCTATGAAGAATTAAATCAGACGGCTAATCAGCTTGCACGTCTCTTACCCCCCTGCTCTCCAGGACAAACCCTCCCCATCGGCCTCCTTATGAATCAGGGCATCACTCTGATCGTCTCAATTCTTGCCACCCTAAAAGCCGGCTTAACGTATGTGCCGATCGATGGAAGACAACCGGAATTCCTGTTGGAAAAGACCCTAAAAGATCTACAACCTTCGGCGGTGTTGGCGGACGATCGCCATATGGCGATGGCTGAACGATCGATATCCGGCTCTCTTCGAGTCATTAATGCGGAAAAGCTCGGAGCGGATCTGAGCGGAGCAAACCTTGACCTCCAGATAGCACCCGAGGCAACCGCATACATTTACTTTACCTCCGGATCCACCGGCTCGCCAAAAGGCGTGATGGATACCCACCGAAACGTGCTGCATAACGTCATGCGCTATACGAACAGCCTCGCCTTTTCCCCGGAAGATCGCATGAGTCTCGTGCAACACAACACATTCAGCGGAACCGTCTCCACCATTTTCGGTGCCTTGCTCAATGGGGCCACGGTGTATCCCTTTGACCTCGATGGGGAGGGCCTGAGCAACATCGCCTCCTGGGTCCAGCAGGAACGGATCACGATCTTTCATGCGGTCCCATCCATTTTCCGTCAACTGGCCAACTATGGTGAGTCATTCCCAAATCTCCGGCTTATTCGTCTAGAGGGGGATCGGGTTACGCCACGTGATATCGAATTGTTTCAAAAAATTTCCAGAGAAGAATGCATACTGGTCAATGGACTTGGGGCCACCGAATGTGGACTGATCCGACAATATTTCATCGAGAAAAATATGAAATTGCCCGATCAGATTGTCCCGGTAGGCTACCCTGTCGAAGACATGACGGTGCAGATCATGGACGATTCCAACAACAAAGTGACTAAGGGAATATGTGGGGAAATCGTCGTCCAAAGTCCATACCTCGCCATTGGCTATTGGCAAAACCCGGAACTCACGGCTGCCAGGTTCAGTCAGGAGGGATCTGGAGTCAGGACTTATCGAACAGGTGATTGGGGGACCATAGACCAAAGCGGTTGCCTCGAAATACGAGGAAGAAAGGACTTTCAACGCAAGATTCGAGGCATAATGGTCGACCTAGCCGATGTGGAACAAACCCTCCTGGAAAATGACGCGTTCAAGCACGCGTTGGTTCAGGTCTATTCCGACGAAGAAGATGAGCAACACTTAGTGGCGTATCTGGTCCCTCATTCTCATACGAATCATACGGCAAACGATATCAGAGAATTCCTACAACATCGGGTGCCACAGTATATGATTCCCGACACCTATATATTCCTGGAAGAGTTGCCCCTCACACGGGATGGCAAAATTAATCATCATGGGTTACCCATTCCCTCGGACCCCCGGAATTCTTTGACAACCCCATACGTTCCTCCCACCACACCGACCGAAAACTCGATGGTTAAGCTGTGGGCTGAAGTATTAAAGTTAGAAAAGAACCATATAGGCGTATCGGATTCATTTTTCGAACTGGGGGGAGAATCACTACGTGCCACACGCTTGGCTAACCGGCTTGAGCAGAAATTTAATATGCGGATTCCTGTGGCGCTGCTATTCGAACATACAACCATACGCGATCTCATAGATTTCCTGAACCAGGGCTCTCTTTCGAAAACTAATCGCCTGCAGCATACTTCAGATCGAGCCGCCCAACAGCGGAAAAACTTAACGGGTAAGGTGTCCAAAGGCCATAAGACTTAACATGTCCCAACATCCCCAGGAAACCCCAGAGCATAGCATCGCGGTCATTGGCATGGCCGGTCGGTTCCCCGGCGCCCATGGCATTGATGAATTATGGGAAATTCTTCGGGATGGGAAGGAAACTATTCACCATTTCAGCGATGATGAACTCAGGGAGTCCGGGGTTTTGGAAACCACCATAAAAGATCCTCACTACGTCAAGGCCAGGGGAATCATCGAGGGCGTAGAATTATTCGACCCCACCTTTTTTGGACTCAGTCCCCGACAGGCCCAAGTCCTCGACCCTCAACAACGGATTTGGCTGGAGTGTGTCAACGAAGCCCTAGAAGATGCTGGCATCGTCGGAGAAACAACCGGGGAAACCGTAGGGGTATTCGCAGGGGCACGTGAGAGCACTTATCTCCTCAATAACCTCTGTGTCGACAGAGCCTCGCAGGAACGTCTCTTAAACCAGACAGATTGGGATGCGTATCAAACATTCCTGCACAATGACAGAGATTCGATCGCCACACGCACTTCTTATCTGTTCAACTTTACCGGTCCAAGCATGAACATCCAGACCGCATGTTCCACTTCGCTGGTGGCTGTCGCACAGGCTTGTTGGAGTCTCGCCAATTATCAATGTGACATAGCCGTGGCTGGCGGGGTCTGTGTGACCATTCCCGTGATTCGAGGTTACCGGTATCAAGAACAGGGCATGCATTCTCCAGATGGGCATTGCCGTGCTTTTGATGCAAAGGCGCAAGGAACCGTATTCAGTGATGGGGTGGGCGTCGTAATCCTCAAGCGTCTGGGCGAGGCCCTCAAGAAAGGATACCGTGTGGACGCCGTTATTAGGGGTTGGGCAATCAATAATGATGGGAGAAATAAAGCCAGCTTTACCGCTCCGAGTGTGGAGGGGCAAGCGGAGGTCATCGCACTGGCACAAGCCATGGGAGGCGTCGGACCCGCTGATGTGAGTTACATCGAGGCACATGGAACTGGGACCCCGATCGGCGACCCAATCGAATTGGCGGGACTGACCCAAGCCTTTTCCAAACAACCTCATTCAGGACAATATTGTGGGTTGGGATCGGTCAAAACGAATATCGGGCATCTAGATGCCGCAGCAGGAATCGCCAGTTTCATTAAGACCGTTCTGGCCTTGAAGCACCGAATGATTCCCCCCAGTCTCCATTTTGAAACTCCAACCCCTCAGATGGATTTTCCGAATAGTCCATTCTATGTGGTGGATGACTTACAAGAATGGAGCAGCCATGGACGACCGCGGATTTCCGGAGTCAGTTCTTTGGGGGTGGGTGGAACGAACTGTCATGTCGTCGTTGCGGAAGCATCCAAGCCGAATCCCCAAACCAACCAGCAAAAAGACACCGTTCTCTTGACCCTTTCCGCAAAATCAAAGCCGGCACTCGCCGACTTACGCTCACAATTCCGTGAATATCTGAGGAATAATGGCCAGGTGTCTATTTCGGATATCGCCTACACCACCAATGTTGGACGGTCGCATCATACCTGGCGTTTGGCCATCTCCGGCGAATCGCTTGATGAGGTATGCGAAAAGCTCGATGAGAAAACACAGCTCCCCCATCCACTACAGAGGAAACATCAAGATTCCGAACATCCGCCTCCTTTAGGATTCTTGTTTACCGGTCAAGGGGCGCAATATCCAGGAATGGCCAAACAGCTTTTTGATTCGGAACCGGTGTTTCGCCAGACCTTACAACATTGTGTGGAACTGCTGCAGCCTCATCTCGACCACAACCTGCTCTCGATTCTCTTTTCCGATCGCGATTCTCTTTCCCCCATTCATGGAACGGCCTACACCCAACCGGTCCTTTTTTCCATAGAGTATGCCCTGGCTGAACTATGGCGTTCGTGGGGCATACGGCCTTCCTGGGTCATGGGTCATAGCTTGGGAGAATATGTCGCCGCCTGCGTGGCAGGGGTTTTCAGCCTTGAAGAGGGGTTGCGTCTCGTAACGGAACGAGGACGCCTGATGAGTACCCTAACTGACGAAGGACGAATGGTTTCCGTTTTTGCGGATCCCGCTCGCATTGCCAACGTCATAGAGTCTGTTCAGCCCAATGTGTCGATCGCCGCATTCAACGGGCCACAGCACATCGTGATTTCCGGCAAAAGAAAACCCATGGATATAATTGTTCAGCACTTTCAAAAAGACCATATTCATTGTCGAGACCTTCACGTCTCCCATGCCTTTCACTCCCCATTGATAGAGCCCATCTTGGAACCGTTGAAACAATATGTAGAGTCCCTCGATACCAAACCACCTGCGATGGGTTTTATCAGTAATGTATCCGGACGGCTGGCGGGCAATGAAGTTACAACAGGAGCATACTGGCGTGATCACTCACGAAACCCGGTGCGGTTTACCCAAGGGATCACCACCATGGCCCAGCTCGGTTGCCAGATATTTCTCGAAATCGGTCCTCATCCAATGTTGGCAAGTTTCGGGCGGGATACCCTTCCGAATGCAGAAATTCTTTGGCTTTCAAGTTTGCGTCGAAATGAGTCCAACTGGCGCAGTCTTTCCGAAGCCGTGGGCCAACTGTACATGAAAGGGGTAAACGTTGACTGGTTGGCCTTCCATCGGGAACGTCCCGGTCAACGGGTCAGAATTCCGACCTACCCATTCCAGCGTCAACGTTTTTGGGTAGACAATTCCCAGAGAGAAAAGACTGAAAAAATGTTCACGCCACGTTCTTTCGATAGTGGCATGAACCCCATGGTCGGAGAACGGTTACGGCTTCCAGGGTCGAAGGAAAATCGATTTGAAACGTTCTATAGCCGGGATTCTCCTCCGTACCTTCAAGATCACCGGTTATACCAAACACTCATCGTGCCCGGTGCGTCCCATGTCGCCATGATCCTCCAGGCTGCTAACCGGACGCTTGGGCAACGGCCCTGCCGATTTGAAGAGTTAGTATTCATGCGGCCGATGTTTGTCCCTGAGGAAGGGGCACGTTGCGTTCAATTAATTTTCTCTCCTAAACCTGATGAGGAAGGAGCAAATCTTAAGCTTCTCAGCGCACCAAATGGATCCGCTTCGCGTATTCCAGAACAATGGACGGTCCATATGACCGGCTGTGTTCGACATTCGACCACCGACGATCGCCTTGGAAGCATGGCCGAGGTGGACATCGATACCATCTGTCAGCAAGCTCAGGAAAGAATTTCCGGCAAAGATTTTTACGCCTCTATCTGGGGGAATTCCGAGGGAACCGGAGAAGCGTTTAAGTGGATAGATGCCATTTGGAAGGGGAATGGAGAGGCGTTGGCCAGAACGAAGCCACCTCCCCAAGCCGAAGATGGATATGACTACGTGCTTCACCCTGGCCTGTTCGAAGCCAGCTTTCAAGTGCTGCATTGTTGCCAAACCTTTGAAACACCAGAGACAGTCGCCAACGAAGGGGTCATCTACGTTCCCTTTTCGATTGAATCGTTTTCCTACTTCGGTATTTCCCCTGACCTCCGAGAGAGGTGGTGCTATGCCAAACTCCGCGAGTTCAACTCAGACAACGTGATCGCGGATCTGTACCTTGCCGATCAATCCGGGCGTATCATCACGGAGATGATTGGGCTTCACCTTCGAAAGCTCTCACGCGCTGAAATCACCAGAAAGAGGGAAAATGGTTCCACCTTTCCGGAGTGTAAACACGACCTGACGACTGAGTCGGTTTGGCCTCGTGCCACCTCTATCAATGGGTTCGAGCGCTATCATGAAAGATCTGCCGAAGAACAAGGCTCTTTTCTCCTCGCCTACGTGCAAAACCAGGCTGCCAATCTCTCCGGTTTTCCCGTATCGAAATTTGACCCTGACTCCTCCTTGATTGCCCTCGGATTTGATTCACTCATGGCCATCATGCTCGCCAACCGCATCAAGAACGAACTGGGTCTGACATTGTCTCTGCGGCGACTGCTTTCAAACCGAACCCTCAAAATGCTGTGTGAGGAGTTACATCAAGAACTCCTGGGGAAACCCCGTCAAATTCAAAAAGGATAATTTTTTTCGGGGAAAGAGGAAATGGAAAGACCAACGCCGAAAACCCATCAAGATTTTAGCGTGGGCTATGCCTTTGACCAAGCCACAGCCTTAGGGCAAGATCTTCCACCGGGCGACCTGGTGCAACTGAACCAAATCGAGTGGAGCGATCGCCATTTCATCCTTGATCAGGCCGCACGGTTTGGCCCTGTATTTAAAGTCCTTGAATGGGGAAAATTTACCGTCTGTATCGTCGGCCTGAAGGAATGCGCACAATTTCTGCAGGATCATGATGACGACATGACACCGGTAACCATGGAGCTGAAATCACTGTTCTCGAAGGGGTTTCTTCGTCAAATGGGGGGCGCGGATCACCGGTATTATCGCGAAGCTCTGGTACGGGCGATTAGTTCAACCACAGCTACCCTTCCTAGCGAAGCCCTTGAGCCCGTGATCACCGAAAACCTTTCGAATTATGCGGCGAATCAAGATACAAGTCCCAATCTTAGGAATACGTTTATCGAATCCCTTCGTACCATTTCCAGTGGCATGCTCATTCAGCTTTTCTTCGGTGCCCGGTATGGTTCGGCTCCCTTCAAGAAACTGATGGATAGTTTTCAACGATTAGGGCCGGACGGATTAGTCTGGCGAATAGAAAAAGTGCAAGAGGACGCCTACGAGGAAATCAAGCAGCAGTTAATGGATCAACGTGTAGGGCACAGAACCACCAGAGATGAATGGTTGCCCCAAAGTATCATCGGCACCCTGCAGGAACAGGGTGCGTTGGATGAGACCATGATCGGCAATCTTATCTATATGGTAGAAATGGGGCGATTCGATACGTATTCTTTATTCCGTTGGATAACGAAATTTGCGGCGGAGAATCCTCCCATCGTCAACCACCTCAGTGATGTCTGCCAGAAAGACCCGACAACAGGAAAAACTCAGACCGAGGCTTTTGTGCTGGAGACGCTCCGGTTAGAGCAAATTGAAAGACTGGGACGCCACGTCGATCGCGACATTCTGTTTGGCGGATATCTTATCCCCAAGCACGCTTACGTACGCCTGTGCTTGTGGGAATCGCATAAGTCTCCCAAGGTTTTTCCCGAGCCCTTCAGGTTTAACCCCGAACGATTTACCGAAAAGGGATACACCAATGAACAATTTGCTCCGTTCGGACTCGGAAAACATCGTTGCCCATTGGCAAATTTCGTGATCCATATGTGCACGCAGTTTCTCCATGCCCTCGTCGTGAATTATACCGTCGAACCGGTCGATGATGGCCCTCCTATCCGTGGTACATATCATTGGGAGCCGGCCTGGAAATTTGCACCACGACTCAAAGTGAAAACAGGGGAGAGGGCACCCTCATGACCGTTCAACATCCACTGTTAGACTCTTATCCTGCCACGTTGACCGTACATGGGCTATTTGAACGGCAAGCACAAAAAACACCCAAGCGGATAGCCGTGGAATATCGCGGCGAAGGCATGACGTATGAAGCTCTCAATATCCAAGCCGAGGAACTGGCCGATCGTTTGAGGGCACAGGGGGTCACCCCGGATTGCGTGGTTGGATTGTGCGTAGAACGATCCATCCGTATGGTAATCGGCGCACTGGGGATCATGAAAAGTGGTGCAGCCTACCTGCCGATGGAGCACAACAACCCACAACAACGCTTGGAATTTATGCTAGGCGATGCCGGGGCACGTATAGTGGTTAGCGAAACCCGGTTTAGACATAAATTCCATCAGTTCGAAGGGCTCTGCCTGCTTATTGAAGAACCGAATGAACCATCAGGCACCGCCGACGCCAAGGCATTTGTACCCCCAACTCCGAATAACCTGGCGTACATCATCTACACCTCAGGGTCGACAGGGAAGCCCAAAGGCGTGGCGATCGAGCATCACAGCGTCGTTGAACGAGTCTGGACGATGGGCCGGCGTTTAGGCATTGGGGATCGGGAAGTGGTTCTCTCGATCGGCTCTTACGCGTTCGATGGCACCTTGCCCGATTGGTACTGGGCCTTGATGTTCGGAGGAAAGGTGATCCTGGCCGAAGGTCCGGTCATTCGCGATCCCAAGTTGTTAATCGAAAAAATCCTCTCGACACGCGCCACTCATTTTCAAGCTCCTCCCCTACTCTGGGAGATGATGATTGCTCAAGGTATTGAATGGCCCCGCACCATACGGGCGATCAGTATGGGAGAGCATATGAGCGAATCGTTAAGAGAAAATCTGCGGCAGCGAAACGATGAAGTCTGGAACCTGTACGGACCCACGGAAACGACTATCTGGGCCTGTGTCTGCAATGTCGTGGAAGATAAGAACGCCAATTCCATCGGGATACCATTGGAGAATACACCAATGTATATCCAAAAACCCGACGGCCAGCTTGCAGGAGTCGATGAAATTGGGGAGTTGCTCATTGGCGGATCAGGCTTGGCACGGGGATATCTCGGATTTCCCGAATTAACCCAACAACGTTTCGCGCCCATACCGGAGATTGGGCCCGGCCGTCTCTACAGAACGGGCGATCTGGCTCGTTGGAATTCAGATGGCACTATCGAGTTTCTTGGACGCAATGATCATCAGGTCAAGATCCGGGGATATCGGATCGAACTGGGAGAGATTGATTCGGTCCTCCAACAACACGAAGAAGTGATCAGTTCTGTTACGATTGTCCGGGAAGATAAACACGGGAACAATCAGCTCCACAGCTATGCGGTCCTCACCGAGGGTGCTCGAACCCGATATTGGCAATTTCGGAATTTCCTTGAACAGCGTCTCCCTGACTATATGATTCCGACGACGATCGATGCCATCGATGCCTTGCCGGTGAATGCGAATGGGAAAGTGGACCGATCGGCTCTTCCCCGATCACGTGGCGTTTCTCATCAATTGAAAAATCCCTATGTTGCCCCCTCCGGCCTCGTCCAACCTCAATTGGTTTCAATTTGGCAGGAAGTTTTGGACATCGAAGTGGTGGGGATTGATGATAATTTTTTTGAGTTGGGAGGTAACTCCATTTCCGCCCTTAGGATTATCAACCGAATGGAGAATATTTTAAAGAAAGGAATCCCGGTTTCCGCGCTCTTTGGAAACCCGACCATCCGTTCACTCTCCCAATTCGTAGAGGGATCCCCTTAGAAAAAAAAGACGATACATGATGACCTAAATTGTCAGCCCGACCACACGATATGGTGAAGTTTTTACGAAATCACACGCTCCACGAGATCGCCAATCTGGACCCCAATACCACTGTCCTGGACTATCTTCGTGAGCATTTGCATTCCTACGGAACGAAGGAAGGTTGCGCATCGGGGGACTGCGGAACCTGTACGGTCGTCATCGGCACTCTGTCACAAAATGGGATTGTCTATAAAGCCGTCAATGCCTGCATTCTGCCTGTTGCAGCTTTACACGGAAAGCAATTGATTACCGTAGAAGATCTGGGTTCGAAGGAGAACCTTCATCCTGTCCAGCAAGCCATGGTCGACCATCACGCCTCTCAGTGTGGGTTTTGTACACCGGGTTTTGTCATGTCGCTGTTCGCGCTACACAAAAACAAACCCCGACCCACGCGCGAAGAGATCATCGAGGCGTTTGCAGGAAACCTGTGCCGCTGTACCGGCTATCGCCCCCTGATCGATGCCGCCCTGACCATGCCCCCCAAAAAACAGGATGATCAATTTTCTCGACAAGAACCGTCCATCATCGACACATTGAAAGCCTTGAATGAATCACCAGACTGCCCGACTCTCACCGCGGATGGAAAGCGGTTTTTCTCCCCCAAACATGTCGAGGAATTCGCCCAACTGCTGTTGCAATACCCTCAAGCACGAATTCTGGCCGGAGGAACCGATCTGGGCCTCGAAATCACACAAGACCTTCAGGACTTGGAAGTCATCATATCCGTGGGGCAGGTGGAGGAGCTGCTGGCCATTTCAGAGTCGGAAGACAGGCTAGAAATTGGCGCAGCGGTCCCCCTGAGCGATTGTCAAAAACTACTACTCTCTCACTTTCCTCATTTGCGGGATTTGTTAGAACGATTTGGGTCGACACAAATACGAAACATGGCCACGATCGGGGGCAACCTGGCCAATGCGTCGCCGGTGGGCGATATCCCTCCGGTGTTGCTGGTATTAGGGGCAAGCCTTGAGCTTCGCGGTGGAGAAGGAAGTCGAACCATATTGGTCGAGGACTTCTTCATCAGCTATCGAGTCACAGCGTTACAACCCTCGGAGTTTATCGAACGCATTCTCATACCCAAGCCCAAGGCTGGAGAAGAGTTGCGGGCGTACAAAATTTCCAAACGGTTTCAGGACGACACCTCCGCCACCTGTGGTGCATTCCACCTACTCATCGAAAATGGAACCGTCCAACAGTCTCGTGTCGCGTTCAGTGGGTTGAGTGACATTCCGAAAAGAGGTAGGCATTGCGAACAGGCCCTGACTCATCAACCGTGGAATGAACACACGATTGAATCAGCCATGAAGGCCCTCGAGAGGGATTTCCAACCCATATCCGACTTGCGTGCGTCCTCTTCGTATCGATTAGAAGCCAGCCAAAATCTGTTCAAGCGTCTCTATATCGATATCGGCGGGTCGGAGTCCCCCCTTCTTTGGCAGTATCATTCGCCGGAAAGCCAAAGCATCGGTAGGCCGGCCAAACCCAATTCCCCAACGGGTGCGATCGGTCGTAACCACGTTCATGACAGTGCGGAAAAACATACTAATGGAGAAGCCGTCTATACGGATGACCTCCCGGAAATATCAAATGGTCTTTTTGCCTACGTTGGGCTGAGTCCGATCGCTCGGGGAAGAATCACCAAACTCGACCTGACCGCCGTTCGTGAGGCTAAGGAGGTGATAGACGTCATCACAGCTGATGATGTACCCGGCCATGGCGATATTGGTCCGGTCTTCTCAGGTGATCCGGTCTTGGCCATGGAGGAAATTGATTACTGGGGACAGCCAATATTCGCAGTAGCCGCCACCAGTCAGCGGGCAGCTAGAAAGGCTGCGTGTCTCGCACGAGTCGAATATGAAGAGGGTGAACCCTGCCTGAGTATACGAGAAGCCCTGGAACAGGAACACTTCGTCAGGCCGCCACACATTCAAGATACGGGAGAAGTGGAGGAAGCCATCAACCATGCGCCACATTGTTTAACCAACGAAATGGACATCGGAGGCCAGGAACACCTATATCTTGAAGGCCATGTTTCTCTGGCGGTTCCGCTGGAAGACCAGGGCATGATGATCTCTTCCTCGAGCCAGAATCCTTCACAAATTCAAAAATCCGTGGCCCAGGTACTGGCCATTCCTATGAGCCAAGTGGTGGTGGAGGTCCGTCGCATGGGTGGGGGGTTCGGGGGAAAGGAAACCCAGGCCGCTCAATGGGCCTGTATTGCCGCGTTGCTGGCGAGCAAGACGGGGCGGCCGGTGAAATGCCGCCTTGCACGAACCGAAGATATGATCGCCACGGGCAAACGCCATCCGTTCCTGATTCAATCTGGTGTGGGATTCGATCAGAACGGACGCATCGAAGGTCTGGATATGACTCTTTCGGCAGATTGTGGGTATTCACCCGACTTATCCGATTCGGTGGTGGATCGAGCCATGCTCCATGCCGACAATGCCTACTTTCTTCCAAAAGCACGAATTGTTGGCAACCGGTGTAAAACCAACACCGTTTCGAACACGGCGTTTCGGGGCTTCGGCGGACCACAGGCCATGGTGGCCATGGAAGGAATTATCGACGACATCAGTCGTTTCCTGCAGAAAGATCCCCTGGAAGTCCGCAAGGCCAATCTTTACAGGAAAGAAGGGGGAAGGAATATCACCCATTACGGGCAAACGGTCGAGCAGATCGTGCTCCCAGACATCATAGAACACCTTGAGCAGTCCTCCAACTACTGGGAAAAAAAGCAGGCTATCGCGCGTTTCAATGAAAGCCAAACTGCCACAAGAAAAGGGTTGGCTCTGACCCCGGTGAAATTCGGCATTTCGTTCGTGACCACCCACCTGAATCAGGCCGGTGCCTTGGTTCATGTGTACTCCGACGGCAGTATCCATCTGAATCATGGGGGCACGGAGATGGGCCAGGGCTTATTCATGAAAGTGGCGCAGGTGGTGGCCGAGGAATTCCAGGTTGATGTCTCGAAGGTGCAGGTCTCGGCTGCACGCACCGACAAGGTCCCGAATACCTCTCCCACCGCAGCCTCTTCGAGTAGCGATCTGTATGGGATGGCGGCCAGAGACGCCGTGTGCACGATCAAGACCAACATGAAAGCCTTTGCGGCCAAACAATTCAGCGTGCCGGAGTCGGACGTGCGGTTTGAACACAACCAGGTGTGGGCGGGTGACCGAAAATGGTCGTTTTCCGAATTTGCCCATATGGCCTACATGAATAGGGTGTGCTTGTCGGCCACCGGGTTTTACAGCACACCCGGAATTTATTACGACCGCGAGACGGGGACCGGCCGGCCCTTTTTTTACTATGCCAATGGGGCCGCGGTATCGGAGGTCATCGTCGATATGCTCACCGGAGAGTACCGTGTGTTATCGGTGGATATCGTCCATGATGTCGGCCATTCCCTCAATCCGGCGCTCGACATCGCCCAGATTGAAGGGGGTTTTATCCAGGGAATGGGATGGTTAACGACAGAAGAATTAGTCTGGGGAGAAGAGGGGCGATTGCTCACCATCTCTCCGTCAACCTATAAAATTCCCGCGATTGGCGATACCCCGCCACGATTCAACGTGGAGTTGTTTCCCTCCTCCCCCAACCCCCGCGCTACTATCTACCGTTCCAAAGCCGTGGGAGAACCACCACTGATGCTGGCCATTTCGGTATGGTCAGCGATACGGGACGCCGTTGCCAGTCTTTCCGGTTATCGAGTGAGTCCTCCCCTCGATATTCCGGCCACTCCTGAACGGGTGTTAGGAGCTATTCAGTACATCAAAAAAACAGAAGAGGTTCGTCATGCATGAATGGATTGAAACCGTCTATCAACTTAACCAAAATGAAGAAGCTTATGTCCTCGTGACGATCCTGAATGCACAAGGATCTACCCCCCGGGAGAGTGGGACAAAAATGGTGGTCTCACGAACCAGGACGTATGGGACGATCGGGGGTGGCAACCTGGAATTTCAAGCCATCAACATGGCGAATGACATGCTCCAGAAGGGACAGGCACGCCAGCATTGGGAAACCTTTTCGCTAGGCCCAAGCCTGGGGCAATGCTGTGGCGGTCGGATCACGGTGTTGTTTGAATGTTTTCCCGGCAATGATTTTCACATTATGCTGTTTGGCGCCGGCCATGTGGGCACGGCTCTCGTGGACATTCTCAAGCAAGTACCCTGTCGCTTACATTGGGTTGACGCTCGGGAAAACCAACATGCCAATCTCGCCACCCTGCCCGACCAGGTGATCGCAACGGTGAATGAGGCTCCCGAAGATGAAATTCGAACCATGCCAGGGGGTGGGTATTACATTATCGCCACCCATAACCACCAAATGGACCTCACCATTCTGGAAACCATCCTCAAACGACGGGACGCCCGGTATGTGGGGTTGATTGGGTCACCCACTAAGTGGAAGCGATTCACCTCCCGTTTGGGGCATAAAGGATACGACCCGATGTTTTACCAACACGTGCGTTGTCCGATCGGACTTCCCACCATCAAAGGCAAACACCCGATGGAAGTGGCCGTTTCGGTGGCGGCAGAGGTGCTGGAAGTTCGTCACTCAACGAAACACAATCCACCGCGAAAATCAGAACCTTCATTGCAGGCATTCAACGACGGGAAAATCCAGACGGCCCCCGTTCACAATAATGGATCCCACGCTCCATCCCATGCCTGACCCTGATTTTGTCCTGACCAGCCGCCGGGTCATGGTTGGCCGTGAGGTACGCCCGGCCTCTCTCATCATTCGAAACGGCATGATCGATGAAATCTTGGTCGATCCTTCGGCAACATATGAATTGCCCGAAGAGGACGTGGGGGATTTACTGGTGATCCCCGGGTTGGTCGATACTCATGTCCATATCAACGAACCCGGGCGGTCCGATTGGGAAGGCTTTGAAACCGCGACGCAGGCGGCGGCGGCCGGTGGGATCACGTCCATCGTGGACATGCCCCTGAATTGTACCCCCGTGACCACATCCGCTGAAGCCTTAGCTCGGAAGATGGAATCCTTAGCCGGAAAACTTTGGATCGATTGCGGTTTCTGGGGTGGTGTCATTCCATCCAGTCTCGGGGATCTGAAAAATCTGCTGGAAGCCGGCGTTCTTGGCGTCAAGTCTTTCACCATCGATTCCGGTATCGATGACTTTCCGTTAGTGGAAGAATCGCACATTCGTCAGGCCATCCCCATCATCGCTGAGTATCACCTCCCCTATTTGATTCACGCGGAACTCCAAGGGCCCCAAAGGCCATCAACAACCAGTGGAACGAGCTACCAAAAATTCTTAGAATCCCGCCCCGGCCGATGGGAAAACGATGCCATTGCCATGCTCATTCGTTTGGGTCAGGAAGCCATGCATAACGGAATCCAGGCTCGGTTGCACGTGGTACATCTCTCGTCGGCTGAGGCTCTTTCCACTATTGCACAGGCCAAAGAAAAAGGGCTGTTCTTGACGGTCGAGACCTGCCCACATTATTTGAGTTTATGTGCGGAGGATATTCCCGACCATAACCCGCTGTTTAAATGTTGCCCCCCAATCCGAGAAAAAGAAAACCGGGAACGCCTATGGCAAGGGCTGTTTGATGGCATCGTGGACTTTATCGTGTCCGACCATTCCCCATGTTCTCCGGAACTTCGCCGCTTGGAAACCGGTGAAATCGACCAAGCCTGGGGTGGAATTTCCTCACTGCAGTTCGGTCTGCCGATCATCTGGGGTGAAGCCAATTCCCGTGGGGTTAATCTGACTCGAGTGGTAGACTGGATGAGTACCCGTCCGGCACAGTTTGCCGGATTAGGAAATCGGAAAGGCCGCCTCGCCCAGGGCTACGATGCCGACATGGTCGTGTTCGATGACGAAGCTACCTTTAGAATTCAGCCCGAGACTATCAAGTATCGCCATAAAGTGACGCCTTATGCCGGGCATTTGGCCAGAGGAACGGTCACGGCTACGTATGTCCGCGGGCAGAAGGTCTATGCGGATGGAAAATTTTCCGCGACCCCCAGAGGCACCATGCTTTTGAGGCAGTCCTAACATCTCTCTTGTCATTTCACCTCATAATCCGGAGAAACCAAGATGAGCACGATTAGCACACATGTTCTTGATACCGGGGTTGGAAAACCGGTTTCAGGAATGGACGTCACGCTCTTCAGCCTGATGAATGGCCAACGAAGAGAATTAGCTAGGGGACGCACTGACTCCAATGGACGAATCGAGAACTTGGGGGGGAGCGGAGAGGCATTGAAGGTGGGAACATACTGTCTGCATTTTTCGACAGAGCCTTATTATCTCCCCGAAAGCCCTGAGATCTTTTACCCTTATGTCGATGTGACATTCCACCTAGACGGCCAACAACCCCACTACCATATCCCGTTAGTGCTTTCCAGGTTTGGATACATGACCTATAGGGGCTCATGAAAATTTGCCCTTTCCTTCACTCAACGTTCTGAATAAACCGCCACCGTGGAAGCCTATATACAGGAATGGGCCAACCTGATCCTTCGATGGTTTCATATCATTGCGGGTATAGCCTGGATCGGAGCCTCTTTGCATTTCATCCGGCTTGACCGACATCTTACTCCTCCAACCCAAGAAGAGAACACCGAAAATACCTCTGGACAGGCGTGGCTGGTCCACAGTGGTGGCTTCTACAAAGTCACTAAGCATCTCCAAATACCAAAGGGAGTAGTCAACCATTTGCATTGGTTCAAATGGGAAGCGTACGCAACCTGGCTGAGCGGAATGGCCTTGTTGACGGCCATGTATTATATCGGGGCCGGACATGCTCTCATCGATGAGCAGGTAGCAGACCTCACGCAATGGCAGGCCATCGGAATAGGCCTTGGGTGTTTACTAGCCGGATGGCTGGTCTATGACGGACTCTGCAGGTCTCCCCTGGCAACAAACCCTTACCTTTTTGCCATCCTGTCATGGATGGGAGTAGGCCTAGCCGCCTTCGCCCTCACTCGGGTATTCGGTTCACAAGGAGCGTATATCCATCTCGGAGCCACGCTAGGGACGATCATGGCAGGAAATGTCTTCATGGTAATCATTCCGGCTCAAAAGCAATTGCTCGCAGCAGTGACCAAAGGACAATCGCCCGATCTCCTGCTGGCCACAAAGGCCAAGGAACGATCCATACATAATTATTATGCGACCTTACCCGTCCTGTTCATCATGATCAGCAACCACTATCCGATGGTATACATGTCTGAATTCAACTGGTTGGTTCTCCCCATAATCATGGCGGTGACCACGAGCACACAATATTTCCTCAGCCCACAACCCAAAAACCTGCCTCATTCCCCAAAATAACACTCCCCCCTCACACCGGTTGACACCAACTCCTGAACTATGTGATTTTCTGTGCACGCGCCTGTAGCTCAGTGGATAGAGCACTGGCCTCCGGAGCCAGGGGCCACAGGTTCAAATCCTGTCAGGCGCGCCATCAAATTACTTCCCTTCATTGTAAGGAGGGGGATATTTCTCAAGGAGAAAAATCGGGGCAGTAGAATCCAAAAGTCTATTCCCCTCCTTTATAAGGAGGGGTTCGGGGAGGTAGAATCCAATCCAGAAGGAATTTCCCCCACGTTTGAAGAGAGAAGACTTAGGAAGCAAATAATTCAGACCAACACATCCCCCTCCTTTGTAAGGACGGGGACTTTTCTTGAAGAGAGAAAAGTCGGGAGGTAGAAACTCTCCAATTAAAATTCTTTTTCGAAGGGTATTCAAAAAGGGCATCCAGCGAGGCCCGAGGCTGTGAGGCCTTTGAGGCGTACTTGCTGAGTACGTCGAAAAGGGTGAACAACGAGAACAAAGCTGGTGATCTTTTTTTATTCACTTTTTTAGAGGGTGTTCAAAAAATCCACTCAGTGAGGCCCGAGGCAGCGTCGGGTTCGAGGCGTACTTGAGTAGTACGTCGAGAAGCACGAGCCACGAGAACGAAACTGGTGGCTTTTTTCAACTCCCTCTCGGTGGGTCGTTAGCTCAGCTGGTAGAGCAGCTGACTCTTAATCAGCGGGCCACAGGTTCGATCCCTGTACGACCCACCAATTAAATCAAGCACTTAGATCAATTCCCTCCTGGGGCCCATTTCGGAAAAACCTGTTTTAGGTCTGTTTCTGGGAATCGGGCTCACATCCCCAACAGTTAAAAACTTATAAGGTTGAAATATTCACCTGAAATTACGAATTTTCTGCTTCAATCTGTTTTTGGTGCCAATTTTTCCAGGCTTCCTGCTCAGCATTATACTGCTCTAGATTAACCAAACGAGGCCTAAAGGTTTCCATCCAATGAGCTGGTTTTTCTGAAAAGATCCACCGGTGTGCCCGCTTTACCATCAACTCTTGAAGGAGCTTCGTTTGTTCATAAGAGAAGGAAAGACGATTAGGGGCCTTTTGGCCTACCTGCACGTAAAGGAGATGCCGTGGAGATACAGGCATCATTACTTCCGAACCAGGTTTGCTCCAACCCCCACCGAAATCAAACTTATTTGGACCAAAGTAATTGAGACGAAGAACAGGATGATCCGTGAGCGGCCATTCTTCATCTCCGAACGGTTCTGCTACACTCCATCGATGTTCACACAGAACATTTGCAGCATCGGTTAGAAGGTGTCGCATACTAGTGATCCAAAAGTTCCGGCCTATGTTCACTTCCGCTCTTAGAGTCGCTTCGTCCGAATTCGGATCAGTCGGATGTTCCATCTTCACTTTAAAATGCTCAGAAAATAGATTGTTGTCAGCTTCAGACTGGAGTTTTAATTCACGCTTTTTCCCCTCCTGAAGCTTTTCTATTGACTCTTTAAGTATGCTTTCCATCATCTTGGGTATTTCCTGATCCCACCTCTGCATCTGCTCTAAGAAATTTAGAGGTGTTCTCACATCTTGAGAAGCTACAAAACGGGCCAAGTTTCTCCAATCTTCTCGCTTTAAACGAGAATGCGACAAGAGCTTATTGATTGCTTCGAGTCCAGGTTCCTCAAATTCTTTTGCTATCCAATGCTCGAAATTATCGGATTCTTCACCGCCTGAAAAGAAAGTGTATAAATCTCTACGAAATGCCATCCCTTTAATGGAACGTAAGTTCCAAACCGGAACCCTTGCATGAGGCACCAAGGTTTGATAAGTCTGGATCCGTCTACCATCTTGTGACCATCGTCGAAGGATAGCCTGGGGGATGTAATGACTGTCACGAGATAAATTTGACATCTTGAGACGTTGTTTTCAAAAGTGGTTTGCAGGAGACCAAATACAAGTCTAATATTATCACCAGTTTCAGGAACGAGGAGAATAATGGGAACAGGAATATCATCAAAATGAATAATCAACTGGCCACAGGTTCGATCCCTGTACGACCCACCATATTTATCTTTTACAATCATTAGGTTATTCGAAATATTACTTGAGAACAGTTCCTCAAGAAAAAATTTGTAGGCACAGTGTAGTCTTGAGGACAATGCTTACAAACCGCCATTAACTGATACCTACCGAAAAGAATTTCCATCAACCAACATCTAAATTCAATAGAAGTCCATTTTTTCTTGATTTTGAGTTCGCTGATTAATTGAGCTTAGGTTCAAATTTCCTATAACCTTTTTCTTTTTTGTTGCACCCAAAACCACCAAGTCCTATAGAAAATATTGTGTGACCACCCCGCAAGGCTTGCAACTTACGTCAATAGTTAATGTGGTTCGGGGGACTTGGAGTTCACCTCTCATCACCTGTGTCGTCTAACTTGTGATGTATGAGGGAGAAGTTAAGAAAATCTTGGATGAAAGTTAAATGTATCGGGACAAGCCGCCTAGTTCTTTTGAGGGGTGGTTGACTTTTAGGCCAAAAGTGTTATTTTTCTCCCAATTTTAAACATCATTGAATAAAACAACGATAGGTTTTGAATTAAGAAATTTTTATATTTAATCACTTACGGATACTGCAGCCTTCACCAAAAAACAAGGAAGGTAATTTTCATGAATCCCTTAAAAATTTTTTGTATCTCCTATCTTTTTTTCGTTGGGACATTTCTCCTTACTTCAAATTCCCATGCTACAATGACAACCTCATTTAATACGGGTTTTGAAGGATGGGTTCCTACCATTCCGTCAGAGTCCAGTTGGCAACCAAGCGGGGGGAATCCCACTGGGCATGTACGTATCGATGATGTTGGTGCAGGTTCCGGTCAAATCCTTGCCCCTGCTAGTTTTCTCGGGGATTTATCAAGCCTTGATGGAATTGGCTCAATTTCCTTTGATCATAAATTGTTTCAAACTGGGTTCATCGGAAGTAACGGAATCCTTGATTACGAAATTAACCTCTCAGGAGGAGGAAATAGTGCAACTTGGTTTAGTGCAGCTCCTAGTGGTGCCACAGATTGGGTTTCTTTGACCGCTCCTCTCTCAGAATCGTCCTGGAATGTTACCGGTGATTGGGCCTCTCTTCTTTCGCAGGTTTCTGAGTTAAAAATCAGGATTGAATTAGTGGATAATGACAATTCTCCCAATAGAGATATTGCGGGAATTGACAATATAAGCTTGAACGGTCCTATGGCTCCCATCCCTGAACCCTCAACGATCCTTCTCTTCGGTACAGGCCTCGCTGGGTTAACTGCATGGCGACATAGGAAACAGAAGACTGTCTAAAACAAGCCAAATAAACAGGTATGGAAAAGCCTCACACTGCAAGGTTGTGGGGCTTTTTTATTGGACTACTGTATTTTTCCTGCCCTGTGGTGTGGCTGTACCCTCTATTCTGTCTCAGCTTTCGTGAGGTTAAAGAATTACTGGCCGAGCGTGGGATCATCGGCACCTACGAAACGATTCGCCAATGGTATCAGAAAATTACGCCGGCCTATGCAGGCACACTGAAGAAACCCCAAGGACGGTTGGGTGATACCTGGCACCTTGATGAAATATTTATCGCTATTCAAAGAAAACAGCTCTTTTTCTGGCTATTTTGTGGCCGACAAATACACTTGAAATTTCTGAGAGCCAGTTTCAGTAGGTTTTCCAACGGTACAGGTGAGTTTTAAAAACCTTGACTAAACTTCTCACGCACCGACAAGGCAAACATTCTACTTATCGGGCTGTGATGAATCATGTACAAATTGAGTTTTCGGGACCAGATAATGAAAATGGTGAAACGCGGCATTGTATTGGCTCCTTTGAGGTTTTTCTGGATTTTATGTAATATGTTTATCCTTTTGGGCATGGCAGGCAAATCGGTTTTGAAACAATTCCTGAGGAATGGTTTTGTGTTCAATGCATTAAAGACTTGGAGAAACTGGTTGTTTTTAACTGGTGTGTTTCTAATAGGTTGCAGTACAACCGAGCTGCCTCAATATCATGCTCAGCCCTTTGACACTTACGAGTTTTCTGAAAGCAATCAGGGATTAGCCATCGCCTTACATCCTCTGACCAACCAGGATGAATCCGAAAAATATTTTGGCCAAAATCTTTTGACTTATAATATCTTGGCTATCTTCATCGTGGCCGAAAACAAATCCACTACTTCCACTTTCTTACTGTCAAACGAAAATTTCCAGTTAGGGGGAGGCAATGCAGGTGGGCCATCCGAGGATCCCGAGGTTACAACTCCCCATCCAGGTGCTGTTTTATCATTAGGGGCTTTTCCTATTTTGCTTCCTCTTGCCGGGGCAATGCTTTCCGAAGCCGCTGAAATCGAGCACAACTTTTTGGCCAAGGAATTTCAAGCCGAAACGCTGTCTCCTGGCAAAAAGACTGAGGGATTTGTGTATTTCCAGCTTCCAGAAAAACAAGAGGATTGGCCACAACAATGGATTCTGCATGTTGAAGCGTTAGAGGTGAAGAAGAAAGATACTATCTCTTTAACCATTCCCTTTTCTTGGAGAACGAAATAGAGATGACCCAATCATTAGGAAATCGGACATTGTACATACTCGGGGTTTTATTCTTCGGTCTACTTATAGTGGGATGTGGTGGTGTAATAGAGTTCCCCTTTAATGTAACCAAGCATCCAGCAAGTGATAAATTCAATTTGAAAATCCAACTTGTGATTACGCCACAACTTCTTGAGGCCCAATGGACCTCTGGAATTCCCGGCACGAATATTATTTTATTGGGAGAACCATTTTCACAGAATGCGGAACACCTAGCTCGTAAATTATTCAGGGAAGTCCATGTATCTAAACCTGCAGACCCTCAACTAAATGTTGAGACTGATGGTATTCTTACCCCGAAAATGGTGTCATTGCGGCACACCCCGGGCATGGCTGGATTTGATAGCCAAACTACCGTCATATTTGAGTGGCGTCTCACCGATTCTGAAAAAAATATTGTCTGGGTGAAATCACTCACTTCCAAAATTCTTTCCACTGCACCTGGGTTAGGAGGTATTGATTCGGGGAATCGCGAACACGTAACCCTGGTTGTCAATGATCTTTTTAAACAATCGTTCGAAGCCATGACCTCCTCTCCTGAGATTAAAGAATTTTCTGAATCTCAGTAGAACTCGCCTAAAAAAGAAGAATTAATTCTTCCTTTTAAAAATGTGAGTGACCAACCTCCACTGGTTAAGCCAGCACCTTAGTTAACAAAGACAGGTCCTGAAACAGGTTTCGCGCTCCCATCACTCCGACCAAGCTGTTGTTACCGAAGATTTTTTGGATTGTAGGCCCACCGACTATCTATCAGCTGCTCTAATTCTTAGTAGGATTTACATAGGGCAAAGGGCTTCAAGCCATATTTTCTCTCAGCCTCGCCATTAACGCGCTAGACACCCTGGATAATCGTTCATTGCTAGTGAGATGAATTTACGAAACATCCCCGAGGTCCATTCCCGGCCCAGGCTGTGTAAAAACTCGAAATTCTCTGAATTCAGGGGGTGCCTGACCCCTTCGCCAAACAGAGATCGTTGAATACAGGCGATCCTCGGACGAAAAATTTTTTGATCAAAATTTCACACGGAGTTTTCACACAGCCTGGACCCACAGCGGACAATACAATAGGGCAATGGCCGGGCTAGTTCATAATGCGTATTGACAAATCCGCCCGTAGCTATCTTATTTTATCCTACCATTCCTCATAACCACTTTATCCGTATACATCCCGTTCCCAGAGGGTTTGGGCACGCATCCATACGAGAAAAAAGGAGGCTTCCTCATGAAACATTTCTCAATAGTTGTGACCCTGATGTTTGGTCTACTAACCGTTGGGATCCCGACCGTCTCGGCCAACGGCGATCCACCACCCAATCAACCGAAATTGCTGAGCCCCAATGAAGACAACCTGGTGGTGGTGGCTCTCCCCACTGAGCAGACCGGAATGTGGACGGAGCGCGTGTTCCCGAATAATGCAGGCAACCACACCGCGCTGTGTCTGGAGGGTCTTACTCTTCAACGCGTGTTCCCGGAGGCAGCACCAGCCGTCGGGGAAGGGGTCTTCTGTCTCTGGGATCTCACCATGATTGGGGTCAACGAGTGGTTGGTCCCTACGGTCTCTCTTTCCGGGTGTTTACAAGGGGGGAAAGAACGACAATTGGTCGAATATCAGAATTGCCATATTTTGGCTGGAGGGGAAAGCACAGCTACCGGGACGTCACCGCTAAATGGGGCTTTGCGCCGTCATGTCTTTTCATGCCCAGGAACGAATCAAGCGCTACCAGCATTGGGAGAAATGCTGACCTCGGGATTTTCTCCAGGTGAACCCTCGAGTGGCACGATAGGGTACTGGAGAAATAATTCATTGGATAGCCCACCACTGCCCTGCCTTTGTGATCCGGTAGCTTGCGATCCCTGTTGTGCATCCTGTCCGGATTAATGACGGTCGGAATATCAAAAGCTTTCTGGCGTCTGCTGTTATAGGTTAAAGCACTGACTGAAAGCCTCATTAATAAGGTCTGATACAGGATTTGAAGTCGATCTCTACCCTAAATCGGCTGAGGGTTTTTCACACAGCCTCGGTAGTGAGTTCAACCGGTCGCTGCAACACAGGCCTGAAATCTCTCTGCTGGTGTTGCGTAGTCTAATGTTTTTCTCGGACGTTCGTTCAACTGCCGCGCCACGTTGTTGAGCTGCGCTTGCGTATACCTGGATAAGTCCGTGCCCTTTGGAAAGTACTGCCGAAGCCGCCGGTTCGTATTCTCATTCGAGCCTCGTTGCCACGGACTCTTGGGATCACAAAAATAGACGGCAATATTGGCCGCGAGCGTGAATTGCCGATGATTCGCCATCTCCGAGCCGCGGTCCCAGGTCAAGGATTGATACCGTTCGGTGGGGAGTTGCTGGGCATGTTTCACGAGGGCGGCTGTCACAGTTGCTGTATCCTTCTGTTTGATTGTGGCCAACATCACATACCGTGACTGACGTTCGACTAAGGTCGCCATGTAGCTGTTGTGTGTGCCTCCGATGAGATCCCCTTCCCAATGCTCTGGGACCGCGCGATCGTTGACGGAAGCCGGCCGGTCCTTAATCGAGACGGCATTGGTGATGGTCCCCAAGCCTTGTCCTTTCAGGCTGGCCTGCTTCGAGCGGCGAATCGCTCGTTGGGTACGGAGACAGGTCTGCAGTTCTTTCTTCAAGACCTGTACATGGCGAATTCCTAATTCCCGCTCCCAGTGCGATCTTTCACCCCGCTTGAACTTCTCTCCAACTCTCCGTATTCTCACCAGCCATGAAACATGTATTCATAGTATTCACGTATCTGGTCTCCTTCGCTCACACACTCCTGAGGCAAGACGGAATGAAGGTGGTGGGCGCCGAGAATTTGCTGTTGAAGCAGCAGCTCCTCGTCCTCACCCGGTCCCGAAAACGAGCCCCTACTCTGTCATCTTTTGACCGTTTCTTCCTAAGCCTGTGGTCCACCTTTTTGAATCCTCGCCGCATCAAGCGGGTGGCCGTTCTCGTTCAACCGTCTACGCTTCTGAATTTTCATCAGGCCTTGGTGAAACGGAAATATCGATGGTTGTATTCGTCCCCGAAACGAAAGAAGCCAGGCCTGAAAGGCCCTTCCCGCGAACTCATTACGTTGGTGCTGGAGAGGAAACGGCGCAATCCCCACTTTGGTTGCCCAAAGATTGCCGAGCAGATTTCCAAGACCTTTGCCCTCCCTCTCGATAAAGATGTCGTCAGACGGATCCTCACCGCCCGCTATCGTCCGAAACAAACCGACGGACCCTCGTGGCTGACCTTCCTTAGCCACATGAAGGACAGTCTGTGGAGCATTGATTTCTTCCGGTGTGAATCCCTCCGACTCAAACCTTATTGGGTCCTCCTCGTCATGGACCAATGCACGCGTCGGATCATCGGGGTCGGAGTCCACCCGGCGCCTGCAATGGATGGGAGAGCGCTATGCCGTCTGTTCATCAGGCCACCAGCCGAAAAGGATTCCCCCAATGTCTCAGCTCCGATCATGATCCCGTGTGTCGGGTCCACCAGTGGCAAGGGAATCTGAGATTTCTGGGCATCCACGAGGTGAAAACCATTCCCTGCGTGCCAGTGTCACATCCATTCATCGAACGGTTAATAGGCACCATTGTCGGGGATTCTTTCAGACACCAATGGCCGCCTAATGAGTAATTCGCCAGGCACACCCAGATTCAAATGAAGTTCTATTTTTCATGGTTTTGGGTGCTCTGATTTTTTGAGGAGTCGAATTTAGATTCAGCCTACCTTCTGTATTCCTTTATTCTTTTTCTTTTTTCACCAACGAAACCGCTAGGTCTATTTGGGAATACCTCTACCCCCTCTTATGAAGCATGTTCCTTTGCTTGTTTGGGGGTCCACCGCTCTTTCAGAGCAGAAAGATTTTTTCTATGAGTCAGAAGGATGACTTCATCCCCTTGTTCTAAGGAAGTCTCCATATCGGCAAACGAAAAGCAGTCTTGCCGATACAGACACATCGGGCGACACTCTTCCGGTAAGTCGAGGTCCTGGATCGCTCCAACCTCGGACTTGCCCACTGTGAAGGTAAAGAATCGTGCGTCATCTTTGAGAATCGTGGACAGTTCTACGCTATCTAACCCCTCGACCATATTAAGGAGATGGCGGCTGATCGTTCGAGCGGGGATGATCAGATCTTCCAATCCCAGTTCCTGACAAATGGGCTCAATATCCAAATCCTCAATGCTGGTGATGATTCGAGAAAATCCCAGTGACCGTCCCACCAAACTCGCGATGACATTCGCCTGATCATTATCGGACAAACAGAAGAGCAGGTCGGTCTGTTTAGGCCCCACTTCCTGAAGGATGGCAGGTTTGCCACCGTCCCCATGGATGAAACTGCAATCCATTTCTTCCGATAATGTCTCGATCCTCTCCCGGTCGGATTCAATGATGATCACCTCATGCTGTTGTTGAATGAGCGCTTTCGCCGTCATCACGGTGACCTCACCTGCTCCAATGAATGCAATTCTCATGGTTCCTCCGATCGTCGTCCTATCCAGGTTCCGGGATTCAACAGGACGAGCCAGGCTAATATTTCAAGACGCCCCATCAGCATGTCCAGACATAAGATGCCTTTCAGGACAGTCGGTAATTCCGTACTGGTGATGCCCACGGTCAGACCGGATGTCGTCGTGGCGGACACCACTTCAAAAAGTGAATTTAGCGGATCATACCCCATCAGAAGAAAACCGAACCAGGACAGGCCAATCACCAAGCCAAAGAGAATGATCAACATGAGTGCTTCCCGAATCTGATTGTCGGAAAGGGTAGACCGGTGAATCTTCGGGGTAAGGACGGCATGTTTGGGAAGTCCATATCGAACAATAAGGAGTTGGACCAAGCGCAGGAAAATGACACAGCGAAGAATTTTGATGCCCCCCGCCGTGGAGCCCGTTCCGCCTCCAAGAAACATCGCTATCATCAACACCCATTTGGATTGGGGGTCAACATCAGCCAATTGAACCGTCGAAAACCCCGCCGTCGTTTGAGCTGAAAAGGTGAGTAAAGGAGCCTGGGCCAGCACCGTTGGCCAGGAAAATCTTCCTCCATCCCAGAGGGTCCATCCTAAAAGAATGGAAAGAAAAAGCCCGCTCGCGAGGAGGGCCACAATCTGGATGCGGTAGAGGGGTTGAGGTGTTTCCCCTTTCCAGACCAGATGATAGGCAGCGAGGGGACATGCCCCTAAAAGGGAAAGGCCAATGACCCATGCCGGAATTCCGTAACCCTGAAAGGTCCCGAGACTATCTGAATGCGGTGCGAACCCCCCTGTGGAAAGAGCCGCAAAGGCATACAGGAGCGACTGAAACGGATCCATCCCGAGTCCTATCAACCCGAGAATTCCCACTCCTGTGAGGAGACTGTAGATCACCAGAATGCGTTTGGCATGACTCTTTGTTCCTCCGATCAGATCCTCTTCCGGGGCTTCCGTCGTCGCCAATCCCTTGGCGATCAAGCCGGGTTCCGCGATAAGCGCCAGAGACAGCACGACAATCCCTAAGCCCCCGTACCATTGCATCCAGGCCCGTGCGAATAAGAACGTCGAAGAGGTTTCCCGGGGCTTGGCCAGCGTACTCAAGCCGGTCGTCGTGCCCCCGGAAACCGCCTCAAACACCGCATCGGAGAACGATAAACCTGCGGACATCATCGGGAAGGTCATCAGAAGGGGTGTGATCAAGAACATCAGGGCGACGATGACGATGCCCTCATGTTTTTGAATCCGAACCGGGGACTGGAGTCGTGCCAAGATCCCCCCCACCGCTACCAACCCCACGATAAGAAGGACATATCTCACACTGGCTTGATGATCCTGAAACACCAAGGAAACCGTGAAAGGCACCACGGTGAGAGCCGCCAGCATGAGCAACAATTGCCCCAAATATTTTCCGACGACTTGAATGCGGACAGCCTGACGCAATGGGGCGACCTGGCTCACGGAGACTCCTCGGATTTCTTTTGAGGTGGGGCCGTTTCACCCATTTCGTCCGTCTCGTCTTCGGCTGAATGGGAATCCAAGGTTTCCAGGTCTGATACCCGGCCATACAGAATGGCCGTATCACCGGGCTGCATACGGTAAGGCCCTTTTGGGATTCCCACATAGCGTTCATCTGTCCGTTTCACTCCCAGGACCACGATGCCTTTCTCACGGAGTTGCAGTTCGGCAAGCGTCTTATTGACGAACTGATGCGTTTGTTCTAGGAGTAATTCTACAAGACGATAGTCACCGGTAAGATGCATTAAGCTCGCATAGTCCCGCACATCGAGTTTGGTATACCGGGCCAAAGCCCATTCGATGACGAAAGAGAGATGGCGATCCACCCACGAACTCATCGCGAGTAGCGTCACCAGAAATAACCCCATTCCCAATGCCCCGAGTTTGAGAGTCAAAGACCCAGAACTGTCGTTTCCCACAAATGTCAGAACTAGGGAGGAAAGGGCTGTCACAAATCCGGCATTACCCAACAACATCAAAAACATGACAATGCGACGGCGAACCGGGTGATTCACGACCTGCTCGGACTCCTGAGTCGTAAAGCCGGCTCCGGTAAAGGCAGAGCGGGCCTGAAAACGGGCAGATTCTTTCGACAGTCCGGTATGGGTCAGGGCAATGGTGGCAATCCGGGTAATCAGGATTGACAAGGACACCACGATCAGCAGGGAAATAATCGGAATCATTTCAAGGTGGTGTGACAGAGTTCATCACGCAGCACAAAAATATGTGACCTGAGAACATCTTCAAAAGGTTTTGGTGTATTGACACGATACCCGGGCACAGAAAATTGTTCCCAACATGACCCGTTTTCATGGGCGGTCGCTTGCCCATCACAAAACCCACCAAGGCGAGAACAAGAAAAACGACGAATAAGATCCACGCGATCTAAGTCGCCGTTCCCGCGATCCCGCTCAATCCCAGTACACCGGCGATCATCGCAATGACCAAGAAGGTGATAGCCCAACTTAACATGGTTGCCTCCGTTATTCAGGGAATTGATAATCAGCAATCCGACTCACCACTTCGAATGGGTCAACTCCTTTCTTCCTTGACTCGAGAGAAAGGGTAGTCCAAAAATGCCGGAAGGTTGAGAGATGGGGTAGGACTCCATACCTGACCGACATTAACGTCATCCTATCACCACGATGATTGACATCCATTCGGGATCACTCAGGAACCGGTAGAGACATGTTCTCGTGTGGCGATTCGGAGGACACCCCATCCCGCCAAGCCAGCCAACAACGAGGAAACTAAAATTCCCACTTTGGCTGCCGCGATAAGCTCGATATCCTGGAACGCCAAATTGGCGATGAAAATCGACATGGTAAATCCAATGCCCCCAAGAAGACTCACGCCATAAACGTGTCCCCAGGTCACACCCTCAGGTAAGGTCCCGATGCCCAATTTGACCGTGAGCCAGGTAAAGAACATGATCCCCATTTGTTTTCCAAGAATCAGCCCGGACGCGATACCCAGGGGGACCGCATGCATCATCATCACCGCCACGTTCCCCTTCACCACAATGCCGGCATTGGCCAGGGCAAAGAGCGGCATCACACCGAATGCGACCCAGGGTTCCAGAGTGTTGAGAAGTCGTTGCAGTGGTGTTTGGACCAATTGACTACTGACGGTAACGGCTTCGGCCGCTTCAGCTTGCTTGTCACTCTCAAGGACGGTTGTATGCTTTTGGCCCTCTTTTTGAAAAATCTTCAGGAACGTGTCAACTTTTTGTAAAAATTCCTGTTGCCCCAGCCGAGCCTTAGCGGGAATGGTCAACGCGATAAGAACTCCAGCGATCGTGGCATGAACCCCGGAAAGGAGAAACGGTAACCAGACTCCTCCCACACCCAGGATCACGTATACTAGAACATGACGAATGCCGAGGACGTTGGCTGTCGTCAAAACGAGAACTCCAAGACCGGCCATTCCCAGTGGGGCCAGGACGATATCCTTCGAATAAAAGACCGCGATCATCATAATGGACCCGAGATCATCCACGATCGTAAATCCCACGAGAAACACTTTTAGCCCGAGAGGAATGCGGTCTTTCAGAAGAGCCAGGACACCCAGGGCAAAGGCAATATCCGTCGCCATCGGTATCCCCCAGCCCATTTCCCCGGGTGCTCCATAATTAAACAAAAGGTACAAGCCCGCCGGGACAACCATTCCTCCAACGGCTGCGGCCAAAGGGAGCAAGGCCTGACGTGGTCCGGACAATTCCCCCACGAGTATTTCCCGTTTGATTTCCAGACCCACAACAAGAAAAAACACGGCCATCAGGCCGTCATTGATCCATTTGAGGAGTGGTTTTTCCAACACCATTTCTCCCAGGCCAATCATGAGGGGCGTCTGCCAGAGGAGAACATACGATTCGGAATACGACGAGTTCGCCCAAAGGAGGGCAATGGCCGTCACGACACATAACAGGATCCCGCTACTCGCTTCATATTGAATAAAGCGGTTCAAGGGGGAAAGTACCGTCGTGATAGGTACTTTCTCTTGCGGTTCCTTGGCCTTTTCGATGAGGTTCATGTGGAAAGAGGAATAGATCTGGAGCAACAAATAACTTGATCACTTATGGCAAGTGATCCACCATTCTACCCTATGTCATTAAAAAGAATCGGTACACTATCAAAAACCCTTGGCTGGAAGGTGAGGATGTACAAGAAGTCTATTCGGCTGGCAAATGAGGATTTTCGAGCAGAAGGGTTGTTAAGGTATTCACTTGGAGCCATCCTACATTCAAACATCTGAAAGACTGTAAAGGATATACAGCATTGTTTGATAATTGATTCAACCACCTGTAGAGGAAGTCCAATGGAAACGAACAACCAGCTTCTTGACCAGCAACTCCAAAAGCATGATTGGGAAGGCGTAGCCCAATCCCTCAGCACTCTCTCTCCTCCACAAATCGTGGATGTCCTGTCTGACCTCTCGGAGGAGCATCAAATTGCTATTTGCCACCATTTTCCATCCAAACAGTTCGCTGCCATTTTTTCGCATTGTGAGTCTGAACAACAAATGGCACTCAGCAGGGCTCTATCCCGTGAGGACATTTCGCAACTCCTGATGAATCTGCGTCCGGACGATCGGACGCGCTTCCTGGAACACCTACCAGACGAAACGTCTCAAACCTACCTTCACTATCTACGGGACAAAGAGCAAACCGAATCGAGTCAGTTGTTAGCGTTTCCCGAAGAGAGCGTGGGCCGGCTCATGACCCCGCAATATATCGCCGTTCAGGAAAATTGGTCTCTTGAACAGGCCATACACCATATTCGTCAACAAGGGCTGGATATCGAATCCTTAAACACCATTTATGTCACTTCGAAAAATGGAGAATTGGTGGATGCCCTCGAACTGGAGCGGTTTGTCTTAGGACATCCTTCGGACTCCGTCTCACAGATCATGGATCACTCTTTTGTGGCGCTTTCCCCCGAAATGGATCGAGAGGAGGCCGTCCGGACTATCCAGAAATACGATCTCTATGCCCTTCCCATCGTGGATGCTCACAACGTGCTCCTGGGTGTCGTCACCGCCGATGATGTGATGGATATCGCAGAAGAAGAAACGACGGAAGACTTTCAAAAGGGAGCAGGGGTGGGTCCCCTGGTTTCGAGCTATCGGCATGCCACCGTGTGGATGCTTTTCCAAAAACGATTTCCCTGGTTATTTACTCTAATTTTCGTCAATCTTGCAGCCTCCAGCGTCATGATGGTTTATGAAGAAACCTTGGCATCTGCCCTGGCCCTCACCTTTTTTATTCCTCTGCTCATGGGTGCAGGAGGGAATACGGGAGCACAATCGGCGACGCTTGTGGTCAGAGCCATGGCGACAGGAGATCTTCCTCGATCTCAATGGATCACCACCCTGGGGAAAGAGATACTCGTCGGGGGAACCCTTGGATTAACCTTAGGGGTGATAATCGGTGGAGTGGGCATATTTCAGGAAAATGTGGTGATTGGCATCATCGTGGCGGTGGCCATGATGGCTGTCGTCCTGATCTCCAATCTCCTAGGGGTCTTATTCCCCTTGATACTTAATAAATTGAATTTCGATCCGGCAGTGGCAGGCAGTCCAATGGTAACCTCAACAGCGGATGTGACGACGCTCCTCTTGTATTTTTCCATCGCCACACTCATTCAAGACTCTCTGTCATAGTAAGCAAACTACCGGTTTACCAGGGTTTCCTGTCATGAGAGATGTCTTGGGAGGCCAACCTTTTCCCCCTTATCAGCAAGCAAATTTCATGGTTTTTCCAAAACTCCCTAACTGAAACCGGCCTGATTTAACCGGTTTAGGGCCTAGGGATTCTGGCAGTTACCCTCAAAAGAGGTTTATATTACAGTTAACTATCCAAGCAGAATTTATGAAGAAGGAAATACGTAAAACTGCCAAACCTAGTCTCGGAAGATAATGATGATGTGGAAAACTCGAATCCTACTAGCTGATGATCATAAGTTGGCGCTTCAAAGCCTTCAAGAGCTGTTAGGTCAAGACTATCAGGTTGTTGGAGCCGTAGAGGATGGCCAAGAAGTCCTTCACTGCGTCAAGGATCTTCAGCCGGATCTCTTACTACTTGATATTTCCATGCCCAGCCTGGACGGCTTTAAAGTGGCTCAACAGGTTCGATCGACACTACCCAGGATAAAAATCATTTTCGTCACCATGCATACCGAACCGACAGTCATCCTGGAAGCCTTTCAGGTCGGAGGCTCAGGCTATGTCCTGAAACAAAGCGCGGCTTCCGAACTCCATCGGGCTATCAAAGCCGTCCTCAATCATGAGCGATTTCTCACAGCAGATATTCCAGCGAGTCTTCGAGAAAAAATTATGGCGAAAATCGAAGGCATTCCCACGGAAGATTTATCGGGGCGTCTCACCAACCGCCAACAGACTGTGCTTGGGCTCCTGGCCAAAGGGTGTACGTCAAAAGAAATTTCCAATTCGCTTCACATCTCGCTCAGTACGGTCGCATTTCACAAAACCAATATCATGCAGGCGTTGGGAATCCATTCTTCGGCAGAATTAACAAAATACGCTGTGGAAAAAGGGCTTACCGAGTTACATGATACACCGAAAAACCTCCGGTCAGCCTAACGGGTCATTCCACTTAGCATTCCTGTAGGACATAAGAGGAAGAGCATTGCCTTGAAGGTTTTCAAGGGAAACGGATGTTGATATGACTCCCAACCACTCAAAATCCATGTTTTTACAATTTATGAACATCTTTAATGCCAGCCTCATGAAACACCGGGAAGCGATGCTATACAAACCTGTGCTTGAACTGGCGGAATCGATACTCGGAAATAAAACAATTGGGGTAGAAATATCCGATGGGAAAGGAACCGTACCGAAAGAATATTATACGATTCGGTTTAACGGGGGAACGTTCGATGTCGTCTCTCATGAACGGGAGGAGACGGAGTTGGAATGGGAGTTCCACGAATCGTATCTTCACTCGGTCGTTGAGAATGCCTCAGAATATGTCGACCATCCGGAAAAATTCGAATGGGAGTGGTTGAAATCTCGTCTGGGCTTAACTGAGTGAAGGCCCGGAACGAACAAAGAACCTGCCGTTATGCGTTTTAGGTTTCTGCCATATGCGTTAAAAAATCCGCCAATTCACTCGCATGTTTTTCCGTTTCTTGCAAAATATTGATGAGGATATGTTTTGTGACAGGGTCCTTTTCTGCCGTTTTCCTAATCAGCTTCGTGTAGGCTTCAATTTGTTTTCGTTCCAAAAGCAAATCCTGAATAACCATATCTCTGAGGGTAGGTCCTTGCTTCGCCCGTATTCCCTCCCGACCGGTATTCTTCGCCATTTCCCCTAAATCATAAAGGGGCACCCCACCTAATTACTGAATCCGGTCAGCCAGGATATCGGCATGGGTCAGTTCCTGGTTGGCATGGCTCTGGAACTCCGTTTTCAAACCTGGCGACATAAGGGAAACCGCCATGTATGCATGCTGTTTATATTGTAAGTAACTGGTGATTTCTGTGGCCCGTAGCTGGTTGAGTTCATCAATCATTTTTTGGGGATTGGCCTGATATTCTGAGGTAATCGCCCCTGCCTGGATAGCGTGATCGGTCGTTTTCTCCGTTTTCAAAGATCTCCGTTTACCCATAAAATTTTTCTCCTCTCCCTATCTCATTGTCAGCAATGTGGATGTGAACCACCCCCACATTTACACCACGAACTTTTCTGCCGGGGATTCCGTTGGTGGCGATTTCGGACGTTTCAGTAAAAGTAACGAGCCAGCGGGTATCATGCAGACGCCCTCCCACCCTTGATCCCCCAATAGCAAAAGTGCCGCTTCGATTTGAGCAGCGTCTCCCGACTTCACCTCGTAGCAGCAATATTCCCAAGTGATCATACCTCTTCCCCCTAAGATGAGGTTCGCCCCTCATGTCCTATCACGAATTTCACAATCTCCACCTCATGCTTTTCTTTTTAAATAAATTTTAATTATTGAAATATGAGTCATTGTTTTATATCAGGAAAGACTTCGGGACCGGATTATTTGCGAATTGTCAAAAGACTGTTGACTTCTCTGGCTCCCCCTTCGCGAGCATTTTCAATAGCCATTTTCAGTTCCAGGTAATTATCAACGGTCCCGCTAAGGGTTGCCACACCATTTTCAACGGAAACTGTCACCTGTTCATGCTTCACAAACGGTGTCCACCACAGCTCTTCCTTAATATCCTCTTCAATGACTTTATCAGGCTTCCAAGACCAAGATTTATCGATGATCAAATTATTCTTCACATCAACGACACCTTTGACCCGCGAGACCACATCTTCAACATGATTTTTGAGAAATTGGGAATCTACAGAACCATGAAGAATAACACGGCCCGTGACGACGTCCACCTTGATGTGAAACGGATTGATAAAAGAATCATCGTGCAATGTTAGTTCGACCCTTCGTCGGAGTTGGTTGTCTTCAACAGTTATTTTGGGACGAACTTTTAGGAAATTTTTGACCCAAAGGACCCCCCTCGTGAGTTTGGCGGTCTCCTCGGCCGCTTTCTTTGCTTTTAGATTGTTAACGGTACCGGTTAAGGTGACAATGCCGTTGGTCACCTCAACCTCAAAATTAAATACCGACACCCGTGGATCATACTGATAGGCTAATTTTAGACTGTCTTGTATGCTCTCATCGCTTCGATCACCAACCTCGTATCGACGGACTGAAGTTCCCTGAGCCCATGATTTAACGAAAAGAAGTTGATCATCGATTTTTCTGACTCCCGCGATCGCAGCGGCATGGACGACTCGACGTTTTTCTGCGGCACTCCCTACAACGCCGTTCAGCTTCACAACTCCATTTTCCACGGTGAAGATAATGGTTTTATCATTTATCCAAACATTGTCCTCCAAGCGTTCCTTAATTTCCTCCAGTATGTCCTGGTCAGATCGATTGTGCTGAAAGTGCACCAACAGGTTGTTGTTCACCGCTGTTATGCCTCTAACCCCCGACACCACCGATTCACTGAGTGCACGTGCCGCCCAGGAGGGGACTGTTCCTGTGAGCGTGACGGTTCCCTTCTCCACCTTGGTTTGAATGTCGTAGGAATCGGTGGCAGGATCATTGGCCAGGGTCTTCTGAATATCCTGAAGAAGTTCCTCATTGGAACGGGAAGGCGTTTGTACCGTGAGGGTATTGATGATGCTTTTCACGCCTTTCACCGTCTCGACAAGAAGGACGGACCGATTCTTGGCCTGGAGGTGAGGAACCGATCCGGCCAGTGTGACGATTCCCTCTTGGGTCTGGACATCGATCAAATGCGCGGGAATACTATTGTCAACCGTTAAGGCCCGTTCCACAGCCTGATTAATCGCACGATCAGGGATTTGAGTTTCGGTTGTTCCCAGAGCAAATTTCTGACTGGTGAAAAAAAGGAAGGCAAATCCAAGAATGAATAGGAAAGCCCTGTTTGGAAGTTTCTCGCTGTCACCGTTCATGACCTCATGAAATTTCATGATCATTCTCACCTCTCAAATTTCCCACATAATTTTGTTCTTTGACATAGGTTGTTATTCTCGACGAATGGGCATTTCGGGCTGATTTTATGATTGTGGGGGGCCCCCACAGATTACTGTAGGGACCCGACCTTGGTACTGACTGAGCCATTTATCGGGTTTGGTATCCAGTTACAAGGGCCTAAGCTACGGCTCTTCTGCCAAAACCACTTGAGATACTTCGAATCTGACACCCGAAAATTATTGACCTGCTCATTCACCGCGGTTTCATTTGGCCTGTTTTTCTTTCTCCCGCTTCATTTTCTTTTCTTTTGCTGCATCCGACAGAATTTTAAAATCTTCATTGGCCTCCTCCGTGGATTTTTCCAAAGCTTTTTCCTCATAAAGTGGGGACCTTCCAGCATCATTGGCCAAGGATTGTCCTAAAATCGGATCTTTCAATGGTTTCATAGGATGTCCGGGATGAGCTGGCAGCATCGCTGGATTGGCAAATGCCAGACTCATGAAAGCCAATAAACTAATTGTCGTCATGCCTAAAATTTTTATGGTCTTGAGTATTCTCATAACTTTCCTCCTAAGATGTCTTGAAAAAATTCCCTGAAAAAAGCCGCCACCTTATCCTCCTTTCTTGTCACGGTCATTCGGATTTCCAAATTGCCGCTTTTCATGGTTTATGAAATACGACTTAAAATTTTTAATAAGGATGCTTTTAACGAATACCGTTAACCAGACCAGTTGTTCATATGATAAGGGGAATAAGGTGGGAAACAACTATGAGTAACCCCAGCTCATGATGGGCCAGCATCCAATCTCAAGGAAGAAGGATTAAAGAAATGAAAAGGTGAGAATGGATTTTTATAGAAGACTTCTCAAGACCAGGGTTTTTGGCAGTATGATTTTGAGGATAATCAGGTTACACTAAAAGGACTTAGGAGAGTTTCTTGCCACCCGTCACCATCATAAGGTTCAGGGTCCAAGAAACTTGATTTTGAAGCCCTTTATGAAAAATTTTTTGAGTTTCCCCTTTCTATTAAATCTGGGGGAAATTTTCCAACCATAAAATCCCACGAAGTCATCTATAAAAACCATTTTGTAACTCAGGTTGCTTCTCATTTGATGACGACTATTGGATTGGAACATGCCAGTCGGTCAAAACTGAGTCAGGCTTATATCCATGAGAATCAACGAATTATAAATTAAGGTTTATTGGATTATGTGTGGAATTGTCGGGCAAATAAATTTCAAGGAGGTTTCTGTTGACACGACCCCGCTAAATCGAATGAGTGCGGTGATGCGTCAACGCGGGCCGGATGGATCAGGTTTGTACGCTCAGGGATCCCGAGCATTTGGTCATCGGCGTTTGAAAGTTATCGATTTGAGTCAAGCGGCCGAACAGCCAATGATTGACGCTGATTTAGGTTTGGGCATTGTTTTCAATGGGGCGATTTATAACTACCCAGATTTGCGAAAAATGCTAGAGGGCCGGGGATATTCCTTTTTTTCCAGGGGAGATACCGAGGTCATCCTGAAAGCGTACCATGCATGGGGAGAAGACTTTGTGCACCGCCTGATTGGAATGTTTGCCTTTGCCATTTGGGAGAGGGACTCTGAACGCGTGATCCTTGGCCGTGATCGGCTGGGGATCAAGCCTCTGTACTATGCGGAGACACCTTCGTGGTTTCGGTTTGCGTCTTCATTGCCTGCACTACTGGCAGGAGGAGGAATTGATACCAACATTGATCCCGTGGCCCTTCACCATTATTTCATGTTTCATGGGGTTGTTCCTCCTCCGCATACTATCTTGCAAGGGATTCGAAAACTTGAACCGGGTACATTGATGATCATCGAACCCGATGGGGCCAGAAGCCATCGACGATTTTGGAATCTTGATTTCTCTCCACAGGATGAAGACCGTCATATTGATGAACTTGAGTGGGGAGAACGAGTGTTTGCCGCCCTTCAAAAAGCCGTTCAACGAAGACTGGTTGCCGATGTTCCGGTTGGGGTATTGCTTTCCGGAGGTTTGGATTCGAGTTTAATCGTGGGATTGTTGGCTCGGGAAGGAATCAAGGGATTAAATACGTTTTCCATCGGATTTGAAACGGTAGGTGAAGAAAAGGGGAATGAATTCCAATATTCAGACGTCATTGCCAAAGAATTTTCAACCAATCATCATCAACTGGCCCTGGATACGTCTCAGGTGTTGCCCAACCTCCCCCATTGCATCAAGGCGATGTCCGAACCAATGGTGAGCCATGATGTGATTGGATTTTTCTTGTTATCCCAGGAAGTGGCCAAGCATGTCACTGTGGTCCAAAGCGGGCAAGGAGCCGATGAAATTTTTGCCGGCTATCACTGGTATCCTCCCCTTCTGGAAAGTCAACGTCCTCTTGAGGACTATCGAAAGGTGTTTTTTGATCGGGAGCAGGATGAATTTTACCGAATGGTGCATCCCAGGTTTCAGGGTCTTGACCATAGCTCCCAATTTGTCGCCAGTCACTTTGATCGTCCTGGAGCTCAACGTTCAATCGATAAAGCTTTGAGGCTGGATACGACCATTATGTTGGTGGATGATCCCGTCAAACGAGTTGACAACATGACCATGGCCTGGAGCCTTGAGGCTCGTGTTCCTTTCTTGGATCATGAGGTGGTTGAATTAGCCGCGAGGATACCGGCGGAGCTAAAGGTGGCCCAGGGAGGAAAAGGGATTCTTAAAGACGTGGCTCGACGGGTTATTCCTTCGGAAGTCATCGACCGTCCTAAGGGGTACTTTCCTGTACCGGCTCTCAAATACTTGCGAGGACCCTACTTGGGACTCGTGCGAGACGCTCTGTTTTCACAAAGCAGTCAAGATCGAGGACTGTTTCAAGTTTCCTACCTGGATGAGCTCATGAAAAGTCCTGACGATCACATTACACCATTACGAGGATCCAAGTTGTGGCAGGTAGGAGTATTAGAGCTATGGCTTCAGTCTCATAATTTGTGACAATGACAATCATTCATGACTTCACCTGTCCTCTATAGTAATTCCTCTCTTCCTGATATTGGCCCCACGGTAAAAAATTGGGAAAGAGGACCTGCCAAATATAAAGGCCAGAAACTCAAATCCAACGTGATTCAGGAATGCGGGTGGGGCCGTCTCGTGTTTGCCCATACCTTTTCTTCCCCAGCCTCGGTCGCGTCTGAGTTGGTCAAAGAGCGCAGAGGGGCAAGGGATTTGGCCTTTTATCTGCGAGATCCTCATGTGGTACTAGCGTTACGACCCCATAAGCTCTTTCTCGACCCTTCTCACACGTTCCGTTTATGGTTGGCCCATTCCCGGTTGAAAGCACACCGCAACAGTGGGTTTGTGGTCACACCTATTCAATCAGAAAAAGATATTGCTTCCTTAAATCGAATTTATGCTTCGAGAAGAATGGTAAAGGTAAACCCCGAATTTCTTCACCAAAATCGTCGCTCTCAAAAATTACAATACTTGGTCGCAAAAGATGCCATGACCGACGAAGTGATAGGTGTGGCCATGGGCCTTGATCATAGGAAAATCTTCCAAGATCCTGAGAAAGGAAGTAGTATTTGGAGTCTTGCGGTTGATCCTCAAACATCTCATGCCGGTGTGGGAGAAGCCTTAATCACTGAATTTATCACGCGCATGAAACGCCGAGGCTGTAACTACATCGATTTGTCCGTGTTGCATGATAACCATGAGGCCATTGCCCTGTATGAAAAGCTGGGGTTTGAACGAATTCCGGTGTTTTCCATAAAAACCCGCAATTCCATCAACGAAAAGCTTTTTGCGGGACCCTCGCCGACCCCTGAACTCAATATCTATGCCAGCATTATCGTGAATGAAGCTCGACGACGGGGTATTGATGTTGAGATCCTCGATGCCCGAAATGGATTTTTTCGCTTAAAGTTCGGAGGCAGGGCGATAACCTGTCGAGAATCCCTTTCCGAGCTCACGTCTGCCATCGCGATGAGTCGATGTGTAGATAAGGAGATAACCGCCACCATTCTGAAGGGAACCGGCTTGCATGTTCCAGCTCAGAAGCCACTGGGAACACCCAAGGACAACCGGCAGTTTTTACGACAATGTGGGTCCCTGGTCGTGAAGCCGGCCTGTGGCGAACAGGGGGCAGGGATCAGTGTGGATGTGAAAACGGTCACCGAGTTGGAAAAGGCGATCATCTTTGCCCAACAATTTGGAGACCGGATTTTTCTCGAACAATATGTGAGGGGAGAAGATTTACGGATTATTGTGATAAATTACCAAGTCGTAGCCGCAGCCATTCGACGACCGGCAAAGGTCATCGGGACGGGAAAACATTCCATTAAGCAATTAATCGAACGACAGAGTGAACGACGGGCCCGGGCCACCAAGGGAGAAAGTCGAATTCCAATTGATCGCGAGACGCGACGCTGTATAAAGGCCAATGGGTATACCCCAGAAAGTCGATTAGCGAGAGGAAAGATTCTGTATGTCAGAAAAACGGCCAATCTTCATACGGGAGGAACCATTCACGATGTAACTCATAAGCTTCATCCGGCGTTAGCCTCGGCTGCCATTGCAGGGGCCAAGGCACTCGAAATTCCGGTTGTCGGATTTGATTTTATGGTTCCCTCCGTTGCGAAACCGGAATACGTCATCATTGAAGCCAATGAACGACCAGGACTGGCTAACCATGAACCGCAGCCCACAGCCGAACGTTTTGTGGATCTTTTATTTCCCCAAACCAGCTTGACCGGAATAGCGAACTAACAACCCCAGATTAGACAATGATGAAACAACCCAAGATTGACACCGACTATCTTATCCGTGTGTTGCAGACATTATTGGGCGTCCCCAGCCCCACGGGCTACACCGATCAGATTGTCCATACTGTGGGCAATGAATTAGAAAAATTGGGTATATCCTTTGAATTGACGAGGCGCGGGGCCATTCGGGCCACACTCAAGGGACAAGCTTCGATACCGGGACGAGCGATTATCGCGCATTTGGATACGTTAGGGGCCATGGTCAAATGGCTCAAAGACAATGGACGATTGGCCATTGTGCCTATCGGGACCTGGTCAAGCCGATTTGCGGAAGGGGCCCGTGTGACCATCTTTACGGATGCCGGATTGTATCGAGGAACCATTCTACCCCTTAAAGCCTCGGGACATACCTATGGAGAAGAAATCAACACCCAACCCACGGCATGGACCAATGTGGAAGTGAGGATTGATGAGGCGGGGCAGGGCAAGGCCGGATGGAGTCGGGCTCTGAACAACCAGCAGGATTTGATCGACTTGGGCATCAATATTGGAGATTTTATCGCCATCGACCCTCAACCGGAATTTATTCATAATGGTTTTATCAACAGTCGTCATCTGGATGATAAGGCCGGCGTGGCTGCCATGTTGACTTCAGCGAAAACCATCGTGGAGGGTCACATTCCTCTCCCGGTTGATTGCTATTTACTCTTTACCATTTCTGAAGAAGTCGGGTCCGGAGCTTCCGCCGTGTTGCATGGGGACGTTGCGGAAATGGTCTCTATCGATAATGGCACGCCTGCACCCTTTCAAGCCTCCAGCGAATTTGGTGTGACTATTGCCATGGCAGATTCTACCGGACCATTTGACTATCATCTCATTCGGCATTTACTCAACCTGTGTGCCCGGTATGATATTCCTTTCCAACGTGACATTTTTTGTGATTATCGCAGTGACAGCGCTTCCGCCATTGAGGCCGGAAATGATATTCGAACGGCTTTGGTGACATTTGGGGTCGATGCGTCGCACGGATATGAACGGACACATGTGGATGCCATCCAAAGCATCGCCCGCCTGTTAAGTGTTTACCTGGCTTCTGACCCGGTTTTCTGGCGGGACCGTCAGGAACTTGGTTCGGTTGAGGATTTCCCGTTGCAACCTATCGAGGAGGAAGACTTTTCGAACCCGGAAATCACTTCGGGAAAACCTCAACAAGAAAGTCCGAACACGGATTCACAAGCATCATAAAAAAAGCGCACAAGGCTAACGTTTATTCCATACATCGAAGGTGCCAACTAAAATGTTTCTCCTGATCCCCCTCTTGAGTCTTTTCACTCCCATTCATGCCAACTATTGAATTTTTCCACACCAACCATCTTAATTCCCCCTCTCAATATCACTGATCCTCAACTGACTGTCCGAGCACTGAGTACGGGCATTCTCCTCGGGGTATTGCTCACACCCTGCAATATTTATAGCGGGCTAAAGATTGGATGGAGCTTTAACATGTCCATTTCCGCAGCCTTATTGGGCTTCATGTTCTGGAAAGTTGTGGAATCGGTGACCAGGCAACCTCAGTTGGGTCTGCTGGAGAATAACATCAATCAAACCACGGCCTCTGCCGCGGCATCCATAATTTCCTCAGGATTAGTCGCTCCCATTCCGGCCCTGGCCATTCTGACCGGGGAACAGTTGCCCTGGCCTCTTCTATCCTTGTGGGTTTTTTCGGTGGGGCTATTGGGGGTTCCTGTCGCGGTTGGGTTTAGACAACAAATGTTGCTTCGTGACCGATTACCCTTTCCGGCGGGTATCGCTACTGCAGAAACGGTGAAGGAAATTTATGGCAAGGGTGGAGAGGCGCTGGCTCGTATCAAGATTCTCCTTATGGCTGGGACCCTTTCCGGCCTTGTAAAGTTTGTCAATGAATTCATCGTGACCATCCCAAAAGTCACCCTGGGTTGGTTTATGCACTTCAAGGGAACCGCATTACATTCGGGGTTGTCCAAGATTTCTCTCTACAATCTCGGATTTGCCTTCGATCCTTCCCTCTTGATGATGGGTTTTGGGGCAATTATCGGACTTCGTGCGGGCTGGTCGTTACTCCTCGGGGCAATCCTTGCCTGGGGAATGATTGGTCCTTGGGCCCTGACCCAGGGTTGGGTTTCTCTGGATAAGGTCGAGCCAGGAAGCGTGTGGTTTGAACCTATGGTCAGTTGGTTACTGTGGCCCGGAGTGACCATGATGGTTGTAGCGTCTTTCATCTCCTTTGTCCTTTCCTGGAAAGCCTCCAAACAACGTGCGGGAGGTTTTTCATGGAAAACCATATTTTCAGATGATCGAGATATATATCAATTTCCGCGCTTCCTGGTGCTTTTCGGATGTGTTGCTCCTTTAATTTTTGTGGTGGTGACCCAAACCACCTTGTTTCACATGTCCGTATTCATGGCTCTGGCCGCGGCATTGTTAACCCTTTTCTTGGCCCTTGTGGCCGGGCGAGTTTCGGGGGAAACCGGAATTACTCCCATTGGAGCATTGGGGAAAATTACTCAAATAATTTTTGGCATCTGTTTTCCGGGTAACACCACGGTCAATCTTATGGCCGCAAACGTAACCGGTGGGGCCGCAGGGCAATGTGCAGATTTGTTGCATGATCTGAAAACAGGGTTGCTGGTCGGTGCACATCCCCACTTTCAAGCCCTTGCACAAATTTTTGGGGTTCTTACGGGCCCCCTAGTGGGAAGTGCCGTTTACCTTGTCCTGATTCCCAATCCCCAAGCCATGCTCCTGACACCTGAATGGCCTGCCCCCGCGGTCGCGACATGGAAAGCGGTCGCGGAGGTGTTGCAAGGTGGCATAGAGGGTATCCCTCCCGGAAGCCTGGTGGCCATGGCCCTTGCCGGGGTGGCTGGGGCAGGAATCGTTGTTCTCGAACACGTGGTACCAGACTCCTTCAAGCGATGGGTTCCTAGTGCCCCCAGTATGGGGCTGGCCTTTGTCATTCCGGCCTGGAACTCACTCTCTCTGTTTCTGGGGGCACTTCTGGGATTTGCGTTGGTGAAGTTTTCCAAATCTTGGGCGGACCGTTTTTTAATTGCCATGGCGGCAGGCCTTGTGGCGGGGGAAAGTCTGGTTGGTGTAGGAAGCGTTCTTGTACGGTTTCTTCTTTAAAAAACCAAGGCGGTGATCTTTCGCAGATTCTTTAGGAATTGTTCCTTCCTTGGTGTTTATCCCCATTGATGATGAAAAACATGGGCGGGAGAACCGTAATGAGGATCGGGGAGTCATCCCAAGCTGGAAGGATAGAGATTTTTACGAGGAATTTCCTTTAACGAGCAATACTCCAATACCGGCGACAAGGAGAAACACAAAAATCGCCAAAAAGATGAAAAAGAGAGTTTGCGCGATGTCCACAGCCCCGGCTGCAATTCCCGAGAATCCAAACACCGCAGCAATCAAGGCAATGATAAAGAAAATAGCGGCCCATTTTAAAAATATCATCGTATGACCTTTAGGTGGTGAATGAATTGGCTCTAGGACTAAGCATTATTCTGAAACAATCCTTGATTCCGGTCAGGTATGGACCTCCTTAAGTGAATCAATTTTTGATTTGGCTTGAAGAAATTCCTGTAATTTTTTCTCATCATCAAGAGACAGCGAGGTGTGTAGCACCGTCCCTTTCACATCAATGACTTGTAACTCCCTGATGACTTTATCCGGAGTGATATCCCTGACAAGAAGAAACAAGGCGGATGTGACTGGTTGAATAGTGTTTCCTAAGCGTTTGATAAACTCGTCATCAATCCCAATATCTGTCAACCACCCACCTGTTCCGCCCACGGCCGCACCGGTAACTCCTCCGGCGGCGAGCCCGATTAACGGATTAAAAAACAGAACACCTAGCAGTAGTCCCCAAAGGGTGCCAAAAAACGTTCCCTCTATGGCCCCCGCTGCCACAAGGTCGTACGTTTGATTCACGGAGATTTTTCCGTCCTGATTTTTAACCACCACGACTGCATCTTCAACTCTCAGAAGATACTCCTTTTCCAGTTCAAATAACTTCTTCCGAACCTCTTCTGCCCTGGTTTCATTCGTAAAACTCACAACGATTAATTCACTCATGTCTCGTCCTTTCAAATGTCCAGTAGTTTTACTGTTGGGTGCCACAGCATCCATTTATACAAAGGTAACCCCAATCTTAAAACTGGTAAAAACCCCTGACTTTATCCCAGGAGTGGGGAACTCCTGCATCCTGTCATGCCTTTCTTCCTAAGGAGGACTGCCTTCTCCAACGGTAGTGGTTCCGCCAATCTTGTTTATGGACAGGGAGCAACGGGAGGAACAATCACAGACCAGGAAATAGACGATTATCTGAAGAAAAGTCTTGAATACCAAACCCTAGGGTTTCCTCCAGTTCTGAACATAGGACTTGCGACTTATCATTTGGTGAAGAGCCAAAACGCAAAATCTTATCAGACCTAGACACACTGTACTTACAAAAAAACGGGTTATACAGACTGACAAAAAATAAGATTTATCTTCCCAGACAGACGGGGTATGAGGAAGGATGACCGTTAAATTCCGATCATTTTTGCCAGAAGGAGATGAACTATGAAAAGAGTAAGGGTTGCCCTAACAGGTATCGTTTTAGCTTGTCTCTCTTTCGGTTGCGCACAGACCAATACACAGGTACTGCCTCCCGACCTTTCCACTCAGCCTACCAAGGAGTGGTCTGCAGAAGAGCATCAGGAGGCTGCTGACCTGCTTCATGAAGAGGCTGTACGGCTGGAAGACAAGGTGGCTCACTTGGAGCAGCGTATGGAGCGGATCAACGAGAAACCGTATCTGGATCCGAAAGAAATCAAACGACAAAGGTGGGGGAGACGTATGGGAACATACCGTGCTGAAATTTCGGAGCTTTATGAACGAATCGCTTGGCATCATAGGAAGGCCAACCGATTGAATGGGGTGGTTCCATCTGAAGAGAACGTGCTGCCTTCCGACCTTCTTTCCTCTCAGGCTGCCAGAGAGTGGTCTGCAGAAGAGCATCGGGAGATTGCCGACTTGCTTGATGAAGAGGCTGTACGACTGCAAGCCAAGGTGGCTCACTTGGAGCAACGGGTAGAGCGGATCAACGAGAAACCGTATCTGGATCCGAAAGAAATCAAACGAAAAGAGTGGAGGGCGCTTATAAGAGCAAACCGTGAAGAAATTTCGGAGCTACGTGGACAAATCATTTGGCATTATGGGGAGGCTGAACGCCTTTCCACGATGCCGCAATCTGAAGAGAGGGAAAAATAGAGAGGAAGCAAAAGACTGTGGAAATGCAAGCTAAAAAGTTCACCGTACAGTCCTGAAAATAAAAAAGACTCATGAATGTTGGGCAGGAAAGGGCTCTGGAATAGGGGAAAGGAGCATAGACTATGCCAAGGGGAGATAAATCCAAATATACTGAAAAACAAAAACGGCAAGCCGATCATATTCAAGAAGGGTATAAAGAACGGGGAGTTTCCGAGGAAAAGGCGGAGGCAATGGCCTGGGCAACGGTCAACAAGCTTACCGGCGGGGGAAAAAAGCCGGGAGGATCCGGTTGGGGGAATTCAAGAAAGAGAAAACCTTCAAACAAAAGATAAAGAATGAATGAAAATAACCGGGCTTTTAAGTCAAATGTTTCAAAACAATCGTCAGTGCAAAGGAATTCATAGCTTGAGTAAGCTGGAAAAACTTAGACTTCATCTTCTGCCAAACACCGTAGGATCAAGTCATGATAGGTAAGGTTTGTTTTTCCTCGCGCCGTCATTCCTGCAAGTTGGAGCCTGCCCCTGCATGGTTTTGGCCGGGGGCAGGAATCTTTCTGGCTCCACCAAAAACTATAGATCCCCGCCAACAACCTGCGGGGATGACAGCCGAAGGATGGTATAAGAGGATCCATATCCTTGCACGATTTCATCTGACATTGTCTGAAAAATAAAATTCAAGATTTTACAAGTACCCCTTAGTCAGGCTCTTTCTCCATTAGCGTCTGTCGCTCCTCGAAAAAACCTGTCGTTCGGCATCCAACAATCGCCTACATCTTTTCCAGGTTCACCTCCTCTCTCTTCGTACAACTGATACGCTCTTTCAGCAATTGCTAGCCCTAGGGCTCTGCAATCGGGTTCTTTACAATCTTCTTTAAGGGAATGGTCCAAATCTACTGTGTCGAGAAAATCTCTTTCGGGAGGTGTATGTCTCATGGCCTCAAGTACATTTGCTTTGTGTTTGGTCTTTTGAACCGAAGCGACAACCGTGTTGCTAATTTCTTTTTTAGCGTTTGGAGAACCGCTACCTGCTTTTTCCCTTTTAGGTGGTTTGGGAGAGACATATTGTTTTGGTTCTTCTCTTGTTTTAGAAGGAGAAATATTTTGTGTTGCAGTCATAAGCATCCTATTTTTTTCTTGCTTATTTTGGAAGAACAAAAATCCCCCTATAAACGTTCTGGATACCCTGTTAGGTTTCGGTGGAAACGAGCTGAATATCGTAATTCAAGGTCTGCCCAGCTAAAGGGTGGTTCGCATCAATACGAACCTTTTGGCCGTTAAATTCGGTTACCCGTCCTTGTAAAGACCGTCCAACTCCTTGTTGAATGTCCAGTTCCAAACCAAGTGTGGGTTGGATTCCGCGGTCCCGGAATTCCCCTTGATCAATTTCGGTCACTAATTCCGGTTGATAATGACCGAACGTTTTATCAGGCGGCAAGATCACCGTAGATGATTCACCAGGTTTCATGGTTAGAAGAGTTTGCTCAATTTCCGGAAGAATTTTGCCTCTGCCTAGAACCAATTCCATTGGGCCGCCCTGTTGGGTCGATTCAAACACTGTCCCATTGTCAAGCCTGCAGGTAAAATGGATCTTCACCTTGTCGCCTAATTTTGCTTTTTCCATATTCTCACCTCCGATTGGTTGGATCCCTAAATAGTTCTTGATCTTAAGGTTTCAAAAATGTTTGAGTTGCCGGATTTCTTTTGGTGAATAACGTTCGCCTCCAATTACAATTTGATGCACCCAAGGAAACTCTATGGTAAATTGTAAACCCATAAAACTCGAAAAAACCCTGGGTTTCCTTAGAAAGATACGACAATTTTTTGCCTTGAGAAAAGGAAACCGGCCGAAAGGACCTTCCAAAAATCAAGGAGGATACACTGAATTGGTAGGCAAAACCTGGGAATCCTGAAGGGTGGTTTGAGGATTTGGGGATCAGGCTGTACCCAGATATTTTTCCAGTTTGTGCAAAAGTCTAAGGACTATCCAAACCAATACAGTTACCCCAAAAGCCAATATGAACTGGGAAAGTGCCACACAAACTCCGACCGCGGCCGAAATTAAAATCGAAGCAGCTGTCGTGAGGCCATGGACCCGATCGGCTGACCTCTCGCGAATGATCGTCCCGGCTCCCAGGAAACTGATTCCGGTGATAACGGCTTCTATCAATCGAATGGGATCAGATCTCAAGACCTCTACATTGATCACGGCATGAAACCCATCCACGAGGACCTGTCCCATGGAGACGAAAAGGGTGGCCGCCCCGGTCACAAGACTATGGGTCCGAATCCCTGCTGGACGATTGGCAAGTTCACGGTCCAGGCCGATTAATCCTCCCAATAGCAAGGAAATAGCGGTATACCCTAAAATTTGCAACTGAATGATATCGATCGACAGGACACTCATGACGACACACTGTCCCCGGAATACAGAGCGTGGTATCTATTCATGGAATCGTTTAAGAAAAGGTTTTGCTTTGATGATGCCACTTCACCTAAGGAACGCCCCAAACTTCTAAAAAAAATACAAGGCCTGAGACGTTCGCTTTCCTACCTAACGCCAAAAGCCTCTTAGGCAATGAACCCATTCTTAGTTACCTGGTCATATGAAATGATTCCCGTTGGCTTTTTTTTGGCGTTCAAAACGACCAAGTGCAGGGCGTTCATTTGTTCCATTTTTTCCCGAATTTCCTCTACTCCTTGATTTTCCGTACAGTGAATTTCCCCGCGAGTCATGATGTCTCGCACTTGCGTGGTCTTTGGGTCAAACTCTTCTTTGGCACACTGATCAAGAAAACTCTTGGCTGTGAGAATACCCACTAATTCTCCGTGATCCATCACGGCCATCACGGGCACTCCGAGGCGTTTCATGGAATGAGCGGCGGTAACGATAGAATCTCCACCATATAAAAACTCTTTCACGGGGCGCATAACCTGTTGGATGTTCATGAGGTGTTAGTCCCTTAGGTGTGTCAGGTTCCAGATCACATACTCACTCTAGACCATCACAATTTTTTTAATTGGATAAAACGTTATCTAGGTTCAGTTTATTCGTCATCTGTAAAATTCTTGGAAAAAGTGTGTGGAGTGGAGCCGATAAGGATTCCATCGAAAACGGAGGAGGCATGGCAACTGGTCACTCTTCTTGCCATGCCCTGCTCCAATTTTTCCTTGTAGCTCCTGACCATTAGTTTTGAGATTGATCGTGGTCTGTCCCGGACTGGGTAGCGATCCCTTTTCCACCCCGGTCTTTTACGACCGCAATGGCATGTCCATTGGGTAAGACTTTCGCAATCACCTCATCTCCCTGGCCCACACTCTCATCGAAGAGGGTGTCTCTCCCAACATGAAATCGCCGAGTCTGGCCTTGGGGATCCTCCAAGAGATACATCGTGCCGCTTTGTTTTGTCAGGGTACCGCCTATGGTTTTCGCGTATCCGGTACTGACGGAGGCAAAGTCGTCTTGTTCGGCCTGAAACCGATCCCGTTCGTGAAAGTACCGTCGTTGTTCCTCCAAAAATTGTTGTTTGGCTTTCTGGTATCGTTTGGCCGCTTTTTTGTAACGTTGATTGGCATAGTGAAATCTGTCTTGGATATAGGCCTGATGGTCGTAATACAGAATATCGTCTTCGGAGAACACATCCGGTTCATCTTTTTCGGTGTATGGCCTCCGCGTGTAGGGAGGAAATTCATCATCTGCCATATACCGGTCGATATCGAGGGAACGATACGGATTGTGAGGGACCGAAGACCGATTTTTGTTAGGTAAATTCTGACTGATCGCCCGGTTCCGATTCCAGGCTCCCACACCATCCTGTTCATCAGCGACCAATATGACCGATGCTTTGTGGCCTGTTTTCCAAGAATCGCTTCTGACGAGTTGGTCAATACCCAGTGAACGGCCGAAAGCGGACGTCGTGGACCAATTACACAGAACTACAGCGATAACCATAGTGGTTTTGATTACATGCTTCATCATTTCCTCCTTGAATGTTATTTTTTCAAAATCGTTGATGTTCACCCAACTTAGGTCAGGTTGGGTCTTGGGATCTTCAGGCCGTCTTCTTCCTGGAGTCGTGAAAAGAGCGGCAAGCACAATCCAAAGTGTACATCGTAACGTTTCCATCTTAGCTATCATTTTTTACCCCCTTCCCCTAAGAACCTTCCCCCCAGAATTCCCTTAAGCAAGATTTTCATAGGGCTAGGATGCTACCTTCTGGAAAATAATGGAACTGGGAATTACCCTTGACGGCACCACGATTGTCCGCAGACCTTTGATTTGTAGGAACAAAGAATTGGAAATGACCATTTAGAGCAACCATTAAGACCCGAATGAGATTTGCTTTCCTGGCCGGTGTTGTTGACGGTTACTATTCTCTTGTCCGGTCTATTGAGGACCTAGCCTTTGGTAGCCAGGGTTTCTACCAGTTTCATATCTGCCATGTTCATCCTACGATGAATGAAATTCTTTCTAATTGGGTTTCCTACAGCGTTCTTTTCTAATGGGGGACCCTGATTGGTAGGCAGAGAGAACAGGGAGTGCACCTTATGGAGGTTAATATGACGACAAATAAACTGTTAGAGGATTTAAAAAAAGAAATGGAATGTGTTCGAGAACAAAATCAAGAAATTCTCAAAAAAATCTATCGGGCCCAAGGAGAACACATTCGTTGTTTAGGGGAGATCAAGCAGAATCAGGAAAAAACCCTGACCATGTTTTCCCGGCTGTTGCCTGGTTAGGAAAGGCAAGAAGTCCTTTGACCGGGTCACAGTAACTCTTTGGGCCTGTTCGTTCGCTAGGTGCGAAATAGGTTGTTTGACCGGAAAATCTTATTGAGGCCGTTATGTTGAAAAGTATGAAACACCTATTGGGGTATCAACTTGAGGCTAAAGATGGCTTGATGGGGGAAGTCAAGGATTTTTATTTCGATGATCGGAGGTGGGGCATTCGGTATCTGGTTGTGGACACTGGAAATTGGTTGCCGGGTCGGTTGGTCCTAATTTCTCCGAATTCTATGGGCACTCCGGATTGGGCTACCCAACGTTTTCCCATCCATCTGACCAAGGAACAAATTGAAAATAGCCCTGATATTAATAAGGAAAAACCTGTTTCTCGTCAAAAAGAACAACAACTCGTGAATTATTATCGATGGCCAGCCTACTGGGGCGAGTTTGAGCCATTGTTCCCAGCCCCGAAGGGGCTAGATCCTGCACCTGTCACAGAGGAGATACAAGCGGCCTTGGAAGGGGGCGAAAGAGATGTTCCCGGCCATGATAATCCCCACCTACGAAGTTTTGAGGAGGTTGTCAATTACTCCGTTCAAGGCGTGAGCGAAGAAATCGGACATGCCGATGACGGCATTGTCGAGGAAGAAACTTGGACCATCAGGTATGTGGTGGTCCATGTTGGAAAATGGTTTCGTGACAAAAAGGTGCTCTTGTCTCCTTCATGGATAAAATCGGTTGACTGGGCTAACAATCAAATGACTGTTGATTTTCCTGAAGAACAAATTGAATATTGTCCGGAATACGAGCCCTCGACTCCTATAAATCGGAAATTGGAAACCATGATGTACGACTACTTTGGACGACCTGTTTATTGGGAATAAAGGGTTGTTTATATAAAGGCGTCACATCCTGCTGGTAATGACCTTTTGAGGAAAGAGAGTTTGAGAATTTTGAACAGCCTTTTGAGGTTGGCCTTGTCATTATTCACTGAAAAAAACCATCAGGAGTTCTTATGACGTATACTGCAGCGGAGAAACTCATTGATACGATTCATGTTTGGGGAGTCGACACTATATTTGGAATGCCCGGAGATGGCATCAATGGACTGATGGATGCGCTTCGAACTAGACAACAGGATGTTCGTTTTATTCAAGTTCGCCATGAAGAAGCGGCCGCCTTTATGGCGTGCGCGTATGCGAAGTATACGGGGAAATTGGGTGTGTGCTTAGCGACGTCAGGGCCTGGAGGTCTCCACCTCTTGAATGGGTTGTATGATGCCAAATTAGACGGCCAGCCTGTGTTAGCCATTACCGGCCTTCCGTTCCATGATTTAATCGGCACCCACACACAACAGGATGTGGAGTTGGACAAGGTATTCATGGACGTTACCGTCTATAACACCCGGGTCATGGGGCCCGCCCATGTCAAAAATGTTGCGGATCTTGCCTGCCGAACGGCTCTGGGCTACCGCGGGGTGGCGCACATCACATTTCCCGTGGATATTCAAGGAATGGAATTCGTGAAGTCGGAGACGCAACGAAACGTTCCTCATCATACCTCGAACATATCCGCTGTCGAAGCAGGCTTTCCCAGCAATAGAGATTTAGATTTGGGCGCAGCCATTCTCAATGCAGGACAGAAGGTAGCCATTTTGGCAGGACGCGGAGCGGTCCATGCCACGGAAGAGCTCGAACGAGTGGCAGAATGCCTTGGCGCTCCCGTGGTCAAAGCGCTTCTTGGAAAAGCCGCTCTTCCGGATGATAGCCCTTATACCACGGGATCGATCGGACTGTTGGGGACCAAACCCTCCCAGGAGGTCTTGGAAGAGTGCGATACTTTACTCATCGTAGGGTCGTCGTTTCCTTACATTGAATTTTTGCCAAAACCTGGGCAAGCCCGTGGTGTTCAGATTGAATTAGATCCCATGCGCATCGGGTTGCGGTACCCCGTCGAAATGGGCCTCGTCGGAGATAGTGCCAAAACCCTCAATGCCCTCTTGCCTCTGCTCACCCCCAAGGAAGACAAAAGCTTTCTGCACCACGCTCAGAAAAAAATGCAAGCTTGGTGGCAACTCATGGAAAAAAGGGGAACCAATCTTGCCACTCCGATGAAACCTCAAGTTGTGGCCTGGGAGTTAGGGAAGCAGCTTTCATCTTCTGCTATTGTCTCGTGTGATTCGGGGACGATTGCTACGTGGTGGGCCAGACAAATCCCGACCAAACGAGGTCAAATGCATTCGGTGTCGGGAAATTTGGCTTCCATGGCCAATGGCCTTCCCTATGCTATAGCTGCTCAATTGGCCCATCCGGGACGACAATGTGTGGCCTTCGTGGGTGATGGCGGGTTCTCTATGCTCATGGCTGAATTTGCCACTTGTGTGAAATATGAATTGCCGGTCAAAGTGATTATCCTCAAAAACAATTCTCTCGGCATGATTAAATGGGAACAAATGGTGTTTCTCGGAAACCCCGAATTTGGTTGTGACCTGCAGCCCATTGATTTTGCCGCATTTGCCAAAGCCTGTGGAGGAACCGGATTCACGATCGAGGATCCTCGAGACTGCGGGAACCTTCTTCGCACGGCTCTTGAAACCAATGGGCCGGTGATTGTGGAAGCCGTGGTGGACCCCTTTGAACCCCCTATGCCGCCGAAGGTTACACTCGAACAAGCGTCTAAGTTTGCTCAATCGCTCGCACGGGGGGAACCCAATCGGGACAAAATCGCCCTGACGGTATTGTCGGATAAAGTGCGCGAGCTTATCTAAGCCTTTCTGCAGGATCCTTATTCGAAGGTTGGTATTTTGTGTACCCTGCCTCTGCATAGATTCACATTTCCATCCACTTCCTGTCTTTTTTTATTCACCTCTGGGGATTCTTTCAGGTCACAGGCTGAGCATCGCCTGATAGTTTTATAGAGAGAGGGGTCAATCGTTCATAAGAGGGAAGGAGGTCGTCATGACGCAACTCATGTTGGACAGCACCCTCATAAATGGTGAAATGGCGGGTGATGCCGGTTGTGGCAACAACCATGGCAACAGCGGTGCCCGGCACTGTCCGCGGTGCCAAGGATTGCTGGCCGGTGAATTTTGTTTGGATTTGCTCGACGGCACGGGTGAAAATGGATTTTGGGCGTTGAAATGCCTGCAGTGCGGAGAAGTCGTTGACCCCGTAATCCTTCGCAATCGTCATGCAAAAACTCCCACCCTTTTGAAAGACTCTTCCCGACGAAAGGGACCTGTCGCAGCTGCGGGAAATATTAACCCGAGGTAATGGGTTTACCTTCTGAGGCCTATTCAAAAGACTTGGAAAAGGTCTTGTTGAGGGTAATCCCCCTCAGTGAATCAACGGAGGGAACGATGGCACCATTCACTTATATGATTTTGGCAGGCCTGTTTATCATCCAGGGTCCTGTGGAACTGCCGGCTCAACCAGTCATGGTAGGGGACAAAACACGGTATACGGAACGGCCGATTCCCACAGGCGAGTGGAGCAAGGCTTTCCCCATTTCAGAAGAACAGTCGCCCACACCTCCCCCTGTTGGCAATGAGAAACCAAAAGAGGAGGGTTCACCACAGACTTTGGATCCGGAAATCGTCCATGAGCCTCCCATCCCACCACATCCCGAAGCGATTATCGAACCTCCCAGGCTTGACCAAGAAATGGTCGTCAATCCCGACACGCTTCCAAGGCACCCAGAATTTCCACACAAACGGCACGAAGAAAGGGAGCCGAATACCAGTCATCTTAATGATTGATCCCCTACAGAGAACTGAGGAGAATGATGGTTTCGCCACCTAAGCAGCCAGGCGATTGTGGGATGGGAGAAAATTACGAAGCGGGAAATCGATCATGAAGGAAATTGAGAAGGAGGGACCATGCGATGTTCCATGGCATATTTCGTCAATTCCGCTGCGGTATGGATCCCTAACGCACGCATCAACCGATGTTTATGAAATTCAATGGTTTTCAGGGACAGCGTGAGAATACTGGCCATTTCTTTGTTGGTGTGGCCTTCCGCTACCAGTTGCAAAATTTCCCGTTGCCGGGAAGTGAGAGCGTGTAGAGGGGAATCCTGTTGTGAGGGCAGGGAAGAATCCGTCTGCGTTCTTTGTTGCGCATCCAGTTCGGCGGAAAAATATGTTCGGCCTTCAAGCACCGCCCGAACCGCAGAAATTAATTCATTAGCCGCAGACTGTTTAATTACATACCCCGAAACTCCCACCAATTTCGCATCCTCCACAAAGGCTTTCTCGGCGTGCATGGTGAGAAAAATAATTTTGATGTTAGGCGCCACTTTTTTTATGTGTCGAGCCGCATCAAACCCGTTTAACAACGGCAAAGAGATATCCAATAATACGACATCGGGAGCCAAGGTTGCTATTTTCTGCAGAAGGGTTTGTCCATCTTGAATAATTCCAATGAGGTCAAAATCGGGCTCAAGCAATTTGGATAAACCTTCGGCAATCAATTGATGGTCATCGGCCACCAGAATTCGCGGACGTGTCATGAGGGCATCTCGGTATAGGGAATGTGCGCACTAATCGTGGTGCCGTGCTTTGGCTTGGTCTTAATAGACAAGGTTCCCTTCACGAGCCGCAACCGTTCCTGCATGCTGATAAATCCTAAGCCTTTCGTGTAGTGGGCCAGTTGCATTTTCGATAACCCTATTCCATTATCTCGAATCATCAGGCGAAGGCTTTTCGAAAACCCATTCAGCGAGACCAGAACTTTCGTGGCGTTGGCATGTTTGGCACAATTGCCTAAACATTCCTGAGCAATTCGATACACGCAATTCGTGAGAGCCGGTGAAAGATCTTGGGGAATGTTCTTGTGGCGCCATTCGATTTTCAAATTTTCCTGCTGAGAAAAATCTTCGATGTAGGCTCCCAGAGCTTTGGCTAAACCCAAGTAATCGATGATCGCAGGGTGAAGCTGATGAGAAAGGGAGCGAATTTCATTCGCGATGGTGGTGATTTTCGAATAGACCTTCTGCAGTTCCTTTTTGACGATCGTAGAAGAATCCGGGGGCTTCTGGCCGAGTCGTTCCACCTGAATGGCCAACAAGCCCAGTTTTTGACACGTATCATCATGCAGATCTCGGGCCAGTCTTCGTCGCTCCTCTTCTTGAACCGTAATCAGTTTCCCGGCCAGCGACCGCAATTGTCTCCGTTGTTTGCGTAAGACTTTGATGCTTTGCGCAATTTTTAATTCCGCTAATTTTCGTTTATGAGTTTCCTTGCGAGCCTGTTTTTTGGTTTTTCGAAGGACCGTCAGCCTGGTGGCGAGGCGTTGTTTGAGTTGCGATTTTTCTTCTTCCAGTTTTTCTTGCGTCCGGTGTCGCTCGGTCAGATTATGCCAGGAAAATTTCGTACACCGTATTTTTCCTTGAGGATCTTCCGACCCGGATATCCTCAGACTGACAGGAATAGTTCCTCTTCCTTTTTTTTGTAGTTGTAGTTCTGCATCAGGGACAGCTTTGGTCTTCAGGAAGGTTTGATACACTTTTTGTACTGATCCCTGGCAAGAAGGATGATGGAGTTCAACGATGGAGCGGCCAATCAAACTTTTCTTATTGTATCCCAGAGTGTCCGCCAAAATTTCGTTACACTCAATAATGTGTTTGGAGCGGGGATCCACAAAAGCCACCATGTCTCCACCCTGGTCATCCAATCCCTCGCTCATGAGATCTGCCATATTTCACCTAAAAGTGGCTTATATACCCTAAGTGCCTTTCCGGTTGGCCTAGGGTTTTATCCAGTTAAACTCCTAGAAAAAGATAGGTATCCTGCCAGTGGTCCAGAAGATGTTTTTCGAGCTTACTCCGTAATTTGTTTGGGCGCAACGTCAGGGGTGAAAAACCTCGGTCGAAGGAGATTCGAAAGAACACCATAGGGGAAAATGCTTTTAAACTCATGCCTTGAAATTCTGTTCATTCCTGGGGAGGAATCCGTTTGTCATAACATCTGATAGGCAAGAAAGGAGACGTATGTATGGCTGTCATCAATCCAAATGTGGAAACCATTCAACAACAATTTGCTCAGTGGAAGGCTCACCTTGAATCGTATCGGGGCAAATTGGAAGAGTTGAAACTCAAGGCCGAAAAACTGGAGCAGGAAGCCAAATTGGAATATCTTCAAAAACTGAAAGAGCTTGAGAATAAAATCGTGGCCGCACAAGAAAAATTAGAAGAACAGCAAACCAAGTATGAAAATCTCAAGGAAGTCAGTGAGGAGGCTTGGGCGGAGTTTAAATCAGGAGGGCAAATGGCCTGGGATGAACTCAAGTCGGGAATAGAAGGCGCTTGGGAAGAAATGAAAGGCGGTGTCGAGTCGGCTTCCTCCACACTTTCCAAAAGGAAAAAATGACCGTTATTCGTTGAGACACCATCACAATTGAGAATGGACAACAGAAATGCTTCTCCCAGGCAAGATCGGAGGACTCCAATGCAAAAATTTTATCAATCACCAGGCATGTTGGTCATCGTCTTGTTCCTGTTTGCCGTCGGCTGTGAGCAGGCCGGAAAGTCACAAGAGCCAAATGTCTCCGCCGAAGATGTGAAACAGGAAATGAAAGAAGCGGTGGAAACCACGCAGGAATTCACCGAAGACAAATTTGAACAGTATCGCAAGACGCTTGAGACGAAGTTGGACACTCTAGAGGGCAAGCATCAGGAACTCACCGCTCAAGTGAAACAAGCGGGGGCTCAAGCTAACGCAGAATTTCAAAAGGCGGTGGATGAATTCACACAGAAGAAAGAAGAAATCAAAAAGAAAATGGAAGAATTGAAGTCAGCCAGTGGAGCGGCGCTTGAAGAATTGAAAACCGGCATTGACCAAGCCGTGGCGGAATTAGAAGAATCGTATAAAGCCGCATCGGATCAGTTTTCGAAAGGATAACCGGAAATTGGCTGATCTTATCACGTATAGGCCAACTGGTTCGTAGCTAATGGATTTTACGAAATCGATTAATGCTCTGACTTCTAGACAGGAAAGGAACAAAAATATGGCCCTGAAGCAGGATTATCTACACACCAAAAATTCTCAAATGGAAGATTGGAGAAAAAAGCTTGACGAATTGCAAACTCAGGTTCAGGAGGCCACCGCCACGACTCGAATGCAATTGAATCACGAAATTCAAGCGCTTCGCCAAAAACAGGAAGCGGCACAGGAAAAGCTCAAACAACTGCAGGATTCAGGCGAGGAAGCCTGGGAAGAAGTTCAAACAGGAGTCGAGAATGCCTGGGATGACCTGACTCACGCCTATTATGCTGCCAAAGACAAAATGAGATAATCGTATGGGCGTTCAGCAATTCTACCTTATCCCGAATGAGGAGAAGGAAAAAAGGAGATCACTCCATGAATGATGGATGGCGTTGTTCTCTGACTTCAGGCTCGCTTCTGATGGCGGGACTCCTCCTAGGCATGACCATGGGCTTACTATCAGCTCCCCAGTCCGGTTTTCGAACGAGGCGAAAATTACAAAGAAAGGTGGATGACTTCGGCGACCAAGTTGGGGAATGGAGCGAACAAACCAAAGAGACGATGGTTGAAATGGTAAAGAAAGGAAAAAGTCTTATTGAACGGTAAAGAAAGTGCAACTTGTTACCTTTCCTTTCCCTGCTTATTTTTATGGATGTAGTGAAAAAGATATCAATCCTAGTTTAATTTTCCTATCAATCGTGAGATCATTGGATCAATGAAGCGAGATATGCTTTTAGAGAAAGGAAAAAGTATGGCCACATCACGCACGATCAAATAAGCGGCGAAAACCGCTACGTGTCCTGAAAGAGAACAGGGCAAGAACTATATCGCTTAATTGCTTAAGAATTGCGTAAATGAGATGATTCATCCAAATTCAGAAATACTGGTGCCTCGAACCACGACACTCTATCGAGGGTGGCAATGGCCAAATTCATAATCTCTCCCATACATCGAAACGCAGATCCTGACTCACCCATATGACAGGCGGCCGGTCAAGAAGGATTCTCCAACCCATAGGCAATTTTCTCCTTCTGATAATCCTGGATTTAGCTTTCGTTCATGCAGAAGGGTTTGCCTCGCTAGAAAGCATGAAGGACGTGAGCGACTCATGGAATGCCTTTCAAGCCCGGATGAATGATCATGGGGTTCTTCTAGAAACCACTAATACGGTAGATGTCCTCTCCAATGTCTCTGGGGGCATAGATCGAAAAACCGCAGTCGTGGGAAATCTGGATCTCCTGCTCACCGTCGATATGAAAAAAATTAGCCCTGCGCTGACCGGGGGGACGCTATTCGTGTATGGCCTAGGATTATATGGAGACGATCCCAGCAAACACGCGGGAGACGTCCAAGCGGTGAGCAACATTGCGGCACCCAATACCTGGAAGTTGTTTGAAGCCTGGTACCAACACAATGTTTTCAAACGCCTGTCCTTACTAGCGGGGCTCTATGATGTCACCTCCGAGTTTGATGTGATGGTATCCGCCTCTGATCTGTTTCTCAACGGCTCTTTCGGGACCGGAGCAGAATTCGCGGCCAGCGGAGAAAACGGGCCCTCCACTTTTCCAACGACCTCTCTCGGGGTCAGGGGACAAGCCATTCTGAACGAGAGCCTGATGATTCGAGCGGTGCTGGCTGATGGCGTGCCTGGGGATCCCGATGATCCTCATGGCACACACGTTCATTTACATAGGGACGATGGCTTCTTCGGAGCCTGGGAATTTGCCTATTACCAATTTCGGAAAGGGGACGTTGACAGTGGAAAACCGCGTCGCTTGACCTTTCGTCGGATTGGAAGATCTGCTCCCCTTGAATATGAAGCCAAAGCGGCGATCGGAGTCTGGGGGTACACAACTTCCCTGGATCACCTCAATAAAGTCGACAGCTCCGGAGACCCGGTCAAACGGGGTGGTACGTATGGATTTTATGGATTAGCGGAATATGATGTGTACCATGAAGCGAATGACAACGATCAGGAAGTGACGCTCTTTGGTCGGGCCGGAATGGCTGATCCCAAGGTGAACCGCTTCGCATGGTATTTCGGGGGCGGGCTCGTGTATACAGGATTATTTCCAGGACGCAATTTTGACCAAACCGGAATAGGAGTCGCCGCGGAGTTATACTTGAAAGTAGTGCCTGAAGGAAGTTGAAAAGACGCGGCGTCTCGGGTTGAAATGGGTGTTGCAACACAGCCACATTCAACCATAAAGGAGAGACGCCACGATGCAAGAGAGTACCAAACCTGAGGGTGGAGATCGAGAGGGGCGCGATACCTTGACCGAGCTGCTGCGGGCGGGAGCTCGAAAGTTGCTTGGGCAAGCCCTAGAAGCTGAGGTAGCTGAATTGGTCGCCGCGTATGCCGAGCACCGAGATGAGGAGGGCCGGGCCCTCGTGGTCCGGAGTGGGCACCAGCCGGTACGGGAAATTCAAACAGGGATTGGGCCGGTGACGGTCCAGGTCCCGAAGGTGCGGAGTCGCCAGGGAGATCCTGTGACCTTCCGCTCTGCGTTGGTTCCCCCCTATGTGCGCAAAACCCGAAGTTTAGAAGCCGCGCTTCCTTGGCTCTATTTAAAAGGGATCTCCACCGGGGAGATGCAGGCCGCCTTGGAAGCGTTAGTCGGCCCCGAGGCCAAGGGGCTCTCCGCCAGTACCGTGGCTCGGTTGAAACAGAGCTGGCGAGCCGAGTACGACGCCTGGCGGCAACGACGAGTCGATGAGGGCGAGTGGGCCTATATTTGGGTCGACGGGATTTACAGTGGACTACGGGCCGCGGAGCATCGACTGTGTGCGTTAGTCGTCATTGGGGTGAATAGCCAGGGGGAGAAGCAGCTCTTGGCGATCGAAGACGGCGTGCGCGAGTCGACCCAGAGCTGGCGGGAAGTCCTGTTGCATCTGAAAGCCCGGGGGCTGACGGCACCGGCCTTAGCCATTGGGGATGGGGCCATGGGGTTCTGGGGAGCGTTGGAGGAAATATACCCGCACACAAAGCAACAGCGGTGTTGGATGCACAAGACCAGCAATGTTCTCAATGCGTTGCCGAAGAGGGTGCACTCCAAGGCGAAACAGGCGTTGCACGAGATCTGGCAAGCCGAGACGCAACCCGCAGCCGACCGAGCGTTTGACTTCTTTCTGCAGACCTACGAGGCGAAGTATCCGAAGGCCACGGCATGTTTAGAAAAAGATCGGGAGGCCTTGCTGACGTTCTACGCATTCCCGGCGTCGCATTGGCAAAGTCTGCGTACCACGAATCCGATTGAATCGACCTTCGGGACCATTCGGCATCGGACAAAGCAGACGAAGGGCTGTCTGACTCGGGACGGGATGTTACACATGATGTTCAAGCTGGGCCGCTGTGCTGAGAAAACCTGGCGACGCCTACGGGGATTTGGGCAGTTGGCACAAGTGATCGAGGGCATTCAATTTACGGATGGAATCCGGGCAACTACAGAGGAACCCGTCGCCGCGTAATCAATAGCCCAGACACTACATTTGACAATAACTCGTCGCCGCGGCAGTGAATGGGAAGGATTATAAGCGATCTCAACGGAAGGCAGGGCAATCGGTTGAGAATGCTGAGATCACCCTGGAGGTCACGCATGCCATCTATGTCAACTCTAATGTATTTATTCAGCCCGATGTGCAATATGTCATCAATCCCGACACGGTCAGGGGAAGGGATAATGCTCTCGTATTGGGTGTCCGCCTTGAATTCAATATGAATTGGTTTAACCCTTCCTGAAAATCTCAGAACAGAATTCAAAACTTATTCTCCACCAATTTTGCGATGGATGATCTGCCACAAGCGCGTTAAACTGCAAAACCAATTATGCTAAATTGAAGATACTGACAAAAGAAATCAGTCGACAATGCAAGATTTCTAGATTCATGGGGTCATCAAACGAATGAAGTGAGATAATCTTTTAGAGGAAGGAGAAAGTATGACCACATCACGGACAGTCAAAAAAGCCGCTAAAACCGTCACAAAAAAGGCTAAGAAAGCAACCGGGCAGGCTAAAAAGACCCTCAACCAAACCGCAAAAAAAACGGGCAAAACGGCTCAGGCCACCAAAAAAAAGGCAACGAGCGCCAAAAAATCCGCCAAGCAAACCCTCAAAAAAACTGTCTCTCAAGCCAAGAAAAAAGTAAAAAAGACTGTCTCTCAAAGCAAGAAGGTCGCTAAGAAAAAAACTCGACAGGTGAAATCGACTGTCAAAAATAAAACAACATCAACCAGGAAAAAAACCAAAGCCTTGGCAAAAAAAGCCGGGAAAACCGTGGGAACCGTACTAGGAAAGATTGAAACCGCCATCAAAACGGGAGCAAAAAAAGCCAAAGCCACTTTTTCCTGAAGAAGTGAAATCATCTCTGATTGCGCCTCTGTTAAAGGAAGGGCATACTTCCGAAGTCATAAACAGGGTTATACTATTCTTGGGATTTTCCAAGAGAAAGAGACAAAACTCTTGAAACCACGTGCTTCCTTTCGATCCAAAAGATGGTTCAGCTTCTTCCTCCTTGTCCTCAGCTCCTCGTGTTTTCTCGGGAATGAATGGGTCGCTCTGGCCGACACCGAAGACCAGGTCTTCATCGATCATGACATCCAGGTTATTCTAGAAACCAAATTATTGGGGGATCCCTTTATCCCTGGGCATCTCATCGATGTTCGGGTAAACCAGGGGATTGTTCAATTGGCAGGGTACCTCCCCAACTTACGAGGAAAACGGCGTGCGACCACCGTCGCGAAAACGATCAATGGAGTTCAGAGTGTGGTCAACCTGATCAAAGTAAGACGTGGGTTACTTACCGATGAAGCACTGCATTTGGAGATTATGAAAGTCCTCCGTGAAGATCCCGTCACGAAATCTTATGATTTGACTGTGAGGGTGAAAGAGGGAAAAGCAACCCTGGTTGGTGAGGTACCGTCGTGGACCGCCAAATTGCTCACCATAAAGATCGCCTCGGGCACGACCGGACTGTTAGAAATTGATGATCGTTTGACCGTCGTCGAAGAGGTGTCCCGAACCGATAGGGAGTTGGCTGCAGAAATTCGAGCTCGATGGGCCATGGATGTGTGGATCTATGATCCCCCGATTGTCCTTCAGGTGGAGAGGGGTAGGGTCAGGCTGAGCGGATCGGTTCGAAGTGTGGCGGAAAAGGACCGCGTCTATCACCAGACTTGGGTTCGTGGAGTGGCTTCAGTGGACGCTAGGGATCTTAAGGTCACATGGCCGACTAAACAGGGCGCCCTAGGGCCCCGTCCCCCGCTTCACCCATCAGATGACGATATTGCCAAAGCCATTAATCTGGCTCTGCAATATGACCCCCGTGTGTCTTCCTTTGTTCTTCAGGTGGCGGTGACCAAAGGGCAGGTGGTGTTAAGGGGAACCGTTGACAATTTAAAGGCCAAAATGGCGGCCGAGCGGGATGCCAGACAGACCGTTGGTGTGCAAGGAGTGCAAAATCTGCTCAAAGTCCGCCCTTCCTTGGAAATGAGTGATGACCAAATACGAAACCACATTCAAAACGCCATGTCACAAGGTTCAACCCTAGTTCAAGCAGACCTGACAATCACGGTAAACCAGGGACGGGTATGGCTTCACGGAAGAGTGGATTCGGTATACCAAAAAATCTTGACTGAGGATCTCATTTCTAAAGTTAGCGGGGTGGTAGATATTAAGAATCGTTTGCAAGTTGACGCTCATTGGACCTGGCAACCCGATTGGAAGATTGACCGCAATATCCTCCATGAATTGTGGTGGAGTCCCTATGTGGACAGTGACCACATCTCCGTCACGGTAAAGGAAGGAAGAGCAACTCTACGAGGGTCGGTCAACAGTTGGGCAGAACTCAGAGTGGCGATTCAAAATGCCTTTGAAGGGGGAGCGAAAAGTGTGCGAAATTTGTTAACGGTTGGGGGGCACCCCAGTGAAGGCTCAGAGCTGCTTCCTGATTTTATGTACGATCTTCCCTTTTTCTCTTTGCCAGAGGACGAGAATTTCTCCTAAAGCGCAGGGGATTTTCTTCCTTGAGCATTGTCATCTCGAGAAATCGAAATAAGCTTATTATTTTTGAAGCTCCAAGAAACTCCTATTTTCCCTTAACAGTTAGACCAACCTAACTAAAAATTGAATAACTGACCCTATCCCGTTTTCGCCCGAGTCGGGAAAATGCGATGGATTGGCTAAAGTGAAGACTTGGGCCCATCGTACCCAGAAAAGGCGCGATGATGCAGCCAAAACGAGACACCCAGCACGAAGCAGAAAAATTGGGTCAGGGCATTAATCCGATCTTTTCGCTATAATTTTCTACTGTCGTAAGCCCAATTGAGCAAGGCCTGCCCCTGCTTTGGTCGGCAACTTCGGTCACCCTTTTGGCAGTGCTTCTTAATTTGAGCGATATGCCGCTTCATCGCTTTCCATCTTTTAATTTGCCGTACATCATCTGGACATCTTCTGCCCATGAAGTACCGACAATACCACTGAAACCATCATCGGGGATCTTCATAATAAATCCATCCTTTGTTCCGCCATGTTGAGAGCGGCTGAGACGCTCGGACCCCAAAGAAATTTAACTGGGGATCATGATGCTCAGGACACAGTTTGGCTCCACTAAACCAGTCCCTCGGAAACTCCTTTCGACAATCTTTCATGTAATGGCCTCCAAAAACCCCCATTGCCAACATTTGCTTTGGGGTTAATTCAGGAGAGAATTCAGGATGAAAGTTTTTGCCGGGTGGCTCAGTAAGATAATAAACATAGTTTGTCTGCATGAGGTCGTTCACGATGACTTTTCGGCGTTGCATGTAATTTCTGCTGAGGATAGGGGTGGGCCGTAGTTACTGTCCTTTATAATGATAGATATCCTCATACTGGGATGACAACTACGGGGAACGACTCATCTTTCCCCTGTGTGTTGCACAACTTGGATCTTGTGAGTTAGAGGATAGTGGAGTATTGTTTTCTTAAAACCGGCTTTATCCTCCAACCCTTTATAAATATAAAGCAAAACACCTCCCCAGTTTCTCACACCCTGTGTCCAAATAATGCTGTGGACATACAGTCTGGTTAAAATACCGGCTTTCATCAGGAGAGAGGAAACGCAAGAAAAAGATTGGCCATGACATTCAAGACTTCAGCTGTAGATAAGTGAAGCCAAATAGGAGGCGCTGCAGAGGAAACAATGTCAACAAAAAAGGAAAAGAGCCCATGAGAGATCGTTTTTATTTTAGACTGTTCCTTCTCACTCTAGCGTGTACCTTTCTTATCTTTCTCTGGCGATGGCCTCTTGAAAATAATCGAATTGACTCCAAACCTCGTCCTGTTACTGCCAGGGGCGATTTGGCTTTAGATGAAAAGTCCACCATCGAAATATTTGAAAACTCCCGGAATTCGGTCGTATTTATCTCTACCAAGCAGCAAGTCCTGGACGTTTGGACACGTAACGTATTTTCGGTCCCACGAGGTAACGGCAGTGGTTTTATCTGGGACGGGCATGGACATGTGGTGACCAATAACCATGTCATCCAGGGGGCGAGCGAGGCACAAGTTAAACTGGCAGATGGCAGAAGTTATAAAGCGGCGCTGGTTGGTGCAAGCCCAGAGCATGACATTGCCGTGCTCAGAATAGGGATAGGCTTTAAACAGCCTCCTCCTGTGCCAGTTGGCGCAAGTAGCGATTTAAAAGTTGGGCAAAAAGTTTTTGCAATTGGAAACCCTTTTGGTCTGGACTGGACATTAACGTCCGGTCTGGTTTCAGCACTTGATCGCACCCTACCCACCGATAAGGGAGCAACAATCAATCACCTCATTCAAACCGATGCGGCGATTAATCCCGGGAATTCCGGTGGCCCCCTTTTGGACTCTGCCGGTCGGCTCATTGGTATCAACACGGCGATCTTTAGCCCTTCTGGGGCCTATGCGGGAGTGGGGTTTGCGGTTCCCGTTGATACGGTAAACAGAATTGTTCCTCAGTTAATTACGAATGGTAAATATATTAGACCTACCCTTGGGATTGAAGTTGATCAGGGAATCAACGAACGACTCACACGAGCGTTTGGAGTTGAAGGCGTGGTCGTATTAGGAGTTGTTGAGGGTTCGGCAGCTGACAAAGCCGGCCTGAAAGGAGCCAGGGTTTCTCGGTATGAAGGCGTCACTCTGGGTGACATTATTATATCCATTGATGGGGATAAAATAGCATCGGTTCCTGGTCTGTTCTCGAAGCTTGACGACTTTCAAGTTGGCGAAACGGTCAAAGTCGGACTATCAAGAGCGGGAAAAGAACAAGACGTTCCCGTTACGTTAGAGCCAGGAATATAAAGGCGGTGGCAGATATCACAAGCAATCCAACATTGGATAATGCATCGACGATCCTTTCCTTTTTGTTTTTATTTAAAGGATTGTGGGAGGGGAACCCAGATTAGCTTTTTCTGAACTATCCCTTTCCAGGAATATTCGATAACAGTCCGATTGAGGCAGCAGGTGTGCAGAGAAAATGCTGATCAAGATTTAAACTCATTTTGGTCGCATTCGACCTCTAAGTTTGACCTCCTCAGGGGCCATGGTCGTATGGTCAAAACACTCGAACTTACTATTTCTCAAGACTGTATCTTAAAGCCTCAGCACTCTCATCAGGTCCTCCAATTCCCTGAGTCGGCCATCTCCAAATAATCAAAAAGAATAGCGCTTTCCCTCACCAATAACATGTTCATTAATCTGAGTGCGTTCTCTGGAAGATCAATAATGCCGGACACTACTGTTGAGATTGGATGGAAAAAGGAGAGCCGGTCATTGACGCACCTCAGTACTTGCAAGAAACTGGGTTGGTGGTTGCAAGGGCATCCCCGCGAGGATCTCTGATTTTTGTTGTTCATCCAAGATCGTGTCCAAGGGTCTGAACCGACTGGTGAGCCTTGGTCTGCCGGAAACGGAGAGAATAGGTTTAGCAAATTCACACCACAGGAAACTGCTGCCTTTTCAATTATGCAATGAGGTCGACCACCAGGTTATAATAGGCACAAGATGAATTTCCTCAATTATCACCATCTGTACTATTTTTGGGTTGTTGCCCGGAAAGGGAGTATCAAAGAAGCCTGTGAGGAACTGCACGTCACACAACCGACTGTCAGCAGTCAACTACGGGAATTGGAAGAGGCCTTAGGGCAAAAATTGTTCTTTCGACGCCCCCGCCATCTTCTCTTAACTGAAGTCGGGCAACTGGCCTTTAGGTATGCGGAAGAGATTTTTTCACTGGGGCAAGAAATGACCAACGCCCTTAAAGGGCAAATGCCTGACCACTCCATACAGCTGACCGTCGGAATTATCGATTCCATCCCCAAAATGATCGTTTACGAACTGTTGGAAGGCGCATTGAAATCAGAGTTACCCACTCGGATTGTGTGTGAGGAAGGCAAGCTAGAGCACTTGTTAGCCGAGCTAGCCCTACATCGCCTGGATTTGGTTTTGGCCGATGTCCCCGTGCCTCCGACGCTACACATTCAGGCTTTCAACCATTTTCTAGGCGAATCGGGTGTGCTTCTTTTTGTGACACCGGATTTAGCCAAAACCTATCGGAAGAATTTTCCCAACTCTCTTCATGGAGCTCCGGTGTTACTGCCGAAATCCCATTCTACGCTTCGACGTGGTCTTAATGGTTGGTTTGCCCTTCACGATCTTACACCGAATGTGATTGGAGAATTTGAGGATAGTGCCATGCAGAAGGCCTTTGGGCATGCGGGCCTGGGAATTTTCCCAGGGTCTTCTATCATGAAAAAAGAAATTTGCCGACAGTATGAAGTGTTGGTTGTCGGCGAAGTCGACAACGTGCGCGAGCAGTTTTATGCCCATACCATTGACCGCCGACTGAAACATCCGGCCGTCATCGCCATTTCGAAACTTGCCAAACAACACACGTTCGGATTCCGCAAAACGTGAGAATACATGCCCAGACCCGCTAGGGGTTCGTGAACAGTTTAATATTACTTAAAAATGTTTTCCTCAAGGAATATCCTAGGTGGACACGAACCCCCAAGTTAGCTCTTAGAAATCAAGCGGCTTGCTTTCGATCGACGGAGCATTCCTGCGTGACCGGGCCTGTGGAATCCTCCCTAAAGCTAGCCCAGACAGCTGCTCCCCACATTCCACCCATTAATACTAGCAGGGCACTGGTCGCTTCCCACAACATAACTGCATCCTCCTTTCTCTTACATACTATTCGATTAGAGTTTCTTGACATACAAATCCCGGTTGCCTTAATGAACTTGGTTTGGTGTTTCTTGGATCATTTGGTCCTAACACAGCATCCACCATGCAAAATTTCCTCAGGAATTCCCCGGGGCCATATCAGCATAATGGCTAAAAACCGTTGATCGACCTCCTTTGTCGCGGGACGGGGGAACCACCTTATCCATGGCAGTTAACCGTGAAGCTTCTTGACGATGCCAGGCGATTTGTTCCCTGAGAGCGTTAGCTCTAGCTACCGTGGTTCCCATCAGGCGTTCAAGACTATCCCGCCGCAATCCCTTCGTGTCCAGGTACGGTTTGTTCTCATACCGACGAATCTTATCTGTGAGTTTCTCTAATTTGTCATTTAACTGCGTAAGTTCTTCTTCTAGGCTTTCAGCCTTCTTCAAGTGCTCACCAGATGTCCCTAAGGCCGTTGACTGAGTGCCAGGCACCTCCATCGAAGCCGTGAGGTTTGCTGAGGCCATACCGAAGCCCCCGCCCATGAACAGACAAGCAGAAACGATTATAGCTAGAAGTTTCATCATAAACCTCCTTTCTTGTAAGGGTGACGACCGCAAACTTGCCCAAAACAGGGCTGTCATCATTTGATTAAAACCCTTTGGTGATTGTGCTTTCTGTGTTCATGCTGTCACACACAAAGATAACCACAGAAAACAATTAGGCAAATTGATTTATTTTGAAATTTTCATAGAATTTTTCTAAGTGAATGGATTAGCCCCCTTTAGTACGAGCTCGAAAAGCAAAACAGGTCTGTGGTCACACAATGTCAGTAAGGAAATAGGGCTATTGGGAAATAGGAGAAATTATGGTTGTTTCTTAAAGCGTCGAGGAAAAGATCATTGATCTTCTTCGTCCAAACGGTGCCAGATGGGACGTCGGTGGCTAATTTGCCCACCCCTAATTTCAAAAGGATTCCAGGCTGAGGATCATTGGTGTTTTTGCAGGGCAACCTCTTGACTTTTGTGGGAAGGAAACTATCTTCACCATGGATAAACACCATGAAGAATTATCCACAAAAATTAATGAAAAAATCTTGAAAAAGTCATTGAAACTCTCTTGACTATTTTTTTAAAGAAATTATCTCCCCAACCATGAAGGGAATTATCTACCCAATGATTTACTCAGAAAGGAGGTACCTCCGATGACGTATGCCCCCTATGCTCCAATGAACGCACAGATTGATCAATTATTAAACGACGCAGTCGAGAAATTGTCAGGGTCGGTGTCGACTTGGGTGCCGCCATGCAATGCGTGGGAGGAATCTGATAAATTTTGTGTAGAAATGGCCTTGCCGGGATGGACCTCAGATGAAGTCTCCCTGCAAGTCGAGAAAGATACATTGACGGTCACCGGAAAAAAAGAATCCTCCACCAATTCTGTGAAGACTCAACGAGTCTACTCTCTCCGTGAATTTGAAACGGGCACTTTCGTTCGCTCCTTCCGGTTAGCTTCGAACATCGATCATGATCAAATCAAAGCCAGCTTCACGAATGGGATATTGCTGATTCAATTCCCAAAAAATGAACGGGCCAAACCCCGCCAGATCACCATCGAGTAAAGGGGAGGATTTTTCCGGTGTCGACCCAGAGTCAGTTGCCCAAAAGGAACTGGCTCTGGGTTGTTTTTCTTTACCCATTGGGACAGTCATTTCTATCGTCTTAAAGGGCCTAAAGGGATGAATGCCGATGGAACCGATCTAAGGGGGCACACTTGGTTAGCGTGGGGCAAAAGCCACCTTTTTATCTCGGGAAAACGTGAAGACAATGTGGTGTGCTAGTGCCCTGGTACCCTGGTCATCCAGGAAGCCAATTTTCGTCAGATTCATGGGCAAGGTCCGTATAAGTGAATGTATAAAGCCTGCGAAGGCTCACAGAAACCGGCCTGGGTTTTGAAATTATGCGACCACGCCGGTAGACGTTGCCACATCAGAAAAGCTATCCGGGTCTTGTCGACGTTTTAACAAAAGATAGGGTCCATTTGGAATCATACAGACGGCCTCCCACCCCTTGTCGCCTAAAAGAAGCAGGGCCGCTTCAATTTCGGCAGCATCGCGCGACTTCAACTCATGGCAACAATATTCCCATGTAATCATAAAAATATACTCCGCCGGTTGGGGTCATTCCCACACCGAATGTTCAACAGGAAAATCCACATTGTTGAAGCACCTTATACGTGGTTCGACCATGTTTATTGAAAACGGGTGGTGAACTTAATCAATCTGTCACTAAATCCCGCCAATCTTCGATAGGTTCTCTCAAGGTTCTCTCAAGCTTTTTCTATTTTTCTTTTATCCTGCGCCTAACGATTTCTCAATCACTTCTCCGAAAGGGCTCCTGCCAGCCGGCTGATCTTATTCTTCATCTCAGCTGAGCCTTACCAATATCAAGACTCCATCTCAACCTGATTATGGCGTGATGGAAAGAAAAATGGTACTCCGCCCCCGTTGGAGGAGCAATAAGACTTTGTCCTTGGCTCCCAGCTGTCCAGTCAGCCGTTGGAAATCTGCCATGTCATTGACGGCCTCACGATTTATCTCAAGAATGAGGTCACCCTTTTTGATACCTGCTTGTCCAGCAGGACTTCCGGACTTAACCTTTGTCACAGTGACACCTTTCTCTCCTGAAGGGGCCGATTCCACCGTCACTCCTGCTAGCGCATGATGTCCTTGTGATTGCCCTGTGGAAACTCTGGCCAACAGGTCTTTGGGCATTTCTTGAATCGTCACGGTGAGTTCATGGTCCTTACCTTCTCTAAGCACCTGCAATTGCACCGAGGCATTCGGGACACTTTCCGCGACCAACGAGCGCAGATGATGCGTATCGCTGACAGGCTTGGAGTCAAATTCTCGGATAATATCCCCTCGTTGAATACCCGCTTGTTTGGCAGGACTATCGTCAAGCACTTCACTGACCAAGGCTCCCTGAATATCCGGGGCGTCAAATTGCTCCTTCAGGTCAGGGGTGAGATCTTGAATCGACACTCCCAACCACCCTCGGATTACTTTGCCATGTTCGAGAAGACTTGTCTGGATAGCTTGAGCCATATGGCTGGGAATGGCAAACCCCACCCCCATGTATCCCCCAGACCGGCTAAAAATCGCCGTATTAATCCCAATTAACTCTCCCTGGAGATTCACTAAGGCTCCCCCAGAATTTCCTGGGTTAATGGCCGCATCGGTTTGAATGAAATCTTCATAATCGACAATTCCCACATTGGCTCGGCCCACCGCACTCACAATGCCCATGGTGACGGTTTGGGTCAAACCGAAGGGATTGCCCACCGCCATAACTACTTCTCCCACCTCTAGTTCTTGGGAATTGCCCCAGTCCAGAACCGGAAGATCATCGGCCTCAATTTTGATCAAGGCCAGATCCGTTTTTGGATCAGTCCCAATCACTTTTGCCGTGAAATTCCGCTTGTCAGAGAGTGTGACTTGGACCTCATCCCCCGACTCCACCACATGGTGATTGGTGATAATGTAGCCATCTTTGCGGACAATGACGCCAGAACCAGTGCCCTGTTGAGGGGGCACCTCCTGCGGTTGGAAACGCTTCTCAAATTCTTCCCCAAAAAATCTGCGGAAAAACGGATCATCGAAAAAGGGTGATTGAAATGGTTCCAGCTTTTTCGCAGCAACCTTCGTAGAAATATTGACCACAGCAGGACGGGCCTTCTTCGCCACTTCTATCAGGGTACGATTTCGTACCCCGATGTCACCTTCTCCTAAAAGGAGCGCTCCCGAGATCAAGGGTTGGGTGGAAGAAGATGAAGCAACCCTTTCCGTATGGGGCGAAAGCTCTTGCGAGAAACTCCAGTCTCCAGCCATTCCCATTCCCAGAATAATTCCTACGATGAGAAGTCCTATTCCAACGAAAGCAAATAAAATTTTATAGTGTCCGTTTTCATTTGTTATAGGAAAAATTTTCTTCATAATTGCTCCTCCTCGTACTTCTGACTCTAGACAACGGGACGTCGATGAGTTATCAGGCCCCAGTGAAGATTTCAGGCCACATCTCATTGATGTTCAATCATGTGACAATGGCCTCCATCGATTTTGTCTGTCCATTCAATAAATGAGTCCAAGCTGTGCAAATTTTTTCCGGTATCCCAATGACCCAGCGGAGCAGGACCGCATCGATTAGGATCATTCCTTCGATCCAGGCTAACACCAGCAATTCCACCATAAACAATCACCTCAAATTTCGTTGGTTCGCATCGACCGAAGGACTCGAGTGTCTCTCTGTATTTTTTAATAATGTTGAAGAACTAAAAGTCAACACCCCTCGGGCAGTGAATCGTTTCCAGATAGGAAAATTATAAGCGGCCCCGGTCACACCACCTGAGGTTTGGCCTGTATTGATGGAATGGCAACTGTTATAGGCAGGATCGGTGATGAATGAGCAGCTCTTAAGAACAGAGGCAGTTCAGGTTTGAGAGAGTTAAACGGTAATGAATGACTTGGAAACTCCGAGGAATCGAAAAGGGGTTGGGTCGGGATTTCCTGCTTGAAGTTGCACGCACCCGACACCTGCAGGAATCTTGACATATACTCCTTTTTCCCAGATAAAAAACAAGAGGGGACCCAGGTCCCCTCTTGTGTCAAAACTCCTCCTGTTCCTGGGATTTAGGTGAATAGGTTAACGATTAGAGTTTTGATCTCCATGAATTTAGCTTGCTTTCTCGTCTGTAGAAACAGGCTCTTCGGACGTTTCGAAGTCATGAACGATGTTCGGACGGTATTCTTTAGCGGTGTTGACAACATGAGCGTCATGGAACGCCGCGGCTTGTTGTCTGGCTTCTTCGGGAGTTGGCGCTTGTTGTCCAGGGTCATTGGCCGTGGGAACACCCAAGATCGGGTCTTTGAACTCACCCATGGGATAGCCTGGGTGTTTGGGAAGCATACCAGGATTTCCGAACGCCATAGTTCCCATCAACAACAGGCTCAAAACCACTGTGGCAATAATAAGTAATTTTTTCATCGTGATATCCTCCTTTCTTTTGTGAAACCAGGAACAGGAAGTCATTCCAGTTATCTCCCGCAGGCATACGAACCCTGCTGCTTCTGATGTTAAGCAGCCATTTGCCGATCCTTTGGGTAAATGATACGGGCCTCATAATCCGCCTCTTTTTCCCCTTGGGTCATTGGAGGAGTTTCCCACCACAGGCTTGTCAGCGTGACCATCAGACCCGCCACAATTCCTAAACCGGCTATCAAGCCTTCCATAAGATCACCCATAGCATTCACCTCCTTTCGGGTTCGTAATTATCTAGGTTATATGTCAATTTTGCTTGCTAATTTTTTAATAATCTCGGAGAAAAAAAAGTCAAGAGGTAGCTTCTGGTTTTCCACCACCCGCTGCATTCAGTGCCATGTAAGCGGATGCCACCTAAAGGCCAAAGGACTTGACCAGGGGCTAAGGTGCATTATCTTTTTTGATGAAAGTGAACCCACTCCCCGGGCTAAAGCCCAGGGCTTCAGACCGCTCCAGTTCAACTTTTGTTCTCACAAAACTTGAACTGGAAAATTTTCCTCCACCTCTTCACTTCGTGTGAAGAGGCTCCGGGCGACCATTCATCCCCAGGCTTAAAAGCCATGGGGTTTCCTGGTCGACTTTATGAAAAAGTGGGTTCCCCAAGAAACCCGAATAAAAATTCATTTATGACCCGAAGAGGGTTATGACAAGAAAGGAGGCAAACATCATGGAAGTCAAAAAGCTTCTCACCCCGTGGAACTGGTTTAAAAAAGAAGAAGAGCAAGCCCAAGCGGTTCGGACATCAAACGGCAGACAGGGGTCGGCCCATCCCCTGAGTCAATTGCATCGTGATCTTGACCAACTCTTTGACACGGTGTTTAAGGGATTTCCCCTGTCACCATTTCAGCGAGACAGGAATGGCTATTCAGGAGGATTACTTCTGCCCCAAGTGGATATTCGTGAAGGGAAGAAGCAGTACACGATCACCGCAGAAGTGCCAGGAGTTCAAGAACACGACATTGATCTGAGTCTGGACGATGGTACGTTGGTCATTCGAGGGGAAAAACGATCTGAGCACGAAGAGAAGGATGAACAGTATCATCGCATCGAACGGTCCTACGGGTCCTTTCAACGCATGCTGTCTCTCCCCGCCGATGCAGATGAAAACACCGTTAAAGCGACCTTTAAAGATGGAGTGTTGACCATTACCATTGCCAAAAACCCCAGTGCCAAACGGGTTGGACGCAAGATTGGCATTAGCTAAACCCTTTGATGAATCCGTTCCTGATGACTCCCGGTGGTTGGTAGGCCACCGGGAGTAAGGGTAGCACTTCTGGCTGTGCTTTCACCGTTCCTAAGTTTGAACCAAGATTACCCTGCTGAACAGTTAGGCTTCTTCATGAAGATCCCTTTCAACGAATAGCTGTTCCTCCTCATTTCTTTATCACACTTCACCGTTTTTCAACTGTCGAGTATTTGATTTTCACATAGAAATTTTCTATTGGATCCATAAATTTAACCAATTTGCCTATCCCTTCCAAATGATTATCTTGTGACCAGACACAGATTTATTCCCACTAAAATCCAGCATCAGGAGGTGTAGAAATTCAATGCTTTTCCTAAAAGAATGAATGGCAAAATTTAACTACTTTGAGATGAACGCAGGTCACGAACGAAACAAGGCAACAACCTAGCTATAACTTTTTGGCTTCTTAATTGGCCGTTGGAAACAGCCTCGGGTGTTTAATGCGGCATCGGAAGGAAGTCGCAAGGTTGGCCAATATTACTGAGGACTGTAAGAAGATGATATCGGAAAGGGCATTTGCTGCAGGAAAACACACCACTGGGTCCGCAAGTTCAAGCTCGCAGGATTCCTGGTGTCGTCTAGTCATGACGAGAGTGGTCTCTTGGATGCATAAAAGAAGGTGAGAAGAGAACAGGAGGTGATAGATATGAACAACGGAACGTGGGGACCTAAAGGGGCTTATTGGCCCATGTATCGGCAATTTTTTGAATCCTCGAAGAAACACAGCGGTTATCACTTTGGAGAGCAGGTCTTAAAAAGCCTTTCGCCGCGAACCGTCGCCTTTGCTCGCCCGTTGAAATGGTGGTCGTGGGACCGCCCTCAACGGCTGCGTAATATTCGACGCCTGCGGGATCAGCTTCAATTCGATATCTTGAGGATTGGGTCGCAGCCACCCCCTAAAGTTGTTGGTGTTCAGATGAAATTAAATCAATCGGGGTATGATCAACACCCGCGGCAGACAGGGAAAGATTTAGGTCCAACCTCTGTCAACAATGACCAGGCCGCTTAACCGACGATTAGAGTAAGAAGGTGGTGGTACCGATATGTGAGGGTCAACGTGAGATTTATTTTATAAATAATTTTCGTTTCACCCTTGCGAAACGGGAAAGAAGTTATCCCCTTGACAACCAAATAACCATGATTATTTTCGAATTAAACTGATGAAGTTGAACAGGAATTTATTAGGAAAAAAGTTTTCTCAGTAGTGGGATGATCGATTAATGGCATCGTTAGAAAGCACAACTTCAGCAAGGTCTCAAGTGGTCTCAACGAAGACGACAAGGGGTCTTGAGTGATGCCCAAGGTCATGATCGCACTACAAAGGCAAAGAATATTTTCGGAGTTCAATAGCCAAAATTTTTGCCCTCTATGAATTGCATGAATAATGACACCTAGACCTGGGAAAGAGCTTAATAGGTCACAAAGGTAAGGTAGAAAGGAGGAACGATGAAAAGACAAAGCCTTCTCAAAATCATTTTAATGGGACTTCTTGCATTGGGAGTATGCACGGGACCTTATGCATGGGCAAACGATTCCTCGGAAACCCCGAAACATGCCTCATCGGAAAAGCAGGGTGAAGGGACGACATCAGTTGAATCAGATGTGGCAACCAAAGAACAAGAGGAAGTGGCAACAAAACGGAAGGCCTTGGTGAAAGAAGCCCTCGCAGCTCTTGCCGAGTCAAAAAAGGCCTTAAAGGCCTTGGAGGACAACCGTCCCAAGGACGCCCTCACGGCTTTAGCTGAGGTCACAGGCCAATTGGAGATCATCATTTCCCGTGACCCCAAACTGGCCTTTGTGCCGATTGATGTCCAGGTCACTTCAAGTGACATCTATGCTGACCTGGAGAGTATTAAACTTGCCAGGAACCGAGCAGAAGAACTGCTGGAAGATGGGCAGGTGCAAAAAGCAAGAGTCCAGCTCTCTGGGCTAGCCAGCGAAATGGTTATTCGTACGATCAGTCTTCCTCTGGCTACTTACCCTGATGCGATTAAAGCCGTAGTGCCCTTAATCGATGCGGGAAAGATTGAGGAAGCTAAGACGGCTCTTCAAGATGCTTTGCAAACATTTGTTGTGACGAATAAGCAAATCATCCCCTTGCCCATTCTTCGAGCCGAAGCCTTAGTGAAAAAGGCGGAGAAATTAGCCAAAAAAATGGAGACTCCTGAGTTGAAGGATGCGAAAAATGCGGTAGAAACATCTGACTCAGAAAAAATGCATGAAGAGATTTCGCAGAAAGACCAGATCTTGGAAGACCTTCAAAAGGCCCGTCATCAATTACAAATGGCGGAAGCTTTGGGTTATGGACTCGAGGAGGATCGATATCAAGAATTCCAGAAAAATATAGAAACCATTGAGAAAAAGGTTCGTGGAAAAGAATCCACACAAGGGGTCTTTGCGTCGTTGCAACACTCCCTATCAGAGTTCAAACAATTTCTTTTTGATGAGTAATAAGGGTGAGGTACTCGATCATTCTGAAGGAATCACAAAGACAATTGATCGGAAAGATCGATAAATTCATGAAGCACCACGGAGATTTGCAATCCGAATCTTCCCAAACGGATGTAGAGGCCTTGTAGAGTATGTTCCGTTTAAGCATATGTTGGACGAATTGGGGAATGGCTAAGGTGATGGTTTGGGCTCATTGTAAGCTTGAAAGGAGCCATGATGAAGCCAAAACGAGATACCAAGTACCAAGTCGATAAATTGGTTTGTAATATCCAACCAGCGACCCATCAGAAATCCAGTGCGGGGGAGAAAAGCCGCCTCAGCCCGGCTGGTCTACGGGGTGAGAAGAATCAACTGCTGAATCAATTCCAAGAGGGCCCTCAATCGGCTACGGTCCTCAGGAGCCCCGGATCAACTCCCTCCTGTATTTTGGTAGTTGAGAACAACCAGTCTGTCGCCGTCATGTTAGAAGTGGCTCTTGGGACATGGGGCTATGAGGTGTGTGTGGCCCGGAATGGCCAAGAGGGTCTGGCGATCCTGGCTACCCATTCCGTGGATGCCATTCTGCTGGACCTGAATATGCCGGTGATGGATGGCCGCACCATGCTCGATGAGGTACGGTGGGCAGGCTATACCATGCCTGTATGTGTTATGTCAGGGGGAATGGAAACCCAAACACTTCGTCAGCTGCTTGACGAAGGAGCACAGGGCTTCCTGATTAAGCCCTTTGGGCTTACGGCGCTCCAGCAAGCGTTGGCCCACATCTTCCTCCCGATTCAGTCGTAGGGTCTTACCAACCTCGTATGATCAAAACACTTGTCCATACTTCCAGTATCTGAAAAACTTGAGTTTTTCAATGAGAACAAATTTATCCAAGGACCAGGGCACAGCCCAATGCTGCACAAATCACAACGCCTTATTTACAAGGCTCAGCTACACCTCCGCAGGGCATTGTCAATTTAACTCGGGTTTGGCAGACTGGGCGGCAAGAACAATCGTACACCCAGCTACCGACGCCACCGTTTTCCCTCCGACATCATCAGCCACGCGGTGTGGCTGTACCATCGATTCTGTCTGAGCTTCCGTGAGGTGGAAGAGCTTCTTGCCGAACGAGGCATCACGGTCACCTACGAAACAGTTCGCCAATGGTGTCAGAAGTTTGGACCGGCCTATGCTCACAAACTGAAAAAACGTCAAGGACGCTTGGGCGACACCTGGCACCTCGACGAAGTCTTTGTCACCCTTCAAGGTCAGGGGCAGTATCTGTGGCGAGCCGTGGACCAAGACGACGCTACCATTGATATTTTGGTGCAACCCCGACGCGACAAACAGGCGGCGGTGCGCTTCTTCCGGCGTTTACTGAAAGGCCATGAGCCGCGCTGGCAAATCACCGACCAACTCCGAAGTTACAACGTGGCACACCGTGAGGTCATGCCGACCGTGGAGCATCTCAATACGGTCTATGCCAATAACCGCGTGGAAGTCTCGCATCAACCGACGCGACAGCACGAATACCATATGCGAGGCTTTTCCTCTGCCCGACAGGCTCAACGATTCCTCACGCTGCATGGCCTGACCCAAAATCTCTTTCGTCTTGGTCGCCACTTGATGCAGGCGGTCAATGATCGCCTACTGCGTACGCAGGCTTTTCGAGTTTGGAGGGAAGCAGTGTGTGCATAAGGGGAGAGGGAATCGGCCGCATTTCGATCTGCTAAAGTTAAATTGACAATGCCGTCGCCTCAACAAATCGCCGGGTGGTTAAAAAGACAATACCCTCATCACGAACATAAAAGCGTGTCCCACGAAACCATCTATCGCAGTCTGTATATTCAGGCCCGAGGCGTCTTGAAAAAAGAACTGCAAGCCTGTCTCCGGACCCAACGAGCCATTTGCCGCTCGAACCAGTCGAGTCTGAAGCGCCAAGGTTTGGGGAAAATCGCAAATGCGATTTCAATTATGGACCGGCCTGCCTCCGTCGAAGATCCCGCCATCCCCGGTCAATGAGAAGGGGACCTCATTGGCGGCACCCACAACAGCTACAGGCGTCCTTAGTGGAACGCCAGTCGCGGTATGTCATGTTGGCCAAAATCAAACAAAAGAATGCCAACACTGTAGCCGCAGCCCATGTGAAGCATGCCCAGCAACTCCCTACCGAACTGTTTAAATCCTTGACGTGGGACCGCGGCACGGAGATGGCTAATCATCGCCACTTCACCCTGGCAACTAATATTGCCGTGTACTTTTGTGACCCCAAGAGTCCATGGCAGCGGGGCTCCAACGAGAACACGAACCGGCTACTCAGACAGTACTTCCCCAAAGGCGTTGATTTATCCAGGTATACGCAAGCTCAGCTTAACAAAGTGGCACGGCAGTTGAACGAACGCCCGAGAAAAACGTTAGACTCTGCCACACCAGCAGAGAGATTTCAGGCCTGTATTGCAACGACCAGTTGAACTCACAACCCATAGCGGACATTCTGTTTCTTCTGATACTTTAGACCTCATGGAAACAGAATCACTTTTTCGCATCCTTGAGTCCGCGAACAAAAAACCTGCAGTTTTCTCTGTTTACACGGCGAAGGAGCTTTGGACGGACAAGCATACGTCTGAGCAAATGCTTGCCTATCACCTGAATGGCGAAATCGACCTTTCGTCTAGGCGCACAAGTTTCATTGATGATTCCGTGCGCTGGATGACGATGTGTTTCGACTTGTCTGCAAGCAGCAAAATAATCGACTTCGGATGCGGTCCTGGCTTGTATACGTCCCGGTTTGCCCGCTTGGGTGCCGAGGTCTGCGGAATCGACTTTTCCGCTCGATCTATCGAGTATGCGCGCGAGTTCGGGGCACGCAATAACCTCGATGTTTCCTACGTTGAAGCAGATTACCTTGAGTATCAGCCTAAAGGCGGGTTCGATCTCATCACAATGATCATGTGTGACTATTGCGCGCTGTCGCCAAAGCAACGCGCCGCAATGCTTGTGAAGTATAAGGAGATTCTCTCCGATGGAGGGCGCATAGTACTGGATGTGCATTCGTTAAATGCGTTTGCCGACAAGAAGGAGGAGTCGATCTACGAAAAAAATCAGCTCAACGGATTTTGGTCTTCGGAACCCTACTACGGCTTCGTCACTAGCTATAAGTACGATAAAGAAAAAGTCAGCCTCGACAAGTACACAATCATTGAGAGGAGACGGCAGTGGGAAGTATACAACTGGCTCCAGTACTTCACGCCGGAGTCATTAAAACAAGAAGCATGCGCGGCCGGGCTTGAGATAGATGCAGTGTATGGCGACCTTGCGGGCAATCAATATGATTCTAGCGCGGCGGAATTTGCAGTTGTGATGACTAAGCCCTGAGCAAATGACCGCTCTTGGCTGCGGTTTCAACCTGTACATGGCGAATTCCTAATTCCCGCTCCCAGTGCGATCTTTCACCCCGCTTGAACTTCTCTCCAACTCTCCGTATTCTCACCAGCCATGAAACATGTATTCATAGTATTCACGTATCTGGTCTCCCTCGCTCACACACTCCTGAGGCAAGACGGAATGAAGGTGGTGGGCGCCGAGAATTTGCTGTTGAAGCAGCAGCTCCTCGTCCTCACCCGGTCCCGAAAACGAGCCCCTACTCTGTCATCTTTTGACCGTTTCTTCCTAAGCCTGTGGTCCACCTTTTTGAATCCTCGCCGCATCAAGCGGGTGGCCGTTCTCGTTCAACCGTCTACGCTTCTGAATTTTCATCAGGCCTTGGTGAAACGGAAATATCGATGGTTGTATTCGTCCCCGAAACGAAAGAAGCCAGGCCCGAAGGGCCCTTCCCACGAACTCATTACGTTGGTGCTGGAGAGGAAACGGCGCAATCCCCACTTTGGTTGCCCAAAGATTGCCGAGCAGATTTCCAAGACCTTTGCCCTCCCTCTCGATAAAGATGTCGTCAGACGGATCCTCACCGCCCGCTATCGTCCGAAACAAACCGACGGACCCTCGTGGCTGACCTTCCTTAGCCACATGAAGGACAGTCTGTGGAGCATTGATTTCTTCCGGTGTGAATCCCTCCGACTCAAACCTTATTGGGTCCTCCTCGTCATGGACCAATGCACGCGTCGGATCATCGGGGTCGGAGTCCACCCGGCGCCTGCAATGGATGGGAGAGCGCTATGCCGTCTGTTCATCGAGCTATTGTCAAATCTGGTGTCTGAAGGGTTGTTCACGCGGCGACCGGATCGTTCATCGTTTCCTCGACTCCATCAACAAACGGTATCCCCTGGATAACTTGGGCCAATTGCCGGAAGCCCCGAAGCCGTCGCCACGTTTTTTCGGCACAGCATCCGAGCTTAAACATCATATGGAGCATCCCATCTCGCGTCAGACAGCCGTTCGTTTGTTTGGTCCGATGCCGAATCGTCCCGAAGGTCGATTCAATGGGATTCGTGGTCCGCAGACTCTGCCAATGCGGAGCGGGAAACGTGTAGAACGTCAGCAACTCCTCCCGGTCCTTGGCTAAACAGGCCGTGGCCTTCGGATACTTCGGCTCATAGGTCGTCAGAAAGACCTCGAAGGCCCGTTCAGCGGCTGTTTTGGTCTCTGCCCGCCAGATTTCGTGCAACGCGTGTTTGGCTTTCGCCTGCACACTCTTGGGGAGAGCATTCAAGACATTGCGCGTCTTGTGGCACCAACAGCGTTGCTGCCGGGTACTCGGATAGAGTTCTTCCAAGGCCGCCCAGAATCCCATGGCCCCATCGCCAATGGCTAACGCCGGGGCAACCATGCCCCGCGCTTGGAGATTCAACAGCACCTCACGCCAACTTTGCGTTGACTCGCGGAGGCCATCTTCAATCGCTAAGAACGGCTTCTCCCCCCGCGCATTGACGCCGATGACGACCAACGCACACAACCGATGCTGCTCCGCTCGAAGGCCGCTGTATATTCCATCGGCCCAGATATACACCCACGACTCCTCATCGAGGCGTCGCTGGCGCCAGGTCTCATACTCCTCCCGCCAGGTCTGTTTCAAGCGGGCCACGGTACTGGCGGAGAGCCCCTTGGCCTCGGGGCCCACTAAGGCTTCCAGGGCGCCCTGCATCTCCCCGGTTGAGATGCCTTTTAAATACAACCACGGGATCGCGGCTTCGAAGCTCGCCGTCTTGCGCACGTAGGGCGGGACCAGCGCAGAACGGAAACTCACTGGCTTGCCCTGCCGACTCCGTACCTTCGGGACCTGAACCGTCACCGGGCCAATCCCGGTCTGAATCTCCCGTGTGGGTTGGTGCCCGTTGCGCACGACCACAGCTCGGCCTCCCTCATCCCGCTGATCAGCATAGGTAGCTAACAACTCCGTGACCTCGGCCTCCAGGGCTTGTGCAATAAGGTTGCGCGCTCCAACCCGGAGTATCTCCGTCAACGAATCGCTCCCTCCTCGATCTTCCTGCCTGGTTTTGCTACGCTTCTGCATCGTGGCGTCTCTCCTTTCATGGTTGAGTGGTGGATGTGTGGCACCACCCATTTCAACCCGAGACGCCGCGTCTTTTCAATTCACCTCAAACACTACTTTCGAGTATAGCTCCTGTTCATCAGGCCACCAGCCGAAAAGGATTCCCCCAATGTCTCAGCTCCGATCATGATCCCGTGTGTCGGTTCCACCAGTGGCAAGGGAATCTGAGATTTCTGGGCATCCACGAGGTGAAAACCATTCCCTGCGTGCCAGTGTCACATCCATTCATCGAACGGTTAATAGGCACCATCCGGCGAGAATATTTAGATCGCCGGCTGTTCTGGAATGAATCTGATCTGGAAGGGAAGTTAGAGGCCTTCAAGGAGTATTACAATGGCAGTCGGATCCATCAGAGCTTGAATCAGCAAACTCCCGAGGAAGCCGCGGGGAAGGAGCCACCGCCGAAGGCGAACTCAAAACATTTTGTGTGGCAGTCACATTGTCGGGGATTGTTTCAGACACCAATGGCCGCATAATGAGCAATTCGCCAGGCACAGGCCACAGGTTCGATCCCTGTACGACCCACCATATTTATCAAGCACTTACGTCATTCCCCTCCAGATTCTGATTTCGAAAAAACCTGTTTTAGACCTGTTTCTGGAAATCGGGCCCCTGCATTTCCTTGTATTTCATGAGCGAGTTTTGAACATTTTGACCGTACGGGGTTATAGTTCTTTGTTCTATGGTTGCTTGCGTTTTTGGATACCGTGCTATTTTGGAAATCTTTAGCGGGAGCCCGGATACCATGCGTCGTGATATTGGCATGAGAGCAGTTTCTATTATGGCCCGGTTGAATAATAGGTTTTTTTCTGAAATCTAAAATCGTAATCCATTGATTTAAAGGAGGGGCGAATTTCAAAACACCATCATTTTGGCAATTATTCAACAGCCCCATTATTTGTTGAGTCGGTTTTCATTAAGAGTTCAAGCGACTAAGAACCGAACAAAAAAAATCAACTAAGAAAGAATGATCTATCATTTAATTTGATATGTATTCATTAATTAATGAGGCCACTTGTTTCTCATCTCCAAATTTCTTTCCCCGTTTCGCTATACCAAAGGGAACGTCATAATAAGTGGAGAAGTAGTGAGGTTTCTGATGCCACTGGCAAACCAAGAAGCTTTGGGTACTATATCAATTCGTATTCGGGAAAGGCTTGGGGGCGGGCAAGTAGGATTCTGGGGTAGTCCTAGCTAATGGAACATATGAATCTTAATTTAACAGAAGGATCATGGTGGTTCCTTCCTCTGTAAAACAGCTGGGTCGGGAGAAAATATTTTTGACCATACGACCTCGAAAGGGGTAGTCATGAAGGTTAAAATTTCTAGCCTTTTTTTTATTATGGCATTTGTAGTTCTCGTTGCTTTTTTGGGATGTACGAGCGAACCTTCGTATCCATATAGAGGTAAAGTTTTATACCCTCATCCGGCCTATTTTTGGCCCGAGGTTGAACATTATGCAGAGGAGGATTGTTTTTTATTGTGGGAACATGAATTGCCAAATTTAATAAAGAGTTTGTCCAAGCTAAGGGATCAGACAGAATATTATAAGGAGGCAAAAGACCGGATTGACTATGTAAGGTCAATTCTTACTAGTCGTTGCCATTTTAGCGAAAAACAAGTTTCTCAAGAAATAAAAAACTTATGGGAAATTCACCAATAGAGAGGAATCGATTACTTTAAGCTTTAAAAATGTAAGCCTTTTTCTATTACAATTTGCACAGCAGATGGCAATCAAAAAACTATTGTCATGGGGTAAGAAAGGCTAAGACGCAAAGTCTTTTTTCAATTCTAGGGCCTGCTTCAAATCTTAATCTTGATCCGGATTTTTTTGAAAAATAAATTTGGGACAAGAGGTGATCAGTTTCCTTCAATTAAAATTGGTTTCCTTTTTTTTTGATTCACTTGTCCCCCAGCTTCAAAGCTTGGAGATTTTTTCCATACTCATCGCTGGTCAAATCCAGTTCAACCTATAAAATATTATATATTGTGACGAATATCCTGGTTTACACCTAATGGAGCGTAATCTCTCTTCTTCGTTGAAGCAATGTGTCAATATGGTCAAAAACGAGCTTTTTAATTTTGAGAAATTGTGCCTGGTTGAGTTTAGCTCTCAGCCGCTTGTCATAAAGTGTGGAGGTTTTAGAGATTTGGTTCTGCAACTGATAACTACTTAGCTCCCCTCGAAAGTAAGCCAAAATGTCATCTTGCGTGGCTTCTATTCGTTTCACAATTAGACTTTCAGCTTCGCTCCGACGTGAGTCAGTAATATCTAATTCGCCAAGAGCGTTCCGTATGAGATGAATGATATCGAATTCGGCTGCATCGTTGATAAAATTACTCTGATCGTAGGCCGCAACTCCTGTAAAGCTGTCTCTGAAGCATAAAAAGACATCTCCTATGTTATTTCCAATTAGTTCCCTAATTGAAGTGAGGTGTTTAGACATATCCTCTATTTCATATTTGTAATTTTCACCTTCTTTCCTAAGATAAATAATGACTGAATTATTCTTCCTCCTTTTTATCCCAATGGCCGCTAAGGAACTATGGGACGTAGTGAAAAGCCCTGTGTGCAAAACTTTATTTCTTGGCAGGAAATACGTAGCGTCTTTTACTCGATTCTCGTTTGGCAGATAACTGAGCCAGGAATAGATCGCCCATTGATGATCCACAGGAGGATGAATCTTCATATACCGATCAAGTTCTCGTTTTCGTGTACTCCAGTGAGGATGACTACTATTTTCTTCCAGGTTTATTTTCCGATACTTCAGTTTAAGCTTCTCAATTTCCTCCATGATTTGGAAATAGCGGGAAAGTAGGTAAAGGGAAAACCCCGAGTGATTAAGGATATCAAACGCCTTCTTATCAGCCTCCAGCTCCCACTTGCGGGATTCGGTTAAATCCTTGGCTTTAAGATTTACATTTTTTGCTAAATGATGTGCTACTTCGTGAGCAAGGATCCAAGCCATGACGTGGCTATGAATTCTAAACCCCAGATATTTTCCCAGGTGCTTAGTATTGGCGGGCTTCAATTGAAAAGTGGGAATTCTACTGGCTTCTTCAAGAAGGTAGTAGCCCACTGCGTTAGATTTATCTATAATCTTAAATAATAATCGCTGATTAAAATCTACATCTCTCTCCGAGATTGCACGGGCCGTAGCTTTCTGGACTCGGTAGAGATCCCAAGGTACTTTTACTCGAATACTACCTAATATCTGATTCCAGTCTTTACTGTATTGCGTATTGTATTGCCTATTACGTTGAAAAGTACGAATTATGCTTTGGAGAATTCTTTCATGGCTCTTTGAAAAGCCGCTGAACAGTTGCTCCATCTCGCCTTTCAATCCTTCAAACTCGCGATTTAGGGCTTCAGAGTCTGGGGGTGCGTCGGCGTATGTATCGCCGCTTACTATGCCTGTATACAAGACCAGGCACAGCAAGAACAGTATTGAACAGCTAAGCCATCTCAATAGACAGTAATTAGATACCATGATTTAACTCTTGAAAGCTTAAAGCTCACTGGCTCCTGAGTCCCATTGCTATGGGGGGTTTTTCATCCCATGTTCCTTGGCTAATAATGATCACTTTAGCTATCAGATTTTAAACGCGGCTATAAATTCAACGATCAATTTGTGCCGACAAGAAGGCCCTCTAGCTATTCCAAGGTCCCTCCCATTTGGGGTACTTAACAAGCCTTGTTATTCATTTCACGTTTTGATCTTTCACGGCGCCATTTCGCTGGCACTCCATCTTCTCATTCAACGACGTTTTCAGCTCTACCACATGATATTTCATAATTAGTTGTTCTCGCTGTAAGGGATTAATTCGCACACTAGAATCAAAAAGATATTTCACGTAGGCGTGGAGGTTTTTAGATAAAAAACGGTAAATGACTATTAAAGAACCGTGCACCGGTTCTAATGTTTCAACTTCGACTACCATATCGGGACCCTTTGTTTCCTGCTTTTTCGCTGTTATGCGGTACTTTGCTTGCCATGCATCGACAGCATCAGAAATTACAGCAGCACAGTTTGCCGTTGCTGGAACAAAGCGAATATCTTCGATTCCCAACAGGTGTTTGTCTCGCTTGCTTAACTGCGTCTTTGCATCTGCTATATGTTGAGGCTTAAGGAGTCTCTGAGCCCTGTTTTCTATCTTATCTAAGTATTCGTCAAAGTCTTCGCCAGAGGCGACTGCCGTTATGAATATGCTTAAAACAGCTACCAGTATCGTAATTGCTATTTGGTACCTCATTGAGCCCTCTCGGCCCTGGAAGCCAGCAAGACGAAGCTATCACGACATTCCGCCAATTGTTCTTGGTCCAGATTAAGACGTTCGAAAATTTGACCACATTTTGCGATGTGGTCTTTGATGGCCTCTTTGATATGATGCTCAGGTGTAGCACGCTCCTTTCGCAACATGATGGGTGCAAGCTCGAAACTGCCAACGACCACAGCGAGCACAATACATAAGTAGAAGTAGCGGTGAGCGGATTTCAAAACGACCACTCGCGGTGCTTCCTTTTGTTGTTCTCTCGCAATAACCCGGTAGCTCAGAAACGCTAAAAGAAACGAAAACCCAGCTAGCCCCGTTTGAAGGATTGGCACAATATTTTCAAAAACCATAATGTCCCCTCGACAATTATTTCGTGAATTTTATTCTTCAGTGCACTAGGGAACAACCCAACTTGTTTCATGTTTGCTGTTGGCACGCTGGTGGGATAAAGCCAACTTCGCATTGATTGCCAAAAAACGATTTGCTTCAATAATACGGCGGACAAATGAGCTTCTTAAATTGGTCTTCATATCCTCGCACTTTTCTCCACCCATATTTGAAACTATTCCCACGAGAAGGTTGCTGACCTGCTTGATAAATAACCTGTTCGCCTATACTTATTAGACCTTTTTTGCAATCGATCCAAATTTGCCTTGTATCATATCTTATCGCTTCATTACCCCAGACCTTTTTCTCATAGAACTCAAATATTCCTGGTTCCATTTCCTCAATGGACTTTTCATCAAAAAAAATTGACATATTATTTCCTGTTGCAAAATTTGGCCTCTCAAAGAGAATCCACTTTTCGTCATTCCCCCTCACTTCTACTGGTGCGGTAAGGAAGAGAATTACCAAAAGGCTACGCCTCAGCATGAATTTCCCTCCTTTATAGGCTAGAACTAGGGAAGTTTAAGTGCCGACAGAAGTTCTTGAGCATGAGGATGCCCGGCGCGCTGGGCGCGTTGGGCCCAAAGGATAGCTTTCTTTCGGCTCCTAGGAAGTTTGTCACCTCTAATGTATTCAGCGGCAAGATCATAACAGCCATCAGGGCTACCTGCGTTCGCAGAGGCGCGAAGAAGACGCATTCCCTCTTTCTTATACGGCGGCCCACCACGCCCATTTAAATAAAGGACGCTTAGAGCCCACTGGGCTTCAGGATCTCCCTGCGCTGCGGCACGCCGCAACCAATAACGTGCCCGCGTCTCATTCTTGCCAAGCACATCATCATTGCTAAGTAATTCACCAAGCATAAGCTCTGCCTGGGAAATTTCCGCTGCAGCCCCATTGCAGAGGATCGTTAAGAGTAGATCAATCTCTCCAGTTCGCCTAGTTAGCTTGATATCCTCGAGAAGACTCTCTTGAAGTGCGTGGATTTCAGACTTGGAGTTGGGAGCTACATATTGCTCTGGATCACAAGGCGCAACTGATTTAAATTCTGCCATGGTTCCCTTTGATACAACGAAACAAAACATAAGTATAAGAAAAATAATTAGCTGAGGATGAGAGGGCCGCAATCCCAAAGTTTTATTTCTTTTATTATTCACAGGAATACCACAAACAGCTAATTTATATTTTCTTAATCCAACTTGAATGCACTTCTAGTCAAGGGCATTGAGCACTACAGATGCAATTTTTCTTACTTCACCAAATCTTGAGTCTAGTATATGGCAATAATTTTTTATGCAAAAGCCCAAGACTTTGGCCTAATTGTTTCTCTCCCATACAGTAAGGAAACCATTTATTCGCACCACTAAGGCCTCTTTATGAAGAGCTATACTCGAAAGTAGTGTTTGAGGTGAATTGAAAAGACGCGGCGTCTCGGGTTGAAATGGGTGGTGCCAAACATCCACCACTCAACCATGAAAGGAGAGACGCCACGATGCAGAAGCGTAGCAAAACCAGGCAGGAAGATCGAGGAGGGAGCGATTCGTTGACGGAGATACTCCGGGTTGGAGCGCGCAACCTTATTGCACAAGCCCTGGAGGCCGAGGTCACGGAGTTGTTAGCTACCTATGCTGATCAGCGGGATGAGGGAGGCCGAGCTGTGGTCGTGCGCAACGGGCACCAACCCACACGGGAGATTCAGACCGGGATTGGCCCGGTGACGGTTCAGGTCCCGAAGGTACGGAGTCGGCAGGGCAAGCCAGTGAGTTTCCGTTCTGCGCTGGTCCCGCCCTACGTGCGCAAGACGGCGAGCTTCGAAGCCGCGATCCCGTGGTTGTATTTAAAAGGCATCTCAACCGGGGAGATGCAGGGCGCCCTGGAAGCCTTAGTGGGCCCCGAGGCCAAGGGGCTCTCCGCCAGTACCGTGGCCCGCTTGAAACAGACCTGGCGGGAGGAGTATGAGACCTGGCGCCAGCGACGCCTCGATGAGGAGTCGTGGGTGTATATCTGGGCCGATGGAATATACAGCGGCCTTCGAGCGGAGCAGCATCGGTTGTGTGCGTTGGTCGTCATCGGCGTCAATGCGCGGGGGGAGAAGCCGTTCTTAGCGATTGAAGATGGCCTCCGCGAGTCAACGCAAAGTTGGCGTGAGGTGCTGTTGAATCTCCAAGCGCGGGGCATGGTTGCCCCGGCGTTAGCCATTGGCGATGGGGCCATGGGATTCTGGGCGGCCTTGGAAGAACTCTATCCGAGTACCCGGCAGCAACGCTGTTGGTGCCACAAGACGCGCAATGTCTTGAATGCTCTCCCCAAGAGTGTGCAGGCGAAAGCCAAACACGCGTTGCACGAAATCTGGCGGGCAGAGACCAAAACAGCCGCTGAACGGGCCTTCGAGGTCTTTCTGACGACCTATGAGCCGAAGTATCCGAAGGCCACGGCCTGTTTAGCCAAGGACCGGGAGGAGTTGCTGACGTTCTACACGTTTCCCGCTCCGCATTGGCAGAGTCTGCGGACCACGAATCCCATTGAATCGACCTTCGGGACGATTCGGCATCGGACCAAACAAACGAACGGCTGTCTGACGCGAGATGGGATGCTCCATATGATGTTTAAGCTCGGATGCTGTGCCGAAAAAACGTGGCGACGGCTTCGGGGCTTCCGGCAATTGGCCCAAGTTATCCAGGGGATACCGTTTGTTGATGGAGTCGAGGAAACGATGAACGATCCGGTCGCCGCGTGAACAACCCTTCAGACACCAGATTTGACAATAGCTCTTCGGAGAGCGCCAACGCCAAATGGGCATAGCGAATATCGATATTCCCAGCGGTATACGCGATATGGGCAATTTGCAGATCATTGAGTTCCGGCTCGTTCTTCATGGAATCCTTTTTCATCACCACCTTGTTGGTCAGAATCGCTGTCTTCTTCCCGTCATACTCGGCTGTGGCCGGGTTGGTTGTCGTCATGCAACCGACGAGCACTGCACTTGCTACGGTTAAATACCGAGCTATACTCGAAAGTAGTGTTTGAGGTGAATTGAAAAGACGCGGCGTCTCGGGTTGAAATGGGTGGTGCCACACATCCACCACTCAACCATGAAAGGAGAGACGCCACGATGCAGAAGCGTAGCAAAACCAGGCAGGAAGATCGAGGAGGGAGCGATTCGTTGACGGAGATACTCCGGGTTGGAGCGCGCAACCTTATTGCACAAGCCCTGGAGGCCGAGGTCACGGAGTTGTTAGCTACCTATGCTGATCAGCGGGATGAGGGAGGCCGAGCTGTGGTCGTGCGCAACGGGCACCAACCCACACGGGAGATTCAGACCGGGATTGGCCCGGTGACGGTTCAGGTCCCGAAGGTACGGAGTCGGCAGGGCAAGCCAGTGAGTTTCCGTTCTGCGCTGGTCCCGCCCTACGTGCGCAAGACGGCGAGCTTCGAAGCCGCGATCCCGTGGTTGTATTTAAAAGGCATCTCAACCGGGGAGATGCAGGGCGCCCTGGAAGCCTTAGTGGGCCCCGAGGCCAAGGGGCTCTCCGCCAGTACCGTGGCCCGCTTGAAACAGACCTGGCGGGAGGAGTATGAGACCTGGCGCCAGCGACGCCTCGATGAGGAGTCGTGGGTGTATATCTGGGCCGATGGAATATACAGCGGCCTTCGAGCGGAGCAGCATCGGTTGTGTGCGTTGGTCGTCATCGGCGTCAATGCGCGGGGGGAGAAGCCGTTCTTAGCGATTGAAGATGGCCTCCGCGAGTCAACGCAAAGTTGGCGTGAGGTGCTGTTGAATCTCCAAGCGCGGGGCATGGTTGCCCCGGCGTTAGCCATTGGCGATGGGGCCATGGGATTCTGGGCGGCCTTGGAAGAACTCTATCCGAGTACCCGGCAGCAACGCTGTTGGTGCCACAAGACGCGCAATGTCTTGAATGCTCTCCCCAAGAGTGTGCAGGCGAAAGCCAAACACGCGTTGCACGAAATCTGGCGGGCAGAGACCAAAACAGCCGCTGAACGGGCCTTCGAGGTCTTTCTGACGACCTATGAGCCGAAGTATCCGAAGGCCACGGCCTGTTTAGCCAAGGACCGGGAGGAGTTGCTGACGTTCTACACGTTTCCCGCTCCGCATTGGCAGAGTCTGCGGACCACGAATCCCATTGAATCGACCTTCGGGACGATTCGGCATCGGACCAAACAAACGAACGGCTGTCTGACGCGAGATGGGATGCTCCATATGATGTTTAAGCTCGGATGCTGTGCCGAAAAAACGTGGCGACGGCTTCGGGGCTTCCGGCAATTGGCCCAAGTTATCCAGGGGATACCGTTTGTTGATGGAGTCGAGGAAACGATGAACGATCCGGTCGCCGCGTGAACAACCCTTCAGACACCAGATTTGACAATAGCTCTTCGGAGAGCGCCAACGCCAAATGGGCATAGCGAATATCGATATTCCCAGCGGTATACGCGATATGGGCAATTTGCAGATCATTGAGTTCCGGCTCGTTCTTCATGGAATCCTTTTTCATCACCACCTTGTTGGTCAGAATCGCTGTCTTCTTCCCGTCATACTCGGCTGTGGCCGGGTTGGTTGTCGTCATGCAACCGACGAGCACTGCACTTGCTACGGTTAAATACCGAGCTATACTCGAAAGTAGTGTTTGAGGTGAATTGAAAAGACGCGGCGTCTCGGGTTGAAATGGGTGTTGCCACACATCCACCACTCAACCATGAAAGGAGAGACGCCACGATGCAGAAGCGTAGCAAAACCAGGCAGGAAGATCGAGGAGGGAGCGATTCGTTGACGGAGATACTCCGGGTTGGAGCGCGCAACCTTATTGCACAAGCCCTGGAGGCCGAGGTCACGGAGTTGTTAGCTACCTATGCTGATCAGCGGGATGAGGGAGGCCGAGCTGTGGTCGTGCGCAACGGGCACCAACCCACACGGGAGATTCAGACCGGGATTGGCCCGGTGACGGTTCAGGTCCCGAAGGTACGGAGTCGGCAGGGCAAGCCAGTGAGTTTCCGTTCTGCGCTGGTCCCGCCCTACGTGCGCAAGACGGCGAGCTTCGAAGCCGCGATCCCGTGGTTGTATTTAAAAGGCATCTCAACCGGGGAGATGCAGGGCGCCCTGGAAGCCTTAGTGGGCCCCGAGGCCAAGGGGCTCTCCGCCAGTACCGTGGCCCGCTTGAAACAGACCTGGCGGGAGGAGTATGAGACCTGGCGCCAGCGACGCCTCGATGAGGAGTCGTGGGTGTATATCTGGGCCGATGGAATATACAGCGGCCTTCGAGCGGAGCAGCATCGGTTGTGTGCGTTGGTCGTCATCGGCGTCAATGCGCGGGGGGAGAAGCCGTTCTTAGCGATTGAAGATGGCCTCCGCGAGTCAACGCAAAGTTGGCGTGAGGTGCTGTTGAATCTCCAAGCGCGGGGCATGGTTGCCCCGGCGTTAGCCATTGGCGATGGGGCCATGGGATTCTGGGCGGCCTTGGAAGAACTCTATCCGAGTACCCGGCAGCAACGCTGTTGGTGCCACAAGACGCGCAATGTCTTGAATGCTCTCCCCAAGAGTGTGCAGGCGAAAGCCAAACACGCGTTGCACGAAATCTGGCGGGCAGAGACCAAAACAGCCGCTGAACGGGCCTTCGAGGTCTTTCTGACGACCTATGAGCCGAAGTATCCGAAGGCCACGGCCTGTTTAGCCAAGGACCGGGAGGAGTTGCTGACGTTCTACACGTTTCCCGCTCCGCATTGGCAGAGTCTGCGGACCACGAATCCCATTGAATCGACCTTCGGGACGATTCGGCATCGGACCAAACAAACGAACGGCTGTCTGACGCGAGATGGGATGCTCCATATGATGTTTAAGCTCGGATGCTGTGCCGAAAAAACGTGGCGACGGCTTCGGGGCTTCCGGCAATTGGCCCAAGTTATCCAGGGGATACCGTTTGTTGATGGAGTCGAGGAAACGATGAACGATCCGGTCGCCGCGTGAACAACCCTTCAGACACCAGATTTGACAATAGCTCTTAAATACCCGAATGATGTCGTAGTCGTTTTCATAATGGTTTCCCTTCTGAGTGTTGAATTGAGAAGTACATTGCCATCATCAACCCCTGATGACGGCTTGGCCTGTGAAAATCGAGACACGGACTTGTTCTCAGCCGACTCCCCTCATTTTAGGCCAGTTGGGTTCTCGGCCTTGGGGCCGCAAACGCGGCCGCCAACAGGCCGAGAGCCAGCCCCAAGTGTAACCACCGGTCAGCCTCGTTGATGTGAACGACGCTCAATAGCATATTGCCACTGGTCACAAATCCCAGCAGCGCGACGCCGAGATAGGCCACGCTGACGGCTTGAAGCGTGAAGTGTTCCCAGCCTTTTAGCACCACTGCTCCAAACAAGAATGCCGAACCGGTGAGGAGGTGCACCAGGTTGTGCATGGCATTGGTCTCAAAGATGCCTTCTGAAGAAACCAGCGGGTTGGGGATAAATCCCAATACCCCGACCAGCACAAACACGAAACCGAAAGCGATACAAATATTTTTGCTCTTCAACATAATGATGTCTCCTTTGCTGGTTTTGGCGATCAGGGTCCAGGATGGCCTTGGAAAACCATCCTTGACGACCTATACGTTCCCTTTTATTTCACGGTTACCTCAACAGAGTCGGACTCCGGGAGGAGATTATGATCATGAGTGGCCACTTTCACCATGATGGTGTGGTTGCCAGAGGAAAGATCTTGAAAAGTCCCTTTAAACCCCTTGAGATATTCGCCGTCCAAATACACATGCGCGTGGTCGGCGTTGAGGCCTTTGCGAAGTACATAGGTTAACGGAAATGAACGCCCGACCGTTTCTCCCGTCTGAGGAGAAGTGATGGTGATCGCCGATCCATCGTGGACACCCAGATACTCGCCCGCCGCCCAGATCGTAGAACTCCACCCCACCAAGGCCACCATCATGGCTGCCCAGAGAACATGGCGCCTCATTGGCCTTCCCCCAATGAAACCGGTGCGGAAAAATGCGGAATGAGGCTTTAGCTGCCCTTCCGGCTGGATAACTGATGTGTTGGTGTGACTCAGCATGGTGATGTCTCCTTTGTTATGTTGGTGATCACGCCCAGAAACAGCGTTTGGTCAACCTTGGTCTGCCTTCTGCGGTGTGATTCCCCGGTGAATATACGGACCATTATGGTCTCATCAACTGGACCTTCTGCTTCCACGTACGGTCCTTGTTTTGGAGCACGGGATAGCCGAACGAGTAGATCCATTTGTCGGCCTCCACGGCATTGTGACGCGCGAGCTGTTTCGCTGGCGTGTGGCAGGGAATACACTCGGTCTGATAATTTTTAGAGGTGGTGTGCCTCGGATCGTCTACCGTGAAGAGGGACCATCCCCAGCCGTCACCCCACAGGCTCGATGTGTTAAACCGGCCTTGGGTGTCCCTGATTAGCACGAACCACCCAGTAATGGTGGTGGCGTGCCCCACTGCGGGGCCGGTGGTCATGGACATGGTTTTGGCGTTGAGCAGTTCTTTCACCAATACGGCTCCATCGGGAAACCGTCCCTTTTGTTTGAAGTACCTAATCGTTTCCGGTTGCGTATACACGGTATGGTATTCTTGAAGCCCTGGAGGGCCATCCACCTTGGCATGGGCCCAGGTCCCGAGCGTAGGCCATTCCCTATAGTTTTCCGGAACGCTGATGGCCCCCGTTTCCGGATTGACATTTGGCGCAACGGCCTTCTCCTCTTTGGCCTGGGCCTGACCTGTCCATGTTAAAAGGCCCATCACTACCACCGCGGCCATGATTGTCAGATACTTCATACGTTTCTCCTCGCTTCCTTTCATGTACCAAGAGGAAGAAGGGCACAACGATCCCTGAGAAAATCCGCTTCCTCTTAGATAAAAGATTCATAATTCAATTTCAGATAATATACAGATCTGTATACCACACTAGAGTTGGTCTCCCTGTTCCTTTGTTCGTTACAGGTCGGCAAAAAAAATTTGGGACGGGAGAGAGAGGGGGTAAGTCCCCACCCATAACTGGTGAACCTGCTGAATCACGCAAGTGAACTGGGATTCCTCTGTGGTTAGGAAACCAGGTGGTGGTAGGAAGGAAGGGCAGCGATCATTACAACTAACGTTGTCTTCTGAGAGTTGTACCAAACACAGGGCAAGTCGGTGGTTCCTGAATGTCACCATCGACTTGCCCTCCTAGTTTACTTCTGCAAAGGTTCTCCTGATTCTGTCCAATCTTTTTTTCCACCAGTGTATTTTTTAACATTGCGATAACCCAGGGTGACGAGTTTGTCGGCGGCATAGCCGGAGTTCGGGCATGTATCGCTGGCGCAATAGGTGACGATCAAGGCATCTTTATCCTCCAGAATCTTATCTGCCTTTTCCTCCACCTCGTCGTAATTCATCTGCAGGGCCCCCGGTAAATGCCCAGAGTCATAATATTGCTGGGGTAAGGACTCGATCAGTGTGACGGCGCCGGTGTTCAGCGCCTGTTTGATCTCTTCTCTTGTAATTGATGCAGCCATGGGAACTCCTTTCTGGTCGTAGATGGTTAAAAGTTCCAAATGGAACTAAATAAAGAATAACACCATATAGTTCCATTTGCAACTAATATTGGCTATACTCCTCTCATGAGCAAATCAGAGAAGGAGATGTTTCGTGCCTGGGTCGGGCTCATCCGCGCCAAACAGTTGGTGATGAACGATGTAGAGGCCGAGTTAAAAACGGCCGGGCTGCCGCCGTTGGCCTGGTATGACGTGCTGTTGGAGCTCAACCGAGAAGTTGAGAAGTGTTTACGGTTGCAGGAAATTGGCGAGCGTATCCTGTTGGCCAAAAACAACGTGACGCGCATGGTGGATCGATTGGAGCAGGAAAAACTCGTCACCCGTGAAAAGTGCCAGCATGACGGGCGGGGGATCTACGCCCGTCTCACCAAGAAGGGGCAGGATCTCTTACACACCATGTGGCCGGTGTATCGAAAAGCCGTTAAAACACATTTCAGCCAAAAATTAGACGATCAGGATATTGAAGCCTTGCTAAAAATTGCCGAACGGCTACATACCACACCACTCTTGTCCGTACGAAAAAAACCTGCCTCAAGGAACAAAGCCTAAGAGTCTCGATTTGTTCCGTGTCAGCCCAAGTTGGACAATTTGAGGGAGCTTGCTAAGGTGATGTTTTGGACTCATCCTAGACCCGAAAGGAGGGATGATGAAGCCAAAACGCGACACCAAACACGAAGCCGACCAATTGGTCCGAGACCTTAAACGACGGACGCGCCGGAAGTTCAGTGCCGAAGAGAAGATCCGGATTGTGCTGGCGGGGTTGCGCGGGGAGGACAGCATCGCGGAACTGTGCCGGCGTGAGGGGTTGCACCAGAATTTGTATTACCGCTGGAGCAAAGAGTTTCTCGAAGCCGGGAAGAAACGGTTGGCCGGAGATACGGAGCGGGAAGCGAGCCGTGAGGATGTCAGTGACCTCCGCCAAGAAGCCGCCCAGCTCAAAGAAGCCTTTGCCGAACTCATGCTGGAGAACCGGCTGCTCAAAAAAAGCGTGCTCGGGACTGGGGAGGACGCTATATGAGATATCCGGCCACGGAAAAGCACGAGATTATCCGGACGGTCGAAGACAGTTCGTTAGGGGTGGCTTGGACGCTGCGGCAGTTAGGCATTCCCAAGTCGACATTTTACCAGTGGTACGACCGCTTTCTGACTGATGGGGTGGAGGGGTTGGCGGACCAGAAACGCACCTTCCTCACCAGTTGGAACAAGGTTCCTGAGGAGCACCGGCAGGCCCTGCTGGAGATGGCCCTCGAGCAGCCCGATCTGTCGCCGCGAGAATTAGCCGTTCGGTTTACGGACGAACGGCAGTATTTCGTGTCGGAAGCCACCACCTACCGGATTCTCAAAGAACATGATCTCGTCACCTCACCGGCCTGGATCGTCCTGAAAGCCGCGGACCACTTTGACCAGCTGACGACGGCGATCAACCAGCTCTGGCAGACGGATTTCACGTATCTGAAAGTCACTGGCTGGGGCTGGTATTACCTGTCGACCGTGATGGATGATTACTCCCGGTATATCCTGGCGTGGCGGCTGTGTCAGACGATGAGCGCCCGGGAGGTGACTGCCACACTGAAAGTGGCCTTGAAAACAGCAGGCTTAACCAAAAAGCAACGACCGAAACTGCTCAGTGATAACGGGCCCTGTTATATCTCATCAGAATTGCAGGATTGGCTGAAAGACCACGAGCTGGGGCACATCCGGGGCAAGCCGTATCATCCCATGACGCAAGGCAAGATCGAACGGTGGCATCGCTCACTGAAAAACCATATTCTGCTGGAACACTATTATCTGCCGGGAGAGCTAGAGCAACAGATCGCCGAGTTTGTCACCCACTACAATACCCGGCGATATCATGAAAGCCTGAACAATCTCACTCCGGAAGATGTCTGGCTGGGAAGAGGGCAGGCGATTCTCGATGGCCGGCGAAAACTCAAAGAGCAAACATTGAAACTCAGAAGGCAGTTGTACTATGAACGGAAGACTGCTTAACATGAACCCACAGAGCCAAAATATCACCTTACGATTGAAGGTCCTAAGTCCAACTTATGCTGACGACATACAGTGGTTCCAGCCCCCCAGTTGAGATAAAAGTGTCCGAGCAGAATGCCATTCCTGAGCGAGCAGTGCCCCCGCTCAATCTTCGCTCGCGTCACCGACTCCTTCCCTTTTTCCTTCCCAGTCCAAACAGGCCTGAAAACAGGCTTTCCTCATCGCCCACTTTTGCAAGGCCTTCATCAGAAAAGCCTTTTCACCTTCCGATCCGCTGACCGCCAATCAGATGCTCTGATTCGTAGGGGCCTTTACATAGGCTTTAGGGCTTCAACCCTTCTCCCCTATCAGCCTCTCCGTGTTCACTTCCCCCTGAGCAGGAGCTTCGCGACTACCAACGGCACCTGGTTGTCATAAGTAGAGCCAGCCAACTCTTGCATCTGTTCCCTGACCCACCGATCGTCCCATAACCGCCAGCTCCAGAGGCGTCGATCACCAGATCCGCATGAGCTGCATTCACGATGGAACAATGACTGAGGGCACGCCACCTCCAATGAACTCACACCCCTGGGCCGAGAAACTTTTTCTCAATTATATGAAGAGCTCGTGAGTTCGGATATACGCATCCATCAAGTGGACGCACGCCGGAAGCAGCTGTGCTCGGCGAGTGAAGTGGGTCAGCGATTAATACAAGTTGAAGGAACCATTCCTTTGATCGCGACCGCGATGGTGGCTGCTGTAGGAGACCCGATAGCCTTTAAAAATGGCCGACAGCTATCAGCGTGGGTAGACCTCGTCCCGCGACAAGCCCCCAGTGGCGATCGACAGGTGTTGTTGGGAATCAGCAAACGAGTGGATCGGTACTGGCGTACTCTGCTTATCCATGGAGCCCAAGCCATTGTGTGGCGAGCAGGGACAAAACCGATGCCCGGAGTCGATGGATGGCAAACAAGCGAGCACGCCGGGGCATCAATTTTGTAGTTTTATTGAAGACTCATTGAGGCCTAAGGTACTCCATGTGTCAGGCGGTATTTCATAGCCCAACCCTCGTGGGATCATCCTGTTTGTAGCTATTTTGATTTACCCATCTGGGAGGCATTTTTCTATCTTCGTGGGCTCGCAGCTTTTCTGAGGTTTTTTCCACCTTCAAGACAAATTCATCATATCTTTCGAACCCGGCAAAATCCCTCTCTTCATACAGGTACCCTCTTTCCCGCTTTGCTTGGCTAAGTCTTTTTTGTTCAAGATATTGAATATAACGATCGCTTAAACAACAACCAATTTTCCTGTAAATAAATTCAATTGACTCAAGCACGTTCACGGTAAGGACAGAAAAGGAAATTCTTATCTGATTACTTTTTGGGATCTTGTGATTACACAAATCGGTTAACAACAAACTATCCTGACGCATCCGTTCGACAAAAACCTTTTCCCATGATGCCAGAGTGAGAGGATCTATACCCGTCTTGGAAAGTGTGGAATAGCGAACCAGTTCAAGCAGGGAATTCATATAACCTCGAGACTGTCTAACAACCACTATAAATTTCGCATCCGGATACCATTTTAAAATACTTTCGATTTTATCGTGGCTGGTCACTTCTTTTGATAAAAAATATTTGGATGCCCCATTATTCCAATATCCGGCTTTCTGTATAATTTTCCGGTGTACCATTAACATTTGTTGCTTAACTTTTTCCGGCAACTGGGAAAAATTGTCCACATATGACAGCACTTCAGGATAAGGGAAACGAAGGAAGAGAAAGAAATGATGGAGAAAACATTCTTCGAAAAATATTCCATCTTCTTCCCAATCAGACATCTTATTGGGATGCATTTTCGCTACTCGCTGCCCAACATTGCTATCAGGCCAGTAACTCCTGTTCAGCAATATTTTCGCCAATTTCGTCTTTTGGAGGAATGTTTGAAGGATAAGGTAGGGATATCGCCATTCAAAATGACGTATGGCAAAGAAATTACTGCTGTCTTCCGCTAAAGTACGATGTAAAAAAGTAGTACCGCTTCGAGGTTGCCCAATAATAAAAACGGGGTGTACCTGCTGTTGTTTGTAAGCTGAAAACAGGAATTCATCTAAGTACCATAAGAGGGTCCAGAGGGGGTTCAACAAAACGTATTTTGATAAGAAAACCAGTTGCCGCACTTTGGTATGAAAAGGGATTTTTCCCTTTTTATGGAGGAGAACTGTCCTTAGCAAAAAACGGAAAGTGGCCCAGTTGGGAAAAGGACTGAACAAAAAACTTACCAGATATACGACCGCAATTATGCAAAATAAAGTATATGTCAGAGTCATTAGAGGGGGTGGCCCTGATCTTTTGAACAACTGAATGCTCTTCGATAAGTGAAACGCTCCAGGTTGAGTTAAGCTGCCTTGCTAGGCAGGGGGTTGTCAAAATACATCTGATCCGGCGTGGGTCTTCCAAGGCTCGAATGCGGACGTCGGCTATTATGGAACCGAAAGTCGCGCGTGAAGCCTGCTCCTGCCATTGAGACCGATTCATAGGCATGGAGATCCACCTCTTCGTATTTCACCGATCGCCATAACCGTTCAACAAAAATAGTATCGCGCCAGGCTCCTCGTTTATCCATACTGAGACGAATGCCGCGGGTCTTCAGAAGCTCCGCAAACGCGTGACTGGTAAATTGACTGCCCTGATCGGTATTTACAATGTCAGGCATCCCGTACTGGGCGATGCCTTCTTCAATGACCTCGAGACAAAAGTGCCCATCCATGGTGATGGAGAGTCGCCAAGATAGCACACGACGCGTCGCCCAATCCACGACGGCCATCGGATAGACGAAGCCTTTGGCCAGCGGGATATAGGTGATGTCCATGCCCCATACCTGATTTGCCCGAGTACTCGACAGATCCCGGAGCAGATACGGATAGACCTGATGGTCTGGCTGCCGTCGTGTGGTGCGGGGTTTCCGATTCAGGGCTTCCACGCCCATCCGTTGCATCAGGGTGCCCACAGGCTTCCGCCCCACCGTCCTCCCTCCTTGGCGTAACAGATCACGGAGCATGCGCGCTCCGGCAAAGGGACAGTCCAGATGTAACTGGTCACTCCGGTTCATGAACCGCTGCTCCTCCTCAGAGATCGGCTTGGGTTGATAATACAGACTCCCTGGCCAGCTCTTCAGAGCTTGGGCCTGTTTCGTTCGGGAAAGCCGATGCGTGCGGTTGATCATCGTTTGGCGCTCAGCACGCCCGCCTTGGTGAGCGAACCTTATATAACATCATTTTCCAACGTCAATTCCCCAATCTTGGCATGAAGACGTTTCACATCACCTGGAGGTGGAGCCGACTCGCCCCCTTCAAACACACTCGTAGCCCGTTCCAACAATATTGTTTTCCATTGGGTAATTTTGTTTGGATGGACATCAAAGGGTTGGGCCAGTCCGCCATCGTCTGCTCCCCCTTTGTTCACGGCCATGGCCACTTTCGATTTAAACGCGGGGGAATGATTCCGTCGAGGTCGTCGCTTCATTGTCTACACCCCTTTCACCAGTGGCATCATCATGCCACAGGCTGCAGAGCGTATCCATTTATCAACTTGTTCAGATTCTTAGGGCCACCCCTATTTGGTTTCTTCCTACCTTAAAATTATCATCCTACTTATTATAATGAAGGAAAATTCCAGGTCTTAACCTATGCAAGGGTCATGCTAATTTCACAACAAAAAATGTTTAAAAAACAATAGCTTAATAAATCGATGTTACGGAATTTTAAAGTTTTTTAAAAAAGAGTCAAGCTTTTCAAAAATATGGATCAGGGGAAGAAAAAAACGGGATGCTACCGTTTCCACCCCAAGTTGTTGGTTCTAAAAGGGCGAAGGGGGGAGATTACGAATCTCGGGCGGCAGGGAAAAAGATGGACATAATCCAGACAAAAAAGAGGGCATTCAGCGCTCAATCCTTCAGTACTCCCATCGTTTCCGCTAATTTGGTCGTTTAATTGGACTGCCCCCTTCAAACTATACCGAATTCGGAGTTAGGATTTCCCCCGAATCTGGGAAAAGGGGGAAACCAAGGGCAAGAAGGGGTTTACTCCGGAAGACATTAATTAGACATCTACGCAAGGTGGAAATTGAGTCAGGCAAAGGGGTGTCTGTCTAGGACGGTTGTAGGAAGCTCGGTATCTTTGGACAAACGCATTTCCGCTGGAAGAGGAAATATGTCGGTTTGTGAATGGACCAGGCCAAACGGCTCTAAGGATATAGAATGGAAAAATGTCCTGTTGAAGGGGACCGTGGGGATCCGAAGTTGGAGAAATTAATTTTGAGAAACGGCGAAGCGAAATTTCTAAGCCCCACCCAAGGACGGCGTAAGGTCCACACAACAGGACCACGGTTGAAGGTGGCGGAGGGTGCACGGGTTCGGTGCTGAGGCAACCTCCTTCCAGTCAAGAGCTATTGTCAAATCTGGTGTCTGAAGGGTTGTTCACGCGGCGACCGGATCGTTCATCGTTTCCTCGACTCCATCAACAAACGGTATCCCCTGGATAACTTGGGCCAATTGCCGGAAGCCCCGAAGCCGTCGCCACGTTTTTTCGGCACAGCATCCGAGCTTAAACATCATATGGAGCATCCCATCTCGCGTCAGACAGCCGTTCGTTTGTTTGGTCCGATGCCGAATCGTCCCGAAGGTCGATTCAATGGGATTCGTGGTCCGCAGACTCTGCCAATGCGGAGCGGGAAACGTGTAGAACGTCAGCAACTCCTCCCGGTCCTTGGCTAAACAGGCCGTGGCCTTCGGATACTTCGGCTCATAGGTCGTCAGAAAGACCTCGAAGGCCCGTTCAGCGGCTGTTTTGGTCTCTGCCCGCCAGATTTCGTGCAACGCGTGTTTGGCTTTCGCCTGCACACTCTTGGGGAGAGCATTCAAGACATTGCGCGTCTTGTGGCACCAACAGCGTTGCTGCCGGGTACTCGGATAGAGTTCTTCCAAGGCCGCCCAGAATCCCATGGCCCCATCGCCAATGGCTAACGCCGGGGCAACCATGCCCCGCGCTTGGAGATTCAACAGCACCTCACGCCAACTTTGCGTTGACTCGCGGAGGCCATCTTCAATCGCTAAGAACGGCTTCTCCCCCCGCGCATTGACGCCGATGACGACCAACGCACACAACCGATGCTGCTCCGCTCGAAGGCCGCTGTATATTCCATCGGCCCAGATATACACCCACGACTCCTCATCGAGGCGTCGCTGGCGCCAGGTCTCATACTCCTCCCGCCAGGTCTGTTTCAAGCGGGCCACGGTACTGGCGGAGAGCCCCTTGGCCTCGGGGCCCACTAAGGCTTCCAGGGCGCCCTGCATCTCCCCGGTTGAGATGCCTTTTAAATACAACCACGGGATCGCGGCTTCGAAGCTCGCCGTCTTGCGCACGTAGGGCGGGACCAGCGCAGAACGGAAACTCACTGGCTTGCCCTGCCGACTCCGTACCTTCGGGACCTGAACCGTCACCGGGCCAATCCCGGTCTGAATCTCCCGTGTGGGTTGGTGCCCGTTGCGCACGACCACAGCTCGGCCTCCCTCATCCCGCTGATCAGCATAGGTAGCTAACAACTCCGTGACCTCGGCCTCCAGGGCTTGTGCAATAAGGTTGCGCGCTCCAACCCGGAGTATCTCCGTCAACGAATCGCTCCCTCCTCGATCTTCCTGCCTGGTTTTGCTACGCTTCTGCATCGTGGCGTCTCTCCTTTCATGGTTGAGTGGTGGATGTTTGGCAACACCCATTTCAACCCGAGACGCCGCGTCTTTTCAATTCACCTCAAACACTACTTTCGAGTATAGCTCTCCAGTCAACGGTATCAACCGTACATTCGTCATGACGAAGAATTGTTAACCCAGGCAATCGTGAGGCTGGCCCAGAAGTATGGGCGCTATGAGTCTTGGCGCACATCACTCCCTTGTTGAGGAGGGACGGCTGGACCAATAATCCTAAGCGTGTTGAACGGAGTTGGCGGTAGGAGGGTTTGACATTACCTCAGAAGCAACCCCAAGGAGGGCAACTCTGGATCAACCAGGATTCCTATTTGGGCCTTCGCCTCCAACATCGCAATCATTTTTGGGTTATGATTTCGTGGCAGTTCGCAACTGTGAGAGCTGTCCGCTGCCCTTGCTAACGATTGTGGAGGAGTACCCCCGCGAATGGCTAACCATTGAAGGCACTCGGACTCTTCGAGCATATGACCGGCTCCATCGACCAAATGAGCTATTTCAGGGGACATGGACGACCTGAGCATATTCGTTTGGATAACCGGCCAGAATTTACTGCAGGGACTGTGTGGCAATGGCTCAAGCAGCTTGGGGTGGGCACCTTTATTGATTGAACAGGGCAACCCCTGGGAAAATGGCTATAGTGAAAGGTTTAATGCTAAACGGTGGGATGAATTGCTCAACGGAGAAACCTTTTACCCATTGCTAGAAGGTCGAATCATCATTGAGCGTGGCCAACCACAGTACAATACGTTTCGACCTCCATGATGCACTGGGGTATTATCCATCACCAGATCCAGGGGCACGCACTCTAACTCAACGATTGGCATAATTATTGCTTACTATCATATTGTAAAATGGCCAGTATTCGAGCGTTACGGATCAAGCAATGGATGATACTCCAAAGGGTTCCCGCGCCATCCAGGAGCCAGGGGTAGGCCATGGATGTGACGCATATTCCCTGAAGACCTGTAGATAAGATGGTGAGAGGTACCTCACAGTAGTAATTGCTAATCATGATCGGGAAGTCATTGGGTACGAATTTCCCTGGCGAGGACGGGTGAGAGAAAGAGTCTATTGAGGCTGTCTGTTGTCACAATTTGTCATACCTCACTCTGAAGGACCCACTTCAGTGCTTCGCAGTGATAATCTGGTGATCTTTTAGGGCCAAAGGTTCCGGCGAGCCTGTCGAGCCTATAGGCTGAAGCAGGAATTCATTAAACCCGTACACGCCCGAACAGAATGGCATGATTGAACCATTCTTTCAGAGTCTGAAATAGAAGCGTGTGTAACAACGGCACTTTGTGTTATTGAGGACGCCATTTCAACGATCAAGACAGGGAGAGGGTCGGTTAATGGGGAACGCCCTCATCAAGCTCTGCGATACCGTAGTTCTCGACAATATCGGAAGGAACAATGTTTGCCGGTGACTTGATCTCAGGACTACATTACAACCGTCCTAATCCGAAAACTGGAAGTGGGCGATCCTTTTTCTTTTCCGGCTTAACCAAACTGTCCATGAAACTCGGTCAAGACCACACCTGCCTGTTGCCTGAGATCTATAATGCCACAAATTTTCCCACATAGTTACGCTAAGAACCTATTGGGTTAAAAAGGTTGTTTTGATGTTGTTATTGCGACGTGAGTCTTTATCAAAGCTTACCAATAATAATGGAAAGATTTTTTTTAAAAAATCTGATTCTGAAAAAGTAATTGAGTTTGACGAAAAAGAATGTTTTATTTTACAGGCCTTGGTTCGTCCTTATAGTGAAATCGTTTTGGTATCACAATTTAATTCCAAGTTTAATGCAACGCTGACGCTTCAGCAATTGCGTGATTTTCTTGCGCGTTTAGAAGAGATGGGGTTAGTCGAAGAGCAAACGGATGGTTTGGCTTTAGAAACAGATTTAATAAGCTCGATCGGCCAAAATGGTTGCCGATCAAAAAAGATACCTGCTGATGAATCTGATGATTTATCTGAGTTCTCAAATTCAAATGACGATGTTAAAACCGAGACTGCAAACTCAACACTGGTTCACGGCTCTACACGAATGAAAGGGTCAGATAAGGCAAAGGGTTCAAATAAAAATTATCGAAATCATTTAAGGCTTTTTGCACCACAAAAATTAATCGATGCCCTACTTTCACTATTGGGCTTTTTAAGGTTTTTTAGCAAACTTGTGCCAATTATTTGTGTGTTTTCAATTGTTGGATTTTTTTTAAATTTGGATAAATTTGAAGCTGATCTGCATTTAATAAAAACAAATACCGGTTTCCTTGCGCATATTTTCTTCACCCTCTTTACCACAAATTTGACAACACAATTATTTAAAGGTCTTGTTGCAAGGCACTTTAAGTTTAAAACTCCAAGTTTCGGAATAATGTTAGTTTTTGGTTTATTGCCTCGATTTAATCTGCGTATAGAAACCCCAGAGTCTACTCCCAGAAAAGCTAAATTGTGGGTGGCTGTTGCTCCTATTTATGTTCGTTTTATCTTGTTCCCAATCGGTGTTGTCCTGTGGCTTACCTTTAGAGGACAAGGGACGACATTAGCTTTATTCGGTTTGGCCCTAGCATTGGTCACAATGATTTCTTTTTTGTTTGTTTCAAATCCTCTTTTGGGTGGAGCAGGCTATCGTTTTATCAGTGAGTATTATAATTCTCCAAATCTAAGAAAAAAGGCATTCAGAGCAGTGCGCTACATGTTTTTTAAGCCGCCTGACATTATTGCTCGCTATGCAGAAGATAGTGCCGGGTTAAGGGTTTATGCCTTTTCTTCAATTATTTTTTTAATGTTGGTGGTTGGTTTTATCGGTATGACTTTGGCCAAATGGTTGGAGTTCAACTATGGCGGTTTAGGAGTCTTCGTTTTTTTAGTCATTGCAAGTTATTTATTTATCCGGTTTGGCCTTCCCACATTGCCCAAAAAAATTGCCAACGTTTCTTCTTTTTTAACAAAAGGCAAAGTATCTATATTACGAATTTTTATTTATATCTTATTGATCTCTATTATGTTCTTGCCTTGGCAATATGAGTCAGGAGGAACGGCTGAAGTTTTTCCAATTTCGACACAAGAATTGTATGTACAGTATCCAGGTGTTGTCAGACAGGTTTATTTTAATGGTGGAGAGTGGTTGTCAAAAGATGTGGTTATTGCAGAAATGGATAATTTAAAACAATCGAGAGATGTGGAAGCTACTGAAGCGAAAATAAGAAAGGCTGAAGAAGATCTTAAGTTATTATTAACAACCCCAAGCGCTGAAGAGATTGAAGTGGCTAGACAACAGCTGTTGACTTCAAAAGTAAAACTAAATCGTAGCAAAGATGAATATTTGAGAATTGAAAAACTTTTTAATAAAGACCTTGTTGCATTGAAGGATTTTTTAGACTCAAAGAAAATTATGGAGTTGGACCAACAGGAGGTTATAGAGAGAAAGGCCAACCTACTTGCAATTAAGAATCAGGTGAACTTGCACGCAATCGAGTCTTCGAAAATTGAGTTAGAGATCCTAAAAAGAGAGTTAATTTATCTTAAAGATGTCTTACAAAGAACTCAATTAAAAATGCCTATTGATGGGCGTATTGTTTCGATGAATTTGCAAGAGTATAAAAATCGCTATTTTGATGAAGGCGATCTTTTTGTCGTTGTTGAAGATACAAGTCAAATTAGAGTCGAAGTCATGATACCAGAATCTGACATTGGTGAGGTTGAAATCGGTAGTCAAGCGAGCTTAAAGTTAAAATTTTCCCCTAATAAGCTCATTAAAGGTACTGTGCAACAAATTCATCCTAAAACAACGGATACAGAATTTGGTAGTGTAGTGAAAGTGGTTTGCTTTTTTGATAATAAGGATAATTTTTTTACGTCAGGTATGACGGGTTATGTAAAAATTCAAGGAAGTCAGATGTTTGTTGTGGAAGCTTTTTCTCGTGCGCTATTGCGTTTTATTTTAGTGGAGGCGTGGTCGTGGTTGCCATGATAGTAATAATTATAATAGGGCGTGACTAATTTAGGGGGTATTTTCTAAAGATTTTGAGCAATAGTTTGACCTGCCCCGCTCAAACCAGTCCGGTGGTTGAGCTAGGATTCGCCGGAATCTGGGAAAGGAGGAAAGATGGGACGCAAGCGGATTACGCCGGATGACAACCTTGGGCATTTACGGACCCCTGGCGTGCCTCCTTTAAACAACTCCGAGGCCTACGTTACAGGCTAGGGCACATATTAAAGGGTGACATCCCGGCACGCGTGAAGGACTCGGTTGAGCCAATCATTCACAAACTTCGGGAAGCCGAAGTGCTGTTAGGCCAAGGGCAGTCTGTCAAGGACAATTGCCGAAAGTTGGATATCACCGATCCCACCTACCATCGATAGCGGCAGGAATATGGTGGACTGAAACTGGATCAAGCGAAGCGGCTCAAGGACTTGGAACGGGAAAACGCCCGCTTGAAGCGAGCCGTCGCTGATTTGACGCTTGATAAATTGATTTTCAAGGAAGCTGCCGAGGAAACCTTTTAAGCCCCACCCGAGGACAGCCTGCGGTGTTCACCATTAGCCAACAATTTAGCGTCGCCGAACGCCGCACGTGTCAGGTGCTGGGGCACCCCGTTCAACCCAACGGTATTGGCCTCAAGTTCGTATAGACGAAGAAGACTTAACCAAGATGGTGGTCAGACTCGCTCGGAAGTATGGCCGCTAGGGGTATCGACGCATTACAGCCCTCGTGCACACGGAAGGCTGGGTAGTGAATCACAAAAGAGTCGAGCGCATTTGGCGGAGGGAAGGCTTAAAAGTTTCACAGAAGCACCGGAAACGGGTACATCTCTGGCTAGCCGATGGCTCTTGCATTCGAATTCGCCACGAGGTAGCAGCATCATGTGTGGTCGTACGATTTAGTGATGGATCGCACTCACGATGGGCGCCCGCTCAAAATGATGGTGGTCATGGAAGAGTACAACCGGAAATGTGTGACCATTGAAGTCCCGTGTTGGCTACCTTTTCAGGGCATCCAGGAGGTGTTAGGGGCCTTGTTTCTCCAGCACAGGTGTCCCGCATATATTCGCAGCAATCATGGCCATGAACTTATCGCGCATACCCTGCTCGAATGGTATGGACGGTTGGAGGTTGCTCTTTTATTCCTTGAGCCGGGGAGTCAGTGGGCGAATGGGTACGTGGAATCGTTCAACGGCAAATTGCGGGACGAGTTGCTGAACGGTGAAGTCTTTTACACCCTTTAGGAAACGCAAGTGATTATTGAACAGTAGCGACAGAAGTATAATACCTTTCGCCTGCATAGTGCGCTGGGGTATTGGCCACCAGCCCCGGAGCTCCGAACCCTAAATAAACTCGTGGCTTAACTATTAAGGGTTGGGCAACTTGACTTGGCAAGTGCCTCAAAAATGGTTTTGGGGTAAGATTTATTAAAATGAATCTTAAAAATATTAATACAAATCAATTAGATGTTTCTCAAAGGGATATTGAAGATGAATATAGCTTGTCCCCTTTGCAACAAGGAATGCTTTTTCATACCTTGCGTGATAAAGGGGTTGGTATGTATGTGAGTCAGGCTGTTTCCAGGCATAAAGATCTTAATGTAAAAGCTTACCAAAAAGCTTGGCAAACAGCGGTTGACAATCATTCAATTTTAAGAACTTCTTTTAATTGGGATGATCCAGAGAATCCAAAACAAACCGTTCATAAAACCGTAATGATCCCTTTTGAGGTATACGACTGGAGAGAGGTGCCCGTTGCTCAACAAAATTCTAAGCTTCGCCAGTATCAAAGAGAAGTGCGAGAGCAGGGGTTTGATTTAAGTAAGCCTTGTCTTTTGAAGGTTTCTGTTTTCCAAGTGACTGAAACACGTTGGTATAGCGTTAATAGCCATCATCATATTATTTTAGATGGTTGGTCGGGGGGGCTATTAGGGGTCGAAATCGCCAGACTATATGAAGCCATTCGCTCAGGTCGAGAAATATTGATTAATCAATCTCGGCCTTTTGGTGATTATATACGTTGGATAGAAAAACAAAATTTATCGAAAGCAAAAGAATTTTGGCAAAAACACTTAAAAGGCATCAAAGAGCCGACCCCTCTACCAGCAGATTGTGGCATCTCTGAACAACGAGTACGTTTGCATGTGGAATCATGGTCTAGCAAGTATAATTCTGAAGGCTCTAAACAATTGGACCAACTTGCTCGAAATTACAAAGTAACTTTGAATAGTATTATTCAAGGTGTTTGGGCTTTGTTGCTCAGTAAATATAGTGGTGAATTATCTATTTTATTTGGTTCTCTCGTGTCAGGCAGACCACCCTCATTAGAGGGGGTAGAATCTATGGTTGGTATGTTTTTAAATGCGGTTCCCTTTAGAGTCAATGTTTCAGATTCCCAACGCTTATGTGATTGGTTTAGTGATCTTCATAGAGAGCAAGTAGAATTACAAAGCTATGAATACAGCCCTCTTATGATGATCCAGCAATGGAGTGAGATCCCAGCTGGCACTCCACTCTTTTACAGTATTGTGGCAAGAAAAGATGTGACTCAAGCGGGCAAAAGTGGGGTTTCAAAAAAGGTTAATTCGGTAAAAGGTGGTAAATCTGAACAGTCAACCTTTCAGCAAAATTATCCTATGTTGTTAAATATTATTGCCAGTGACGGTGTAGAGCTGAAAATGACCTATGACGCTCGACGTTTTAGAAAACCTGATATTGCTCGAATTATGGAGCAATTGAGAAATTTATTACAAAGTATGATTGATATGCCTGACCAGAAGGTTGGTAATCTTTCAATACTTTCCCAAATGGAACGCAATCAAGTTTTATATGAGTGGAATAGTGTTCAATTTTCGCTGGAAAATGAGTCAAGCTTACAACAAATATTTGAACAACAAGTAAGACGTTGTCCTGATGCTGATTCGGTTAGTTTTTTGGGGAAGCGATTAAGTTTTAATCAGTTAAATCGTTTAGCAAATCAATTTTCCAGGCATTTAGTAAACAATGGCGTCGTTCAGGGATCTCTGGTTGGGATAGAGATTGAGCATTCCTTGGAATTATCAATTGTTGTTTTAGCGATTCTAAAACTAAGGGGAAGATGTGTTCCTCTTGCAGGGCTTAATTTAGATGATATTAAAAATCTTCGAATCAATGCTCAAGGTCTTTCAGTTATCGTAGTACAGGATCGATTGATGGAGAAATTCTCATTGTTTGAATGTCCAATTATTTGTCCTACCAAAGAGACGGAGATATGGCATTCACTCGCTGATACAAATCCACAGGTGAAATGCCAGGCAAGTGATATTGCTGCGGTTTTATTTAAATATGATTGGAATAATGAATTGCTTGCCATTGAGTTATCACATGGTCTGTTATTGAATAGTTTCAATAGGGATAGTTCTTTGCACCTTGGTGACATTGTAAGCGTTAATACTCCTCTGCATTCACAACTATTTTTCTGGCAGCTTTTCTCTGCATGGAAAGACGCAGCGGTTGTTGATTTTGTTCCTAAATTTAAGACAAAAAGGTCAGAGAACTTGCTTAAGCATTTAGTAAATGTTGGCTCAAGCCGAATAATGCTAACGCCTACTATGCTATATGAAATAATTGATGATGCCAGTGGAATATTGACCTCATTGACAAATTTGAAACTTGTTTTATGTGCAGGCGAGCCTTTAACTGCGCATTTAAAACGTTTATGGATTCAGAGATTACCCGAAATAAAACTCGGTAATTTATATTATAATTTTGAAGCTGGAGTTGTTTTTGTTAATCAGGTTGATTTGTCCATTGATAATGAAAAGATAATATTTGGAAACTCTGTTGGTGACTTGCTGACCTACGTTTTAGACAAAAATTTGAATCCATGTCCAATTGGAATCGTTGGAGGCCTTTATGTTGGAGGTAAATGGATTCAAAATACCTATGCTAGTAGTGAGAAATCCTCGCAGCAATATTTTTTCCCAGACCTTTTTGTTAAAGGAAAACAACAAAAAATTGTTAAGACAGATGATTTAGCCCGCAGATTGCCCGATGGAAGTATTGAATATGTTGGTAAAGCACTTGTTAGAGATGAGCAAGGAGCAGGGAAAGTCGTTTTGCATAAGATAGAAGATACCTTGCGAAAAAATCCTATTATTAAGCAAGCAGCGGTTATTGAACGAGGCGATCTTGAACGAATTGCCTTTCTTGTTACTCAAGGTCAGGAACTTGATTATGAGGAGCTAAGCAATTTCTTAATTTATGAATTACCCAGACATTCATTGCCAACACATTATGCTCTTATGGGTTCTTTGCCTTTAGATGATATTGGTAGAATTGCTAGAAAGGCTCTTGTTCATTCAAATGTAAAAACAATTGATGCCAGCATTAAGGTGTCGGTCAAAGCACCAGAAACTGAACTTGAAGAAATTATTGCAAAAGTATGGATGGACGTTTTAAAAATTGATCACGTTTCTATCAGTGATAATTTTTTCGAGTTGGGTGGACATTCTCTCAGCGCAACGAAAACAACAGCACGGCTAACAAATGTTTTAAAATCGGATATTCCCTTAAAAGCAATTTTTGAAGCACCCACTATTCAATCTTTAGCCGTATGGATTCAAAGTGGCGACCATGAGGACAAACTTCCTTATGCCATTGAAATTGCTGATCGAGGTAGTGAGGCCCCCTTGACCTATACTCAACAGCAATTATGGATTCTTAACCAATTGTTTCCCAATATGCCAATGTACACGATTCCAAGTAATACTTTATTTACTGGGCGTTTGGATGAAGAGGGTTTGCATGTGGCACTTATCAGTTTAGTTGAGCGTCATGAAGTGTTACGGACCGTATTTGTCTCACGCAATGGAGAACCTTTACAAGTTGTGCAACCTGTGCCCCATGAGATTCCCATAAAGGTTGCTGATGTTTCTCATTTTGAACCTGAACAACGGATGGATGAGGCGAGAAGGCTCGGTGCTACCTTGGGCAAAGTTGCATGGGATTTGGAAAAGGGTCCTCTGATGAGGGTAATGCTGGTCAGATTATCTGAGACAGAATTTGTCCTGAATACGGCGTTTCATCATATTATTGCTGATGGACCATCGATGGCTGTATTTTGTGCTGAATTGACCAAATTTTATGATGCCTATATCCAAGGCAAACCGCCCAGATTGTCTAAACTACCACTTCAATTTGCCGATTATGCGGTGTGGGAAAGGGAGAACGTAAGAGGCGAACTGTTTGAAAAGCAGTTGCACTATTGGAAGGATAATTTAAAGGGAGCAGAGTTATTAGAAATTCCAATGGATTTTCCTCGACCTGCCGTGCATGGGTTTTTTGGGAAAAAAGTAAAATTTGAAATACCCGAAGAGGTTGTGAGCAATCTTAAAAAAATAGGTGCACAAGAAGGTGCAACCATTTTTATGTCTATTTTGGCAGTGTATCAGTCTCTGTTGCATCGGTATAGTGGTCAAGAGGATGTGCTTGTTGGTTCAGCGATGACCAACAGAATTCGCATTGAGTTAGAACGCCTTATTGGCCTATTTGTGAATACTATACCTTTGCGCACAAATTTTTCCGGAAATCCAACCTTTCGTGAGGTACTTGGTCGCGTTCGAGATTGTTGCACAGGGGCATTTTCGAATATGGATTTGCCTTTTGAAGAAACCATTGCACAGATTCAACCGACAAGGGATTTAAGTCGTCAGGGATCGCCTATTTTTCAGTTTATGCTTATCCATAATCCTGGAGGTAAAGGTAAAAGAAAATTTGAAGAGGGAAAATTTCGCCAAGGCGATCCACATATTGATACAGGTCGGGCAAATTTCGACCTGTTATTAGCTACTCGAGATACGTCAGATAATCTGATTAAGATCACTCTTACCTATGATACGGAATTGTTTCGCCAGGAAACTATTGATCGACTCATTAGCCATTTTAAACTTTTATTCCAAACAGTTGCGAAAAATCCTGATTTGCCAATTTCCGAAATCCAAATGGCTTCAGAAAATGAATTGCATGATGTTCTGGTTGCTTGGAACGGAAAAGAGGTCGAACCAGAATCTCGATGTGTACATAATATTATTCAGCAATGGATACTAACACAGCCACAACATCCTGCTTTGGTTTTTGAGGGGAATAGTATTAATTATGACGAACTCAATCGGCGCAGCAACCAAGTGGGGCGATACTTGCAAAAATTGGGGGTAGTTCCAGATGAGTTCGTTGGGCTTTGTCTCTATCGTGGCTTTAATATGATTATTGGTCTTTTGGGGATTTTAAAAGCTGGCGCTGCTTTTGTGCCAATGGATCCAGCCTATCCTTCGGAGCGCTTGAGACATATTTTAACTGATACATGTCCTCCTGTAGTCCTGACTGATCATTTCTTCGATCAACAGCTATTACAGGGCCTAGAGTCTACTCGTTATTTGGATATTGAACAGCGAGAAATTTACCAGGAGTCTGATGAAGTATTGAAAAGCGACGTGAAATTAAATAACTTGGCCTATGTTATTTATACTTCCGGCTCTACGGGCCAACCAAAAGGTGTCATGGTAGAACATGTTAATTTGGCAAATATTATACGGTCTCAGATTAAACAGTTTGAAATTGATAAAAATAGTCGTGTATTGCAAATGTTATCACTTAGTTTCGATGCCTCTTTAGGAGAAATATTTCGGGCTTTGGTAGCTGGTGCTACTTTGTATTTAGCCAATAAGGATGATGTATTACCAGGCCCTGGATTAGTCAGGATTTTAAAAGAACATAAGATCTCGGTGATGGCCATCTCGCCAACGGCTTTGGCCGCGATGCCTGCAATAAGCTCTGAATTGCCAGACTTACTGACAATTACTGTAGGTGGTGAGTCATGTAATTCGAGTACCGCAGAATATTGGGGGAAAGGGCGACGACTGCTGAATGGGTATGGTCCGACCGAAACAACTATCGGCGCGACTCTTGCGGTTAATTGGGATTTTAAGGCAAAACCACCTCTTGGAAGGCCTTTGGATGGGGTCAAAGTTTATGTGCTCGATAAGAGTATGAAACCTTCACCGGTCGGCATTCCCGGTGAATTGTATATCGGAGGTGTGGGCGTGGCCCGAGGCTATCTTAATCAAGAAGAATTAACGAACAAGCTTTTTATGAATGACCCGTTCGATAAAAAAGAGGGTGCGAGGATGTATCGCACCGGTGATCTGGTTCGGTGGCTTTCAAATGGTACGTTAGATTTTTTAGGACGAGTTGACCAGCAAGTGAAAATTCGAGGTTTTCGAATTGAATTAGGCGAAATTGAAACCGCTTTGATGAGTCATGATTCAATTAAGCAAGCTGCAGTAAGTGTTCATGAGTCTAAAGGCTTAAAACGGTTGATGGCCTATATCGTCTATAAAGATGTGGAGACACCCTTTGCTGAATTAAGAGATTTTTTAAAGGGAATATTGCCAGAGTACATGGTTCCAAATTTATTTTTAGCCTTACCGGATTTACCGTTAAATAATAGTGGTAAGGTTGATCGGAAAGCCCTTAAAAATCTTGAAATTCCAGAGGTAATAACCGAAACAGAGTATATTGAACCCAAAACTGAAATTGAAAAATTTATTTCCCAGATATGGATTTCCGTACTTGGGATAAAGCGTATTGGGCTGAATGATAACTTTTTTGAATTGGGAGGCGATTCGATTTCAGCCATTCGTGTTGTTGCTCGTATTAATGAATTTGGTATTGAGCTTACTCCAAAGGAGATTTTTGCAAATCAAACGATTGCTGACCTGGCAGGAAATCTTTCTGTAAAGGGAGTTAATCCTATTTCGTTGGACAGGTTTGCGGAGAAGTTAAGCTATAATTGATTCTTATGCTGATTTTTCTGAACTTCAGGCGCGCGTTTGACTATGGGAAAGAGAAGTGGCTCCCAATTCTTGGACAGTTAACTAAGTGAAATTTCTGCCTGGCATTGCCCCGCCCCCTTTAAACCAGTCCGGTGATTCAAGGAAATGTGGCCACATCTAAAAGGGTCCACTTCTGATCTCAGATAATTTTTTTTTGTCTATTTTCCCGCTTGCAGTTAAGGGAAACGAATCCATTAAACGGAATTTTGATGGCATCATGTAATCAGGCAATAGGTCTTTTAGAAAGAGTTTAAGTTCATCAGGATCAGGCGTTTGCATTGGCTTAGCTATATAATTTGCGGTTAAAAATTGTTCACCATTATTGTTTGTGTTTGTGCTGACAACACATTTTGCAATTTGTTTATGTTCCGATAGAATGCCTTCAATTTCAGCAATTTCTATTCGATAACCTCTAATTTTCACTTGAAAATCTTTTCTTCCCAAATGTTCCAATGAACCATTGGGTAAGAGGCGAGCAATGTCTCCTGTACGATAAAGGCGTTTTCGTGAGTTTGTAACTTCAATAAAAGTTGATGCACTCAGTTCAGGTTCTTGCCAATATTCAAGGGCAATATGATTGCTCATTATTCCAATTTCACCAAAAATTGCTGTTTCTTTACCTTCCTTGTTTAATAGAATGATTTCAGTGTCTTTGATAGGACTTCCCATAGGAATAGATATGCCAGGTAAATCGGTTTCTTTATTAACAATATTCATCATACTTATAGAGCTTTCTGTTGAACCAAATAGGTTTACCAATCGACAATCCGCATCGAATTGAGTTTTGTAAGCATCAATATCTTGCTTATAGACTTGCTCTCCTCCTAATACAACGAGACGAATTTTTGGATAGCCAATGCTTGGAGAGCTAGTTTCTTCAGAGCTATCAAAAGTTGATAGTGAATGAATAAAATAACGATAAACAGTAGGGGTCGAGTGGTAAATGGATACTTGTTCATCTTTTAATCGTGCTGATACTTCCTTTAAAGTTTCTTTTTTTAAATTAAATATATGTAGGCTTGCGCCATTTAATAGAGCACTAAAAATATCAACGATGGCCGCATCAAAATTATAAGACGACAGCAGACTGAGTTTATCATGGTGATTTATTTGAAGTTGATTTGTATAAGAGCTGACAAAATGAAGCACGTTCTTATGGTTTTGTAGGACGCCTTTGGGTTTTCCCGTTGAGCCTGAAGTGTAAATTATATAAGCTGGTGATTCTGAAGTGCTTAGAATATCAGGATTTTCATCATTCCCCCGTTGTGCAATGATACGGTCTATGTCAATAATACCAACCGATTCAGGGATTAGATTCTTGGTAAGCTCTAAGTTTTCAGAACTTGTGATAACTGTTTGTATTTGAGCATTATTAAAGATATGCTTTGCACGTTCTTTGGGGATTGAAGCATCAAGAGGAATGTAAGTTTTGTTTGCTTTTAATGCAGCTAATAACCCAACAATCATTGATGCTCCCTGATTGAATACGAGAGCAACTCGCTGTTCTTCAGGCTTGCAATTTTGTAAGATTTCATGAGAAATGATATTTGTTTTTTGATTGAGTTCTTGATAATTAAAACTTTCATTTGTTGTTTTTATAGCAGTGTTTGCGGGATGTTTATTTACTTGATGCTCGAAACGTTTAATAATTGAAGTGTTGATATCTTCCCGGTGAAATTCTATAAAAGATTCTTGTTCTTGAATGGTTGCTTGGACGTTAGATTGACGAGTGGGTGAATTTTTTAGTTTTGTATGAGTTAAGAGGATGAGGGCGGATATGGCAAGGCCAGGATTTACAACGATGTCTTCTAAAAGACCGAAATAATAACTTCGCGCTTGTTCTATTGTCGTGTCATGGAATAACTCGGCATTGTATGTAAAGTAAATGCATAATCCATCAGCCTTTTCTTTGACCGTGATTTCCAACTCATAGGTGGAGTTGCAAGATTCAAATTCAAATATTTTTATTTCTAAGGCTTCTGATTGTATCGTATTATTAACAAGCGGATAATATTTAAATAATACTTGAAAAAGAGGGTTTTGATTATTTTTGTTTTCTAGTTTTAGGGCTTTTAGTATTTCCTCAAAGGGGATATCTTGGTTTTCATAGGCTAGTGTTAGGGTGCTATGAATTTGTAATAAAAATTCTTGAAAACTGAGATTGCTTGATAAATTACTACGCAAGGCGAGTCGATTAACAAAAGAACCAATTACTGGTTTTAATGTTGCCTGATTGCGACCTGAAGTTTGGATTCCCACCACAATATCTTCTTTTCCTGTGTAAAGGTGTAGCAGAATTTTAAATGCGCTTAGTAATATTGCCAGAGTTGATACATTGTTTGCCTTACTTAATGAGAAAAGAGATTGGCTTAATTCTTCAGAAATGCTAAATGATTTCTTAATGCTGTGTATTGAGTGTTTACCTGTTCGAATGCTATCGCTAGGGAAATTTAACTTGCCGTGCTCAGAATTAAATTGTTCTTTCCAGTAGTTTGTTTGTTTTTCCCAGAGCTTATTTTCAATCTGTTCTTGTTGCCAAAAACAAAAGTCATGATATTGAATTTTTAAATCGGCTAGTTTTAAATCGGTTAATGAAGAATTGGAACAATTTAAGGCATCGTAAATAAGGGCAAATTCCTTAGCAAATAGAGCATCTGAGTATTCATCAAATAATATTTGGTGAATCACTAAAAGGAGTACATGTTCATCGTCATTGAGTTGAAAAATTTCAAACTTAAACAATGGCTCTTGGGATAGGTCAAACGGCTCTTCAGCCGCCTCTATAATAAGCCAGTTCAGTTCGGCCTGTTTTTCGTCTTCGTCAAGATCCCGTAAGTCTGTTTCGATTATTCCTTCGAAATTAAAATCACTGATTAATTTTTGAGTGATATGGTTGCTGGAGTTAATAAAGATAGTTTTGAAAATTGTATGTCGATCAATGATTCTTTTTAATGTGTTATTAACAATATTGACATCAATGCTTCCCACTAAACGCAAGGCAACAGAATGATTGGCTGAAATGCTATCTGAATTTGTTTGCTCGAATAGAAAAGATGCTATTTGATTGACGGATAAAGGAATATTTTCAGTACAAGCTTTTGGTGACAATGAATAAGTCGATGTTTGCATACTATCTTCCTTAGTTCCAGTTTTTAAGCTAATTTCAAATCTGGTGTGCGGACAGAGGTGGTCCCATTTCTTTGAACCACCGGATAGCCTTCGATAAGTGGATCGTTCCGGTGTGAGTTAGGCTGCTCGAAGCTGCGGTTGGTCCTGAAAGCACAGGTCATCTGTCGGCTTTTCTGCAAAACTGGCATGCAGGCGGCGCCCATTGTAAAACTGAAAATACCCTGGTACCCCTCTTCTTACTACTGAGACTGAGTCATAGGCATGTCAGTTGACCTCCTCGTAGTTCACCTTACCGACCGCTAAAGGTGATCCACGAAAATGCTGGTGCGCCAGACCGCTCGCCCATCCATGCTGAGTCGAATCCCTTGCGTCTTAAGAAGTTCGGAAAAAACGCGTGACTCGTTATCGGCGTCAAGGCAGAACTAAACATCCATGGTGGCCCACACACACCAGGCCAGGACTCGGCAGGTACACCAGTCAACCACCGCCACCAGAAACGCAGACCCTTTGGTCATAGGAATATACGTGACAGCCATGGCCCAAACCGGATTGGCTCGAATGACCGCTACAGCCCGTAACAAATACGGATACACCCTATGTGTGGGATGCCGCGCGGCCGGCTATAGAGCACTTCCAAGCCCCTCCGCCGCATCAGGGTGGCGACGTGCTTCCTCTCAACTAACAAGTCTTCCTGCCTCAAGAGGTCTCAGAGCATCCGCGCCTCTGTAAAGAGCCCATCCAGATGTAACCGCTCAATCCGGTTCATGAACCGCAGCTCCTCCTCAGAGATCAGCTTGGGCCGATAATAGAGACAACCGCGACTCACCCCTAAGGCCTTGGCTTGTTTCGTGAAAGATAAATGGTGCGTGCGGTCAATCATCGCTTTGCGCTCAACACCCCCGCATTGGTGAGCGCCGTTTCTAATAAATCATTTTCCAAGGGGAGTTCCAATATTTTGGCATCAAGCCTGTTCACATCAACGGCGGCCTGCGACGATTCTCCTCTCTCAAAACCCGCAGCCCCTCGCTCCAGCAGCACCGTCTTCCATTGGCTGATTTGATACGGATGGACATCAAACCGTTAGGCCAGTTCCGCTACTGCCTTCTCTCTTTTGATCGGGGCAAGATCCCCTTTCGAGTTATAAGGTGGGAGAACAATTTCCCCGGGGTCGTCTGCTCATCATACGCTCCTTTCTTGAGTGGTCGTATCATGCCACTCTTTGCAGAGCATATCCACTTATCGGGTTGTTCGGATTCTTGAAGCCACCTCTAAACTGATTGGCGCTCTGCTCTTGCCCCAACAGCACTTCCGCGTCAAGAAGTTGGTGGAATGATTTGCTCGATCGAATATTGGACACGTGGCATGGTGCTCTCTTTTAAAATGTGCCCCAGCCTGTAACATGGGTGTCTGCGCGGTTTAAAGGGGGCACGCCAATGCTCCTCCGGTCCATTGGGAACCCCTGATAAAAAGTTCCCCTCCTTCTTGGGACGGGATTTAGAAATTTAGTGACTAGGTCGAGAAATCAAGAAATGAAGGTCGGTGCCAACCTAGGATCATGATAGGAATTAAACCTCTTTAAAATTAAGGATTTAGAAGTCAGAAAACCCTCATTTTATGTTTAACCGGACAATAGATCATTATATGTTCCCAGACAGACTCCTTGAGTGGGAAATGTAAATATTACCTAATATTATCTTCTCCTCTTGATTCCAAAATTGAGCCTATCGCCGACTTAAAGGCTAGCGCTTTTTCTTGCTCTTCTATATCTTTAGCTTGGATCTCTATCAACTCTGGATGTTTTTTTACTAATTCCTTTGCGTGTAATATTGCAGCATCATACTGAATTAATGCTTGTGAATATTGTTTCTCAGCAATAAAGATTTCTGCCAACAAAAAATAGACATACCCCAATCCTTTGCTTCCTCGTGTCATCTTTGTTAACAATGCTTTAGCATCGTCATATTCTTCATTACCAATAAGAGCTTTTGCCAAGTTAATTTGCAACTGCCACATATCCTGATCGATTTCACGGGCATCTTTAAACAACATAACCGCCTCGGCATAACGTCCCACACCTAAAAAGGCTTTTCCAAGACAAACCAAGGCTCTTTTATTATCCGGTTTAATTTTCAAGCTCTTATTGACTGCATCAATTGCTTCGGAGTATTTTTTTTCACGCAAGTACATTTGAGCCTGCAAAAAAAGGGCTTGCCATGATTCCGGCACCCGCATAATATGCTCATCAAGATTTTCAATGGCATCCTCTTTTTTGCCAAGCTTTTTCTTTACTTTTGACAGTAGTATTGCTGCATGATTTGATAGAGGATTGGAACTAAGAACATCTTCTAAGACTTTCTCTGCACTTTCATATTCCTTTAATTGATAGTGCATACGACCCACACCAAGTCCTGCCGGTGGGAATTTGGAATCAGCTTTCAATGCATCTTGATTTAGCTTTAGTGCTTTTCTAAAGTCCCCCTTTTTCTCAGCAATTTTTGCCAACATAACCATTACTGGCGCAATTTTTTTGGTCACATGGAGTGCACCCTTAAAGTATTCTTCGGCCTCATCATATTTACCATCGCGAAAATGAATTTTGCCAATTCCCATATAAGCACCGGCTGCTTCTGGGTTTTCTTTTAAAACCAGTTCAAAAGTGTCTAATGCTTCTTTAGGGTTATTTGATTTAATACATTCTCTTGCTTTATCAATTAGAGCCTTAACTGCTTTACCTGATACCTTTTTTTTATAACTTTGTTTTGGCATTTCTATTCCATAAGTTATTACACTTATATTCAATCGGTAAGTGAAAAGATTAATAAGGGTCTACTCTCCAAGAGTACCTCATATGGCCTCTGTCAGCCAATCATATTTAAGAAAAAATACTTAAGTACATGAATGAATCTCTGTTCGTAGGCCTTCCTCTGTCACAGGAACCAGGATTCTTTAGGAATTCCGGGTTTATATAATCGTTCTTACCGGCCAGGAGATTGTGCATACTCTCCACTGGAACAATGGTTGGAATTCTTGGTCGGAACCTCCCGGGGGCCTTGGGGAAGGAACTGGGCTTTCCACATGTACGGCCGGCCATGTCAAACTCGATAAATTTCTGTTAGACCTATATTATTCCATGAGCAAAGCTTGGTGGGAAATTTTTGCCGATATATCTTTTCATATCTATACTATTATGCGAGCCAGTTACAATAGCTGACTTGACACCAATTTGCTGTACGGTTGCAACGAATGATTTATGGTAGAAGAATTCGAGAAAGGCATTGTCTGTACATTTCCGGCTATTTTCCCAAGATTAAGGTGCTCCGGCGCGTCAATATTGGAGGTTAGCCTTCTCGCAACAGCGGAATTCATATCTCTCCTCGGACGGGGAAGGCCAAACCCACCTGGGTTAGATATCAAACGAGAAGGAGGCTACGGCCTTGAATCCTATACCGTCTGAAGACCAATGAATGCTTTTTTCTATTTCTTTACGAGCCTGTCCCCGAAATCGGGGAAAGACCAGAGACTGGCGGTGTAATGCTAATCGGACTCGCTGGCTGTCAGATAAAGTTTTGACTTATACAATTAAACTCTCTCTGAAATTTGCCTTGACCGAATCATTCGAAATCAAAAAAAGCGGTAGATTGTTTGGGGCCCCTCCCGATTTGCGAACATGCATCCTTCATTTGCTGTGATGTTAAAAAATTACCGATTGCATGAGAACCTTTCAATTGCAGATTATCACATTTTTTTTGAATATATCGAAGTGATTCAGGGTTCATTAAATTACAACTTTCATTTTCATGTATTAAGCCTAGAGAATGCCCCAACTCATGAGCTAAAACTGCAGCTCTGGCAAGTCCAAATCGGCCCATTTCACTAAAAAAAATCGTCCTTGTTTTTGGTAAATATACGCCCCCGGCATCAATAGGGAATTTCGACAGTAAACAAATTTTCCATAATTTATTCTCCATTACACCAGGTAATTTTGGTGATAGATTAATAAGTATCTCATTTAATTTTTTTCGATTGAGCTTTTCTTTGAATTTTTCAATCTCAATTTCGCCAACCTCTAAGTACTGAATTGAACGCACAACCCACTTTATACTCGCTTGTTGCCATAGTGCATTAACTATCTCAAAAAGCTGTTCTATTTCATGATCTTTGAAACGACTATTAAACACCGGCATAGATTCAAATTGACATCGGTAAATACGCACATTTATTTTATGTTTAAGATGATTTACTGAATAAGTCATTCATTAATGAATGAGCGAGAAAGGGAGATTCAAAAAAGTCTTTTCAGCCCGGCCGAGGGTGGTAGTAAAATATCAAAGTAATTGTAGGTTGGTCAAAGAGCAGTACCCTCTTATTAAAGAGGGGATTCACTCTGGAAGCCGGGCTTGATGGTTCATTTTCCTAGTATCGGGCCAGGCATATGCTCCAGCGTAAGGAGAGGCAAAAAAGGAGTCTCGGCTTAGGGACTGAACCGTAATCAAGTGTGGGGTGAGTTCGTTTGAAACCACATGGGTTGGGGGTGTGCGTGAACACAGAGGTGAGTCGGGACCCATAGATATTAAGTGAGGCCTTGGCCTATATCGGTGTGGGGTTTTGGGTAGAATGAATCCGGTTTTCTGCATTTCCAAACCTCATCCGTGAGCGTTGGCAATATTTTCTGTAGTGTTTGATTAAGATCTCAAGTTTTTTTGGACTAATAGTCGGTGGGCTTCTGCCCTGACGAAACCAATAAAATAATGGGGTAAACGTGAATGCCACTTCCCGAAGGAGTTTGTACAATTTATCCATAAAGAATACTCTTTTGCTTCGGAGTATTTTACCATTCGTTGTTCAAAATGACCTGCTGACCAATCCCCAGAAATTATGCCAGCTACTGTGTTAAAGTGCGGCGTCTTGGGGCACAAACCGCAAGAAGTAGCTATTCTAAAATGTGCCTAATCTGCATGCACGATGGAGCAATCCGTGAGTACATGTCATAAGGGAGGTCGAATCGCTGGCTCCAGTTACTGCTATAGTTTTCGCTGCAAACCGACTTGCCTCGAATTTCGGCCCTGGTGGGGCAATCGGACACTAACCGGATAAAGGAGGCATACCTGACCCATCGGCCCGAACGATTCTCGGGGTAGTTTGCCGCTGCAATTTCATTCGGTTGTTTTGGTAAGTTTCATACTTGCACCTCCAAATGTGCAATGATACAACATATTTTATGTACTACAGTCCACTAATGGTATTTATAAATGCCAACTCTAAAAACCCCATGTGGTAGGGATAGTCCCTCTTCCGACCAGCTTGGAGATGAGGTGAGCAGCTTGAGCAGGGCTTGTGAGAGGGTGGGTGTTTACCTCATCGCGGTTCAAGCTCTGCTCTGTCGCCTCGTTAGGCCATCTGCTGCCGACCGGTGGCTGGTCACCATTGTTTGAACAATAATCATAATGAAGAGTAAATTAGTGGAAGAAAAACATCTTTATTTCTGTCGCCTTAGTGCGCACACAACAAAATATATTCTTTTTATTTTTCTTATGATTTTCACTACGCCAGCTCTTTCAGAAAATCAGAACAATATTCAACTACCTGTTAGAATTTATCTGATGTCTTTTGATGAAGCTCCTCAGCTTAATAGTACCTATAACACAGCTTATTTAAGGAAAATGCTAAGGGAGGTAAATAAAATTTGGCACCAAGCGAGAATTACTTGGGTTGCAGAAAAAGTCATTCGAATAAACAAGACAAAGGAAGAGTTTGAAGGTGTTGCTAACAATGAAACACGTGGTTCTTTTCGAGCAAAAATGGTTAATTTGTCGCCTTCCTTAACAGAAAAAAAACTTTGGCAAGTTGTGATTATTCGAAAATTTCCAATACCGGCCAGCGGTGTTTATCTTCCTGAGAAAAAAACTATTTTTTATGGGGAGCTTAACAAAAATGGTGAAGAACATTTTCTGATATTGGCTCATGAGCTTGGGCACTCTTTGGGTTTAAAGCATACTCAAGATAAGAATAATTTAATGGCTGGACGTGGTAAAAATCCTAATACCTCTTTCAACTTAAACGATCGACAGATATCGCAGACAAGAACTCAGGCAATCATTGGCCCTTTTGAAAAAAATAAAAATTTTCGTAAAGATCAGTTAAGTAAGAAAAAAAGAATCGTTGATCGAATTTTAAGTTTTGATATGAATAATGATGGAGAAATATCATATAGCGAGGCTCCAAAAAATTCACGTAGAGCTTTTAAGCGAATCGATCAGGATAAAAATGGCTTATTGACAAAAACGGAAATAGATGAATTTTTGAATTTTCCTTAACCAATATTCCTGTTTTTCCTACTAATAGAATGACAGGAAAACTCTATGGTTTTTCTATGTTATGGTACCTTTAGTATAGATATTGTCTAATGACCGGCCTCAGAAGTTATGCCATCTGCTTGTACAACCAATCGTCGGGTCTCTGGAGCTGGTGGCCGATAGGGCGGATCCTTATACACTTTGTGGACGATTCCTTTTGTGGAGCCTTCGCCATTGACGGGCCCCCTTTAAACCGCACCGACGCCTAGGTTACAGGCTAAGGCAAATGAAATTGCCCCCGTTGTTAGACCACTTTCTGTGAGAAAAATTCCACCCCTGACCCCTCCCCGGAAACTGGGCCATCGGTTGTTAGAAATTTAGTACCTCTGACGCTTTCCCGAAAACTAGACCGTGGGTAGCTAGAATTAGGCTTCCTCCTGCAGCCCGGTTGTGCTGACCGATTTCATAAATTCCTGCGGTGTGACATACCCCAAGGAACTATGTGTCCGGTGTTCATTATAGTCGATCCGTCACGCTTCAATCTTCTGTCGTGCATCGTGTAAGGAGATAAATACCTTTGCATTCAGACATTCATCTCGCAAGCGCCCATTAAAACTCTCAATCACCGCATTCTCCAAGGGTTTTCCCGGCCGAATGAAGTCGAGCTTGACGTCAGGGCCTGTAAGATTAACTGTGTAACTGGTTATCATCAAGGATTTATTTCATAAGGAGGAATGATGACCAAGTTCAACACCAAAACCGATGCGTTACTGGATGACTTATTAAAAGACTGTGTCTCCCCAGAAGATATTCTGGGGGAACATGGATTGTTGAAAGGGGTAACCAAACGATTGGTTGAACGAGCCTTGCAGGCGGAATTGACGGACCATCTGGGCTATGCTCCTCATGTTCGACAGGAGGTCAAGAAGGGCAATACCTGAAATGGCACCAGTCCCAAAACCGTGGAGACGGACCAAGGACCGGTTGAGTTGGATGTCCCACGTGATCGAGCTGGCACGTTTGATCCGACGGTCGTGAAGAAACGTCAACGGCGCTTGGAAGGGTTTGATGACAAAGTTTTAGCCCTCTATGCCCATGGCATGACGACGCGGGAAATTCAAAGCCATCTGGAAGACTTGTATAGGACCGAGGTCTCCCCCACGCTCATTTCGACGATCACGGATGCGGGGTTCGAGGATGTGCGTCTGTGGCAGAGTCGACCCTTGGAGACAGTCTATCCCATTCTCTACTTTGATTGTCTGTTTGTGAAGTCTCGACACGAAGGAGCCGTCAAGACGAAAGCGGTCTACGTCGCCCTGGGCGTGACGCTCGCCGGGGAAAAGGAATTGTTAGGCCTCTGGGTGAGTGAAACGGAAGGCGCGAAATTTTGGTTGACCGTTTTTACGGAGCTCAAGCAGCGGGGCGTCAACGATTGTTTCGTGGCCTGTGTGGATGGCTTAACCGGGTTACCGGAAGCCTTGGAGAGCATCTTCCCACAAACCCACGTCCAACTCTGCATTGTCCATGAAGTTCGGCAGGCCCTGCGGTATGTCGTGTGGAAAGAACGGCGAGCCGTGGCTCGCGATCTTAGAGCCATCTATAGCGCCTCGACGCTGAAAGAAGCGGAAGAGGCCTTAGCTCAGTTTGCCCAAACTTGGGATGCGAAAGATCCAACCATCAGTACCAGTTGGCGTCAAGACTGGGCCCGGCTGACCGTGTTCTTTGATCATCCACCGGCAATTCGGAAAGTCATTTATACCACCAACGCAAATGAATCCCTGAATTTCTCATTACGGAAGGTGCTCAAAAAGCGCGGGGCCTTTCCGACGGATGAAGCCATCCTCAAAGTGCTCTATCTCGGGATGCAGCGCATCGCCAAGAAATGGACCGTGCCCATTCCCGAATGGAAACGGGCTCTGAATCAATTTGCCATGCTGTTAGGCGATCGAGTGCCGACAAGAACGTAATTCACAACCAGTTACACAGAAAACTTGACAGGCCCGGCGGTGGTGATAACAAGGAAGGAAGGGGTGGGAGAAAAGCGACTGGTGGCCTACTTTGTTTCGAGAGAGGAAAATTGGGCCGCGTCTGACATTCGTCATTTTCTACGTGAGAAAATGCCCGACTATATGGTGCCGACGGTGGTCATGGAGCTAAAAGTTTTCCCGCGCACCACGAGTGGAAAAGTGGACCGTAGCCAATTGCCGGAACCGGATTGGCAAGTGTCGCAACAAGTGTATTTGGCTCCTCAAACTCCCCTTGAGAAACTTTTGGCCCAGGTTTGGAAAGAGGTGCTCAAAGTGGAAATTGTGGGTACCCAGGACAATTTCTTTGAAATTGGTGGCCATTCACTTCTGGCGACTGCCGTCATTACACGGCTTCGAAAAATTTTACAAATTGAGATTCCCCTTCCCCTGCTCTTTGATCATCCCACGATTATGTTTATGGCCGAAGCCCTTGATTCCTTGCTCGATCATTTGGTGTCGGATAGCTCAAATGAGTGAAAGGGGAAATGGGCATATCCAAAGAAAAAACATGAATCAACTCTTGCTAAATTAATGATATTTCTTTGCTGATATAGCTCGATATCGGAATTCTCCATTCGAACCGTTGAAAAGAAGAAGGCATGATCAATATGATAAAGGCCAGGATCGATTCAATTCGATAACACGTTGGATGTTCTTGGAAGACTTTCTTCAATGATAAATCCCCCTTCCCCAGATTCCCTTGTCTTAGGAATCAATTCCGTCTATCACGAAAGTTCGGCGGCATTGGTGCAAAACGGGCAGGTCTTGTGTGCCGTAGAAGAAGAACGGTTAACGCGACGCAAACATGGAAAATCCGCCACGGTTTCTAATCCGGACGAACTTCCCTGGGAAGCCATTCGTTTTTGCTTAAAAAACATTGACCCTCGCCAGCTCGATGCGGTGGCGTATTCCTTTCAGCCGAAGGAACGGGTAGGCATGATTGGAATCGATCCCTATCCAGTTAGTCAGGAAAAAGGGTTTGGCACGGAATGGGGAGAAGTCTTGCTAAAGCAGCGGATACAAGAGGTTCCCAGCTTGCTTTCTCAAAAATTAGGCATTCCGCACCTCAAAGAGCGAGTACATTTCATTCCTCATCACCTTAGTCATGCCGCCAGTGCCTTTTATTCGGCGCCGTTTTCTCAAGCAGCCGTGCTGGTTGTTGATGGAATCGGTGAACGGGCCACCGGCTGGGTAGGACAAGGAAGCCCATCTGGTCTGAAGGTGCTTCATGAAATTCCCTATCCGTCTTCCATCGGGTTTTTATGGGAACGAATCGCCCAATATTTGGGATTTACCGAATACGATGCCGCGAAGGTGATGGGGTTAGCTGCCTTTGGAAATCCTCGACGTTTTTCCTCAGAAATGGATCAATTGTTCGGGATTCACCCACCGGAACTACGAAATGGTTATGCCCCCTTTTGGATTGATTCCACATTGGCTGGATTTCGTCGTGACGATCTCAATGGTCTGATCTCGTTATTCGGAGCCGCTCGGCGAAAAGATGAACCACCAGAGACTTCGCGTTTTGCAGATTTGGCTGCCGCCCTCCAAGTGCGTACCGAAGAGGTCATTCTTCGGTTAGCCTGGGACCTCTATGACCGGACCAGGGTTCCTAATCTTGTCTATGCTGGAGGGGTGGCGCTGAACTGTGTGGCCAATGCCCGACTGGAAAAGGAAGGACCTTTTGAACAATTGTATATTTATGGGGCTGCGCATGATGCCGGAACAGCCGTTGGAGCTGCTCTGGAAGTGACCCACAACCGGACGAATCGAGGATCGAATAGCCAAGAACCTCGAAGGACCATGGCCATTTCTCCATTTCTGGGCCCCGACTTTGATGAGACCGTGATTGACCAGGCACTCGATCAGGCTGGATTAGGATTTAAAATCCTGGATGACCCCGCGGACTTGGGAGCCCAACTCCTTGCCCAAGGATTGATTGTTGGGTGGTTTCAAGGTCGGTTGGAATTTGGTCCTAGGGCATTGGGGAATCGGTCTCTCCTCGCCGATCCCCGGGATTTAAACTCTAGAACCCAGTTAAATAATCGTGTAAAACATCGCGAGGCCTATCGCCCTTTTGCTGCGTCGGTTTTGGAAGAAGAGGTTCGGCATTGGTTTGACGTTCCCAACGGGCGAAAGGGGGCAGAATTTTCGAGAAACCTGATGGTCCTCACCTATCCAGTCCTTGCTGCAAAGGCTGGGCAAATTCCAGCAGTTCTCCACCAAGATCGGAGTTGCCGTCTTCAAGTGGTCAACAAAAAAGAACAGCCGCTTTTTCATCGATTGATTTCCTGTTTTTTTGACCGCACTGGAGTTCCTCTGGTCCTAAACACCTCCTTTAATGATCAGGAACCTCTAGTGGCTACCCCGGAGCATGCCATTGCCACGTTCAAACAAACCCACATTGATGCCCTGTTTTTACATGACCGTTTAATCTTAAAGGTTTCTGACCAAGAATCGCCTTGTCCCGAGTTATACTTGAAAGTAGTGCCTGAAGGAAGTTGAAAAGACGCGGCGTCTCGGGTTGAAATGGGTGTTGCAACACAGCCACATTCAACCATAAAGGAGAGACGCCACGATGCAAGAGAGTACCAAACCTGAGGGTGGAGATCGAGAGGGGCGCGATACCTTGACCGAGCTGCTGCGGGCGGGAGCTCGAAAGTTGCTTGGGCAAGCCCTAGAAGCTGAGGTAGCTGAATTGGTCGCCGCGTATGCCGAGCACCGAGATGAGGAGGGCCGGGCCCTCGTGGTCCGGAGTGGGCACCAGCCGGTACGGGAAATTCAAACAGGGATTGGGCCGGTGACGGTCCAGGTCCCGAAGGTGCGGAGTCGCCAGGGAGATCCTGTGACCTTCCGCTCTGCGTTGGTTCCCCCCTATGTGCGCAAAACCCGAAGTTTAGAAGCCGCGCTTCCTTGGCTCTATTTAAAAGGGATCTCCACCGGGGAGATGCAGGCCGCCTTGGAAGCGTTAGTCGGCCCCGAGGCCAAGGGGCTCTCCGCCAGTACCGTGGCTCGGTTGAAACAGAGCTGGCGAGCCGAGTACGACGCCTGGCGGCAACGACGAGTCGATGAGGGCGAGTGGGCCTATATTTGGGTCGACGGGATTTACAGTGGACTACGGGCCGCGGAGCATCGACTGTGTGCGTTAGTCGTCATTGGGGTGAATAGCCAGGGGGAGAAGCAGCTCTTGGCGATCGAAGACGGCGTGCGCGAGTCGACCCAGAGCTGGCGGGAAGTCCTGTTGCATCTGAAAGCCCGGGGGCTGACGGCACCGGCCTTAGCCATTGGGGATGGGGCCATGGGGTTCTGGGGAGCGTTGGAGGAAATATACCCGCACACAAAGCAACAGCGGTGTTGGATGCACAAGACCAGCAATGTTCTCAATGCGTTGCCGAAGAGGGTGCACTCCAAGGCGAAACAGGCGTTGCACGAGATCTGGCAAGCCGAGACGCAACCCGCAGCCGACCGAGCGTTTGACTTCTTTCTGCAGACCTACGAGGCGAAGTATCCGAAGGCCACGGCATGTTTAGAAAAAGATCGGGAGGCCTTGCTGACGTTCTACGCATTCCCGGCGTCGCATTGGCAAAGTCTGCGTACCACGAATCCGATTGAATCGACCTTCGGGACCATTCGGCATCGGACAAAGCAGACGAAGGGCTGTCTGACTCGGGACGGGATGTTACACATGATGTTCAAGCTGGGCCGCTGTGCTGAGAAAACCTGGCGACGCCTACGGGGATTTGGGCAGTTGGCACAAGTGATCGAGGGCATTCAATTTACGGATGGAATCCGGGCAACTACAGAGGAACCCGTCGCCGCGTAATCAATAGCCCAGACACTACATTTGACAATAACTCCCTTGTCCCTGAATAGACCCTATCCCGAAGGCTGGCTCTTTCCTCAATTAGAAAGGGAAGAACCTCATAGGTTTGGGCATGTGTTTTGAAAAATGTTAGTGGTGGCTTAATCTTTGGAGGTTGGGCTGGCTTGACTTTGTTAAGCAAGTCCTGAAAACGATTTTACTCAACTATTTCGTTTTTGTTTAAGTTGGAAACCGTGAGGTGTGATAAATTCGTGATACATCCAGCCTCGTCAATTGCTCGTCTCTTTCTCTATGGCTCGCCCTAGGCGACCAACCCTAACCATTTCACATACCATTTCAACTTGAGGGCGAAACCTTCAGTGAAACAAACCGATTTCTAAGCAGGTTTTTTCTTTCTACCATTACTACAAGCCCTTAGAGGCGAAAGCCTATCCACCCACAGGCCCACTGACTATTTATCAGCTGCTCTGGATTTTGAGGCCACCACCCCTTAATTTCTTTTGAAAGAGGGTCCGTTAATCTTCAGAAATGTGGATTTCTCTGAGTTGTGCCGGTCTCATCTTTGAAAGCCTGACCCGTAATACCCCATTGGTCAGGGTGGCGGTAATGGCTTTCTGATCAATGACCTCAGACAGGGTAATTGTCAGAAGCATTTTCCCCCTTCAAACCCAGAATAGGGAAGTTTCCTCAGCATAAGTTATTTAAATTCCCACTAATTCAACAAAATTTACAGAAATATCAATTATTCTTCGCTTTGTTTTGTTATCAAACGAAACCATGACATATGACATTCTCACGTAATTTCAATAGATGTGCCCAAAACACCTTGCTTGAAGGGAGTTCTCCTAATATAAACTTATTAGAGTCCAATTCTTGGTACACACAGACGAGTTCATTTGAACATATCTACCCAGGAAGAAAATTCTTGAAAGGTCAGTGCTTTCAACAGACATACAAGTGGGTTTTGGCGTTTCATTGTTTCCCTTTTTCCGAAGCATCCACTCTACAAGAAAAGTGAAAAGAACAATTTTTTTTAACACCCAACCAACTACAGAGAACTAACACACCTCTTTGGTATTGCATGTACATGAACAAATTCAATTCTCCTCACCTCTCTCACCCTTTGTCCTCGCACCTCACTACCATGCAAAAACAATTGTGGGTGGGGCAAAAAGTCTATGGATCTGTTCCTCTCTATAATATTCCCGTGACCTTCGCAATCCAGGGGGAATTGCAGGTTGACCACTTCCGGAACGCGTTTCAATTTTTAATCGATACCTGTGAGGTGTTTCGAACTATCATAGAAGAAAAAGATGGAGTGCCTTGCCCCAAGGTCTTACCTCCATTCCCCTTCCACCTAGAAACCATCGACCTTTCGTCGGAACAAGATCCGGACCATTCTGCCCAAAGCTTGATCCATTCACGATTGAAGAACGTGTTTTCATTGAATACATGTCTTTTTGACGTCGCGTTACTAAAGTTGTCTCAATCCAAATGGATCTGGTTTCACAATGTTCATCATCTGATTTCTGACGGTCAAACTATCGAATTGACGTTCACTCGTCTTTCCGAATTCTACACGCAATCCTTGCTTGGAACACTTGAAAAACGAGTCTCGCCGCTCCCCTACCAAACATTTGTCGAATGGGAAGCCTCGTTTATGCAGACAGCGCGATTCCGGAGAGGAACAGAGTATTGGAAAGAAAAACTCCAAGAGCCCAGAGACCCATTAGAGATTTACGGCCACCAATTAGACAACCGGTTAGTTGAAACTCATCGAATATCCCATGCATTAGATGCCGAATCCTCTCAAAAGATTCGCAAACTGGCTGAAAGCAATGGGCAAAACCACAGCACGGCCTCGTTTCTTACCTTTGTCATCTTCACCACCATCATTTCCGCTTACCTGTACCGAGTCAGTAGCAATCCATCTTTCTCACTCGGTGTTCCATTTCATGGTCGGCCACCTGGGCCCTTTAAAGATATGTTAGGCCTTTTCATGAACATCGCGCCCCTGTCGGTCGAAATTGGACCCCATGAAACATTCGAATCCCTTCACCACAAAATTGGCCGCGAATTAAGAGCCGTCACGAGGCACTTTCGAGCGGGGGCAAGCTACACCCTTGAAAAACGGCCCTATAATGTGTTGTGCAATTATCACTTAAGCCAATATCCCCCTTTTCAGAAAATGCCGGTGGTCACAACCTGGCATCACGTGGGCTTCGCGAATGTTGGCTTAGCCTTTAATGTGCAAGACTTTAACATTCACGGAACCTTCACCATCGACATCGACATCAACCAAGAAATATTCCCAGAATCACAATACCATCGGGTTCTCCAACATTTCTTATGCTTTCTCCAGGCTTTCCTCCATAATCCCAGACAACGGGTCAGTACCATTCCGATGCTCCTTCCCGAAGAAGTTACCCTCTTATTCCCTGCAAGGGAACACCCAGAACGGGAGCTTCTTGTCAAAGGATCATCGGACCCTACTTTAACCGAGAGTCTTTGCGCTCATCACTTATTCGAGCGTCAAGCCGAAAACAGGCCTGAATGCATCGCCTTAATACTGGGAAATCAGTATCTCACCTATCGCTACCTCAACAACCGTGCGAATCAGTTGGCAAAGGTTCTCCAAGGGTACGGGGTCAAACCTGGATTCTTGATTGGGATCCAAATGGAAAAGACCATAGATCTCATCGTGGGAATCTTGGGAATTCTGAAAGCCGGAGGCGCCTATGTGCCGTTAGATCCGGACACGCCATTTAAAAGGCTTTCCCATATCCTCGAACAAACATCTTTGCAAATGATTTTGACCATGGAAAATCATTTGGATTCTGATCTTCGCAAGCTACCCGTTCAGACTGTTTACTTGGAAAACATCCAGAAAGACCTCGCACGACAATCGACTCATAACCTGAATCTCTCCATCTCCCCCACGATGATGGCATACATGATTTTCACTTCCGGGTCGACCGGCCTACCCAAGGGCACGGCCGTTTCACACCACAATACCGTCTCAACCTATCTAGGCTGGGAAAAGGAGTACCAGCTTTGTTCTCCCCCCATGGTTCATCTCCAAATGGCAAATTTGGCATTTGATGTCTTTACGGGAGATCTTCTTCGCGCCGTAGGAAGCGGAGGAACCCTTATGCTCTGCCCACAGGAAACGCTCATGAAACCTCAAAAACTTTATGAGGTGATGAGACGCTCTGGCGTGAATTGCGCAGAATTTGTTCCGGCGGTGTTACTCCATCTTCTTGAATACCTGGAGAGTGTTTCTAAGAATCTGAGTTTTTTCCGGTTATTAATCGTGGGTTCCGATATCTTACACATCGAAGACTTCCAAAGAATTCGACAGAGTTGTGGGCCAAACGTCAGAGTCATTAATTCGTATGGCCTCACAGAAACGACCATCGATAGTTCTTTCTTTGAAGAAAGTGGGCACCTCCTTCCCAAAACCGGCCGGGTTCCCGTGGGAAGATCGTTCCCTAATACCCAATTATTTGTCCTCGACCAAACTGGTCAACCGGCTCCCGTTGGCGTATGCGGTGAAATATTCATCGGCGGACAAGGGGTCTCCTTGGGCTACTGGGGTCGTCCCGATCTTACCGCTACACGGTTCTTGCCCAATCCCTTTTCACAGAACCCGGGACAGCTTATGTACCGAACGGGAGATCTCGGGCGGTTCAGTTTCCAGGGAGAGCTTCAACTGAGAGGACGAGTGGATGATCAGGTGAAGATTCGAGGATTTCGGATCGAATTGGGAGAGATCGAATGGGTGTTACGGACAAACCCGCTCGTGAAAGAAGCTGTCGTCCTGTGCCGCGGAGACACCTCAGAGGACAAGCACCTAATCGCCTATGTCGTGCCTGAACACACCTTTTTGACACGGGAGATCATGATACCCAAGATCAAGACTGACATACAAAATCAGTTGCCGGCATACATGGTGCCAACAGCATTGATTCTTATACCTCAGTTACCCCTCACCTCAAGCGGGAAAATCAACAAACGAGCATTACCTGAACCAAGTCTAGATGATCGCCTACAGCAATCCAATTATGTGGCACCTCGAACCGAACGAGAAAAAGACCTATGCCACTTATGGGAAGAAATACTCAAGCTTGACCAAGTAGGCATCCAGGACAACTTCTTTGAACTTGGTGGGCACTCCCTCCTGGCCATGCAGATGCTGTTTCGAATCCATCACACCTATCAAGCGGATATCTCTTTGACGCGGTTTTTTGATACCCCAACTATATCCATGATTACACAGGAATTAGAGACCGACGGGGCCTCCTTGAATACGAGTGACATTCCCATTCTAGTACGTAAAGGGGAGAAAGATGTCCTCACCTGCCCCATGTCGTATTTTCAACAACGCATTTGGTTTCTGGATCAACTTTCACCCGACACCCCCATCTTTAACTGTCAAAAATGCTTACGCATTGACGGCCCTGTAAACCCAGACATCCTCCAGGACAGTCTTCGGGAGGTGATCCGTCGGCATGAAATTCTCCGGACCCGCTTCGAACATACCAACCAACATCTTGTCCAAGTCGTTTCCAAGGATGTTTTCTTCGAAATGTCGGTCATAGATCTTACATCTCTTCCACCGGAAGAACAAAGCGGCGAAGTCCAGCGCATGGGCCAGGAAGCATGTCTCCGTCCTTTTGATTTACACACTCCTCCTCTCATTCGAGTCAGTCTGTTTCAGTTGGGACCAAATGATTCTGTTCTCATGATTATCATGCACCAAATCGTGACGGATTGGTGGTCCGGAGGGATTCTGTTGAAGGAAATCAGTCATCTATATTCCTCACGGGTATCCGGCCGTCCTTCCTCTTTACCCCCCCTGGCCACCCAAGTCAGTGATGTCACTCTATGGCAACAATCCCGCTTGGCCGAAAACCCTGTCATTGAATCCTTATCTTTCTGGAAGAACCAGCTAGAAGAGCCTCTTCCTGTTCTCCAGCTGCCTTGCGATTCGCCAAGACCCCCGACATTGACCTACCGGGGTTCTCAATTCCCCATTGAATTCTCCAAGGAGTCAACAGCCGCCTTGAAATCACTCGCTCGTGAAGAGGGAGTAACCTTATACATGACATTGTTGGGGGTCTATTTCCTACTGCTCTTTCACCTGACCCGACAGACGGATATCATCGTCGGTTCTCCTGTAGCCATACGGGAACACCCAGCAATCGAGGAATTGATAGGATTTTTTATTAATGAAGTGGCCATCAGAACAGACCTCTCAGGCAACCCGACCTTTCGGGAAGTTTTAGGCCGCGTTCGGGGCCAAACCTTACAGGCCCTGGAACATAAGGCTCTTCCAATTCAGCAGGTGATTCAAGCCTTACAACCCAAGCGACGTCCGGAATATTCTCTTCTTTTTCAAGCGGCATTTGTCTTACAAACTGCACCGGCAGGCACCCTAAATTTACCCGATGTTCAATCGAGCCCTTTTCCTCTTGTAGGACGTTCCTCTCAATTAGACCTTGAACTTGATTTAGAGGAACGTTCCGGAGGCCTGGTCGGAACTTTCACGTATAACTCGGATTTGTTCCTCCCAGATACCATTAAATCTTGGGCCGGGCTATTAATCGAACTGGTCGAGCAAGTCACTCAAAATCCAGATCGACGATTGAGAGATCAAAGTACCCAACCCGAATCCTTTTCAGTACCCGATACCTCTATTGAGGCTTCCTATCCCATGTCCTCGATTCAGATGGGAATGTGGTTTCACCATCAGATGGATTCCAAGAGCGGCACCGATATTGAGCAATTCCTTTGCCGAATGCCCCAGAATTTCCAAGTCCCCATCTTCAAGTCAGCATGGGAACAACTCGTAGCCCGCATACCGGCATTACGCACCACCCTTCACGGAGATCACTCCTCTCAGGGGTGTCAAGTCGTCCATCGGATCGTTCCCCCTCAATTTGCGGAACATGACTGGCGGACCTTGTCCGTTTCTGAACAACAAGAGCGTATCAAAAAGATTTTGGAGACCGATAGGGCCATGGGCTTCGATCTCCATCGAGCACCACTCTGGAGACTACAATTCTTCAGACTTGAAGATGCCTGCTATGACCTTCTTTGGACCTTTCATCATGGCATTTTGGATGGAAGATCCTTGCCTTTATTATGGAAGGAATTAGGCGATCTTTATGCGGCATCTGCTGACCATCGACAGATCCGTATCAGTCAGGTACCCCCCTATCACCATTTTATCGATTGGCTTAATAGACAGGATTTTGAGCTGGCAGAATCCTTTTGGAAAAAGACATTACGTGATTTCTCAGAACCCAACTCATTTTTTCTCTCTAAAGAATCCCCAAAAGATACTGCTCCTGTCCCAAGGTTCAGCGAACAGGAAGTTACGCTATCACCCGAGTTTTCTGAGGCCCTTGACCAGCTGGCCAAAACCCAGGACTGCACGCTCAATACCATCGCGCAAGGTGCTTGGGCTATTCTCCTTTCCAAATATTGTGGGAAGAATGATGTCCTATTTGGGGCGGTAAAATCCGGACGTCGGGCACCTATTCCGGGCGTTCACAACATGATAGGACTCTTGATCAACACCATTCCAGTCCGGGCACAGGTTGATCCCGAGAAACCCCTCAGGGAATGGTGGAGGAAATTGCGGCAAGCCAGAAAAGCCCGTCGGCCTTTCGAGCTGACTCCCCTCCCCAAAATTCAGGAATGGAGTGCCTTACCCCCTGGGACATCATTATTTGAAAGTCTCATGATAGTAGAAACTCATCCATTGAGAACTTCACTTATCCAAGATCACTCGGGATTACCCATTTCGAATGTGCGTCTCTTGGAGCAAACCAATTACCCATTAACGGTCGCCTTTTATGCCGAAAAACCTGTGCGGGTCGTCCTGAATTACGATCGGACCCGATTTGAAGATTTTCAGACTGATCGAATGCTGAACCAATTGTCTCGGATCCTTGAGTATATGGTTCGACATCCCAACCAGAAGGTTGGCTTGGTACCCTTCTTATCGCAGGCAGAATTTACCCAACTCACCGAAGAATGGGCTCAAGGCCCAAACTATTCGCTGCGCCCCGCCTGCATCCAAGATCTAATCGAGAGTCAGGTCATAAAAACTCCTGATGCGACAGCCGTAACACAAGGGACACATCACCTTTCGTACGACAGCCTCAATCGGTATGCCAACCAATTAGCCCATTGGCTAAGAGGGGAAAGCGTCGGTCCAGAAACCCTCGTAGGTCTCAGCTTCGAACCATCACTGGAAATGATGATTACGATATTGGGTATTCTCAAGGCCGGAGCCGCGTACGTGCCCTTGGACCCTGCCTACCCCCAAAAACGCCTTGACTTCATCATCCAAGACGCTGGGATCGATATAGTAATAACGCTACAAAAATTTGCCCCTTTCCTTCCCCAACCCCAAGGGGTCAACTTCATCTATTTGGATACCATAAATTCTGTATTAGCCGGGATGCCCCAGGAAAACTCACTGTCGCCTACTGATCCGAACAACCTGGCTTATGTCGTGTATACTTCGGGCACCACAGGCTTTCCCAAAGGAGTAGCCATTTCCCATGCAAGTCTGGTTAACCACGCGGTAACCGTCCGCCACAGGTATTCCCTTGAGACTACCGATCGCATTCTACAATTTGCTTCATTGAATTTCGATGTCGCCGCAGAAGAGATATTTCCGACTTTGATTGCCGGCGCGACCCTGATAGTCCCATCCTCCACCAAAGGTCCCGAAGACTTCTTTCAGTTGATAGGCCAAGAACAGCTCACGACCGCGAATCTCCCGGCCTCCTATTGGCATGAACTCATCAACATTTCCAGCCATTGGCTAAAGAGCATTCCCTCTTGCTTACGAATTTTAGTTGTAGGAAGTGAAACCGTCACGCCTGAATCCTTAGCGCTCTGGAGATCCTCAGGGACAGAACATATTCACTGGTATAACGCGTATGGCCCGAGCGAAGCCACGATCACCACGACCATTTTCGGCCCCTTATCAAATCAAGACAACCTGGGCGTTGGATCGGTTTCAATTGGAAGGCCTCTATCCAACGTTCAAACCTACATTCTGGATGGAACGCTACAACCCATTTCCCAAGGGTTAGTCGGGGAGCTTTTCATCGGCGGTCCAGGACTAGCGAGAGGGTACCTCAATCGACCGGATCTCACTGCCCGAAAATTTCGCCCCAATCCCTTGACTCAAATTCCAGGATCCCGCCTATTTCAAACCGGAGACTTGGCTTCTTGGCTGCCGGAGGGAAGAATTCAATTTCACGGTCGTCGCGACAAGCAGGTGAAGATACGAGGTTATCGAATTGAGTTAAAAGAGATTGAATGCCTGATACGTCAATTTCCTATGGTCAAAGAGGTATTATTGGCCTGCCAAGAGACAGAAGCCGGGGTGAAACAATTGGTGGCGTATGTCATTGGCAGTCCAGAGCCACTGGATATGTCCGCACTACGGAACTACTTGAAGGAGCGCCTTCCCGTGCACATGATTCCAACCGCATTCATCCCCCTGGAAAAACTTCCCCTAATGCACAACGGGAAAGTCGATATGAAGGCATTACCGACTGTTGAGGAAGGATTCAACAATGGGAAGACCTATGTCCCCGCAAGGACGATTGTCGAGAAAATCCTCGTCGGGATCTGGCAAGAGATATTTAAAGTGGAAAACATTGGAGTCCATGATAATTTTTTTGAACGTGGAGGGCACTCGCTCTTGGCCACACAAATCCTCACACGCATTCAAGCCTTATTTGAACTCCAACTACCCCTCAAACTGCTTTTCGAATTTCCGACCATTGCACAATTTAGCCATCAAATTGAGGAACTACTCCCAATACCATTTGCAAGAGATGAGTCAAAAAGGACAGAAACTAAATAGGGCCAGAAAAAATCCTTCTAAGTTTTGGTTCTATGACTTATGCCCCCATTACTGGGCTTTGTCAATGTAACTCACTTGTAGCCGAGTTGGCGCATGAATTATCCTAGGCCCACCTACCAATGTCACCATTTTCCCGCTGAGATCATCAGCCATGCCATCCGGCTGTGTCATCGTTTCCATCCGAGCTTCCACGAAGTGAAAAAACTCTTTGCAAGAAGAAGGTCGAATTTGCTCAGATTTTGTCCATCCAATCATCGCGCAACATCTTAACCGCAACAGATCTCCCAACAAGTTTTTCACATTCAAAAATATTCAAGTCCCTTACCGTTATAGATTTTTTGCCATCCGATCCAATGACCGCCAATCAGTGAACCTGATTTTACTCAGCTTTCATCCAAAGCCTTCATCATCTACCAAAAGGTAAATTTTGAACCTAAAAAAGTCTGTTTTGAACCCGGTTTCTGCACACGGCTTCACCAAATGTCATAAGAGATTTGGGTAAGGTTGGGAAGATGAAAAGTGGGTTGATTCAGTAGTATAGGGGAGGCGCCCGTTAATAGGGACGAACTCTTCATCAGCAGGCCACAGGTTCGATCCCTGTACGACCCACCATATTATTCAAGCACTTACGCCCCGTCCCCCCATACCCCGATTCCAGAGAAAACCTGTTTTAAGACCAGTTTTCGAGAATCGGACTCAATTGTGTTCCTTTTCCCAAAAACTGAACATCTGATGTTGAAAAATGTGAGCTGCCTACCGAACATTCAAAACGAAGGTAAATTCTCACAATCGACGTTGATCGAATTGATCCCCAGACTTCGTAAATTCCACAAGCCTTAGGATTTCCCTGAAGCAGGATAAAAGCGGGCCGGACCAAAGATCTGATGTTCAAAGTCCAAGTGGGGGTATTTCAGCGTTTTGGCGGTATACGGCCAATCGCGAAAATCGCACAACCTTATCCTCATTAGCCATATCTCCCAGAACTACTGAATTTGTTAGGAAATTGTTGATGACCGTGTTTCATCCATTAATGGTATAGCACTTGCTCTAGCATGTTCTCATGAACAATTTGCAAACAGAGTCCGTCAACCTTCACATTCATTCCCAGAAAGGAACCTTTGTCATGGCACGCTCAATTTTCCCGACTACCCTCACGCTTGTCGCTCTCAGTCTCTCGCTCAGCACATTAGCTTTCACTCCTGTCATGACCGAAGTGGATGGCCGGGCCATCCCCGAAATTGAATGGAAAACCAGGTTGAACAAGTTTCAAATAGATAATGACAAATTCCTCGGACAACGCTTTACGGCCAAGTGCCCACGGACATCCGAAAAGCCTAGTGAGGATCAAGGCGGGGTCTATGCCAGTACCTATTCCATTTGCCAAGCGGGTCTCAATGCCGGAGCAATTGATAACAAGGGTGGTCTGGTTACCGTACAGATCAATCCAGGAAGTGAGATTCATACCGGCAACCCTAAGCTCACGACGGCTCGCACGCTCAGTGTAGTCGGTCATGCCAATGCTGCGGCCATAGATAAGGTCTATCGTGACCATATTCAACGGATTAAATGGGATTCCAAATTCACCAAATCAATCGGAGCGTCCAAGCATTTAATCGGCCAACAATTTACGTTTGAATGTCCTGCCGCCCCGAGTACCTTACCTCCTCGGCGAATCGTCGGCACCGATTTGTACGCATTTAATAGTATGACCTGTCTTGCCGCACTTCATGCCGGTGTTTTAACGACCGACGGAGGCCTGGTGACGGTCCAGATGAACCCGGGGAACGCGAAACTGGTGGGCAGTGTTCGTGATGGGCTGGAATCGCATGATGGCAGGAGTGGATTGAGTGCCCTTTCCTTTGTCACCAATCCGGTCAACCCATAGTCTGAATTGGGTTCTTGCGTCATGGCACGATGGATGGCAATGGAAGACCCTGGGCCCGGCAGGATGGCTGGGCCCATGACGGAAGGGTGGACAATGACTGTTCAACGAGACAAAAACATCACCTCATTCCTTGGTCCCTTTTCCGTCGTGGGTATGGTCTTTGGGACGTGGATTATTCTGGCGTTCATTGAATCCTGCCTTCCGCAATGGGCTCACGCAAAAGTGTACTGTGAACACCATGTCGTGTTTTATGCAGTCATTGCCGGTGGGGTTGTGATGCTAGCAGGTGTCATGGCCTGGGTCACACGTGTCATCTATCATCCGATAACCCCCTTTCCTACCAGGACATCAGAATTGCCGTCAGGTCTGCTTACCGGATTTGTCATAGGCGTGGGGTCCTACGCCCTTTTCCGCTGGAAATGGTATTTCCCAAACATCGCTGGTCCATTTTCCGATTGGCTTGGAGTGGGTTTACTCGTTTTTGGCATTGTGATGGTTATTCTCAATTATGTTTCTCGTGGGAGAAGGGAACCATGAAGAACTCCGCCAGGATACGCATAATTGGAGTATGGGCTGTATCTTCAGTCGAACTGGTTGAGGTGCACTCGTGACTCCATTCCTGTTTCCCAGTGCGGTGGCATTCGCGGTGTTTGGGGGTTGGATTATCCTGATGTCGTTCGAATCCTGTGTCCTTCAACGGCTGGATCCGAAATTTGATTGTTGGAGCAGTTTACAGTTTGCTGCGATCTTTTCATGCATGGGGGCGGTGCTGACAGGTCTCATGGCACTCTTGGCCCGAGTGCTCCTCCATCCATTCTTGCCGTTCAAATCTTTGCGTCCTGAGGGGTCATCTGCGTTGCTCGCCAGTGTGTTGCTGATCCTGGCGTCCTTTAGCATTCTCCGTTGGGATATCAATGTCGGTCATATGGGTATTCAACTCTTCGGCTGGCTTGGAATCAGTCTTTTCATGAGTAGCGTGTCGTTGATGCTGGTCAAATATCTCTTTCGAAGGAGGAGCGGGCCATGAAGTGGTCAGTGTGGCTCATGATCATTGGATTCCTCGCGATTGTCATTGGAGGGAATGGAATTCTCCAAGGATTGGTGTCTCTTGCTTCCACCATTCATGAGGTGATGGAGCAGCCAACAAAAGTGGGCCAGGAAGAGTCCGTGAAAGGCATAGACTCCAGTGAGGAATCTCCCCCTCGGGTCACAACGCAAATGGAAGATGAACGTGCCCAGCCTTATGATCCACCTCTCAGTGATCAGGCATTTGAGCTACTGTGGCGATTGTCGGCTGATAATAATCCATGGGAATTGATTCGAACGATCATATATCTTCTTATCTCTGTGGCCTATTTGGTTGCAGGTATTGCCTTGATCCTCAAGCCGTATGGCCCTCGATTATTTTTTGGGGTTGTCGCCGCCTCCCTTTTATGGTCCTTGATACAAATACTGTGGTTTTCTCGGGCTGAGATGGAAATGCTCCTGATTGTGGCACCGGTATTTGGTCCTAGTGTGGTCATCGATGTGATTCTTGCTGCCATCGTTTGGGCGGTGACACGTGCGCCACGAAAAGAGCTAGCTCAAAATGAAGATCGCCCCTCCTCGACGGCCCGAAAATTGAGTCTAGTCACAGTTATGAATGTATGGGTTCCAAAAATAACCGGATTTTCAGCGGCCTTGTTTGGGTTGATCGTTCCTTTTTGGTTACTTGGTGTGCCTGGTGTAGAAAACACCTATGCCCAAGGATGGCGAATGGGACTGGATGTCATCCTGTACTACCCAATCGCGTGGGTCACGGTTTTTGGAATTTCGTGGTTGCTCAAGAAGGCCATGCCTCTTGACCGTCAAGCAGCATTGAATATGGGTGTTTCTCTTTGCTTTCTAGTCTTTTTCAGCATGGCTCTTTTACGGCTTGGCCAGGCACTTCAACTTATTGCAACCTGATGAAAGTCGAATACTTAACGGACAAAACGGTGTGAAGATGACGAAGCCTAGTCTGCTCCTGGTCGGGATATCGTGGTTGTTAATCGCAGGAAATTGCGTAAAAAATACATTTATCCTGCATGAAAATCCTAGCGAACAGTATCTGAATATCACGGGAACGATAAATGAGGGAATGGAATATGTCGTGAGCGTGATGTACGTGAAAAACGCTAAAGAAAGCGGCTGTAATACCTACGGGAAAGATTCGGACATCTGCCAAGTCAAACCGGAGGAGTTTACGTATACTCCTGAAATCGAGGCAGGAAGCCACGCTCTTCATATCCCACTGAGAGAGCTTTCTCCCGGGCCGAACTCCTGGTTTGAACCGAAGGACATCTCCATCTGCGTGGGGCCTCAGGACCCGAACGCCGTACCTCACCAATGCCAAGTGTTGTTCTCGGTCACGAAGGACAAGCACGACGGCAATCACACACTCGACCTCATCTGCACAAAACGGTTTTGGTGTTATGAGGGGCTTCATGTAGAACATGTCAGTCAACTCAATCGGGAATACGTGGTCAATATTCGAAAAGAATCCATTGATCCTAGGCCCTTATCCGAACTCACGCTCGAAGATTTATTCAAGTATGAAATGTTTACGGAATTTATCGAGCGAGTCCTTGCCGATCCCGAACGGCAGAATGGACCGATATTGCTCGTGGCGTCAAATCTGGCGCTGCGCGAGCAGCGCACCCGCGACAGCCTGTTGCTGTATCATGCCGGGACGATTCGAGTGCACGTCGATCGGAAGTACTACACACCAAGAAGAAATGGAGTCGAGGGTCCTGGCCCGGCTATTGAAGGCCTGATGTTTCCTATGCAACTGGCCATAGGTGAGTTATCCGCCGAGCAACTCAAAAATATGTATGAATCGATCGTGCCCCAACTCGAGAATTGGAACCCCCAATATGTCGACGCCTATGAACCCGGATGGGAAATTGAATCTTCCCCCAATCTTCGTGACGTCCAACAGGAGTTCGATCAGGCTAAAGCTCGTCGACTAAAGACGTTACAGGGGTTGATTACGCTCTTTCACAATGAGGCCTATGCGGAGGCGCACGCGATCGTCCAAGCGTATGAATGGGATCCAACCCTGGATCAGCAGGCGGATGAAAAATTAGAAGCCGAGAACACGATGCAACGCATAGAAGCACAACTTGGGATAGAGGGCTACATGTCAGCCATCACGAAGCAAAGAGAGTTGCAAAAGAGTACGAAATGTTACACGTATTCCGCAGAAGGCAAACAAATAGAATGTGATTCGAACAAATAGCCCTCTTTCCGATCGAATGCGCTAATCTGATCGCAACAAGTTCTTCTATTCTCCCCTTTTTCCCTTCCCGCTCTCCCTTTGTATTTATTTAACTATGCAATCGGAAGGAACTCATAACCTCATGGGTTTCTGACCCCTCCTTTCCCTACGTGTTCTTCATTCTTACATCGCGACTTCACGTTTTCTCTAACCACTTTTTCTCATTGTGGTTGTCTTGTTGCTGGTGCTATGCCGCCGTTCTGGCCATATGCCGTCAGTGTCATCGAATGTCATTTCTTAGGAATTTCACCATTCCTTCTCTTAATGGCAATGAATTAAGGGAGTTATGAGGTTTTCACAGATTGGCACCGTGCTTGCTCTAAGGAATGAACACATACACGATACGGCTCACTTCAATTTCGAAGCGGCCGAATCCAATCACTCTTAAACTTTCAAAGGAGTCTCTCTTATGGCACACACAACGTTTTCCACAACTCTCACGCTTGCAGCTCTCAGTCTTTCACTCAGCACCTTGGCCTTTACTCCAGCCATGACCGAAGTCGATGGGCGGTCCGTCCCGAAAATTGATTGGACGACGACGCTGAATAAGTTCCAAATGGATATTGACAAATTTCTAGGACAACGGTTTACCGCTATGTGTCCAAAGACTTCAAAAACCTACAGGGTCGGCGACAATCAAACCGGCGTGTATTCCCGAAAGCAGGCCATTTGCCAGGCTGGATTAGGATCCGGAGCGATCGATGAAAAAGGCGGCCTCGTGACCGTGCAACTCATTCCTGACGGAATGAGTGTGGTAGGAAAGTCTGACACTGAGGCAACAGACAAAATCTATCGAGACCATGTGCAAGACATTAACTGGGATACCAAATTTACGAAGACCGGTTATGGGTACAAACAATTAATCGGGCAACGCTTTACGTTTAACTGTCCCGCAGCCCCGGGAAATTTGCGCCCCCGGCGAATCGTTGGCACCGATTCCTATGAGTTCAAAACTATGATTTGCCGGGCCGCGGTTCATGCCGGGAAATTGACGATGGATGGAGGGCTGGTGACTGTCCAGATGAATCCAAAGATGAAGAAGTTAGTCGGCAGTACCCGGAATGGCATCGAAACCAAAGATGGCACAAGTGGGTTGAGTGCCCTCACCTTTGTAGCGAATCCGGTTAAATCATAAGAGTCAGATTTTTACAAAAGAACGATCATGACCATTTCAATGTTAAGACAGAAATCTGGGCCCGGCAAATTGGCCGGGCTCAGAAGAGCGTTGATTCTAACCGTGGTAACACGTATGCGGAGTCTTCGATGATTCGTATAGTCATTGCTTTAGTCTTTCTTGTGGGATCCATGGGTATCATGATCGGCATCCTAATCGTGAACCAGATCTATGGCACCTATGGCTCGGCTCTGTCTGTGCCCGTCTACAATCTCCTTTGTCTCATATTGGCGGTGGTAGGGCTTGGGCTATCGGTGGTCGCCCATCACAAAAATAAAGAGATGGCACTCGCAAAACGTACCGTGGTATTTGGACTGACCTGTGTGATCATCCTGGCCGTGCTCTTTCCCTTTGCTAATTCCGGGGCACTCAGTGTGATGCATTAAGAAGTCTATAAATGAGCTCTGATGCTGAAGGTGAAGGTATTTCGAATCAATCTTACATGCACAAGGAGGGCGCATTATGTTGCTACAACTATTTAGTATGTTTAAGGGTATTGGAATTCTCTTTTCAATCGGATGCCTCGTGTACTTGTTCTTGGGGAAAAACGCTGCATTAAAGCAACGACTCTTGCTTCCGTTTTTTGTGGTCAGCGGTATACAAGTGGTAGGGACGGCATATTTTACTCAAGGACTCATCGTGGCCCTGGTTATGGCTGCTATTGCGTTCTTTGTCTCCCAATTGTTTATGCGTACACTGAAAATTTGTCAGCCTTGCGGACGAATTGTGAATGATTACCGAGGAAACGTTCCAGAGGTTTGTCCATCTTGCCAGGCCTCGGTCATCAGGGATGGCACGGCGTCGGTCAGCTTATAACCAGGTAGCGTGAAGAGCAAAATCCGGATGCGCATTCATGAAGCTCCTGTTTTACACATGCTGGTTGGTTTTGCTCTTCATCTACTTTGGCATGAGGGAGTTGAGTGACATAAAGACCGTCCAATCTGTTCTGGGACTGATGGATGCATACTTGGCCGTGGTCGTACCCGTTGGTTTTGCCAAATCAACAATTTCCTACGTGAAATGTCAACAAAAAATATTCATGGGTGCGGTGTATCCAATAGGGTTTCTCTTAGTCTTTACTCTCAGCCAAGTCATGCATGGTGCACTGGGGGGTTTAACGTCAGAGACCTTAGCGATGACACAGGGACCAAAGATTGAAGAGGAGATCGAACGACTCGTGAACGACGCATTATTTAGTCACCATGCCGACCAAAGAGCTAAAGCCGCGGCATTATTGTATGTGGTATCTGGTGTGAAGACGATGTATCAATCCAAAGATGGGGAGTATGAAGTCTTCGTGCCCAGCCTTGAGGAGCAAGAAGAGCGTAAAAAGTGGAAAAATTCAGATGCCCAAGTCGGCGCAATGAAAGATCAATTACTAGAGCAAGCCATAGCGATCACCCATCGCTCAATCTTTCATGTCGTCTCGTTCTTTGTTCTTTTCTCCGTGACCTTTTTCTTTGACGCTCATCGAAAGAATCCTCGGAGCCATCCATGATGCGTACCCAAAGTCAAAGAAAACAGACATTCCTTCAAAAACGGACAGGGGTCATGCTTGGGATACCCAGTTGGCCTTGTGTGAGTATGCTGTTTGACCCCCATTTCCGTTATACGATTTTCTTTAAGCCTATTGGAGTGTTTTCTCGATCTTCCCTTGCTCCTGAATGGTATTCCTGGAGTATTTCATAACCTGAAACATAGGGTTTTCTTGCATCTGTTTTTTGGGTCGTTTTGATAGGTGCCATGGTATTTTTGAAAAGTAAGAAGTAAGGCCCGCGAAGGGCTTGAACATCTTCAGCGGAAAAATGTTTGCCACTTTGAATAAGGAGATAGAAGAAATGTATGCGATTCTTTTCCATCGAACGGTCATATTGATCTTGGTTTTCTTGATGACCCCCTTGGTGTGTCTCGCTGAAAAAGGGAAGCCTAACGTTGCCGAACTTCAACAACTTGCCGAACAAGGGGATGCAAAAGCCCAAGTCAGCCTTGGTCTGGTGTATAGACGGGGGCGTGATGTTCCTCAGGATTATGGGTTGGCCCGAGACTGGTTCCAGAAAGCTGCCGAACAAGGCAACGCAGAAGGGCAGAATAACCTTGGGTTGATGTATGACCATGGCCGAGGAATCGAGAAAGATTTTGTTCGGGCTCGAAAGCTATACATCAAGGCTGCCCAACAGGGGCACAGCAATGCACAATACAATCTTGCCCTCCTGTACACAAATGGTCAGGGTGTTCCCCAGGATGATATTGAAGCTTATGTCTGGGCGAATATTGCAGCCGCCCAAGGGCAATCCACGCTCGCAAAAGAATTGCGAGATAAACTCAGACGAATCCTCGGCCCAACGTGTATTTCAAAAGCTCAAGAGAAATCAAAAGAATATTTCGAAAAATACGTCGCGCCCTTTCAGTAGCCGGACCCAGGGCACCGGTCTGGCAAGGCTGGTGCCTGTCCTCCCCTCTGATCCCTGCCCTAAGCACGTCGAACCTACCTTTGTCCTCTCATACACATAAATTTTGTGAACCGGGGAATTTTTGTTCCTTTCTGTATGGCATCTTCAGGGACCCTGATGGATGGGGAATGTTGAATAGTACGGATCCTTCATAGGAAAAATGTCCATAGCCCCGTTGATCCCTAGTGGTCGTCGGGTAGCCTATTTCAGTGTGCCGATGGTCGTTACCCCTATTTGGATGACCGGGGGCAATAGGTACGACAGAAGGGCATCTTTGTTTCTGCCGCCAGAATAGGCCCTGCGTTGTATTGCCAGGTTAATAGTGGGTTTGAGACTTTTGATGATACGACAACGGCATCAAGCTGCCCGAAACTAGCCTTTGGGGAGGGTTCCAAACGTACCCTGAAGGTTTATTGTAACGTGTCACAGGAATTCGATATTCTAACTCATAACTTCTCAATTTCCCGATTTCAACAGAGTTTTGCGACTGGTTCATACGTTTGATGAGCCAGGCTAAAAAAATAAGGAGAAAATTATGAAGGGTGTGGTCTTTACCGAATTCCTAGAACTGGTCGAGGAAAAATTTTCTCCGGATATGGTGGATGCGATTATCGATGCATCAGATTTACCATCACAAGGTGCCTATACCTCGCTTGGGACTTACGATCACAATGAGATGATTCAACTGGTTACTCATCTGAGCAAAGAAACAAAGATTGCCGTACCGGACTTGATCCGTACGTTCGGAGAACATCTTTTTACGCGATTCTTAACCAACTATCCGCAATTTTTTGAGGGGATTTCTCATGCATTCGAATTCCTTAAGAATTTGGAAGACTATATTCATGTAGAAGTTCGAAAATTGTACCCGGACGCCGAGTTACCTAAATTTGATTATGAATCTCCCGAACAGAATTCCTTAGTGATGATATATAGTTCTAATCGCCCTTTTGGAGATCTTGCGGAAGGACTCATTTTAGCGTGCATCAAGCACTTCGCGAAACCGATTGATTTAAATAGAGAAGATCTATCTCGGGGTGAAAAGACCAAGATAAAATTTACCCTGACAGAAAAGGTTCCCTAAATGTCGGATGTCGCACGAATCCAGCGGCGGTTAGAACGCGAAAAGATGGCGCGAAAATCCGCCGAGGAAATTGCTGAGAAGAAAACGCGTCAGCTGTACAACACCAATCAAGATCTTTCCCAACTTTCGGAAAAAATTGAAAAACACAGCGTAGAACTGGAGGAAACCCTCGGGTACCTCACGGCAATTATCGACAATATGGCCGATGGCTTACTGGTCGTTGATGCTGAAAATCAGGTCAAGCTGGTGAATAATTCTTTTTTGCAGATGTTCTGTTTGAATAGAAAAGAGGTCGTTAATCAGGATAGCCGGACCGTATTGGGCAAGCAACTTCTGGAACTTATTGGCAAAAGCAAATCGGTAACTCAAGGCGAGAACCTTCGACTTGATATCGACATGCCGGACAATAAAACCGGTCGGGCAGTCGCCAGTCCAATCTATTCAAAAACGTTAGCCGACGGTGGTGAGACGAAACAAATTGGGGTTGTCACGATCATTCGAGATTTCACAGCCGAGAAGGAAATTGATCGAATGAAAACGGAGTTTATTTCCAATGTCTCCCACGAACTCCGTACTCCACTTACCTCGATATTAGGGTTTACCAAGATTATCAAAAAGAGACTGGAGGAAATCATTCTGCCAGCTCTGGAAACCAATCAGCATCCAAAGATTGGAAAAGCCACCAGCCAGGTCACGGGTAATATTGATATCATCATTTCGGAAGGTGAAAGGCTTACCAATTTAATCAATGGGGTACTAGATGTCGCAAAAATAGAAGCGGGCAAAGTTGACTGGCATATGGTGCCGATTTCGGTACCTTCGATAATTGAACGAGCGGCTGCGGCGACACGAAGTCTTTTCGAGGGTGCCAACGTGAAGTTTATCCTGGAAATTGAAGACGGGCTGTCCGAAATCAATGCTGATCCAGATCGCATTATTCAGGTATTGGTCAATTTGATTTCCAATGCCAGCAAGTTTACCGAGAAGGGATCAGTCACCTGTAAAGCGGTCAGAAGTGATAAAGAGATTGTCATCAGTCTGATTGATACGGGTATCGGAATCGCCAAAGATAGTCTGGACCAGGTCTTTGATAAATTTAAACAAGTTGGAGAAACGCTCACCGATAAACCCAAGGGAACCGGACTTGGTCTACCCATATGCAAACAGATCGTTGAGCACCATGGGGGCAGAATTTGGGTAGAAAGCGAAATTGGCCGAGGAAGCACATTTTCTTTTTCCATTCCATTCATCGAAGATTCTACATCTGAATTAAAGTCGGGAAGAACGAGGGATCTCAATGCCTTGTTAAGCCAATTAAGCGGACAGGATCATGCCGGCGATTCACCTTCCGGAACGCTTAAAAAAACGGTATTGGTGGTGGACGACGAACCGACTATTCGTGAATATCTTCGACAAGAACTCGAATCGGAGGGCTATGATGTTCAGGAGGCCGAAAATGGGTTGGATGCCATTTCTAAAGCGAAAGAATTGATGCCTGATTTAGTGATCCTTGATGTCATGATGCCCCTGATGAATGGGTTTGATGCCGCTGCGGTTTTAAAAAACGATCCTCAAACGATGAAGATTCCGATTGTGATTCTTTCCATCATTGAAGATCTGGAACGAGGATATCGAATTGGGATCAATCGATATTTAAAAAAGCCCATCGAAGCCGATGTCTTACTGAATGAAGTGGCAAGTTTGGTTTCACGTGAAGGAACGAAAAAGAAGGTTCTTTTGGTGAATCAAGATCCCCAATCCATAAGAACGCTGACTCAAACTCTCCAATCAAAGGGAGATATGCTTGTGGAAGTGTGTGAAGGCAAGAATTGTATTACACGGGCCATGGTGATCCAGCCAGATACCATTATTTTCGATGCCTCAATTCCCGGATACCATGAAATTGAAAAAGCCCTGAGAAAAGAAAAAGGGTTAGAAAGCGTTTCGTTTATTCTGTTAGGCGAAGGGCAGGATCTGAAATCATTGGATATTGCACTAGAAAAATAGGGACGTTTTGATGAGTCGACAATTCGAAATTTGAAGCACGAAATCCGAAAAATGTCGAAACCTCAACGATCAATATTTCAATCGGATTAAACTCTATTGCCTGTCTTTGTTTTGAGAATATGAGTTTTCGATCATTTGAATAGGTTTCGATAGTTGAATTTCGGATCCGCGATCCGCATGTTGGCTTAAGATGCTTCGGTAGATTGTCAATCTTTCACCCCCTCAGGAACGACAAAGGAACCCTACTATGGATTCAAAAATACTTGTAGTTGACGATGAAGCTCATATTACCCAACTCATTGAACAAACCCTAGAAGATCTTGAGGATGAAGGGGTACAACTATTAATCGCGACGAATGGTGAGGAAGCCTTGGAGATTATAGAAAAAGAAAGGCCCCAATTAGTTTTTCTCGATGTCATGATGCCGAAAATCAATGGGTTTGAGGTATGCCATACCGTAAAAAATGAATGGAAAATACCCGACATCTACGTCGTAATGCTTACAGCCAAAGGTCAAGAGTTGGATAAAGAGAAGGGGAAAGAAGTTGGGGCAGATATGTATATCACCAAACCGTTCGATCCTGACGCTTTATACCATAAAGCCGTTGAAATTCTAGGGGTGAAATAAAAAACATATCGTAAACGAAATGACCCATAGCAGGTAAATCGACTTGTGAGAATTAAACTTAAAAAGCTTTTTGCTAAAAATAAGGAACTCCGTTCTTTCCTTGAAAATATTGCCACCTCGGTCGGATCACCGATTCAGATACAAGATTCGAGCAAGACCATAGTCCTGGGAGATTCGGATCATGAACTCACGCACCGTTTTCCCCTTGAATTAAATGGCGAAACCCTCGGTTGGCTTTCGGGGAATGAGCAAATAAAATCCCTCCTCCCCTTACTCAATTTTATCCTTGCCGGGGAAGCCAGAAAAAAAACGATGGCCGATGAAGTACTCGATGCCTATCGAGAAATTACGCTCTTATACAATGTTTCGGAAAAACTTACCGCCTCTCTAAAGATACAACATGTGATGGAGGTTGCCCTATCAGAAGCGACTCGTTTAATAAAGGGGACAAGTGGGATAGTCATGCTTACAGAGCATGATAGGGAGAAAGAGCCTCCCCTTTCCCATTTTGGGGCAAAGGGAAACTTCCCCAGCAGTTGCTCGTTAGGCAAGAGCATTCTGGAAATGTTGGATCAAGACAGTAAGGCCGAGATTGTCAATGACCTTCATGCTGATCCACGATTTTCCGGAAAATCCTATAACCTTCAATCCCTTGTTTGGGCACCTCTTAAAACTGAGGGTAACATTCTTGGCATGATCATGATTGGCCATGACGCTCCGGATAATGAATTTTCTGCCAGAGACCTTGGTCTTCTCAATACGATTGCCTCTCAAACAGCTCCTGCAGTTGAGAAAGCCGCGCACTACGAAAATTTAGAAAAACTTGTTGCGGAACGTACCCGTGAATTGTCAGAAGCAAAGGATGCCGCTGAAATGGCGAACCAGGCCAAAAGCCGATTCCTTGCCAACATGAGCCACGAATTGCGAACACCCCTGACCGGAATTTTGGGCTATGCCCAACTCCTCCAAAATGATAAGACGGTGGCCACAACGCATCAAACTGCCCTCACGGTGATCGAACAGTCCGGAGAACATTTGCTCGGTCTGATTAATGAAATCTTAGACCTGACACGCATTGAAGCCGGAAGTCTTGATGTTTACCTTGAGCCGTTTTCCCTCGGAAACATGCTGGAAGCGTTGGTGAGTATTATGCGGGCGCGAGCGGAAGATAAGGGCTTGATGTTTACCTTTGAACGTCTTTCAGAATTTCCCATCCGGGTCTTGGGAGATATTAAGCGACTGAGGCAGGTGCTGATCAACTTGATAGACAACGCCATAAAATACACCAAAGACGGAGGCATAGCGTTAAAGGTGGGCTACCACGAGGGCGCCATTCGATTTTTGGTTGAAGATACCGGTGTGGGTATCAAAGAAGAGGATCTGGCTTCAATTTTTGAAGCCTTTCGACAGGTACACCACGCCAACCTGATGCCGGAAGGGACCGGCCTTGGCCTGACCATTAGCCAAAAATTGGTGTCGTTAATGGGTGGAACGTTGGAGGCATCAAGTCATTATGGCCAAGGCAGTTTGTTTTGGTTTGACCTCGAGCTTCCCGAAGCAACGGTCAGCGAACAAGATCTTGGGCAAGAGGAACGCGTCATGCTTGGAGTACGCGGGCCCAAACGAAAAATATTAGTGGCGGACGATAAGGCAGACAATCGACAGTTCTTAGCTGATGCGCTACGGCCTCTTGGGTTTGTTGTCCATCAGGCGAAGGACGGGTACGACTGTCTCCAACGGGTCGCTCAGAACAAGCCTGATGCGATCCTGATGGACTTGCGTATGCCTCTGCTCGATGGACTAGAGGCGACAAGACGTCTTCGAGCCCTTCCCGAGATGGGCAATCTGGTGATCTTGGGTGTCTCGGCTAGTTCTTTTGATCACAATCGGACTGAATGTCTCGACGCAGGCGCTGACGGGTTCCTGTCCAAACCTTTCCGAGTCAGCACACTCGTACAATTACTCTGTGAGCATCTCCATCTCGATATCATTTATGAGCATCGTGAGCCTGCCGTGACAAACGAGAGTTCTGATGGAATGACTGCCTCAAAGGAAATGGTCATTCCTTCGGTGGAATGGGTAGAGGAGCTTCAGACATTAGTTCTCTCTGGAGATATGGCACAGATACTCGAGCGCATTCATGCACTTGAGCAAACAGACTCCACCTATCATGTCTTTATTGATCGGGTGCGAACATTAGCCAAGCAATTTCAAATAAAAAAACTACGGCTGTTCCTAGCAAATCTAAAAGGCCCTGACTCATGAGCTCCGAAGCCGATCGTCAGGCTACGATTTTAGTCGTAGATGATACGCCGACGAATCTCTCGGTTGTCTCGGCCTTTTTAAATGAAGCCGGATTCAAAGTCCTCGTAGCCGAAGACGGAAACGATGCACAAGCCATCATCCGTCAGGCGCATCCTGATCTCATTCTGTTGGATGTCTTGATGCCAGCACTCAATGGGTTTGAGACCTGCCGGCAATTGAAGGCTGATCTAAAGACTAGAGATATTCCCATCATTTTCATGACGGCCCTTTCGGACACGGTGGAGAAGGTAAAGGGATTTGAGGTTGGTGGAGTGGACTACATCACGAAGCCCTTTCACCAAGAAGAAGTACTGGCCAGAGTGAAGACGCATCTGGCTCTACAAGAATTGCGGGGTGAATTGGAAGCTCAAAAAACCGAACTTCAGGAACAAAATCGTCTGTTGCAGGCAGAAATCGACTCGCACACACGAACAAAGGGAACGGTGCAGTACCTGAAACATGAGCTTGAGTCCGAACAGGTTGGCAAAGGTGTGGTGGGGCGAAGCTCCATTGTTCGAAAGACACTGGAGCAAGTCGCACAAGCTGCCGAAACCGATTGTACCGTTTTGATCATTGGAGAAACAGGAACGGGAAAGGAGGTATTCGCCCGGTCAGTTCATGAACAAAGTCAGCGAGCCGAAATGCCGTTGATAAAAGTCAACTGTGCCGCCATTCCCAAGGATTTATTCGAAAGTGAGTTTTTTGGTCATGAAAAAGGCGCTTTTACCGGGGCCTTAGCCAAACGCATTGGGCGATTCGAGCTTGCCGATCAGGGAACGTTATTCTTGGATGAAATCGGTGAGCTTCCACTTGATATCCAAGGTAAGCTGCTGCGTGTGCTCCAAGAACAAGAATTCGAACGAATTGGGAGTCAGAACACTCAAAAGGTCGATGTTCGAATCATTGCGGCGACCAATCGTGACCTTCAGGAGGATGTTGCTCAGAAACGGTTTCGAGAAGATCTCTATTATCGTCTCCATGTCTTTCCTGTTCATATTCCCCCTTTACGGGATCGTCTCGATGATCTTCCTTTGCTAATCGAACATTTTCTTAAAAAATTCTCTGCAAAACATCGTAAAGTGATTGATTCTGTACACGAAGAAAGCATGCGGGAACTCTTGAGTTATACATGGCCGGGAAATATTCGGGAATTAGAAAATGTGATGGAGCGAGCGGTCATCATTAGCAAAGGGCCCATCATCACAATTGGGAAATGGTTTGAGAAACAAGCGACCGCCCTGGGCCATTCTCCCATAGAGACTCCTCCACCTTGCCCTTCGCCTGAACCGACCGAGTTTATGTCTCTCGAAGAGGTGGAACGTCTCCACATTCTCCGAGCATTGGATGCGACCAAGTGGCGTATTTCAGGTGAAAAAGGGGCCGCACAGTTGCTAGGAGTCAATCGTTCGACCTTGCGAGGGCGGATGGAAAAACTTGGGATTATTCGAAAAAATTAATCCTGCCTTTCCCGGGTGTCTCTCCTTATTTGGTCACCTGGTGGCGACATCACACCAAATTGGCCAAAAATTGGCAGTCACAGTTGAAAGGATTTTATTTCCGTTGGGCATGGAATGAGAGCTGTCCGCGAGTGCACTTTCCAATTTCCTCTTATTATTGCGGATTGCGGCACCTGTTCCTCACTCGTAAATAAGATAGCCGAATGTGGCATTTAAGTTGCACTTTGGCAGACCGTACTGAACAAAAATTTATGCCTATCAGGTTCTGTGCCTATTCCCGACTCATTATTGTGGCAAAATTAAAAAAATAAGGAACGATTATATGACCATGCCGGTCTCTACATTGCTCCTGGTTGATGACACGCCAGATACACTTCAAATGCTGTCAGATTTATTAACGGAAGCCGGCTACCGTGTCCTCTGTGCGGAAAGTGGCGAAATGGCCTTAATCAGTGCTCAACATGGATGCCCCGATCTGGTCATGGTGGATGTGCGAATGCCAGGAATGGACGGCTTTGAGACCTGTCGGCGTCTCAAGGAGTTCGTCCATATGAAGGATATTCCGGTGTTGTTGACCAGTGCCCATGTGACGGGGGAAGTCTGGAAGAATGCGTTAGCAGCTGGCGGGTCGGATGTCATTGTAAAACCGTTTAACAATCTGGAAGTCCTAACACGAGTCAGGCTGCATCTGTTACTACGTCATCTTCAACGAACTGTGACTTCGATGCCATCCACTTAATCCATTGCTTCCACCTTCTTAGAACCTTCTTCATGAGTCGACAAAGCCTGAGCTAACGAGCCATCTGGTGCGCTGTTACTCTCACCCGATCAACAACTGACCCAAGATTGATTTGCTCACTCTTCTAGTCAGGAGAGATCTTCTTCAATCTTGTCCAGAGCTTCACGGGCAATTTTTACGAGATCTTCCCGAGTCCGACCGAACGGCCCAGTCTCAGTGGAACCCGGACGAAACGACACGATTCTTTCGAGATGTTCCACTGCCCTTGTTTCCTTAAATTCACCCAACTGCCACACGATCATTTCATCGGCATAGATTCCAATGGGATATTCGGAACGAGGCGGCTCCGATATTTCGCTCAGTAAGCTGAGCAAATGTTTACGGATCTCTTCGGTGTCCGGGGAAGGCTTCCAGATTTCTCGCGCACCTGATGAATCGCCGATGTAGACGGGCCCGATCGGGATAGAATCCCGTTCGGGCCTTCGATACGGGTGATTACCACAATAGGTATAGAAAGGATTCTCGAGGGTTAAATCCCGGATAGTGCAAAATTCCGATTCCGGGTCATAGGCATGTTCATAGCCCATGTGGCCCTTATTTTTGGCCCTAAACCAACAGGTGCCGCAGCAATCGGATCCTCCATTTGGCATTCTTGCTTCTCCTCTCGAATCAATGGATCCCGCTACTCTTTAAACCTGTTCTACTCAAAAAATACGCCCCCTCGTGCAGCGCTATTTCCGGTTCCTGGTTACAGACAATCTTACGCTCTTTGCCCGGTTAGTCAACCGAGCGATGATTGCGGTACCTGAAAACAACTTTGCCTAGGGTGAGAAATGAACAGAGGGTTCTTAGGAGAAATTTTCATGCGGGTGCACCAAGCGAATTGGAAATGAGACAGAGCCATGCGCTTAGCTGTTTCTAATGGAGGTTGTGACGGGTTACCAAACGGGCCACCGGTTCGACCCCAGTACGACCCACCAATTTCATTTCCTACCCAAACCGCCTTTCTCGTCCAGTCAGAGAAAATATTGGACCACCTAACCTAGTTTTTTTGGAGTATCTGTTGTACCTTGCGCAATTCCCTAAGGAGAATTGTCCCTCAAAAGGAGGGGTTTTGTTTTGAGTTATTCTTCCCCTATAATCCGCCCAATTACTCTATTTTTTTCCGAATACATTTCGCCATCTATTTCTGATCCCCAATAATCTATGCTGCCCCCACCAATGGTAAGAGGAGTGTTGGGACAACACCACCCCTGGAACGCCAACCTTGGGAGCCGGCAAAGGAGAACGTTGTGAAGAAATTTCAACTTTTCGCCATCCCCACCGTTTGCCTTTTCGGACTATTCTTTCTTATCCAGCCGGCAAGTGCCTCTTCCTTAGACCAAAATGTCGTAAACGTCAAAGATATCAACAATGATCCGAACGTGTTTGAAGCTCATTTAATCGCTGATGAACAAGAGGTGACGATTGCAAGACAAACGGTTCACGCGTTGATCTATAGAGATGCGAACAATACCACCGGCGCCTATACCGGCACCCCGAATGCCATTCCAGTGCCCCAGATCATCGTCGATGTTGGTGACGAAGTCATCGTGAAATTCACCAATAACATCGACCCCCCCACATGTACTGGTACTGTTGAAGAGTGTATCCGTGACGAAGATATCCGTGATCACTGTGCTATTGTCGAATGTCATTCCAGTATTCATTGGCACGGTCTCGAGTTGGACAATGACAGTGACGGCACCGGGGTGACACAGAACCACGTGAAGCCGGGGGAATCCTACACCTATCGGTTTATCGCCCCTCGCCCGGGGGTCTTCTGGTTTCACCCGCACATGAAGCCCGGGCACCAAACCTTCGCCGGCATGTATGGTGCGTTTATCGTCAGGGACCCCAATGAAACCGCCCTGCAAACTGCGAAGAAAATTCCCGCAGAGAACTCAACCCATACGGTCGTGCTTAGCGATATTGAGTACGACACCCCGAGTGTCGGTGTTCCAGTCGGAGAAGAAGGCACCGTCGGCTACGTCGCCCTTGGTGTCACCTTTCCGTGGGCCTTTTGGGAAGACTCATGTCGGGACGACCAGGATGGCGGGCAACAACAAACGGCCTGTCAGACAATGCATGATGGCCTCCGACCCCTCGTGAATGGCCGCCATCCATTTAATTATGACGTGTCGCCCTTTGAGGAAAACATTCCCACCATCACAGCCCAATCGGGCGAAGGGGTTCGATTACGTTTGGTGAATCCATCCGTCAACCGGTACTTTCGGCTGAACGTGTCGGATAACGGGACGGACAATAATCTCTATCGTATTGGTGGAGAAGGCGGGTTTCTCGAACATGCCCGACTGGAAGGCGGCGTTCTCGGAAGCTGGGATACCAAATACGACAAGGGCGAGATCGTGGTGCCGGCCTCAGGACGGGCCGATGTGGTCATCGTTCCGACAGGAAACCCCGGGGATATTATAACGATTAGAGGAGAGAACTATGATCGAGGTGGCCCCGCAGGGCTCAATTCCAACAAGCCGGCCGGGCGTTTACTGCAGATTCAAATCACCGGACCGTCCTCCAGTCCGTTTACGATTGCGGATGGCCAAGAGATCTTGCCTCCGGGCACTATTGAGAATCTCAAAGCGATTCCCGATGATCAACTCAATCTGTTAAGTGACCCTCCTGACAAGGAGGACGGCACTGGCCCCGAACCCGGCCTCACCAGTCATGATATCCATTTGTCAGTATTCCGACAGTTTAATCCTCTACTGACAACCATGCTAATTAACAGCGTCGTAGGGCATTTTGAAGACAGTGGCGATGACTATACCCAGGTGCCTCACCAGGGTTCGACCCGGTATGCCCACGGGGGTGACGTGTTGGAACTGACGGTTCGAAGCCAAACACAGGGACGCGAAGGATCATCAACGCCCCATCACCCCTTTCACTTGCATGGCTTTTCGTTTCAACCGGTCCGGGTGATCGATAACCAAACGGGAAATACGTTGTACACTTGGGATTACCAAGAATTCCAAGACGTCATCGATGTGCACCACGGCCAAAGCTTGGTCTTTCGGGTCCGGCTCGAGGACCGCCCGCGAATCACCGACACCCGTCAAGAAGCCGGAGCCCCGGCCCCCAACCAGCGATTCTCCCATGGCGGTGTGGTCGGGCGATGGGTCTTCCACTGTCATTTGTTCTTGCATGCGGGGCTCGGCATGATTTCGGAATTGGTCGTGCTGGACACTAATTCACCCCCAGAGGCGCAATGTCGCAATGTCACCACGAGTACTGACGCCGGAGTGTGTACGGCGAGTGGAGTGAGTGTGGATAATGGCTCCTCTGATCCGGAAGATGACAATTTCACGCTCACCCAGGACCCGGACAATCCCTATCCGCTCGGGACCACCGATGTCACTCTCACAGCAACGGACGAAGATGGTCTCACCAATTCTTGTCAGGCCACTGTGACCGTAGAAGACAGAGAAAATCCTTCCATTCTGCTGAACGGGGCAAACCCTTTGACGCTTATTCGCTTCAGCGGACCCTACCTCGAACCGGGTGCCGTTGTTGGAGACAATTGCGATACAGCGCCGGTCCTGACGATCAACGGAACGGTGAACACGAATCTGCCCGGGATCTATCCTGTTGTGTATGAAGTGACCGATGACCACGGCAACCGTTCGCAGGTCATCCGCACGGTTGAGGTTATCGACGACCCCAATGCCCTGGCGCATGACTTCCTTCTACTCGCGGAGAAGAAGATCTTAGTGGACAAGCTGGCCCAGTCGGTCGGCAATTTCCACTCCAACGACGAGATTCATCTCAAGAAAGGGTCCACGACGTTCGCTGCCGACCTAACGGCAGTGGGGAAAATTGACATCGCGAAGGAGGTCACCGTCGAGGGTGATGTCACGGCGGGTGGGGAGTTGCAGCTTGATAAGGAGGTCACGATCACAGGCACGGCAACGCAGTTCGCATCGGTCGCCCCGGTTACCTTGCCGGCCCTGTCCTTCTCGGCCAGCGGCGATGAGATCAAGGTCAACGAGAACCAGACCCTCCCATTGGCGCCCGGCTCTTACGGCAAGGTCGAAGTCGAAAAAGGCGCTACCCTACAGCTTTCCACGGGAGAATACTTCTTCGAGGAGCTCCTGTTGAAGGAAACAGCGAACCTAGAAGTCGACATTCCGACTGGCCCGGTCACGGTCAACGTCCAAAAGAAGATTGACATCGACAAAAATCTGATGACAACTCTCACCCCGCTGGGGATTGTCGATAGCCGTTACCTGACCTTCAACACCCTGGAGGATGTGCAGGTGGGTGAAGGCTCCCGGCTCGTGGGGCAATTCATCGCTCCCCTGGGCAAGGTCAGCCTGAAAACAGACGTCAGTCTCAACGGCTCTATCGCCGCGGAAGAAATCGATGTGGATGGGGACACCACAGCAATACAGCCTAACTAAACAGTGGCAAACCCTGCTGCCCAACCGCCTGGCCAGCATAGGTCCGCGCTATATCGGCGCAGGTGGCGACACGAGTGGTGATGGGCCAAATCGCCAATGAAGGAGGGAAAAACTTGTGATAGCTATGTGTTAGAAATGGTCACAATGGATGGAATTGATAGAACAAACCAATTTTAGCCAATGATTATAGGTGAATGATTTTGTGGTAAAAGGGGAAACCAGAGGGTAATTGAGCTCTTGGCATTTCTTTTTGATTTCGACTCCTCATCAGGGGTCAAAAGGTTCGATCCTTGTTCGATCCACCATATTTTATAAGCATTTACCTCACCCCCGTAGGGTCCATTTCAGAATAAACCTGTTTTGCCCTGTTTTTCGGAGTTGAGAAGTTGTTGAACCACACCCGAATTAAACTGGTAGCGGAACCATTAAGGGTTCGTCAGCGGCCGAGTTTTTCTTCTTCTTAACTCAGAATCGCCAAACCGGTTTGGTGGCCCTTAAGTACCCTTCAAGGATATCTCGGCGGGATACGACCCCGGCCAGTTTGCCTTCCCCATCAACAACTGGCATCCGGATGAGATGTATTTCTTGTAACAAGCGGATGATCTCTGTAGCGGGCGTATCTTGGTCGACCGTGATGGGTTTCTTGGTCATGATTTCTTCTGCTGCCACTGTGTCCAGCTCTTTGCCTTCTGTGATGGCCTGCAGCAGGTCAAATTCACTCACAATACCGATCAGTTTGCCATCTGCCGCCAAGATGGGGACACTCCCAAACCCGCCTTCAGCCATGGCCCCTGCCAGCTTATCTCCTGTGTCGTCCGCGTGGTAGTAGGACACCACATCTTGCATGAATTGGTCTGCTTGAAGCTTCTGGAAATCTCGCGCACCCACCATGTAAGCAATACGTCGCATAACCTGTCTCTCCTTTTTGAGGGTTCATTAGTCACATCCATGACCCGTAGGTCATTGCTCTCACTGCGACCATTTCGTCAAAAGGCCAAGGTGCATTAATCCATTCATGCAGTAGGCCCACCCATCTCTCTCTCCCCAAAAAAACAACCCCCTCAGCCTACTTCCGGCCAAGGAGGTTCATTCCTGAATCTACTATACGACCTATGGCTTTCCCTAAAGTACGGACATCCTACTCCTTTCACCTAAAAAGTCAAACCCCTTAAAGGTGCACATATGGGGCGCTGTGGCACAAAGGGTCCGTGAACCTAGATACCGTAAAATTGGCTCATGACAAAAGAAGGCTATACTTTCCGATAATACGTTCGTTATCAGCGGGTCAGAGGTTCGATCTCTGTACGACCCACCATATTTTTCACGCACTTACGTCACCCCAAAACCCCAATCCGGAAAAACCTGTTTTAGATCTGTTTTTGAATATTGGCCTGCCTCCTTCATGGTAACCCAGAGTCTGAACTAGGATTGCCTGAAATTCCTGCAGGCGTTAATTTAGCAATCATACCCCATGGTCCAGGGCCGTAAACAAATCGGGAAGCCGGTGAATATTCATTCAACCTCCACTAGTTTTACCTTGTGTTTTCATCGTGATCGTTTACCGTATCTGTCACGTATCATCTTTTCGGCGGTCGTGGTTGGGTTGATTGTCGGGGGATGGTCGATTTCTGCCCATGCCTTAACACTGGAATACCGGTGTCAGGCGACTCCGGATGCTGTTTTTCAAATTGTTCGTGAAACCGTGAAGGAGATGAACCGCTGGCCATGGGTAAAAATCATCGAATCCAAACGAACCATCAAGACGTTCGTTCGCAATAGACGAAATTTCGGCGTTCCGGTTTGGATTCAGGTCCAGGGGTTGGAAACTGAGAAAGACTCAACTCGGACTGAACTTGCCATTCAGTGGGAACAAACCTTAGACCCACTCAATTACCCGGATCTATTCGATTTCTTAGAGGCATTTGATGATGACCAACGGAAGAAACAACTGGGGTGTCAGCGCTCAGGGACGGATATTGGTTTGTAATAGCGGTATAAATATGGCGAGTAATAAAAAATAGGGTGGTTCTTTTTGATTTCTCCTTCCCATGCTTCACGTTCCTTTAAGGGGGCTGCTCTATCCCGCAGGTTCAGACGATAACCCATACAAGCACTGAGGGAACTGTGGCCCTTAAGACCTTTCCTGCTAAAAATTTTTAGGACTAGAGTATTTGGCTGAGGGAATACAATATAGTGAGGTGTGTGATGTTACCCGAATCTGCCTAGTGGCTCCTCAAGGTTTATTGGCGTGGGGCTAATCTCGTTTGCAGTAACTCCCTGACCATTCGCGGAAAGCTCTCCACTTTTTAAACTTTCTTTCCGGCCTCCTCCACTTAATCCGTTCAAACAACCGTGAAGGTTTTCCCCGCTTTTTCAGAGCCAAGGGTTTTGGTCTATTAGGTGGCCTTGGCTGGGGATCTCCATGGGTCCGCCCGGGCTAGCGGGTTTGGATCATTCCATGATCATCACAATGGTTTTCATGGGGATGGTGTAAGTGACCGTTCACCACATAATCCACATGATCCCCATGAGGTATGGCTTCATGCCCACATGAGGACCCGTGAACATGAGAACTATCGTGAGAAGCACAGGAATGATCAGGGGTACATTCAGCTGGATTCGTCGTTCCCACGGCAATCACATGTTCATCGACATGTTCGCCGTGCGGAAAATGTAAATGGCCATCGTGCAGATAATCTTGATGGTCTTCATGGGTAATGGCGGTGTGCCCGCAAGACGGACCATGAGTGTGTGGATGATCATCATGAATGAGGTGCTCGTTCATAACACTCCTTTTTTCTTGGTGGTTAACGATTGAACACCAAAACGGTGTACCCTACGAAATATCCCATTACCTGTCAAACCATTCCTGTGAAAAATCGACTGATGATGAACAAGAAACAGCCATTCATGAATATTGACGTGCGCATGCCTGCACTTTTTTCAAACGTTTGATCATGCCTGTTACACAATATTGATTTTCTCGATATGGGCCATAAGCAAAAATCAGCGACAATTACCTATAAAAAAATTTCGGGATTGGGGATTCCGATACAGGAAACCCCGTGAAGCCGTCCTCCGAACACTTTTGGAGGCTGACTATCCAATGACGGCTTCTGAAGTGTTTGAACACCTTCATCAGGATTCTACGAGAATTGACCTGGCCACGGTATATCGAAATCTGAACGTGTTATCAGACCTGGGCTTAGTGCAACAATTAGGGTTTCCTCATGAAGGGCAATTTCGATATGCCTGGTCTGAAGGACGCGGCCAAGCTCAATTTGTGCGATGTGAACAATGTGGTGAGGTTGTCTCTTTGCCCGTCCCCTCCTTAAAACGCCTGAAACATTTCATACGAAACAAGACGGGGTTCTTGGTTAACCTCCAGTCTTTCGAACTCAATGGATTATGCCCCGACTGTCAGTAAGTCTATGAACTCGCTCGGCAATCGCCTGTCGCTAGTTGGGTCCTACGCCTCATTGGCGTGTGCCATTCAGTGTGCATTGACTCCCATAGTGATCTTGGCCTTACCGTTCCTTTCCACACATGTCTCGTCGGAATGGAATGTTTTTTTGAGTTCAATCTTGGGTGAGGCCACAGAATGGTTATTCCTCGTGGCCATTTGTTTGTTTGGAGGGTTTGGTTTGCTGACGACCTATTCAATCCATCAAGACAAACGACCGGCGTACCTTTCGGCCCTTGGGTTATTCTTGTTGCTTTTCGCGAGATTGCAACTGGATCATGGCAGCACAGGAGAAATCATGATGGATGTCCTGGGTGCGAGCCTCATTGCCGGGGCCGGATTCTGGAATCGTCGTTTATGCCAATGCTTGGGTTGTAATTAAAGGTTGAAATCCTTCAAATGTGATAAAATTGTGAGACACCCAACCTCGTTAATCCCTCAACTCCTTCCCCAAGAGTCGTTCTAAGCGACCTCCCTTAAACATTCCCAACACCGTTTTCAACTAACGAACGAATCCTTCATTGAGCCAGACAGGTCCTAAAACAAGTTTTTTCCGACCAGCTTTATAGCAACTACATGGCCAGAATGGGCTTTTCTCCAATATACCCGTTTACTAACTATCAGTGGACCTGACTTACTCTTGGCATACACCCTTCACGGTAGCCCTGAGACCGGGCAAAGCTTGGGGTTTCTGGTCGATCAGTGCAGTCCAGTGCCGGGAAAGGTTGCGGTAGAAGGTGATGGGTGGGGCGGTCAGGGGAAATATGAATCCGCAATTTTTCAGAAGCATGCAGACGTGAAAACCCCAAATTAGGGCTCGGGAAAAGAGTCCATTTCAAAATATTGAAATTGATTTTAAAAATTTTATCCCACATTTCCTCATTCTTTAGGCAAATTTCCTCCCAAGGGTCATCTAACTCATTGAAATTAAACAGAATTTAATGCACCTCTACCAGGATGCTCCTTTAAGTTGAATGGGTATCCATCTTGCGTTGATCTCATTGCAGGAAAATTTTTCAACAGAACTCAATCCATAAATTCCCTATGAGGAGACTCCCATGAAAACCTTACTCTCAATTTCTAGTTTGGTCCCGGTGACGTTATTCGCCTGGGTTTTGATTACCCCAGCCGCGGCCAAGGAACAGCCCCTGGTTTCCCCACAATCGATTCAAACACCCTCAAAGCAGACTTCCAATTCTGTGCAACCCATTCCCAGATTCCACCTCCTCCATAGTATTCCGGCAGAACCGCTCCAGCCTCGTGCGATGGAGGCCATCAAAGGCGCATATACTCCGACCACCTCAATGAGCTTGAATTTCACCAGAGTACGGTCTACTTACCAACCTTATACCAAGCGATAATTCATTGCTCATACGATTCTAAAATATTTTGCTTTTCATTTTTTTCTTTTTGAACCTTTTTAGGCCTTGAGGAGACTAAATGGATAAGAGGTCAAAAAAGGACCTGAACAAAAAGATTCCAAAAAAGAGAGGGGCATCATGACCACGTATCCGAACACCACATCATCTTACTCAACATCTTCCACTCAACCGATTCACTCAAAGGAGGTTTTTATGAACACGACCCTGACATCAATCCTGGCCAGCCTAGTCTTTCTCTTTGCCATCGGCACCGCGGGGGCGGCCGAACCCCAAGAGGTCGCGATCCAGGCAACCCAGCCGCCGCAGGACACCCGCACGGTGGAGGTCCAGACGCCGACCGAGACAGCCCCCACCGAATTTGCAGCGCTCCAAGATATTGCTGCAGAAGCCCTCAAAGGCGAGGAGATGGATGAGGTGCGAGGCACGTGGAGATGGTACCATCTTACTTATTGGTATTTTCCGTACGACTTCTACAAATAGTGGACACACTTGAGGAAAAATTGATCGGAAGGAGCCCTTGACCCCCACGGTCAAGGGCTCCTTTTTTTGTCCTGAGATCCTTCTGAGGAGGGAACGACCTATTCGGGGTAAGGCACGGACACTACTTCCTTCCAAATTTCGGAGGGGCTTTCTGCCCTGCACTTCGGGCTTGACTGATCTTCCCATGAAATCGGGGGCAGACCACTATATATCCTTATGGAGGTAAGAGTGCGTATAAGTCTCACGGATCTTGACCAATGGCAAGCACTAGACTCCGTGACAGGGGTGATAATTGAAGATATCCCTGAAGGTCAATGGGGTGTGGGTGGGCCGTTCCAAACGGCCGACGATGTGCGTGGATTCGCCAACACAGAGATTGGGAAGAGACCCGGCCTTGGCACCTTAACGACAAAACCGTATGGACTATGAGTAAAGTGGATGGCCTTTAAAAATATTCCGGGCATTACAGGACATTGAGGGGCATGACCTTTTCCACAAAGTTTTTGACGTTGGCATCCGTGGTGACGACGACCAGAGTCCATCCCATCTCCTTTGAAGCCAGTCGATGGAAAATGGCTTGTCGAATGTCTTCGGGAATTTCATGCAAGGCGCCATCAAGGATGAGCAGGGCGGGACGTGAAATAATGGCCCGGGCAATAAGAATGCGGAGCCGTTGGCTGGGCGTCAAATCCTTTCCCCACTCCGTCACCTGCGTCTCCAGTCCCTGAGGCCATTCTTCAAATTCCTTATCGAGTTGCGCAACATCCAAGGCCCACAACAAATCCTCCGAACCGATCCCTTCTCGTTTCATGGTGATGTTGTCAGCCACTGACCCATCGAAGAGGGTCAGATCCCGCCCGAAGACCAACCCTCTCTGCTTGGCAATTTCCTCCATCGGAAGGCTGCGGAGATCGACGCCGTTGTACCTCACCGTTCCCGAGAGAGGGAGCTCTAGCCCTGCCAAAGCTAACGACACATGGTAACGCACCGATTCGGTGGAGCACACCACTCCCCAATGTTCCCCCGGCATCGCTTCAATCTGAACCTCTTGAAGGCCTGAAGGCCCCGCATTTGGCAAGAAAAGACTGGAGCATTTGAGATGCAGGCCTTCCCGTGAAGAGGGTGGCAGGGATAAGTCCGATCCCTGATGCGTGGCATCTTGAGGGAGTGAAAACAAGTGATCCAGTTCCGTTAAGGCGGTAAAAAAATAAAACACGATGTAGGATCGTTTGACCACAGACTCTAGGTTCAGAAGCAAACTGGCCACGATGACCTCAGCCGCCACCAGTTGCCCGAGCGTTAGTTCGCCTTGACTCAGGAGCCACCCGGCGGTTCCCAAGAGCCCCGTGTGCAGGAAAACTTGCAGGACAATCGAACTAATATACTGGCGCACCAATACTCCAAACCGTGACTCTCGAGCTTTGACATACGTGATCGCGAGATTATCGGCATTATTGATAATGAGATCTGAGCAATTGGTGGATTTGAAGTGCAACAGGTTTTCGGCCACCTCTTGGATCCAATGAAAGACCGCATACTTGGCCTCGGACATCTGGAGTGTGGTTCGGAGTCCCCCCTTTCCCAGTAGGGCAATGAGGACGGCCGATCCCACCAGCACCGCATCAAAGATCACGAAGTAGGGATGGTACAACGCCAATAAGGTCATGCCGATCAGACCTCCCACCAGCACATTGATCAGATCCACCACTAAATTGGACAGAGCGCGTTGAAGTAAAATCGTTTCAAAAAACCGGCTGATGGCATCCACTTGAAAGGAACCTTTTTTAAACTTGGGAAGGATCCGGGCCAAGCCCAGCGTGATCCGAACAAACACCCGGCGTTCCAGAATATCAGTGGCATAAAATTGCAACACTCGAAAAATGCCCACAAAGAGGAGAATCCCTGCCATGATGCCCACCAACGTGATCACCATGATAGGAGACACAGAGAACGCAAACGTGTTCACCAATTCCTGGACGGTAATCGGAACAATAAGGGAGAACAGCCCGACCACCATCGCATACGTGAGCAGTCCCCAAAAAATAGCATGTTCCTGCTTGAGGAACGTGCCTAATTGATCGAAGACTTCACGGAGTGAAGGGCCTCGAGAACTCATGGCTTGTGTGGACATCATAATGAGCGTTCACCCGATTCTCAGGTCTTAGAATCGGCGTTGATCCATGCTCCAATGGCCCATTGGTATAAGGCCTGGGCTTTTTGATAATCCGCCATCGCGGCAATCCAACCTTCAGCAGCTTGCAGCACATTGCGTTCCCGAAGGTTGACGAACAGTAAACTCGTGGCTCCCAATTTAAATCTGGTGCGCTCTCCTTTTTCCAGTTGTTTTGCCAATTTTACCGCCTGCTCGACAACCTGAATGCGTTCCTGGGCACGATCGACCGCCGATTGGGCATTGGCCACGTCCATCGAGACTTGTTGAACCCGGTAATGTTTGAGGAATTGCAATCGCTTGGCCTTACCCTCCATTTGCAATAAATCGCCTCGCGCGTCACGCTGAAGGAACGGAATACTGAATTGCACTCCAAAGCGATACCCAAGACCCAAGACAAATTCCCCTGGCTTTCTGGTCGGTTGTGCATCGGCATTCAACGTCGGCAGAAAATTATTTTCCGCGACTTCCAAATCGATGTTATTCAATTCGGCCTCTAAATGAACGAGTTGGATTTCAGGCCTTCGGGTAATGGCTCGTTGCCGCTCAGAATCCGTGAGGGCACCCAGTGCCTCACCTTCCACGTCGGGAAAGGCGGGCGGGCGATAGTGCTCGGGAACATCCAGGTCAGTGTCTTTCCACAAAAACAGGGCGAGTTTAAATTGTTCTTGATCGACCTGCCGCGTGGCCGTAATGAGACGTTCACGACGCCGCTGGACCTCCTGATTAGCTTCGATCACATCGAACTGGGCTCTGGCGCCTTCTTTGGCTTGTTTGGTCAGTTGTGCCGCACGGGCCTCGGCGACGGCCACGGCTTGCTGTTGAAGATCTCGGAATTTCCAAGCCGCCACCCAATCCCAATATTGCCTCGTGGCGCCGAGATACAACTCTTGCCGCGTTTGTTGGATTTCTAATTCAGCCTGTCTTTCGGCTAAGGAGGATTTTTTCAGTTCGGCATGTTCTGGGTTGGTCATCAACCCCCGGAGGATAGGAAAGGCAATCCCTAAGAGGGGCTGGTTGGTCTCATTGATGGATAAGTCTGCGACTTCCACATCCCCGAGGCCCACACGAAACCCGGCAAACCCTTTCACTCCCCAGGGATGCCGCATTTCCACGAACGTATCATTAAACCCGACACTCTTTGTCTTCCCATCTTTTACTAACCGCTCTAACTCCCAATCGTTCACGAAGTTGGGTTCAAATTGTCCCAAGGCTTTTAACAGTTTGCCGGCCGCGACCGTTTTTTGCGTTTGACTGCCTTGCAACAAGGGATGGCCTCCTTCCACCCGTGCCAGTACGTAGGAAAGGGTTAAGATGGAAACAGGTGGATCTTGCCGGGTGGAAGGATCTGATGAAGTGCTCCCCTGCGCCCACACTGAGGTCATCAGCACCCCCATGAGGACCGCCGTCAGGAAAAGACAGCGCATGGTCTTCATCGGTCTCGCAGTGAATTGGCAGGCTTGTTCGGTTTTCATGATGGCCTCCTCCGGCATTATTTTTTGGCCCGTCCGGCCTTGGGTAACAACACGTCCGATAAATTGATATCCTCTGTATGGTAGTCAGGCGGGAAGAGATTAATTCGCCGCCACATTTCGTACCACAGCGGCACACGATTGAGCATCACCCACCCCATCACCTGGGTGCCCTGACGCACTTGCACCGAAGGGGGCCATTCTCGGCCATCTGGTTCTGGAACCACCCATAACCGAAATTGCCCATTGGTAGAAGCTGACTGATCGACGACCTGAATACGCCCGTCATAGGTTCCGGCCATTAACTCCGGCCAGGCTGGCAGCGGAATGGCGGGGACCCCCTGGAAAAGAAGGCGAACGGCTCGGCCAGGCTTTAAAAGGGGGGCATCAAGTGAGTTGGCCCACATCTCCACAGCTGGCCTGGCACTGCTGGGCACGATCGTAAAGAGCAGATCACCCGGATGGACGATTTCTCCGGTTCCAATCCGGGTTTGACGAACCACCGTGCCATCAAGAGGAGCCGTCACCTGACTGGCGACCCGTCTCCTTAACGCATTCGATCGCGTCAATTCCAGATCCGCTAACTCCTTTGACGCTTTGGCCGCCTCCCCCAAGGCTGTGGCTCGCTGGGACCGCGTGTTAAGCAGGCGTTGGACCAATTCCGCATCAATTTGCTTCCGATTTTGTGCCAAAGCCCGACGGGCCTGCTGCACTTCTCCCAAGGCGGCCTTGGCCGCTCGCACATCCGCCTTGGCTGCCGTGGCGGCTTGGATCGCGAGTTCCAAGTCTCGCCTGGAAACCAACCCTTCTGCTTCCAACACTCGAGAGCGTTCGAGATTGAGGGAAGCCGTCTCTTCCGCGATGAGAGCGGCGGTCACACGTTGCTCGGCTTGTTGCATCTTTTGATCGGCCTCAGCCACACGGGCTTCCGCGGAGCCCGTGGCCGCTTGGGTCAAGGAGGTCATTTCCTTGAGTTGCCGCTCCAAAATGTTTGCACGATCGAGGGCCGCTTGCCGTCGCTGTTGCAGTGCATCCCGAGACTGATCCAATCGTTGCAACAGATCCTGAGCCATAAACTGGGGATTGACATCCTCCAGCTCGAGCACCAGATCTCCTTTTTTCACCCCCATCCCCTCCGTCACGTGCCATTGTCGAATGTTCCCATTAATTTGTGCATGGATTTCTTGTGGACGTTCGTCGGGAGAATAGGCGGACAGCCTTCCCTGGACCGGAACAGTCTGGGTCCAAGGAACGAAGCACACCATCCCTGCAAAAATGACAAAAATAGCCAACCCGACCCTGGACCAGAAACTGAGACGTCGGGGAACCTGCACCAGTTTCCTGGATTGCAGAGACCTCTTGCTCACCGAAACCTCATCGGCAGAGAGGGTTTCGTCCGTTGTCATGTTGGAATGGACCTTTTTCACCGGGGACGTTTCCATACGCAGAACCTGAAAATCTACCTGTATTTTTTCCGTTACCCTATATGAGTTACACCAGCTCTCCCTCCTCGGAGGGCGCATATATGCCCTTCTATGATACGGGGAATTACCTTTCAAAACAAATTAAAAGTTATTATTTGATTAATTTATTTTATAAATATAAACTGACATTCCCTATGGAATGGCTCAATTACCATCACCTGTATTATTTCTGGACTATTGCTCGTGAAGGTTCCATGACCAGGGCGTGTGACTCTCTCAATCTGTCACAACCAGCCCTCAGCCTACAACTTCGGACACTGGAGGAGGCCATTGGAGAAAAACTATTCGAACGGGTTGGACGAAACCTGGTGTTAACCGACGTGGGAAAAGTCGCCTACCGCTACGCGGAAGAAATTTTCACGCTGGGCAAAGAGTTAACCAACACTCTCGCTGGCAATCAAACGCAACACCGAGTCCGCCTGGTCGTGGGCATCGCCGAAGTCGTCCCAAAGATGGTGGCTTACAAATTACTCAAGATTGCCTTTCAGGAATTTGAGCACATCCAAGTCGTCTGTTGGGAAGGACGCTTAGAACGTCTCCTGGGGGAACTGGCCCTTCACACCCTGGATATTGTCATTTCAGATTCCCCTGTGCCCTCCACCGTCAGTGTCGATGCACATAGCCACTTAATCGGAGAAACTCCGGTTTCAATATTCGGCACAGAACAATTAGCCCGCCAATACCGTCGAAAATTTCCTCGATCCTTGGATGGCGCACCCTTCCTCTTGCCAACCAACAATTCGATATTGAGACGTGGAATAGAGGAGTGGTTTCGAAAACATACGATCACCCCTCTGATCATCGGAGAATTTGAAGATGGGGCCACCATGAAAGCCTTTGGACAAGAAGGCCACGGTCTCTTTCCCGGCTCCTCAATAGTGGCGAGAGAAATTTCTCGCCAGTACCAGGTTCGCACGGTGGGTTCCATAAACGAACTTCATGAACGGTTTTATGCCATTACGGTGGATCGTCGGATTAAACATCCTGCCGTCTTGGCTATTTTGAATACCGCCAAAGAGACGGTCTTCAGATAAGCCTTTCCTCTGTTTCATATACCCTGTCCTTTCCTGCCTCCCTCCGTCTCAAGAAATTAAAAGTCCCTGCCTGTCTCCAAGCTAGGAATTGAAACTGTTCCCCTCACTTCCCAGAAAATGCCCAGATCCGTTAAACAATTTATTGTACGCATCGAGCGCGGCAACTTTATAACATTCCGCTAACGTGGGGTAATTAAAAACTGTACGTAAAAAATAATCCAATCCACCACCCATTCCCAACACCGCTTGTCCCACATGGATTAATTCCGTGGCACCAACCCCAATGGCATGAACGCCTAACAAACGATAATTTTCGCGATGGAATAACATCTTAAAAAGGCCCGCCTGGTCTCCCAAAATCGCCCCCCGAGCGATTTCTCGGTATCGAGCCACTCCAAACTCATACGGAATATTTTCGTTGGTTAAGGTTTCTTCTGTTTTCCCTACCATAGATAATTCGGGGATAGAATAAATGCCGATGGGGAAATGCTCTACCATCGGATGCGTGGGAACCTTGAATGCATAGCATGCCGCTAAACGACCCTGTTCGGAAGAGGTCGCTGCCAAACTTGGATAGCCAATCACATCACCAGCCGCAAAAATATGTGGGATGGACGTTCGAAAACTTTCATCCACCCTCAAACGACCTCGGGCATCAGCTTCCAACCCCGCTCTGGTTAGGTTGAGTGTTTCGGTGGCCCCCATACGTCCGATGGCATACAGCACCATGTCCGAAACCAAGCGTTTGCCCGATTCGAGTAAAATTTTTGCCTGCCTTCGTGGATGGGAGGCCACGTCAAGGTGTTTGACGACTTCATTAAGACGAAACACGACGTTTTTGTTTCGCATGAGATGGATTAATTCATCTACAATTTCCTGATCTAAAAATTCTAAGGGACATTCCCTTTGATCCACCACGGTGACGTCAATCCCTAAATCAGCGAACATCGACGCATATTCAATCCCGATCACCCCTGCCCCTACGACCGTCAATTTATTTGGCATCTGCTCCATTCTCAATAAACTTTCACAGTCCACCACGATGGGCCCATCTAAGGCGACATGGGGCGGTGGTGCGGGGATGGTGCCCACTGCAATCAGAAAATGGTGTGCGGTAATATGGTGCGAATCTTGATCGGCCCGTATTTCCAAAGTATGGGGAGTGCAAAAACTCGCCTCTCCCCTGACCATTCGTACATCATTCCGAAAGAGTTGATCTTCGAGCACTCTTCCTTCCTCATCGATCACCTCATTGACACGAGTCAATAGTTGACTCGCTGTCGGCGGAGTAGGCACAGTAAGTCCATATTTTTTGCAGGTCTGTTGCCCCTGGGAAAAGGACAGGACCGCCTCTCGAAAGGTTTTACTAGGAATCGTGCCGGCATCGAGACACGTTCCTCCAATGGTTCGCCTTTTTTCAATAACGGCAACTTTTTTCCCCAGTTTCGCGGCTTGAATGGCAGCCCGCTGCCCCGCCGGGCCACTTCCTATACACACGAGATCAAAGTCATATTTGGGTGGATTTGGCTCAACCACGATGGATCATCCCAAATTCTCTTAAGGTTATTTCAACCATTTCTCCTTATTCCTCCGAACGATTCGCCTTACCCTTAAAAGGCCGTCTTTTTCACTCCGCTACCAGCATAGGTTCAGCTTGGAGAAGTCCTGAAATAATCGAGTGAAAAAGTGGGGATTCGCCCAATGTCTTGAAGCGTGTCCCGAATTCGCTCGGGCCTTCCCCAGTCACACCACATCACATTTTTCATTTCCATCACCGCCAGGTGGTCCAATGATTTCGCCAACAAATCCGTTGACAAATTTCTGATTGGCATATCCTCGTACATTTTCTCTAGGATGGCTTGTTCCCGGGAGGTTCCAATGACGTCCCTAAAGGCCGTGAACCGTTCCATGATCCCAGGAAAACATCGCCAACCTGCAACCCAAAGGGTTTTGAGTTTGGTTACGACGACCATGGTATTCCACAGCCATTCCCCATCCAAGGACGGCCGCGTGGAGCTCGATGAAGGTTTTTCCTTAAAGTCAGTCACAGAAAAGAGTTCTACGCCATTCGCCCACCCCAATCTTTGCCGTTTCCTTATCCACCCATAGTCGGACTCCATACCTGTGGGTGAGGAGCCCAAGATGATCATTCGGTTTGTCCAATGCTCGGTGGCGCGCACAGTTCCATATACAATTTTGATGAACCGATCTTCCGGATAAATGAAATGATCCGAAGGATAGAGAATGACCGTTGCCTCGGGATTCTTCGCCCACACATAGGTAAGGGGAAGAAATACCCCGGCTGCCGTATCTCGACCTTGGGGTTGAATGATGAAAGGAGGCGTTGAAACGCCTTTAATCTCTGACTCCAGAAAACAAATATGGGAGCGATCCACGACCGTCAAGGTATGAGGCCTTTCCGTAAGATGGGCTGCTCGATCCCAGGTGTGTTGCAACATGGATCGGGTTCCCACAAAGGTGCAATATTGTTTGGGTATCGGGCGACCCTTCCACCACTCGACAAAGGGACGCATCCGCTGGCCTTCGCCTCCGGATAAGATGATGGCCCAGAGCGGGCGTGAGCCCAATGAAAATTGGCTTGCATTATTCATCGGTCACCTCATGCGTTAACGGAATGCACCCCAATTCCCGATCAAGGCTGTACATTCCAAGTTTCGTCTCAAAATTTCCAACGGATGCGTTGGAGATCATCAAGCACCCTTCTTCATTCATGGTATAAGCCTTTTTATAAATAATTCAAATAAATAATATATCTCTAATAATTTTAAATTTTAAATTTATTATTAATAAGAATTCTTTTCTGAATTACCCCAAATTGGATAAGGGAAGGAGACTGGCTACGATGAGGGGTGGACCACATCGGCCCTCATTGGGAATCGAAGAGCGAGCAAACCCTAGAAGGAAGAAGTCAAGAACAGCTAGCTAATGTTTCGGAGTGGTTACCGTGGGAAATAAAAAGAGGCCTTTTCGGACAGCGGGAGGCAAAAAACCTGAAGGATCACGAGGCAAGGGTAAAGCGGAAATTGCCCACGTGTATTGATGTTCGAGCCATCCTCGTGATCCGCCTTTTCTTCAGCGGCCCACAGGTTCAATCCCCGTACCATCCACCAATTTTTTCGAGCACATCCCTCTCTCTCACTTCATTGCTTGGATTCCATACACCCGGTTAAGACCCGTTCTCGGAGTTGAGCTCTATCTTACAACCTCAAATTACCCTGATATTGACATTGGCTCTCAGGACAGGATTTAAAATAGGTTTTGCTTTCGGGATACCTTTTATTCCTGCGAACCAAAAAAAATGAATTTTTTCGGTCTTGGAAGGTTTTGAAAAATGAAGGTTCCCCTGATCAGGCCCAATTGCTATGACTTTTCATTGTAATATGGGAAAAATCAGCTAGCATATATCGATGAGCTTTCCTTTCTCCCAAGCCATGAAGAAGGCGCTCAAGCCACTAGTGTGGGCAAGGACATACTTATTTCGGGGCAGTTCTTCTTTTGTTTACGAGAGTCGGGTTGGGGGTCGCAAGCGCGGAAGAGAAGCTATTCTCGCCATGGAAGGGAACTGCTGGATCAACAATGGCTACTGGAGGGGACCGGCGACCTTCAGGGAAGCGCAGCGGGATTTGGCGCAGATGGTGGGCGAGACCGCGGGGCTTGGACCCGGTGACCGACTCTTGGATGTCGGCTTCGGCTATGCCGAACAAGTTCTGCTATGGAGCAGAGCTTTCGGAGTAGCAAATATTGTCGGTGTTGACATCAGTCGCCTACATGTCGATGTGGGACAGGAGCGGGTAAAGCGAGCCGGCTTAAATCACAAAATTCAGTTGATCCACGGATCCGCCGTAAAGCTCAACTTCGAGCCAGGAACCTTTGACAAAGTCATCGCACTAGAGTCGGCTTTGCACTTCAACACTCGAGAACAATTTTTCTCCGAGGCGCATCGAATGCTCCACCCAGGAGGAGTCCTAGTACTGGCAGATATGATTCCCGCCCCAGGGCAGCAGCCTCTCACATTAAAACAGCGATATGGAATGAGGCAGCACTACATACCCGTCGCCAACATGTACGATCGCCACGTTTATGCGGAAAAGTTAAGAGTGGCAGGCTTCGAGGATGTGGTGGTCTCGTCCATTGCGAATCAGGTCTACGACGTATCGTACAAATTTTTACAGTGGAGGAATCAAGACCAGAAGGATGGCACCGTGGCCGACTTGGAAGGAACCTCGTTCGAATTCACAGAGCAAGACCGGGGAAAGGGAATTGCATTCTGGGAGAAACGAATCGGCACCGCTGATTATGTTATCGCCAAAGCCACCAAGCCGCGCACCTGAGACCCCTCGCTCACACCAGCCTAACTCCTCGTGGAGAATTCGGATTAATAGCAGAAAAACTGACCTGCCCACTTCAGGCATCGCCGAGTTCTGATCTAGAATTTTAGGAATGAAATTATCTCAGATTAAGGAAAAATTTAGTGTTTCAGAAGATAACAGAGTCGATCCCTGTACGACCCCACTGTATGCTTCAGGCCCTGACGTCCTCTTTCCCCTACAACATCATGGAAGGATGGGCCAGTTCAGGCTTCGTTCCCACAACCACACAAGGGCCACCATAGCGATGAGGCAGGAGCCCAGTCTTAAGAAAAGAGTTTGATACCACCAGTTTTCTCGTACCCCGAAGGTAAGAAGCAAGATGGGGGTGACAATGGCAAGTTGGCCCAATTCCACCCCCACATTAAATCCTCCTAGAGACGATAAGAAAGAACTTCCGGCTAGACCCAAATCTTTAAGAACCGATGCAAACCCCAACCCATGGACAAGGCCAAATCCAAAGGCCATTAACCATATGCGCTTGTGAATGAAAGGAAAAAGATTGTGAAGAGCCACGGCCAGGACCGAGGCCGCAATGGCAACCTCCACCCACCGCGAAGGGAGACTGACCAATTGGAAGACTGCCAGAACAAGCGTGAGTGAATGAGCAAGAGTAAACGCCGTGACAATTTTCACCACTTCCCAAAAGGCAAAACCCCAAGAAGGCATGGCTTTCCATTGTCCATTTTCCCATACCAACACCGCAGGCAAGAGCAGACTCAGGAGAAATAAGAGGTGATCATATCCTGTCCAGATATGCCAGATCCCCTCTACCCCAAACTGCTGAAATGTCGCCCAGAAAGAAGGGATGGCAAGATTGAGGGAAAAGGTCCGGTTTTGTGGATGGAAGACAAAGGTCTGGGTTCTCCCTTCCTCTTCCACCCGCAACAGGCCACGATGTAATTGATCCAGATCAAAAAACAGATTGTATTCAATCTGAAGGACACTCGTTGTTCGAGGACAGGTAATTGAAAACGTCAATACGGCGTAAGTCCCGTCACTGTGATGATCGACCAGGTGTTGGTCCGGATGTGTCTCGCAGGGAATCCCTTGCTGGGAGATTTCTAAACGCGACCGAGCATAGGCAGCAATCCTCCCATGTCCCGCCCGGACTTCACCCCAGGTAATCGCGCCATCCTGATCGGCATCTAAACCAATGGCATGCTCTAAGTCTCGTAAAGCCATATCCCACTTTCCCTGAATCTTAGATTCTTCAAGGGTCAAGGTGAGATAACTGTCGCTGGGTTTATGGGCAGAAACCCAGGTGGGCGACAAGACCAACATTAATCCTAGACTCATTCTGAGAAATGATTGATTCATGGAAATCGGTCGATGACCTTTTGCAGGCGCACGTCTTCCAAATGAACGGATTCCATCCATTCCAAAACAGGTTGGGCTTTCTGAGGCTGATTCAGGTTCAAGGCGGCCTCCAGGAAGATACGAGCGTCCCATGGTTCTCCCTGAATGTTCCAATTTTCTTGGGCTAGGGCGAGGGCTTTTTCCGGTTGCTGCAGAATCGAGAGGGCAAACCGTGCTTCCAACTGGAGGTGAGGAAGATCACCCCGCAACCGACTTTCAGAAAAACGCCTGCGAAGACTGGCCACCCGTTCGTGTACTGCGGAGATCTTGAGTTGCTGTTCGGCTAAAGCCAATCGAAGGAGCAACCCATCTGGTTTTTGGTTTTTTTGAAGCAACGCAAGAATTTCCTTGGCCCGTCCGGTATCCAACAAGAAATCGCTATAGGCCTCCAGCAAATACGTATCCTGAATCCCAAAAGCCCGCGCCCGGGTGAAGTAGCGTTCAGCGGAGAGGTGGTCGCCAACCCGGACGGCGATGTCAGCCAACACGGTTAAAGCCCAGAGCTGGACCCTCGCTGGATCGGAAGAAGTTTGGTTGAGAACCTTTTCCAAACGCTCAAAGCTTTCCGTTGCCTGCCCACTCAAGCTTCCCACGCTCGCCGCACAGGTTGTGGCCACCAGATCACTGGTAAGACCAACAAGGTGAAGACAACTCTGGCGGGCACGTTCAAAGTCCCCACGAACCTGATAAATCATGGCCTGTGTCAGCCAACCTTGGGCGTTATAGGGCTGAACCTTCAGAACCCGCGATAGATCATCCAAAGCTTTTGTAAACTCATGCCGGGCTTGGCGAAGGATCCCGCGAAGCAATACCACTTGGATGGGTGGCTCGGGGAGGTCCCACCAGGGAAAGAGAGTCGCTTGTGCGTACCCGTAATATCGTGGGTCTCCGCTCGTCCTTCCGATTTCTCTGTACCGTTTGGCGAGTTGCAGGGCGAGGGGTAAATTTTTCGGATCCTGTTCCCAGGCTTTTCGTAACGGCCGCAGTTTTCGTTGCAGCGGATCCTGAGACGAGGAGACATGTTCAAGAACTTGCCCATCGTTTTTCGGAATGTAGGGTTCGGCCCAAACCTGTGTGAGGCAGACCGCAAACAAGATGATGCATTGAAACAGCGCAACATGTTTGAACGTCAAAAGCATGAACTCTCACCTACATCTAAGATATCTCAATAGTGTGTTATACGATACCTCAGGAGAATACCCCTTTTCGCCTGCAAAACGGGAGGAACCAAAATTCCTCACCGGTGGAAAGGGCTCCCTACCAAAGGGAAAGGGGCAAAAGAATTAGAGGAAGATTGGTCCGAAAAACCGGGCTTAAGGAGCAACCAGGGAAAGGAAGGAGCGGGGGTAAGGAAACACCTTACCCCCGTGACAGGTTATGGGGTAGAGCAAAGAAGACAGTCGTGCTTATGGCTTCGCCCGTTGAGGGGTGTGGCGGCATAGGGAAAAACTTTGTTATAAGGGATGTCATTGGCCGGCACCTTGTCGATATTAATTGGCGTAGGAACCGAGATGAGCCCATCAACCACGGCCAAAACCCCTATGTCCAGCACATCATCTCCGAACCGTCTCCCATTGGGCCAGCCTCCTGGGACGTTTCCTCCGGTAGGACTTGACAAGACATCCCCACCAAAAATACTCAGCCGATTAAACTCGGGGTCACCAGCCAAGTGGGCGGGCCCCGTATTCAGGTAAACTTTGATCACATCAGGAATGAAAATGCCTCGTACATCATTCCCGATAGATAGCCCTATAAGGCGTGCGAGTTCTGGGTCTTCCGCATATTTCGCAAACAGCGCCACATCACGGGTAGGGTCCGTCCGGCTATACAAATCTTTATCGCCCATGGCCACAAACCCCTCGTTGAACAACGGATTCCCTTGTCGCCCAACCTGAACAAAGGGCCCGCCAAGGCGATCATTTTGCGCTTCGGGGCGGCGACTCAAAGAAGTTCTTTGCGGCCGACTGGTTGTGGCATGGACGCCTGCCTCGGGGAATCCCTCGAGTTCCGAGAGGGGAATGTTCAACACAAAGGTGTGCACATTAAATCCCTGTTGACTATCTGCCGGTTTGTTAGGCCCACCAAAAACAAAATCTAGATCAAAGACCGATTGAATGTCGGCATAAAACCCATCTTCCCGTTGTCCCGCAAAACTCAGATAGCCATCTAAGAGAGTATTTATGGCTTGCTTGGTGTACTTATCAAGCTCATCAACAGTCGTCGCCCCACTCTGCGCGGGGTTATCCCCTCGGTTAGAGTTGGGGCCGGCCGCTTGGTATTCAGGGGTCAGGTTTCCCTGATTGTTGGGTGGGACCATGAGAGTCTGTCCTTCAGACAAATTGGTTTCGGTACGGGTGCGGTGATCCACTTTGGTAACGGTGTACGTCTGGCGGAGGTTCTGGTTGCTGTCCCCGACATTTTCAACTGGTCCAGTGAGAGGAAGAATGGTGTTGGGATTTTGCACTTGGGTTTTAAATCGAAATTGATAGCTTAATGTCTTTTTTCCTTCTTGAAGGTCCGACCCCAGGGAGACATGGATTTCGTACCGCACGTTGTCATCGAATTGATAAGCATTTGGCCCGATTCCTGGATCTTCGAATGGATACACGGCCACGGCAGTGGTTAAATATTGCGTCCCCCCACTTTGACTTCTGAAGGCATACACATCGGTCGTGTTGGCGGCATCATCGAAGGTGATGAGGGGGGCATCCATGTGACTGGACCCCTCTACCCCGGTAGCCGGGAAACCCACTAAGGCAAGAAAAAGGATAAATCCAAAGGGTATTGGAAAACGTTCCATAATACACCTCCATGGTATGAGCCCTAAAACCTGCTTTAAACGTAGAGTAATCCTCTCACTCTCCCAAAAGTCAAGCAATCTCAAACAAAGGCGGAAAAACATTCAAGAGCAGGTTAGAAACCGCAACGTAATGATAATGTTACGATTTCTTGAAAAACTTAAGCGCCCCAAAAAAGCAGAACTGTGATCAATAACCTCTTTAAGGAACCCCTCCCGGAACATACCATAATCTTCTTATTCCCAGACCCCCCAAAGGAGGGGGATTGACTGAAGACTGAAGAAAACCGCACCATTTTGTAAATTCTGATGTTATTTCAAAGACCTGTATCAGAAATCGGTGCAGGAAATTAAGGAGAATCATTTATGAAACGTAATCTGATAGTCCTCTTTACCCTCGTAATCTCCCTGAATGGGATCATCCTGGCAGGTGCTTATCTTCCCGCAGGGGCGATGTCCCCCGGCGATCAATCGGTTGCGGGGAAGATTGTTGTGGCCAACCGAGCCTCTGGCACAATCTCCATCATTAACACCCTGACCGATCAAGTCGCAGACACAATTACACTACCTGGCACGAACCCCGAGCCCATGTATGTCGTATACACACGTCTAGGCAATCGGGTTTTTGTAGGAGATCGGGCCAATAATCAGGTCGTCGTTTTCGATGCCGACGATTTCTCCGTGGTGGACGAAGTCCCAGCAGGGAATGGGATTTTTCATATGTGGGCCGACCCCCAGAACAGCCAGCTCTGGGTGAATAATGATATAGACAATACGGCCACGGTAATCGACCCTCTGAATTTGCAAGTGATCACCACCGTGCCCATGCCGGCTGATATCGTAAGCGATGGAGGAAAACCTCACGATGTCGTCCTGGATACTCGTTTCGCTTACATCTCCATGATCGGCGTGGCTGGGCCCAACGACTACATCGTAAAATATAGCCGAGGCACTTTTGCTGAGGTTGACCAGCAGCCAGTCGGCAAAGATCCTCATGTTTCACTTACCCTTAGAAATCAATTGTTGTATGTTCCGACCCAAAACGCTAATGAGGTCCTCGTGTTGAGTCGCGAGACCCTCGATGAAGTGACGTCTATTGCCGTCCCAAATGCGCATGGTGCGGGGATGACCCGAAACGGCAAAACCTTTTACACCACCAACATCGCGAATGGAGGGGTCGATGGATTGTTTACGATCGATATCCGAACGAACACGGTGACCGGAAATCCGGTCGACACGACGCCCTATCCCACTCCCCACAATATCGCCTTGACACCTAATGGAAACAAGATTTACGTAACACACTCTGGAGCGACCGCCGATACGGTGACGGTCTACACCACCACCTCACAAGATCCCATGCCGGTATTTAAAACAGCGGTGACCGTGGACTTGAATCCCTTTGGTTTAGCCTTCGTGCCTTGAGTCTGTTATCACAAATGTGAAATGTGGGGAGTGGCCTTTCTGCTCCCCACATGATCGCTCAAAGGTGTGGTGTATCTGGATCTTCTATTGTTACCCCTGAGCCAAAACTGGCCCTTATACAGGTTTCATTATCTGAATGTTCGTTTAATCCTTTACCCAAAAGGTTCATCTCTGGATCAGGTCCACTGGCGGCCCATCAGAAGACCTGATTTCATTGACCATCCCTCGTCCTCCCCTAAGTCTTCATCAATAAAAACACTCATGGACCCAGCTTAACTCCAGGGTTCAGACCTGTTTTCCACACATCTTTCTAGGGTCAATTATGGGATGGGGCTCGGTTTGATAACGGCGAACTCTTTATCTGCGGTCCGGCTGCGAGCGCGGTGCGATCCACCATATATTTCTAGCACTTTGGTTTTCTCCTTCCCTACTTGAAATCGGAAGAAAAATCGTTTTAGGCATGCCTTTCGAAAGGCGCGCTCTGGGATCTCTTAAATTCGTATGTCCTCATTCATACGTCCCACGAATTGGATAATGATTCGCTTGGATCCACTCTACGGTTTCCAGCAACTCTCCCAAATCCGCTCGATTGAACGGGGTGTTGGAAATATCGATCAACTGAACCTTCCCCTCGGCATTGACTGCAAACAGACCGGGTTCGGCAAAAGGCCGGTCGGTTTCTTGTGGAGATCGGGGATGGGAAATATAAAGTCCCAGATCCCGCATCTGCGTAATGGACAATCCATAGGCAACGGGAAAGGTTATTCCCACAGATTCGGTCATTGATATGGCTTTATGCTCGGGGTCTCCCGAGACCGCAATGATCTCGGCACCTGTCCCCAGAAAACTCTCTTTCAAACTTTCAAGTCGTGTAAGGTATTGTTTGCAGACTGGGCAATGCCACCCGCGGTAGACAAACACGAGCATCCAGTTTCCAGGTTTCTCTGGTTTTCCTAGGGTAGTCATTCCACTGCCAACGGTCGGCAGAGTGATGTCCGGCAGTGGACTTCCTGAGGACAGCTTCATGGTTGGCATAAGGTGTTCTCCCACCATATTCAATTGTCAATTTGACAAATTTTTGTGCACCTTCACCTGTTAAGAGCACTTAGCTCCAAACTTACCGGTGCCTTCTATACATCAACCCAAATTTTGGACCGATTTAACTCCCCAGGCTATCCAGCAATTGAATTGATATACGAAGAGGCTGCTTTGGTAAAGGCCGGGAAATCATTCTTTGCTCGAGCAAGGACTTGCAACCCTTGAAGCATAGCTAGGAAACTCGTTGCCGCCTGCTTTGAGGAACCCTGGAACTTCAATGTACCCTCCTGCCGGCCGTGATGAAAGACAGCCGTATACCGATCGATTGTGACATTGGCTGTGACTTGAAGTTCGGCCTTTAACTCATCCGACAGCATTCCGCTGCCATTTCCTAAAGCCCCGAGCAAGCACAATTGATTCGCTTTCAGCCCAGCTTCAAAAAGCCTGGCGATTTGGCGCAGTTTCCTTGGCGCCGAAAGATCCTTGTCTAATATTTCCGCATATTGGGCGCCGTAAGTCGTTTGACATCGTTTTAACAAAGCCATCGCCAGATCGTCTTTATTCTTGAAATGATGAAAGAGACTGGGTTTTTTGAGCCCAACGGCATTAGCTAAGTCCTGAAAACTCATGGCATGCAACCCCCGGTCCTGGACCATGGCTTGTGCCGCATCCAAAATTTTTTCACGCATCTGCATATTCTACCAACCGGTTGGTTGACAGGCAACAAGAAATTTGATTACCTTAACGATACTAGGAGAAACCTGACTCGCCACTTCACATCAATCCTTAACTCAAGCGAGAATCCCCTATGTCTGATCAAATTCCCGAACTGATTACATCCATGGCGGCCTTAGAGGCCAAAGCCAACGTAGAGGAATACAAGTACCCACCAAAGCCACTCGCGAAGCTCGATGCGGATATCCGGGTCACATACAATGGCGTCTGCGCTACAGATCACCACATGATCGACAACAACTGGGGGTTCTCTCGGTACCCTCTCGTCCCCGGCCACGAAGTGGTTGGCCACGTGATTGCGGTTGGTTCCAGCGTCGAGAACCTACAAGTCGGAGATGTGGTTGGCCTCGGAGCGCTGGCCCAAGCCTGCGGGGAGTGTGAGAACTGTAAGGATGGAATTGACAATCTCTGCCCCAGCCGAAAATTCACCTACTTTGAAAACACCGTGGACGAGACCGGCGAGCACGTGCACCACGGCGGGTTCTCCTCATATCTTCGCACTGATTCTCGTTTCCTTTTCAAGATTCCAGCAGGCTATGGTGAGAAATACGTCGGTCCCTTGATGTGCGGTGGCCTCACGGTGGCTGCCCCACTGTACGATTATGCTGGCCAGAGGTGGAACCTAGGGGGCACGCGGGTTGGCATTGTTGGTATTGGCGGGCTCGGCCATATGGCCATACAGTTCGCTTCCAAGATGGGGGCTGAAACGTTTGCCGTCTCTCGGGGCACCAGTAAAAAGCCATTCTGCGAGGAACTGGGTGCTACGGGCTTCATCGATTCGTCTAACGACAAAGACATGGCCGCTCATGCCGGCAAACTTCACTACCTCCTCTTCTGTGTATCCGGAGGCGTCATGGATATCAACACCTACGTTGGTCTCATGCGCCCTTATGGCACTTTGCACTTTGTCGGCGTTCCCGATAAGGTCGAAAACTTCAGCCTGATGCCGCTCATGTTCAACCGCCTGACGTTGTCGGCCTCTCCCATCGGTTCGAGCCATCAGATGCGTACAATGCTCGAGTTCGCGGCTGCAAATGACATCAAACCGATTATTGAAGAATTTACGCATAGGACCGCGAATGCGGCCATTCAGAAAGTGCGCGAGGGCACCATCCGCTTCCGTGCCGTTCTCAAGAACGACCTGCCTTGAGAGGCGAGTTTCCCTAAAATGGGCACATCCCAATAAGAAGTCGACATTTATCCCTTTCTTTTCAAGGTGGCTCACATTCTGAACTAGGATGGCCCCGCATTGTTGGGCCTCCCTTCGCTAAATTCAAGAAAAAGACCTCCTTACAAGTAATGGCAGGGTGTTTGCCAGAAACCTTATAAAGAGCAATCCCCACCCGAAAGCACCCTAGGAAGGCAAATGGGCTGACAGCCCACTAAGTAGGAATGGAGTGTGGGTTGCCAATTTTTACTGGCGTTTGAACCGTTCCCGCCATCGGCCTCTTCATCAGCAGGCCACCATTTCGATCCTTGTACGTTCTATCTGCTGTTTCTAACACTTTTGCTTCCCTCTCCCCAGGCCCCTAATTGGGAAGAAATCGCTTTTGACATGTTTTCCGTAGTTGGGATTACTTCGATCATACGTAAATATATGACATTTCACGACCTCACCCTATGTCCATGGGGCCCGATTTCCATTACCCATTTGGGCTTTGATCCCTGAAAGTGAGATGATAATTAAGAGCTATTCCCATTTCTAAATCATCATTCACTACGGAAGGAGGGATCTATGACTAAGACTACCCTATTGTTAGGAGGATTGATGATGAGTTTTGGAGTCATGAGCGTCGGGTGTGTCGCGATCGACGCGGGGCACGAAGGGGTATTAGTGGAACAACCCTTCTTGTTCGGACATGGTGGCGTCGATCCGGTTCCCGCCAAGACCGGTCGGGTGATTATTGCACCGACGACAAAGGTCATCCCTGTGGACATACGGCCAATTCAATACTCGGAACATTTCGATATCATTTCAGCCGAGAATGCCCCTGTATCATTTGATGCCTTCCTGATCGCGAATGTCCTCGAAGGCCGATCGCCGGAATTGATTTCCAAGTATGGGCCCGATTGGTATCAGAATAACGTTAAAGAAGCCTTCCGGACCTTCGTACGAGAAGAGGTTCAGAAATACCCCCTCTTTCAACTGACCACCGAGCCGACCATAAGGGGGAAGTTGCAGGACGCCATAGCGGAAGAAGTCCGAAAAAAGCTCATTGAGGAGCAAGGCATCCCCGTTCGGTTGAATCGCGTGGTCGTCGGGAGCATTCTCCCTCCAAAAGGTGTGGTCGACCAGACGACTCAGACCATCATTCAAGAACAACGCAAGATTACGATGGGAGAGTTTCGGAAGGCGGAGGAAGCCCGTGAGAAAGCCGAAAAACAACGTGGGAAAGCCGATCGGGCCTATCGGGAATCTTTGGGTTTAACTGCTTTAGAATTTGTCGACCTTCGTCGAATCGAAGTACAGAAAGAAATCGTCCAACATTCCCCGGCTGCCTTGACCGTCATCATGGGGCTGGAGCGCGGGGGAATCAACCTACCGGCACTCGCAGGACAGTAAAGAGGGAGCGCGGGTGTTTTGATGGACTATATTGGAGGGGGCAGGATAAAAAACTTTCTTTAGATGTTCAAAACCATGCTGGCACACAATCAGGGAGAGCATGACGAAAGGGGATCACACCCAGCAATGCCATCTTAAACCTTGAGAATATTCGTCCATGCTACCTTGGCTCATACACCCCTGTACTTTTCCAGGCAGGAATCGTCCAGGAATCCCCCAATAAGATGAACTGAGGGCCAGGGTGTATCCAACGGGTTACTCATTGATATACGCTCATTTGGTATCTCGAAGATTGAAATGTCTTGACCTTAGCTGGGAATAGGAAAAACACAAAATTTCTGAATTGCCAAAATGTCGTCGGTTTGGTTTTTAAAGGGTAACCCAAGGCCAAACCAACCTTACATCGAAGTTCGGTGTTTGCGCCTTTTGATCAGCGGGCAAGTGATTGGATTCTCGAAGGACCCATCATAATTTTTAAGCACTTGCACGAACATCACCTCAAGCCTCTCTTCCGAAAAATCTGATTTGAACCCGTTTCCGGAAATGGCCTATTTGGGAGTCCCTGTCTTTCAACAGCGGGTATGGAGTTTTTCCTGGTGAAACTCGATTCCTTCTCGAGAAAGATTTGATGGATTGCTACAATTTTACTCCCAAAAGCCACATGACGTTTCAACCAAAGGACTATTCCAATTCAAGCCTACACATGTAAGGAGACTACCGATGCTGACCAAACCATTTATTGGGATCCTTCTCATTTTCACGACCACAGCCTTGGCAAGTTGTACGGGATTAGGTCCTCATTCCGAACAAGGGTTTACGTATAAAGACATTCAGGTAGACACCACATCTACCGGTACGGGCCAAGGCTCGACCGTTCAATTCAAAGGCAACCCTTTATCGTTGAGCGGCATGTCCATGCAAGTTGGCGATAAACTGCGACCCGTCAGCGTAGCCAAAGGGGATCTATCGCTTATCGACATCGCCGATACAGGTGGATCGGTTCGGCTCATCAATGTGGTTCCTTCGCTGGACACCACTGTCTGTGAGCAACAGACGCATTATCTGAGTGAGAAAAATCAGGGGCTGGATCAACAAGTCGACCTCATCACCATTAGTGTGGATACCCCGTTCGCACAAGATCGCTTTGCGAAGGGGGCGGGAATCAATAACGTGAAATTTTTATCTGATTTTCGGGGTGGGCATTTTGGCAAAACCCACGGACTCCTTTTGGAAGGTCCGCATGTTTTGGCCCGAGCCATCCTCGTTGTGGACGAGGGTAATGTGATCCGATATCTCCAAGTGACCCCTGATTTAGGGCACATGCCCGATATGGAGAAAGCGTTTCAAGTGGCACGTTCCTTGGCTAACAAAAAGAGGTAGGGGAAGGGGAAAAACCTGTTTTTCGGAGTTAGTTTCTCATTTAACCTTCCAAATTTAATATGTCCCCTTCTTCCTCGCAATATCCCGCTATACCACAGAAATTATGGGAATATTTTGAGCGCTTTATAAAAGAAAAGCCAAATCACAAACTCATTGAAGCTATAAAAAAACAGGGATATGACAAAACATGGAGAGGAATTAATGCTGTCTTTAATAATGCAAGTCAGGCAACTGGAATGCCCCCTGATAAACTTTATGAGGAAATCAGGTTTAACCAAAATGATTTTGCTGATAATAATTTTCAGGCTCTTTTGGGGGTTTTACGGGCAATCAATATTCTTAATGACCAGGGTTTTCATGATCTAAAGCCTTTACGACCAATGAAATCTCAAAAAGAGGTTGATCTGCTGGGGCGTTTTAACAAGAAGTTCCTGGCCATAGAGGTCATACGGTCGAGTGAAAAGAAATACAGTTTCCCAGAACACAAAAAATCTGGCTCCAATTCATTAATTCATATTGCAGGTCGTTATACTGAAAAACGCTCTCAATTGGACACCTCAATTCTGCATCATGGATGCGAAGGAGGAATGCTCATGGTTGTCATGGATTCGCAACCCATCAAAGCCCTGGTATCACATCAAGAGCTTGAGCAGTTGACCCAGGAGGCCTTTGAGGCCATAGGAAGCCCCGCTGAAACTTATTTATCTATTTTTACAGGTATGGCAGACGAATCAGGAAAAAATATTCTTACCATTTACCCCCCTATGGCTTAGCGCCTTACCGGCACTCAATATTAATAAATGACCTAACAACAGGGTTTCCACCCCAAACTATTTCACAACCTCTTCACCGGGAAACGCTTTCCACTTGTCGGCCCACTGGATACCTATCAGTGGGTCCGGCCGGAAGTGAATAAAACAAAGACGATGGCGCAACAATAGGTCTACCAATCCGTCCTCTAACCATCCTGGCAGTTGAACCGTGTGGAAAGGGAGTTTAGAAAACAAGAGTATTGTTAAACTTGTGAATTCACCGCCAATGAGCCACTCACTGCCTCTCTCGGAAAAGCAAACACTCTAACGTATTCCAGGTGTGTTTCATTGGAGACTGAAACAAACACGTAGCATATATTCCTTAGCTGCATGATCTTTCTTGCATAGGATTACCTCCCAATGGTGAAATAGGCGAATGTCCTGACTGGCCTCGCCTCTTCAAACTACTCCAGGGTCCGAGCTAAGCTATCCGGACCCGCACCCTCACTGAACTGCTGGCATAACCCTTAGGGAGTTGGCCAAACTCAGTCAAAAATGGTCGTGGTCGGCAGCTCAAAAAAGTCCTGGAATACCACGGGGAACCCGGATATTCCAAAGCCTACTGATTGGAAATTCCGAGGTTTGGATGGCCCCAATCAAACTATGGGGTGGCCTTTCGCCTTATGGAATGGCTATCCTGAGTGGTCCAAGGAATAGGCATAAGCCTCTTAGGCCTACTTGAACACTAAAGGTTTTTTAGCTTACAAGAAGAGAAACATCTAAAATTGCTCGTTATCTTTTGACCACTTTTCTTTGATGTAGAGGAACTATTATGACTCGGAATTTTCAACATTTTTTTCATGTCGTGGCTCTAACGGCCATATTTGCGGGAGTCCCTGTGGCCATCACCTCACTGGCCTTTGCTGATGATCCCGGAACATCTCTCAACAAATTGGGTAACCTGGTTGTAGAATATGCCGAGAACATGGCAGCCGGAGAGGTGGAAAAGTGGGCGGCCTTGGACCTTGGATGTTTGGCCTCCAAAGCCTCACCCCAAAGTTGTTGGGATTCAACCAAGGCGGCTCAACAGCAGTTGGTTCATGACGAAACAGAGCCTGGAATTTTTGGGGCATTGGGCAGAGGAACGGGATTTGGGCTCATCCATGCCTCACATCAGCATGCGGATTTTTGGGAAGATTATCCTCCTGCAATAGCCGCCGCTCCGTATATTGTTCGGGAAAGTCCCTCGGCACCTGCCCCTATTTTTAAGGTACAGAAGGTGTATGACCCACTTCCGGCTGGTCTGATCATCGATAGGGAGCAAGAACTAGCGGAGGTTCAAAAAGTCAGAGTAGACCTGTTGGTGACCTACCCTGACCCTCTCACCGCCCCGCTGGCCTTACTTCCCGACGAGCCATGGTGGGCGAGCCCGGTGGTTCGTCGATATGGTCCGGTTAAAAGTCTTATCGCCCGCTTTAGCGTTGTTCGGGGACTCAAACCCTTGGGGTACCCTGTCGACCAAGCCATCGTGAATGAAGCCCTCCCCAATGCTCCCCGCATTGCCGAACCCTCCACGCCTGGGATCGTGCCTACTTCCCCCCAGTGGTGGGACCGAAGCCAAAACCAGGCACGATTTGAAGAAGGCCTTCAAGACGCCCGCCAAGCTACCTCAATTCAGGAGCGAATCAGAAAATATCAAAGACTCCTTCTTCTTGCCCCCAAGGAGCCCCGAGTCAATGCCGTATACGGCATGGACCTCTATTTGGCGTTTATTCAAGAGGGCCTGAAGAAAGGAAACATCACATCCCGAGATGCATCCCTCAGCCAGAAGTTAGGAGAACTCTATTGGGACATTCAAGCCCAAACCTGGCGGCAAGAGTTCACCGAGGTGGCGGTCGGACATTCCTTTGCCGCGGAGGCATTTTATCAAGCGTTGCCAGCTTTGGAGACGGCCATTCAAGGTGGGCAGGGAAATGCGGAAATGCAACGCATAGTAGGGGCCATCCATCGGTGGAACAATGATTCCGCCTCAGCGTTGGCCATCCACGAGGACTTGTTACAACACCTTGGTCCTCATGACGATCAAGGACGAGCGCAACTCCTCTCAGAAATTGCCTGGGATCGAATACAATGGTTGTCTTGGAACCGCCGATATAGTCATCCTTGGATGTCCCAGTCTCGAGAAGAAGCCGGACAGGCCCTGGCATTGGCAAAAGCCCCAATCGACAAACTCCCCGCCATAGAGGCGTTGGTGATTTTGGATGCCCTATCAGTGCCTCGGGATCAATCCCGGCTTCAACAACACGTCACCGCAGCTCGAACATGGCATGATCAACTTTCCGATGTTGCGGGCATGTGGGACCATCTTGTGGGAAATGACCTGGTCAAAGCATTGATAGAGGAAGGAAGCCAGATCACAATGCCCGCTCCCCCTCGGTCTCCCGAAGTCATGCCTAAGGAGGTTCATGCGCGCGTTCAGGATCGGAACTTTTTTAAAACCTGGAATTTCGACCAAGAGACGAAAGGTGAACTGCCATTGGGATTTGTGGCCGGGAGCAACCGCGAAGGCGTCATGGGGGACTGGAAGATTGAGACAGCTCCAGATGCCCCCTCCCCTACCCAAATCCTCACTCAGAGCTCACCCTGTTCAAACGAATCGTGTTTTCATGTCTTGCTTGGGGAACAGCATACCCACGAGTTGCCTGACATGGTCGTCTACTTGCGCCAAACCTCAACGGAGGCTCAGGGGGAAGCTGGCATTGTGCTTGCTGCAAAAGATTCTCGAAACTTTAACGCGGTCACGTTAAGTCCTCAGACCAACCGAATGAGCATATACCGGGTCCACGATGGAGTCCCAAAGCTCCTTGGTGAAGGACCTTTTAAGTCGAAGCCCGGCCCATGGCACGTCCTCCGGGTTCAGACTGTGAATTCGGCTCATGTGGATCACCCGCGATTGGAGATCTATGTTGACGGGTTTGCGACACATGTGATGGCCTCCGAACCCATACAAAAGAAAGGCCATGTCGGCCTCGTGACTAAAAATGACATGGTGGCCCAATTTGACCGATTCCGTGTCATGGAAATGATTTCGAACAGGCCAATGTCTAAACCCGCGGCCTACTAAAAACAGGCGGGAGGAGAACAACCGTCACCCGAGAAACAGTCCTCGGGTAAAATGTGTCATCCTTAATTCTGTCGGCAGACCTCCAAAATGTCTGATAACCTCAAATCACCAAAACCATTGGTCGGGATTATCATGGGGAGTCGCAGCGATTGGGAAACGATGCGTCCTGCGAGTGATATTTTAACCCAACTTGGCATTCCCCATGAGTGCCGCATCGTTTCTGCCCATCGCACCCCGGATTGGACGGCTGAATACGCCAGAACTGCCGAAGAACGGGGTCTGCGTATCATTATTGCGGGAGCCGGAGGCGCTGCCCATTTACCTGGTATGACAGCGGCGCACACCCCTCTCCCTGTCCTTGGCGTTCCTGTTCAATCCCGCGCTCTTCAGGGATTTGACTCCTTACTCTCCATCGTTCAGATGCCGAAAGGCATTCCAGTTGCGACCCATGCAATTGGGAAAGATGGAGCCATGAATGCGGCACTTCAAGCAGCGGCGATTCTAGGGATTTCCGACCCCGATCTAGAACAACGGTTGCGATCCTATCAAGAACACACTTTCAAGCCCTCATTGGAGGAACTTCCGTGAATATTATTTCTCCAGGGCAGACCATCGGAATCATGGGAGGAGGCCAACTCGGGCGGATGATGGCCCTGGAAGCCCACCGTATGGGTTATCGAGTTGGGGTGTTGGACCCACAGGAAAACTGTCCAACCGGTCAAGTCGCCGATTTTCACCTGCAATCGGATTTCCAGTGCAAGGAGAATATCCTGGACTTTGCCCAACACGTCGATGTGGTCACGATCGAAACAGAACTCATCCCATCGGAACTCCTTGGAGATATCGGCACCGTCCGAGTCACATACCCCACAAGTGAACACCTCGCCGTCTTTCAGGACCGCCTGAAGCAAAGACAACTTCTCCGAAGTTACGGTTTTCCACAAACCTCCTTTGGGGGTATCACCACCCTTTCCGAATTACACACGGTTGGGCAGCAGGCAGGGTTTCCAGGGATATTGAAGACCAGCCGTTCGGGATATGATGGGAAAGGACAAATTCGGGTTGAGAGTAGGGAATCTCTCTATGAAGCATGGCAGACCGTCAAGGAGGTCCCCTCGGTATTGGAAGCGCTTGTTCCTTTTACAAAAGAAATTTCCGTTATTGTCGCTCGCAGTCGTTCTGGGGAAATTCGCGTGTTTCCGGTAGCCGAAAATGTTCATCGAAACAATATTCTTCATGCCACAAAAGTGCCTGCTGATGTACCACTACACATCCAGGAACAGGCCATAGAAATCGCTTCTACCCTCATTGAAAAACTGAATTATTGTGGGATCATGGCCATTGAATTTTTTCTCTTGGCCAACGAGACCCTTCTGATCAACGAAGTAGCGCCACGTCCACACAATACTGCCCATTTTACGTTTGGGGGATGCATCACCTCACAGTTTGAGCAGCATGTGCGAGCGATTTGTGGATTACCCTTGGGAGCCCCATCATTGCTTACACCTACGGTGATGATCAACTTACTCGGCAACCTCTGGGAAAATGGTTCTCCACCCTGGGACCGTCTCCTGTCGCATCCAAACGTTCAGCTTCATCTCTATGGTAAAGACACGCCCCGACCAAACCGGAAAATGGGGCACTTTTTGTTTTTCCCTGGTGAAGGCCAGGACCCCTTCGCACAGGCAGAACTTCTACTTCAAGAGATACTCCCTCAAAAATCTCCGGCGTCCTGCTCCACACCGTAAAGGGGAGTTTGGAAAATGCCAAAGATAGTTGTTTTCCCCATGAAAGAGGGACATCTATCTCGGCAAAATACCTTCCGCTCAACTGTCTGCCATTAGGTTGACAAAGCCTTTCTTTCCCTTCTTAATACGTTGGAATTCACCTTTCTTCAGTATCAACTATACTCTGGCCATTGGGTTAAAGACTGTAAGATGCCCATCCACCCATGAAAGACCCTGCCCAAGAAACTCCTGATCAGTTACAACGGACCCTCCATCATCTGGGAGAACGGGTAAAGGAGTTAACCGCCCTTCATACCACCGCTCGCCTTTTTCAAGAAGACCAGGAATCGACGGAAGGCCTTCTACAAAAAATCGCTGACTTGCTTCCCCCATCGTGGCAATACCCGGAGATCACGGCCGGCCGAATCGAATTTGACGGCATGAGAATTGTCACCCCTAATTACCGGGAAACGCCGTGGGTCCAACAAGCGAAATTTGTCTGCCAAGGAAATCGGACTGGGTTGGTGGAGGTGGTGTATTTGGAGGACATGCCTCAAGAAGTGGAGGGCCCTTTCCTAGCAGAAGAGAGGAACCTGATTAATTCGCTGGCCGAAATGCTCAAGATTCATCTTGATCGGAAACGATCAAATGAAGAACTCCGCAAATTTTCCAAAGTCTTCCGGGATGCTACCGACCCCATTATCATCGAAGACCTGAATGGCACGATCATGGATGTGAACCCGGAAACGGAACAAGACTATGAATGGCCAGCTGAGGAGCTGATTGGAGCCCCCATCATGAAACTCATTCCTCCCGAGGGACGAGAGTTTGCCCGAGAACTGCGAGCACAATGCCAACGTGGCGAGGTGGTTCGCAATGTCACGGGCCTCCGGCAGACGAAGTCCGGCAAGGTCACTCCGGTCCTTGTGTCGCTCTCCTTGTTAACCGACGAAGGGGGCCTTTCCATCGGTCTCGTGACCTTCACAAAAGATATCTCCGAAATCAAACACGCGGAAGCGGCACTTCAAGCGGCCCATGATGAATTAGAGGCGAGAGTGCAATCTCGAACGGCCGAACTCTCCAAAGCCAATCAGACGTTGACCCAAGAGATTAGTCAGCGGAAAACTGCCGAACGACGCCTGGAAAAGGCCATCGGGGAACTTCAGCACAGTCATGATGATCTCCAAGCGATTTTAAACCAACTCCACATCGGCATCGTCCTGCTTAATCCAGAAGGCACGATTCTGTTCCTGAGTCAGGGCATGCAACCTCTTTCCCACAGACCCCTGAAAAAGTATGTCGGTCGCCACTGGGAAGAGCTATTTGAAGATCCTGACACCATCAGCCTCCTCCATGACCTGATGAGACAATCCCCGTCCAAGCGCGAAAGCCTGACCGTTGAGATGCCACAGATTACTGGCGAACGACATTGCTGGGTCACGGTTGATGTCCGAGAGGATCCCAGAGACGCCAACCAAAAAATTCTCTATCTGTATGACACCTCTGAGGTGGAGGACCTCCGGCGCTTACTGTCCGAAACCGGAAAATTCCAAGACATCATCGGAAAGAGTCCTGAAATGCAGATGGTCTTTCAGCACATCAAGGATCTAGCCCGAGTTGATTCAACGGTGTTAATCGAGGGAGAAACGGGAACGGGCAAGGAACTGGTCGCCCGTGCCATTCATCGCACCAGCCCCCGACAAGATGGACCGTTTCTGGCCGTCAATTGTGCGGGGCTCACCGAATCGCTGGTGGCCAGTCAACTATTCGGCCACATACGTGGGGCCTTTACCGGTGCGGTGTCCGATCAAAAAGGTGTGTTTGAAGCAGCCGAAGGTGGCACCCTCTTTTTGGACGAAATCGGCGACATTCCCATGACCGTTCAAACCAGCCTGCTACGAGTCCTTCAGGAACGCGAAATCACCCGAGTAGGAGAGTCCAAACTCCGAAAAGTCGATGTTCGCGTGATCGCGGCAACACATCATAACCTTGCCAAGGATGTCAAAGCTGGAACATTTCGAGCAGACTTGTTGTATCGGATTCGGGTGGGTCGAATCCTGCTTCCGCCTTTACGCGAACGACGTGAAGATATTCCGCTTCTCGCGAGTGCTTTTCTTGGACAATGCCGAGCGACCACCGGACGGCCGGTGGAATCGATCAGCCATCACGCTATGCGTCTGCTCATAGGATACGCATGGCCGGGAAATGTGCGAGAGCTCCAACATGCCATCGAATTTGGGGTCATTCGCTCCCGAAATGCGACGTTAGAACCCCAGGACTTTCCCCCGGAAATCCTCGACCACGAGAGCCCTTCATCTCCCAAACCAGCCACACCCATTCCAGATTCCAAAAAGGACGCCGCGATCCTTGAAGTTCTTGAAAAAACCGGTGGCAATAAGTCGGCGGCCGCCAAGCAATTAGGAATGAGTCGCGTGACCCTGTATCGCCATCTTCAGCGCCTTGGGCTTCAATAATCCTTCTGAATCCAGGCAAAAGAACTCAACACAATTAAGAAAAAACCGCGTAAATGATGTTACATTTTTAAACAAAAGTGTAATGCTGTAAGTTTACATATTTACATTTTTTAAAATTGATAAGTTTTATAACTATTTGAAATTTATACAATTTTATGTTTTATAATGTCTGGCATGCACTTTGATATGTAAATAAAACAAGGAAGGCAGTTTGAACACCACGTACAAGCATGTTCTTATCATAAAAGGAGGGTAGCCAATGAAACTCAATCCCTTGATTCTGACCACGGTTTTCATCTTAGGCGGAGCCGGGATGGCTCATGCAGACGTTTCCAATCCGAACCCCCTTGGGAATGACTACCAGGCATTGCCTATGCAAAACGACACAGGTGCAACCGATGCCAATAGTAGAATACAAAGCTTGGAAGCAAGAATTGCATCGCTAGAAACTCAAATGAATAAACTGTTTCACGGGATGGCTGTAGATCGGGAGACATCCCATTCCAGGGCCATCCCTTATGATGAGAAAGCCATCCAGGCGATGAATGCATGGTCTTCTGAAGACCATTTGAATAAAGCCCAGGAAAAGGTTGTTTACTCCGGAGAACTACAAGCGAAAATTCAACGACTGCAAGAGCGGATCGATCGATTTTCCCAAAAGCCATATTTGGATACGAAAGGATTTAAACGGGCCGGACTGAAGCGACTCTTGGGAAACTTCCAACAAGAGTTACAAGAGGAAACGGCTAAGTTGGCCTGGCATAAAATCCAGGCGAAACAGACGAGGGTCTCTCAATCCCAAGACCAACAAGCTTCCTAATCGCAAGGAGAGCCGAGAGGGGCACAAACGCTCCTCCCTTGGTCTATCGAAGATCTAATTTTTTTGGGCAGGAGCCGGGTTCTATAAATAGGGAACCCGGCTCTTGTTGTTTTTTCCTGCCAACTTCTTGTTGAATCCCCGGAGACTCTCACGACAACCCCGTTTCCCGCCAACTCCAAATCCAAATCCATAAATATCACGTATGGCAGTTTCCCTATTTGTCCATCCAACAATTTTTTTCGCTCAACTACACGTAGCATTCCCAATAAGGCATTGGACAGACCCTGTTGCCCAATGGAACCAATCCCAACTTCCCTAAAGACTCAAGGCTTAGGTCTAAAAATATATTGCGTAAGCCTGTGTGGATGGTTGATAAATGACTCATACACCTTTTTTGTACGATAACTCTTTCGCACTAGTTTGGGAACGAGGAGGAGGAATCATCATGGTGTGTTATAATTTCCTTCACGTCCATTCCATTTCGCAAATCTGAAACCTCCTATGTTTACCGCTCTCCTTATTCCTCTTTTTCCCCTTTTAGCCGCAACCATCATCGGGTTGCAAGGAAAACGCCTCGGGCACCATGCTGCCCCTATCGGCATTATCGGGACTATCATTTCCAGTCTCTTTGCCTTTTACACCTTATATCACGTCAGTATTCATGGCCCCATTCATTTCACCATAGGGGCCCTGGGCCAAGAGTCCAATCCCTCGTTTGCAATCGGGATGCTCGTGGATCGTCTCACCAGCGTGATGATGGTGCTCATTACCAGCGTGAGTGTCGTCATTCACATGTATTCCCGTCGGTACCTTCAGGGGGATCCTGGGTATGCTCGCTTTTTTGGTTTGCTCGGTTTTATGACCTTTACCATCCTCTCCTTAGTGGCCAGCGCGAATCTCTTTATGCTCTTCCTCTTCTGGCAACTCCTCAGCTGGGCCCTATACCTTCTGCTCGCCTTCAACTATGCCCATCCTCAGGCGTATCGATACGCCAGGAAAACCTTGTTGGTTCATCGTCTAGGAGATGCCAGCTTCATCTGTGGGCTGCTCTTAACGTGGAAACATTTTGGCACCTTGGAATTCACCGAACTCTTCCGACTAACTGCGGAACAGACTCCCCACGTCTCATTGGGATTGGGTACGTCGTTTGAGGTCGAGGTGATCCCGATGATTTGTTTCTTGATTTTTATCGGGGCCATGGCCAAATCCGCACAGTTCCCACTGCATGTCTGGCTCCCCGATACCATGGATTCCCCGACCCCAGTCTCCGCACTGATGCATGCCGGAATCATTAACGCCGGAGGCTTTCTTCTCAACCGCTTAGCACCGTTGTATGCCCTTTCCCCTTCGACCCTGCATCTCGTGTTCATCGTCGGAGTCGTCACGGTCTTACTTGGAGCTTCTATGATGTTGGTTCAGAACGACATCAAAAAAACCCTCGGATTTTCCACGATGGGGCAAATGGGCTATATGATCATGGAATGCGGTCTGGGAGCCTTTGCCCTGGCCATCTTTCACCTGATCGCACATGGGCTCTTTAAAGCGTCGTTGTTTTTGGGAGCCGGAAGCATCATTCAAGCGGCCAGGGAAGAACCCAAATTCCCTCCGACTTCCAGCCATCAGCCCACGCGACTCCCAACCCATTTAACCTGGGTCACAGGCATGAGTTTGACTCTGGTGATGCCCCTGGTGATCTTACTCGTGGCTCATGATGTGTTAGACGTCCCACTTCAGGATGCCCATGGGGCGGTCATCTTCCTGTTCTTTGGTTGGGTCACCGCATCCCAAGCTCTCTTTAGTCTGTACCGCCTCAATGCCGTGGCCTCCTGGAAAGTGGCTGGGGCTATGATCGGGGCCCTATTCCTCATCGGCTTCACGTATCTATGGGCTGGAGAAGCCTTTACCCACTTTTTGTATCCAGGCCCTGGACAAGCCGATGCCTTTTTTGTAGCTGCGGCGCTCCATCCCCAAGTCTTTGATACGCTCATCCTCGTCTCGACCTTGATCATCCTGGGGAGCTGGGGAATCGTGTATACCAACGCACGGGGACAAAAGGTTCTCAACCCCAAATGGGTCCTTGCCTTCCGTCAACGCTTCTATGTCCTGCTGATCAATCGATGTTATGTAGATCAACTGTTTGATAAGTTTGGAGACCATCTCCTCCGATTGGCCCGGAAAATGGCCCAACGATATTAAGGTCAGAGACCAGATGATTCCTGAATCCCACCTGTTCCTCTTAGCTGCAGCCATTCTCCTCGCCAGTGGAGGGACCGTTCTCGGACACATACAATCTCCAAAAGTTTCGGAAATTTTTGTTCCCAGTCTCATCCTTGGAGGCTTGGGTTTGGGATCGGTGTTCATTCCTCACCCCTACCAGAATGTGTGCGTGCTTGGCGTCATCGGGTTTTCCGCCTATGGACTCACTCAGCGTTGGAAGGCTTCGTTTCAGCATGCCGTGAGTTTGGGACAACTGTCTCTTGCGGCAATCTTCTGCATCACAGGTTTGTTTACGCAGGATGAAGTGCATGTGGTTGAAACGGTATTCCTCGCGATGACCTTTTTACCCCTCGCTCCCTTCCATCTTCCATTTGTCAGTATCCTGCGGACCTCACATGAGGCCATATCAGGCCTGTGGATGGTGGTGTGGCTCACAATAGGGCTCATCCAACTCCAGACCCTCAAAGAATCCTTTCCATTTGAATATTCGGAAGCCCTGAACCTGATGGCGTTGGGAGGTGCGTTGTACGCCTCACTGAAAGCCTTGGGACAGTCGACATTGGTCTCAAGTCTGGCCTACCTCACGGTGGCCTTTCTTTCACTGCTCTGGGGTCTTCTCACGTTCATGGGGGTACTCGCATACTGGACGATTCCCTTCGGGCTGGCGATCGGGTTCATATTGGGAGCGCTGCTGTTAGGATATTCCTACCTATGCCAACGATACGGCCCCCATGGCTTGAAAAGCCTTCAGGGATTGGGATCTGGGATGCCTCGATTCCGGTCACTCGTGACCGTGGTCATTTCCCTCGCGGTGCTTCTTCCGATCATCCCGGTCATTTTAGGACTTTCCAGCCTGCCTGCAGGCCACCAAAGTGATGGTTCCATGTTTCTCATTTCCTTAATATTGGTGGCGGTCTGGATGTGTTCGAGTTGGCATCTCACGCTGATGTTGGACCTAACGGCCTTCGGGAAAGCCAGAACCGATATCGTTCATGAAGATTTACAGGTTCACGAAGTGGTCGCGATGGGCTTATTCCTCGTGGCCGCAGGTCTGTGGGGAGTCCTGACATAACCGAGACAAAAGAGTTGATCATGACCACAGGGCCTTCACTCAGAGGATTGGTATGGCAACCGGAATAGAGAAAAAAGCCGATCATTCGAAAGAGTCACAACGGCTAGAGGTACGCTCTCTCATCCATCTAGCCGGAGAGCCGATTTCTCATTTTTGGCCCATGGGAACATTCATTCACCACAACCCACTGCATGGGTTGGAACACTTGGAGTTTCACCAGGCCATCGAACGGGCTCGACAGATTTTAGGAGGGCGTGGATATCAGTCCAATCAATATTATAAAAAGCTATACAAAGAAGGGCGAATACAAGACGAGCAGATCACCGATGCGGTCCTGTCTTTATCGAATAATCGCCTGGTTACGATCGGGGAACGGAATATCTCCGATTTGGAAGTGCTTCGTACCGTCCTGATTCATGGCACCGGATGGATTCCCGAAGATGTGAGAGCGGCTGCGTTTGAACGAACCATTCAGAATCCTCAAGCCAAGACAGTGTATCAACTTCTCCAGTCACAGTCCCTCAAAGAATCTCCCGCCCCTTCGTTGGGGAATCAAACCAAAGATGCGCGAGACGAACTTGGCATCCGACAGACGATAGGAGCTTGGTGCGATGAATTTCTAGGCACTTGCATTCAGGAGACCATCAATCAGGAAATGATAAAATGGTGCGGAGGATTTTTGGACGAAGGCCATGCGCCCTGGCCGATGCCCAATCGGGATAAAACCTTTTATGCTGGATGGAAACTTCTGGTACAGCACGACAACACCCCCCAGATATGGGGCATACCCGATTGGGGAAGAAAAATCCTAGACCTACCTCAACGTCCCGAAGACACGGTTATCGACTCTTTACAGATGATGGGAATTCCTCAGCCCCTCTGGAGTGAATATTTCACTTTACATTTGGCGCAATTGCCGGGATGGACGGGATTCCTGAAATGGCGTTCGGAACAACCCGATCATGAGTGGAATCAGGCCTTTCCGATCGACCTCGTGAAATATCTGGCCCTTCGGTTGTTTTACGAGCGAGAGCTGGTCGGCCAGGCTTGCGATCAGCGACTGGCCATTCCCGGGACCTACACCTCTATTCGTGCCTCGATGGAGGAATTCCCATTCGGGTACGGGTTGATCCAACATTATCGTCAGGGGATGCATTCAGAAGACATAACTTCTCGGTTAAATGAATCGCTGTTTTCCAGCCGTCCTCTTTCAATGTCGGCTTTGGAACAATGCGGAAAGGATCTGGATGCCTCCTGGGCGACGTACCACAGAGATCTCGAGGTCAAGGGGCAGGTCGTATCCCTCTGCCACATCGCTCAAACATTGGGGATAGGGTTAGAAGACTTGGCGCAATGTCCGGTCGAGACCTTCACGACGTTACTGGAATGGATACAACCGTTCCCGGATTCTGGTCATGGCCCCTATTGGCTCCAGGCTTTTGAACGGAGTTACATCCAGGGATTCGTCAAACGTTTTCAACCCACTCTCCCGTTACTCCGAGAGAGTGATGCGCAGGAAGACAAATCAGAAGTCTCCAGGCCTCTGGCACAAGCGATTTTTTGTATCGACGTCCGATCCGAGGGGTTTCGACGGCATCTTGAAGAGGTCGGAGGCAATGAAACCTTCGGCTTCGCGGGATTTTTTGGTATCCCGATCGCGTATCAGGGCTTCGGCAGAGAACATGAAACCGATCAATGCCCTGTTTTACTCAAACCCAAACACCGGGTGAAAGAAATTCCTCGTGCCTATCAGGGAAAAGCCGCGGAAGCCTTTTTGGAACGCCAAAACCTGGCCAAAGCCGGGCACACACTCCTCCATGACCTCAAAGAAAACGTGATCACCCCGTACGTCATGGTCGAAGCCATCGGGTGGTTTTTTGGATTCCGATTATTCGGGCAAACTCTGGCCCCCGCTTGGTATGAAAAAGTGACCGGTTGGTTTAAGGAACGTTATGCGATCCCCATCGGCACCACGTTGACCGTGGAAAAAATACAGAATGAAGAAGCGGAAGAAATGGTAGCATCGGAACACCGGGCCTCGATTTACCGTCTGCTGATCGAACGGTTTGGCCGGAAGGGTATGGCGGTCTCGCACGATCATGTGGAACGGTTACGTCGACAGGCCTTGTACCTGGTTGAACCGGATGCGACAGAGGATGAATCCCTGCGTCAGCTCTTGGAGTGGGATTCACCTTCTCACGAACAATTTCTTGAAGACCTGCGCCGCAAATATGACATGCATGACCGAGCCGTAACCAGGCGCAAGCAACGGATCACCCAAACGGGATTCACGACGGTCGAACAAGGGCATTTCGTCGAAACCGCCTTGCGGTGCATTGGGTTTACGAAAGCCTTTGCCCGCCTGGTTTTAGTCTGCGCCCATGGAAGTACCTCCGATAACAATCCGTATGAATCTGCGCTGGACTGCGGGGCCTGCGGAGGAAACATCGGCCACTCCAACTCCCGGGCATTAGCGACCATGGCCAATAAAACCGAAGTCCGTCAGCTCTTGGCGCAGAAAGGCCTCCACATTCCTCCTGACACGCATTTCGTGGCCGGGCAACATGATACGACCACCGACGAAGTGGAGTTGTACGACTTGGAAGATGTGCCAGCCACCCACCGGAAGGATTTACGTCGACTCCAGCATGACCTCGAAGAAGCTGGAAGACGAAACGGCCAGGAACGATTGACCCGCCTTCCTGATGAGCAAGAACGCCTTTGGCCGAGCCAGAGTTCCCTCAATGTTCTCCGTCGGAGTGTCGACTGGTCACAGGTCCGGCCCGAATGGGGGCTGTCCAAGCATACCGCGTTCATCGTTGGCCGTCGCCTGTTAACCCAAGGGTTAAACCTAGAAGGCCGGACGTTTCTCCACTCCTACGACTATTTACAAGACCCCACGGGTAAATACTTGGAAATCATCATGACCGCTCCGATGGTCGTGGGCAATTGGATCAATATGGAACATTATTTTTCCACCGTCGACCCAGAGGTTTATGGTGCCGGCAGCAAAGTGTATCATAACGTTGTCGGCCGGGTGGGAGTCATGTATGGATCTCAGAGCGATTTACGGATCGGGCTTCCCACCCAAACCGTTTTGGATGGAGAACAACCTTTTCATGAACCCATGAGATTATTCGTGATCATCGAAGCCCCCTTAGAACGGATCTCGATGATCATTGGCCGGCATGATCTCTTACAACATCTCACGGGCAATCATTGGATCAATCTCGTGGCACTTGATCCGGCGACGATGGAATTTCACGCGTATGAATTCCCAGAGGACTGGCGAGTGATTCTCTAGAGCCTCATCTGGAAGGAGGTAAAAACACCATGAGCATTACCCTGTACCCCATGAAAGAAATTAAAGTCATCATCGATGGGGAACATCTGCATTTTGTCACCGATGTTCTCGATCGCATCAAGGCCAGTGGGTATACCATCTTCAGTAATATTTCCGGAAAAGGACATAGCGGGTTTCATGAGGGCCACCTCATGTTTAATGATACGAGCAGCCTCCAAATGGTCTTGACAGTCGTACCGGAAGAAAAGGTGGAGCCCATTCTCTCCGGCCTCAAGCCCTTCTTGGAACGCCACTCGGGCAGCTTGTTTGTTTTGGATGCTTGTGTCTTACGCCCAGACCATTTTGTATCATCCGATTCTCCCTAGTGCACCCTTGGCCCTGAAACCGGATCCATCCGGCGGGTTTAAAATTGTCTGTGGAAGGACGCAATACACCCGTTTAGCACCATCGCTTATGCACACCCGGTTTCCTGCCAAACCATGAACCCTCGAGTGCGCAGCAGACGATAGTTTCCCACCTACTTCAAAACCCTCATCCCCAAGGAACGCACTCTGATAGAAAACCCGGGTCTATCTGGCATGTGGAGAGCTTTCATAATCTCTATATTTAACGAAAAGACTCCCATTTTTGTTTTGGAGGCAAAAAAGAGGAAGACCCCCTCACCCGAATAGAACCGATTGCCACGAACTCGAATAAGTCTATTTGGTTTGAACAAGCTCCCGAAACTCATCGAAGAATTGAGACCGAACAAAGATGCGGAGCTGTCAGAAACTCCGGAGATCTTTAAGAGATCAAAAATAGTATAGATTCTGGCGCCTAAGACGATGTGAATAACCACATACGACTGAATCCTGCAAGTTAGGATACACGAGAGCGAATGAATCTCTCGACAGGTTGGGGCGGTCAGGTATTCCCTGATGCCTTACGCTGTGAAACCCACTAGGATAGGATATCCTCCTTGGATCGCGACGACCAACCCCAAAAAAATGAAGATTACCCATTATCTCTACAACACCTTCCTCGTCCAGAAAGGTTCTACGAAAGTCGCGATCGACCCGGGACAGAATTTATGGCTCTTTAAGCTCCGCAGTCTCATTCCTGAGACTGAATGGCCTTCGATCTCACATATTGCCATTACGCATGGGGACCCTGACCACCATTGGGAATCAGATCGCCTCGCCGCTGCGTCCGGCGCCCATGTCATATGCGGTACGGGCCTAACAAAAATCCACGACGGCCAGATTCTCGTGATTGACCCGCGAGGACGAGAATTGACGTCCTGGATACCGTTTGAAAATCTCCATCCCCTGGGAGTTGGGGATTCCGTCACGCTGGATGGCGTCACATTTGAAGGGGTGAAATCGCAACATGGGCCAATTTCCATTCCCATACTCGGATTGAAGATTAGACGGCAGCCAGGGCCGGATGAACGTGTCGGGATCGGTTCGATGGGCTTTAAAATCACGATTGGCGACAAGACCCTCCTGAATCTTGGGGACTCGGTTTTTCTTCAGGAATGGGAAGGGCTCACTCCCGATATTTTGATGCTGCCGATAGGGGGGCTAGGAGGCCATACATGGACCATGGATGTCTCCGAAGCCTTGAAAGCCGTTGAAATCATCTCGCCGCACATCGTCATACCTTGTCATTACAATGTCCCATTTTTATGGAAACGAAAGTTCGCGGTCGCCGACGATACACGGTTCAAGCGAGAAGCAGAGGCACTGGGTGTGACATGTTACATCCTCAAATATGGCGAGGAGTTGGTCCTGTGAGGCTTGCCATGTAAGAGGCGCGTGATGAACCTCCATAGGGTTTGAAGTCCATTCCTGTCCAAAAACGGACTGGTAGGTTACCCTTTTGAGGACAGATTGGGTGAAAGTTTTTTGATGGGACTGAGTCGAGAGATAACCGGAAGGTCTGGTTCCAGACCTTCCGGTTCATGAAAGGGTGCTTTAATTCTCTGAGAAAATGTCGGCAACCGTTAAGTCGAGTTGAGCTTTACTCGCCGTCAACGTCACACCAAAAGTGGGAAACCCCATCAATGTCAAATTATCATTACCGGGAAATAAATCCTCTAAACGGGGCACCATAGTAGGTTCCATTTTTCCCATTATCGCTTCCATGGCTTCCATAGACAGCGCTTCGGCAGGAATTCCTTGAAGGGATGAAAAATTGGAACTGTCGACTGGGTTGAAATTTCTGGCCTTTACGGAGCCCTCTTCGGCACTAGCCATCGCTCCAAACGTCAACATCACAGAGAGGACTGAAAGGGAAAGAATGCTTTTCATACTAAACCTCCGGGGGTTAGAAGTGTTATTGGTATCTGCCAGGGATTTATCTCGCCTCTGTAGCAGATAATAAGAACCACCAACGTGTCTGAAAATAATCCCACTTTTCGGAGTGGGCTATACCCCATTTGGACTACATGATTAATGTAATCAGTCCGGGTTTTGGAATTACCTCCATAACATTAAAGGGAGAAACCTTCATTTACTAAAGTCATGTCCTGGAGGAAAGGTTCAGGGTGTCCGCCTAAAATCCTTGCAGCACAACCTTTCCGATGGATCGACTGGCTTCTAATTCTTCGTGCGCGGTCCTTAGGTTGTAGGCATTAATAACACCGAGGTTTTTTCCCACCGTAGTCTGGATATGACCCTCGTCCACCAATTCGGATACGACCTTCAGCAGGCGGCTCTGCTCATGCATATCGTCCGCCTGAAACATGGAGCGGGCGAACATAAACTCTATGTGGAGCGAGAGGCTCTTCGGCTTCATTTTCATCACATTCAAGACTTTAGGGTCATCAATCATGGCAATTTTGCCAAAAGGCACCAATAACTCGGTATAGTTCTCAAAATACGAGTCGGTATGATTCAGACTGGCCACGTGTGTTATAGGACCGATACCCAAAGCTTCGATCTGCGGGTTCAAAGGTTTGGTGTGATTCACGACGGCATCGGCACCCAGCTTCTTCACCCAGGCTTGAGAGCTTTCCCGTGAGGCGGTGGCGATAATCGTGGCGCCGGTCAGCGCTTTGGCCAGCTGGATGAAAATTGAACCCACACCACCCGCAGCCCCCACCACCAATATCACATCCGCGGATTTCCTTATTGAGTTTGGGCTTTGCCGTTCCAGGGCCAGATGTTCGAACAGCATTTCCCAAGCCGTGATCGTGGTTAACGGTAGCGCCGCGGCTTCCGCGTCAGACAGGCTTTTGGGTTTGATGCCGACAAGTCGTTCGTCAACCAATTGATATTCCGCATTACAGCCTTGACGATTGAGGTCGCCCGCATAATACACCACATCGCCGGGCTTGAAATGTGTCACCCTTTCTCCCGTCTCAACGACTTCCCCGACCGCATCCCAGCCCAGCACTTTGTAGCTATTCTCCGTGGAGGAGACTCTCTGGCGAATTTTGTAATCCACCGGATTCACGGCAATCGCCCTGACCTTTATGAGCAAGTCCCGTTCGGTGGCACAAGGCTGAGGCAGTTCAATATCGGTTAAAGATTCGGGGTCAACGATTGGCAGGGATTTCCTATAACCAACAGCTTTCATGCTTTCGGTCCTTCCTCATTGATGTGATGGAACTCGTCGTTCTAATCGTGGTTTCCTGAGATGCCTGTTTGGTCTAACATAAAAGGTCCCAATCGACCACACAAGTACGCAAAATATCCTCTTATAGACACAAAGAGTATACTCTAGATGTCACCCATGAAATTTGAGCGCTACGTTTTTTCAAACGCCTGTCCGGTAAAAGGGGGCTTTGAATCCGGCGGAAAGAACGGGATCGTGCCCTACTAATTCTTACAGGGCACCATGCGATTCAAGGACTGAAACGCCATGTTTGGGAAGTGCCCCAACGAATTTTGACCAAGCAGCTCAGAAAGTTGGAACATGATGGCCTCATTTCCCGCGGCGTATACGCCGAAGTACCGGCCCAGATTGAGCATCAACTCACCAAAAAAAGTTAACCCTATGGCCCGATCTTACTTGCCCTTGTGAAATGCGGCAGGATATTGGTTTTAAAATTTGTTTTCTACTATATTAATGAGTTTAATTCCTTGGTATCTTCTCGTTTCGGACCAGATCCAGAGTCAAGCTGGACCGAACGATAACTCTGAAATTCCACACCAGACCTTTACCATTGTTTTTGGAAATTGAAACACGGTTTCGCCTTTTCGGTTCTTGAAGAAAACTGTCGCAAAAACCCTGTTAGCTAAGATTTTCAATTTCCCCGGCGTAACAGCCGAAAGCAATGGTAGGACAGACAATGATACCCCGGGGCCTATCATCGATTCGCAACTAGAATTCCTTATCCTTGATACCCCCTCATTCCTGATTTTGGGCATACATTGGAATGTTAAAAGCTGATAATCATCCTGGCCCTGATCACCTCAACTTCCATGCCGTCATTGAAGGATTTTCGCAACGTACTCCTGATTCCATAGTTCTGGTGGCTCCGGGAGGACGAGACCCACTGACGTTCCGTCGGTTATTTCGTCATGTCCAAGAAACTCAAAGGGCTCTCAAGGAACGTGGAGTGACTCGAGGAGATTGTGTGGCGCTGGTGTTGCCAAATGGTCCCGAAATGACGACCGCTTCCTTGGCAGTCATGGCCTGTGCCATTTGTGCCCCGTTAAATCCCGCAATGCGTGCTGAGGAATTTGACTTTTTTCTCTCTGATCTCAACCCTCGGGTTTTACTTCTTGAAGCAGACAGTGATTCCCCGGCCAGGGCCATTGCCCGGGAGAAGCATATCCCTGTGATTGATCTAGTCCCCAATCTTACGGAACCTGTAGGCATGTTTACTCTTTCGGGAGAGAAGGGCGGCTCTCAGATGAAAGAGAAATTCGGACTATCGAGCGAAATTGCATTACGGCTTCATACTTCAGGCACCACCCTCTCACCAAAGTTGGTGTCCCTCACACACCGCAATCTTTTGATCTCAGCAGCCAGCATTGGGAAAACCTTAAAATTACACCCCCATGACCGCTGTTTAAACATCATGCCTCTCTATCATATTCATGGCCTTTGTGCCATTTTTTCCTCTTTGTTAGCGGGTGGGAGCATCGTGAGTGCTCCAGCGTTTGATTCAGGGCAATTTTTTGAATGGATGGATGCGTTTCATCCTACTTGGTATACAGCCGCCCCCCCACTCCATCAAGCAATTTTGGCTGAAGCCCCAAGCCACACAGAACTCATTGCTCGTTATCCGCTTCGGCTAATTCGTTCAGCCTCATCAGCCTTACCCCGTCGCTTACTCACGGAATTAGAAACCACCTTCCAAGCACCCGTTGTGGAATCCTATGGAATGACGGAGGCAGGTCCGCAAATCTGCAGCAACCCCCTCCCCCCTCAGGCACGGAAGGCAGGATCGGTCGGATTACCCGCAGGCCCAGAGGTCGCCATCATGGACCAACAGGGAAATTTCCTTGAGTCAGGAGAGACGGGTGAAGTCGTCATCCGAGGGGACAATGTTATCACCGGCTACCACAAGAACCCTGAAGCGAACCAAGAGGCATTCATCAATGGATGGTTTCATACCGGCGATCAAGGCTTTCGAGACAAGGATGGATATCTTTTTCTTACCGGGCGGCTCAATGAGCTCATTAATCGCGGAGGAGAAAAAATATCTCCTCGAGAGGTTGAAGAAGTGCTTTTGGAACACCCTGCCGTCAATCAAGTGGTGATTTTTCCCGTGTCTCACCCCACCTTGGGCCAAGACGTGGCAGGCGCTGTGGTATTGCAAGAGGCCCCTTCAGTGACTCCAGAGGAACTTCGAAAGTTTGTATCCCGCCGATTGGCCCATTTTAAGGTTCCCTCCCGTGTAAAAATCGTTTCAGAAATCCCCGAAGGATCCGGAGGTAAATATCACCGTAGGGAATTAGCCAAGCAATTGGGTCTAGGTGAATGGGAGCCTGTCAATGACGGAGCTCCGCGCAATTCTTTAGAGAAAAGAATCCATGAAATTTGGAAAGATATTCTTAAAATAGATTCAATCGGCATTTATGATAATTTTTTTGAGCTAGGGGGAGATTCCCTACGCGCCACCCAGGTCATGACACGGATTCAAAAGGCCTATAAAGTTCATCTTCCTCTTACGACAATCTTTGACTACCCAACGATAATTCGTTTGGCCGCCGTTGTAGAACGAACAGAGTCAAAGGGTAGGAAATCCAATACGAAGGAGTAGGTCCAACTCCCACTAGGCATGACCAGAGGACCAGGAATCATTCATGGTAAATTCTCCACCTCCGTGGGAAAGAAGTTTCTTAAACCTTTAAAGGGAAAATTTTCTTACCTGATCACCGCGCATAGCTGGGGAATCCTATTATATGAAAAACAGGCACAACTTTCCGGCAAAGCTCAAATCGAGGGCTTGCCCTGAGGCTTTTTGCCTTTTAAGACCATTCTCATTTTGTACGATAAGAAAGAATGTTGGGAAGGAGTTATACTGCCATAAGGCATTTCGCGGTAGCTTCAAACCATGAAGGTTCAAATTATCCAGGGACCCACACCAGCGTTGCATTCCACGGGGATCATTGTTGTCATTGATGTCTTAAGGGCATTTACTTCTGCCCATGTGGCATTCACCCAAGGGGCGCGCCAGATTCGGATGGTTGATTCTATAACGGCGGGATTAGCCCTGAAAGAGCAACAGCCGGACTACATTTTGGCCGGAGAGGTCCAAGGCTTACCAGTCCCGGGGTTTGATCTCCCGAATTCCCCCTTCCAACTTTCACAATGTAATTTTCAAAGCAAGACCCTCATTCTTAAAACAACCTATGGCACAAAAGCCGCCTTGCATGCTCTTTCTGGCACTCAGGTGTTCGTGGCGGGTTTCATCAATGCCAAGCAAACCGCGTTTTACATCAAGAAACTGGGCTCCACCTCTCACTCTCTGTTCATTACGTTAATTGCTTCTCATCCGACCAGCGATGAGGATCTCGCCTGCGCAGAGTATATTCGCGATCACCTCACCGGACACCATTCCCAAACAGCAGATGAAATTACTCAACGGATTCAGAGAAGCGAGGGCGCGAAGAAATTTCACGATCGTTCTCAGGTCGCCTTTGATCCACGGGACTTGGATATTTGCGCCAAGGAAAGTGATTCTCCGATTGTGCTTGGTGTTGAAAAGGGGCCCCACCCAATTATAATGAGAGCTCTCGGATGACTGACCTCTTAGATATCCCCCCTAGAACGTCCAAACCCCGGAATCGGGGGTTGACGGTTGCCTTAGACAATGGGGTTCCGGTCCGATACTTCGAAGATACCGTGGAAAGCTATGGCGAATATATCGATTTTATTAAGTTCGGATGGTGTACTTCTTTACTGACAAAAGACATTGACAGGAAAATTCACCATGCAAAGTCATATGGAATCCATGTGTTTTTTGGTGGGACTTTTTTTGAAAAAGCCCTTCAGCAAAGGCGATTGGAGCAATTCTACCAATATCACAAAACCCGAAACTGTCATTATATGGAAATCTCCAATGGCTCAATCGATTTAGATCAAGAGGAAAAAGCCAAGCACATTAAGGCCTTTTCCGCTGAATTTACGGTGTTTAGCGAAGTGGGCTTTAAAGATACCCAACGATCTCTGGAACTATACCCTGCCCAATGGATTGAATATATGAATCAAGACTTGGAGGCGGGGGCGGTCAAGGTGATTGCCGAAGCCAGAGAAAATGGACGAAGCGGAATATGTCGTGCAGATGGCGAACTCAGATACGGGTTAATGAACGAAATCATTCATTCGTCTCTTAACCTAGACGATATCATCTTTGAGGCTCCGACGAAATCCTTACAGGTGTACTTTACTCAGCGATTGGGCACCAATGTAAATGTCGGCAATATTGCCTTTTCCGATCTGCTTCCTCTTGAAACATTACGGCTAGGACTGCGCTCAGAGACCTTAGATATTTTTGACAAAGAGAAGCATTCATGAGAAATCCCCATAATGTCTTTCATTTGGCTATTCCTTGTCAGAATCTCGACGAGGCGATCGAATTTTACGTCACGAGGCTAGGATGTGCTCTAGCACGTAGGTATCCTGATCGCATAACACTGAATTTTTTTGGCGATCAAGTCGTTTGTCATTTAGCTCCCGAGAAAATCGATACACAACCAGAGGTTTATCCCCGACATTTTGGCATCACGTTTCGAGAGAAAAGTGATTTTCAAACTATTCTGAATTTAGCCCGATCCAACGGATTGGAGTTTTTTCAAGATCTTCAAGTGAGATTCAAAGACAAACCGGAAGAGCACCAAACGTTTTTTTTACGAGACCCATCCAACAATCTCATTGAGTTTAAGTTCTATCAATCCCCAATGATGATGCATTAATAAAGGACCCCTAGCAAATTCCACGTCCCTCCTTGCAACCCAGTACAATTTCTGGATAAATGTTTTCTCAATTTATTCAAAAACTTCCCGCCAAGAAGTTTTTTTCATAGCTGCAACACCATGGTGCCTCTTGGGCATTTTTCCCGCGGAACGGGATGTGCCCTTCGAAACCCATGGAAGGGAATGCCACCACGGACGTCCATACCCTGGGGAAGGGCTCACAAGCTGTTCTTCTTCAATGAAGCAAGGAAAGGATTTTCTTAACCTCCCTTGACTCTCCCATACCCAATTTTGTCTCCGGTAGGCCTTCGGGAAACCAGGCAAGGGTCTCAGGCGGAACACTCGGGTGCCCAAAGTTTGGTTGCCCATCCCGCCGGGCTGAAAGGTAACATCCAAGCATAAAAATCTCAGTCCTTTTGACTTCATTCTGTTACGCTGATCTTAACCCCTGATGTCTTCTCCTGCTCTTGACTGTTTAACTTTTGAGCCTAAAATTCTTTTACTCGTTGGACCGAGAGGTAACCCAGCGGATCAGACACCAAAACTTTTAAAGAAGAGAGGGAAACAATGGGAAGCCAACCCAATGAATGGAGAGTAGTTCTTAGGAGTGAGACTTTTGCTGCTGGGGTTTTGGCCCTCATACTCACGATCGGAATGACCAACCAAGAGGTGGCCATAGCCCCGAGCACCAATGATATAGAAGGAAAGCTAGAAAAATTTAAACGGGAAAATGAGATCCTTAAAGAGGAAAATGAAACCCTGCGGAAGAATTTCAGTTTTTTCAACGATGGTCATGGCCAGTCTTCTGCCTATTCCGGTTTCATAAAATTTCAACTTGGGGAAAATACATTTGATATTTTCATTGCCGATCTGAGAACCCATACACTCCGTTTTTTTCTTGAAGATGAAAAGGGCAGGAAATATGGAAATATTCTTGATTTGCAAGAAGATCTCCACAGTAAAGGGCAACAATTACTCTTCGCCATGAACGGAGGAATGTTCGAAAGCGGGGGAAGACCCGCTGGTTTATACATTGAAAACACCAAAAAGCTTGTGGACCTCAACACCAACACCACCAGATCGGGGAATTTTTATCTGCAACCGAATGGTGTTTTTTCTCTAGACGATGAAGGAAACGCAGACATAATGACCACCAACCAACACCTCAACTCGAAAAAAACATTTCTCTCTGCCACCCAGTCCGGTCCAATGCTGTTAATTGACGGCAAAATTAATTCCCTATTCAATGCTAGATCGAAAAATAAAAGAATCAGGAATGGGGTAGGAATACTCAATGAAAAAACCGTCATCTTTGCTATTTCAAACGAAGAGACGACGTTCTATAATTTTGCCTCAATTTTTAAGAAGTTTGGTTGTCGAAATGCCCTGTATTTAGATGGGGTTATTTCCTCAATGTACGTTGATATTACCCGCGCTCCTATTCCCACGAAAATTGGACCTATCATTAGCATTGTAAAATAATGGCATAGGTTGATCAGTCGTACAACCACGTTTGAAAACCTTCGCCTATCCTTAGATACACTTCAACATTGAATCCCCCCTTCAATTGGCCTTGATGAAGGTGCCAATACCCTGGGGTAGAGTTCCTTCCGGTTTCAAAAGGATATTTTCTTTTGGCGGTGGTTCTATTCTCCTATGGGTCCAAGCCAAAAATCCTGAAGATTTGGAGTAGGATCGCCATTACTATCGTTGTAATTTACCACCACCCCAATTATTACTTCTTTCTCTTGATCTTCCGAATATTCAGTGCGCGTTGAAGAATAGTAGTATTGTCCTTCAATTGGCGAATAATCGGGTTTCCCGAGCAAGTTCTCTACCTCTTTTCGATTCATGCCTTTAAAAAGCTTACTGTAAATAACCTCAAGGCTTACAAAATCCTTATCATGCTTATACTGTCTACCTGCATCTTCCAAAAACGTCGAGCTATTAGAGCAACTGAGAAAAAAAATACTCGCAAATATAAAATATAATGTACAACGAACCATAGAAGACCTCTTATTGTGAATGCTTCACTTAATTGGCAATGCGAATGTATACCCTAATCCTTTGAGATATTTAACAAAGTCCTGAAGATCACGCGCAGTTTCAGTTTGTACATGCATAAGTACATTGAGTGTACTTCTTGCTTTATTTTTATCAAATTGGTTTTTAATCATTTCGATTTTCTTTGAACCAATTCCTCTGGGTACTTTCCAATCTTCGGTATCGATATCCCAATTATGAATCGTCAGGGATAGCTTTTTTGCAACCCTGGCAATTTCGGGGTCATGCTTTTTGGGCCACCCTCCTGCCCCATATGGCGGGCGCACTTTGGTCGGCTTTACCCCTGTGACCTCCTTAATTACTTGCTGGGTTCTTTCGAGTTCAGACTTGACCTTGATTTCGCTTGCTTTTGCTAAATTTGGATGGCTCCAGGAATGATTTTGAATACTATGTCCTTTACTTAGTATGGATCGCGCTGCAGCAGGATATTTCTTTACTTCGTTTCCAAGAACGTAAAATTCAGCTTTTATTGCATTACTTTGTAATACATTCAGAATTGTGTTGAGCGGTCCGATTGGAGCAGGACCATCATCAAATGAAAATATTATTTTTCTATTTTCTAACATATGGACCTCTCAAGGTTGGTTTATTTTGCGTATTTTTTTTGACTGTCTGCCTAACAAGCTTAAGACGGATCCGCATAGCATATGGATCTGGAAACTTTTCCTATATAACCCGCAATCAAATTTTCTTCGCAAATCACCATTGTTATCACCTTTTAAATAGAGATGGAAAAAAAGGTCCAATAATAGTGGCGCTTTATGGAGGTTGGCATAATACTGCCATCTTGAAGGGTACATACCCCTTTCAGCGGACCGGCCATTCATTTAATCCCTCCAAGAAAGATTTATGCTAGAAGATAATTGAATATGCGTCGAAATAAGTCACATTAAGGAGTCAAGACCCTCGCTTTACAATACCTTTCCTCACCTCACTCTTTCGAGAAAGCCCTGATAGGTCCCGCCACCAAGAAACACCCTCTGGTTACACCATTCCAAGGTTCATGATCCAAACCATAGGCATTTTCCATCCATGGGGGATGAACAATGGAACAAAAAAAATAGGAATCAAGCCAGGCAGAGGTGGGCCTGATTGACCAGCAATCTCAAGTTTCCAAGTTACTCCTGGTGGGTGACCACATGGAGTAAGGAAGCTAGCATTTCCAAGCGTGGCTTTCTTTATACAAATTCAATCGCTCTGGGCAAAGGGAAAATTCATTATCAATAAAAAAACCCCCCATGTTCCTGGTTTGAATTGAACTAGATCCGAGAGTTATCTCATTAGATACAGACCTGTATCCAACCAGATACACTCCCCGATAAGGCAAGGGAAGGCCAGTACTGCACTCCTTGGTCGATGGGTTCCTAATTTTTTCTTTTTATTTCAATTGGTTGACAGAACCGATTCCACGCCTTTGCTGAAGGATTTGAGACGGTATGGAGGTTGCTTTTTGAGGAGTTTAATACCTGAATTTATCGCCTCCCTAAATCCTTAATGAACCCCTCTTATGCTAAGGAATGAGTTCCTAGAAAACGAGCGAGTCTTTCTACGGAAAACACATGAAGGCATTCCTGCCTACACCTCGGGCATTGTAGTGGAAGTTCACTTTGGCACCAACAAACTCTTGGTGCGATGGGATCAGGTAGAAGGAAGAGACGCTTATGGCGAGGCTATCTTTACCGAAAACATGGGGGATCTCCTCCTCAAGGCGGAACCCGTCAAAGTAGACCCCCTCCGTCACACCAGCCGAGTCCAATTAGGTCAAGAATTTGCCGGGTTTCCCGCAAACACCTGCGGAACGATTATTAAACGTCGGCTTCAGAATGAAGAAATTATGTATACGATTGAAAGTGATCTCCAAGACACTACCGGGAAGTATCAAACCTTTGAGATTCTGGAACGAGAGATTTTCCACCTTTGGGCACACAATGTCCCACCCCGCTCGGATGTTTCCTAATCCTCACTTACCCTTTTCCATATACCTTCTATTTTTTTCATGATAAAGGTAGAATATCGTTAGTGGCTTAGATTCATAAAGATATCATTTTGGATACGATGCATAATCCCGAAAAAGCCGACTGTGTTTCCCCAATAACAAAAGGTAAGATTTCCAAGAAACTCAAGAATTTTTGATTGATCCCATTCATCAAACATGTTCGGTACTGTCTGGAAAATTTAAAGTTGTTAATTGCTTCAAAAACGATTTTTTCTACCTAACCAATGGACCTTATCTTCAATCACCAACCACCCAGGGGCATTCCTCTCTGTGACAATGAGCGCTACAAGCTGACGGGGGAAGGAAGAAATCAAATTCCTCTCATCCCCGTAGTCCAAATTTCTATCTCTGGCCTCTTGAATATTGCCTCTGAAGCTGTTTCTTGAACCATGTTTACTTTCCCTAAAAGGCCCTATACCCCTTTACCTACTGAATTGGCATCTTTTGTGCCAGAACAACTTAAGGGAATCGCGGGTTGTTAGGAGGAATCCCACACGGCCTCGTTAAAAACATAAGACTGATTCTTTGAGTTTGAAATTGATACCTTGTTTGGAGAAGCCCCCGGATTATCTTGTTTAAATTTCATATGGATTTGAGGAATCAAAGGATGAGGAAATCTGTAATCAGTGTGATCGTCCTGAGCCTGCTTCTAAACTTTGGCTGTGTGGTTGCTGGAAGTGATCCAGCCGGCCAATCGGAAAATAGAGTCGAATCCGTGTATACCAGCCTAGGCTATAAGGACTGTGAGAAGCGTGTGGACCAGGACGACCCCAACGAATTGATCTACCACCTTTGCCCTGGTGTATCGAATTTTTCGTTGATTGTGCGGCGCGTCGGATCCGGGCGAACATCAATCGATATCCGAACACCGCATCAGGATACCTATCCGCTCGACTTCCAGGATTTCATCACTCCCCACATAATGCAACTCGGGGGAAGGGCAGAATGGCGGATTTCGATCCAAAAAGGACAGAGGGTTCCCATCGCGTTAATCGTTCCAGTTAATGCACACGAAAATATTGAAGAGCCCGAAGAGGTGACACATTCCTACCTAGCCATCGCCAAAATAACGTCCACCGAAATCTGCGTCACAGAAAGAATCATCAACAGTTCCGTCACCGAAAACGATGTGCACCGTTCAGCCGATTCCGCCAGATCCAAAAGGTGCCTGAAACCTCAGCCTAGGTAGCCTTGAAGTACGCACTTGAGATTGGACAAAGGATGGTCAGGGCAGGGAAGTCGCACTCGTCCCCCTGACCTAGTTAGCAGGCTCTTTGAATTACTACCTGTCTTCATTAATAAAGGAGAAGCATCATGCCGACACCGGTTGAATTCATGAAGCAATACAGAAATCTCAAGGTAAATTCCGGGATGGAAGATCCAGTAGCAAGGGTGAGTAGGATAGTGGCCCATCGTGTGCAGCTCCGAAAGTACTTCATGATGGATTGGGCAGATGGAACTGAGGAAAGGCGGGATTACAATGTGGTCACTCGCGGCTCACGAAGTGACACGTGGTTCAATGCAAACAAACAACGAATCCGTAATGCCGCCATGGGTAAAGGAGCTCCGCAGGACTATGAACTCGCCCTGGAATGGGCTGTCCGCTCCGGAAAAGTACGGAACCCCAACCAGGCCAATCTTCAAACATTCTGCGATCAGCGTCTCGGTATCGATTGTTCAGGATTTGTCACCAACTATCTCATTGCTTGTGGGAAAAGGACTTATTCCAACCAGACCGTTCGCAATACGGGTGCCGCCTCCTATTACAATGCATCCAGAGCTGTGAACAACCCCCAAAATATTCAGCGGGGGGACCTTCTTGTTTGGATGACCGGCAATTCCGTCAAACGCTCTCCAGGACATGTGGCCGTCGTAGAATCCTATACGCCGCAAACCATTGCCGGGGGAAATATGCGAGTGGTCGAGGCCACCGGTGCTTCAGGTGCGAACCCCAAACTGTTGGATTCCATGTATACTGTGGAGGAAATCATTGATAAAGGAGGTAGAGTCCCGGTGATGATCCTGGTAGTTAAACGGCACGGCCGATCCGGCAGTCGCGTGGCTGTTATTCGAGTATAGGCCTCAGGCCCTCTTTCTCAGATCGCCCATCGAAAGGATGTGAAAACTTAATATACCCATCGCTAAAAACCTCCGAAAAATCCAGAGGTCCAGATACCTGAATGCTTTTGAAGGCATAGGAGGATTGATACCAACTTTTGCTGAGGGTGTTTCATTTTCAACCAATGAAACACCCCATCTGGCAAAGAGCTTTCAACCGAATAATTCCCTCCAAAACTTCCTAAAAGGTGTTTGGTTGTCTTCGTTTTCCTATCCAATCTCCTGCCTTCACTGATGATTCCATCTTTAAGGTTTCCCCAGCAAATTCCATTAAAGCTGAATACTTGTTTCATAGTGGCATGGAATCTCACGTCAACCGAATCCCTCCCAATAGGTCTCAAGGTTGGAGGCACCTTCCCGCGTTAAGTAAGTCAGTCCTACCAAAGGTTGCAATGTATTTGACCAAAAGGCATTGAGGCCCCTTAAGCCTCTTTATCTTAAGATCTCTCCATACTCACCTTTTTTTTCGGCCTAGGACAAACACCTGAACCATTCTTCTCTGAGAGTCATGGCCTAAAGCGAAAGGGTAGAGAAACCGACATGCTTTCTTGAGAGGAAAAATTTGCCTAGGTACCTTAAAAACTCCCCCAAAAAGGAGGGAATCTGATGCGAAAATATTTCCCGATTCACCTTGTTTTTACGAGTTTGGTCCTCATTCTGTTGGCCAGTGGGTGTAACCATATCCCTCCATCCGCGGAGGAAATTGCCAGGGCCGATTTCGGTACCCTTCCAGGAAACTATCAAAATCTCATTAAGTCGGAAATGGAATTCAGATTAATCGATCCTGAATCGGCTCGATACAAATTTGGCAAGCCGTTTAAAGCCCGAACCTGCATGGGGGGGTGTTGGAACTTCGGAAGAGGTCTCTTGTTCTGGGTCAACAGCAAAAATCGGTATGGGGGATATGTGGGATATAAGGCCTATAGTGCCTTTTTTAAACCCAATGGCACCATGATTATCGATTGGGATAGAGCCATTAAACCGTACGACTCTTAAGGCAACCTCCGGTGGGGTGGAGCCCCGATCTCCGCCTCACTCCACGGTTTAGAGAGATTGCCGAAGTGTATCCCCGATCATTACCCATCTACATAAGTCCTCCTCCAACCAACTCTCAGAATTCATTTTTTTCTTCAAGTCGGATTTGTTCCAGGGTGAGGCCTCTCTGCAACCAAACATTTACCTCCTGGCCAATGTTCAAATTGAATTCGTGCATCCAGGCCATCTGTTTTCTCTTCTCTCGGGAAAAACAACGTTTTCCACCACGGCCAGTGACTATTCCACGGGCATTTATTCACCAAGTCGTTCCCTCCAGAAGGGTCTATAATTAATTTTTGGCCAGGAACACCCTGGCCTGCTTGACCCGAGGGCGGTCAGTTCCATCGTCTGCAATCATTTCTACGAGCTTTGTGTAGTACGACTTGGCTGCCTCTAGCTCTCCGGTTTTTTCCGCCGCATAGCCTGCGCCATAGAGGCTATTGAATCGATTCGGCGAAATCTGAAGACTTTTCTCAAATGCCTCGCGGGCCTTTCCATACTGTTCTACCAACAAAAACATTTCGCCAAGGAGTTCACGGGCTGGCAGGATGGCACCCGGAGTGACGGGATGCTTATCGACTGAATCTTCTAAATCCGCGGCCGCTTGCATCATTGTCAAAGCGGGAATTTTTTTGCCCTCTGCAAATGTTTTCCAGGCAGCCACTGATTGGCGCTGAGAATCCACCTGAATAGCCCAATATTTCTGTTTCGCCTCAACAGCCAAACCATAAAAGCTATCGAGTTTTTCCAGCGCCTTCGGTACCTCCGCTAATCTTCCATTCCTGGCAGCCCCGAGTCCTCGGGCAAAATAGGTGATCGACTCATGCCAAGGATACTTATCCCACGGAAACGTGGAATGCACCCGCACCGGTAGTTGAGCCGCCTCGGCCCATCGCTGTCGCTCAAGGAAATATCGAGCTTGCGCAGCGGCAATGCCATACGCCGAGGCGAAACTATCCTGATACCGTTTGACTCCGTTCACTTCCGTAAGGACTTGATGCGCCTTCGTGTCGTTTGCCTGTTGAAGATAGGCATACATGAGATAATCTATCGCATGGATGGCATGCAATGAGAACGGCTTGCCGAGGGATAACTTATTGGCCACTGCCGCGGAACGGCTATTCCACTCAATAACATCCGGCCACATTCCCAGCCTGACAAAAATATGACTGGGCATATGCAGGGCATGGGGAACATTGGGAGCGAGCTTGAGGTAGCCACGAGCCACCTTGACGGCTCGTGAGGCTAGCATCGGATTGTCGTAAGCATGGATGATGTAATGGAATAATCCGGGATGTTCGGGTGCCTTGGCATGGAGCGCTTCCAACAAGCGTCCAGCATGTTTTTGATGGGCGAAGGTTTTATCGCCCTTTGGTGCCGTAGCCAAATGGGCCAGGGCATAGAAGGCTCCTGCTTCAATGTCACCAGGATGAGCCCTATACAACTTCTCTTGAGCGCCTTCCCAACGGACAATGCGAGTCTTGTGGTTCACCTTTTCCCAATCTTTGTAAAAGGCCTCAGCCGCGGCCACGTATGCCTTCTCTTGCGCCGTTGGCGGGTTCAACCCCACAGCTTTTTGCACAGCCTTCCACCCTTCGGCTAATTCGGCTTCACTGGGTGGAGCCCAGAGAGGATGAAACAGAGTCATCGCGATCCCCCAGTGAGCCATGGCACACTCAGGATCGTCGACCGTAATGGCTGTGAAAATTTTCCTGGAATCCCCATACATCATATGGTGAACAAGAGCTACGGCACGGTTGATTTGCTCCTGCACCTCGGATTTACAAGAATTGGGCAAATCGACAGTTCCCACATACCCTTCTATCGTTTCCGAAGAATGAAATTCATGGGCCCATGACCCGGTGGGTATCCCAACTGATAATAAAAAAGCCAACGCAACTTTACATATCTTCATCCTTGTTACGAAAAGCGCGGACAGATTCATCATTTTCAAAACCTCCCTCTAAAGAATTTTCGACGTCGTTAACAGATCAGGGACCCTCAGCCGACCTCCCCTCCAAATTCCGAGAAGGACACCCTCAGGGCATGACCGAGTAGCCCCAAGATGTTAAATACCCCAGATAACACAATAAAGCAGCCACGGTTAAATAACCACTCTTCGAATTTCGCGTTTTACGGCCGGGCTTCCAGAATCAAGTTTAGAGGGGTTTCGGTGGCGCGCCGAAAGCGGGTGAACCCTCCTGCCTTCACCACCTCTCGAAGACGGGCCTCTCCGGCTTGAGTCCCCAATGCCGTCCCGGTTTCCTGTGCCAAGGAGGCCGGAGTGCAAACCGTCGCAGAAAACCCATAATAGACACGACTGATAGGATTTAAGTTTTCCTCAAGAGTATCATGCGCAAAAGGTTCCACAAGAAGCCAAGTGCCATCTTTGGCTAATGTCGAATGGACATGTTTGGCTGCACCCACGGGATCTCCCATATCGTGGAGGCAATCGAAGAAGGTAACCAGATCATACCCCGTTCCGGAATAGGTTTTCGCGGAGGCCAGTTCGAACCGGATATTCGATAAACCGGCCTCTTCCGCCAAGCCTTGAGCTTGCTCAATTGAAGGACCATGAATATCAAAACCCACGAACTCGGAATTGGGAAAGGCCTCGGCCATCAGAAGGGTGGAATGCCCATGCCCGCATCCCACATCAGCCACCAGTCCACCACGAGTCAACTTCTCCTGCACTCCCTCTAAGGCGGGGATCCAAGACGATGTGAGGTGGACACGGTATCCCGGGCGAAAAAACTTTGCCGTCCCACAAAATAAACATGGGTGCCGGTCACTCCAGGGCACACCAGCTCCGGTGCGGAAAGCTTCGGTAATCTTCGGCTCATCGACCATCACCGAAGCAATTGAAAAAAATCCCCCACAGGCATAGACCGGAGAATCCTCATCGGCCAATACGGCCGACTGTTCCGGTGTCATGGAAAACGATTGTTCGCTTGCATGATAGTCAACATACCCAGCTGCCGCCTGGGCCGCTAACCATTCCCGGATGTAACGCTCCGTGGTACTTGTTCGTGCTGCAAGCTCTGAGGAAGTCAACGGACCTTCCAGCGCCAAAGCCTTATATAAACCCAGCTTATCTCCGATAAGGACGAGGGAAGCGCCAATGGCAGCCCCCATATCCCCAACCATTTTTCCCATAAATTTCTCCAATGCTGCTTGATTTAAAGCCATAAGGATTCTCCTTTGTGTGATGGGGTGGAACAAGTTGAATAAACGTGGGTTCTAGACTCACTCTCTGCTGACACCTATTTCTTGCAGTTTCTTATTGAAGGAACCGAAGGACAAAACCGACTAGTTGGTTTATTTTTACGATAAAAAAATATCAGTTTACTAACAGCCTTAAATACCTTCCAAACCCCTTCAATGCTTGTGGAATACGCTTCCATTCACCGTAGGCTTTCGCCAAAACAATGGCCCCTTCAAGCATAGCCAAATACTGTCTAGCCAACTCCCGCGCGGAAGGATTAGATTTCCGAAACGACGCGATAGGTTGGAAAAGTTCGCTCATATTTTTCTCCACTTGGTCAAACAACCCCCTCACCCGGGTTTGAATGGCCGGATGGGTCCGCGCCAAATCTGTCGCGAAGGTCCCTAATAAACATCCTTCTCCCCAAATTTTTTTGGCGACCGTTTCAGCATGTTCCAAATAGGCAAATACTCGTTCCACCGGATCCTCAACATTTTGGTATGGCCCATCTTGCATCAGCTGGCCCCCGTTAAGAATAAAGGCTTCCAGAGCGGCGAGGCCAATCGCTTCCTTGGAATCGAAATAATGGTAGAAGCTCCCTTTGCTGACATCTGCCGTTTCACAAATTTCATCTACCGTAGTTCCCGCATAACCCTTGTCAAGCATGAGATGAAGGGCAGTTTGCACAAGCGTTTCTCTGGCTAATTTCTTCCTCATAAAAACATAATAGACCAACTAGTCGGTTTAGTCAAGCCATCACACGCATTTCTTCAATTCAGCAGACATATGCATGAAAGATTCCTGATTGACCCGGTCAGATTCATAGGCTTCCCAACACCAATTTGCAATGGTCTTAGCTCCCATATAGGCACCCCACGCACCTAACCGCACGAGGTCTGCCTCACTTACCCCATGTTGCGTGACTTGTTCAATGATGCTGTCATCTATTTGGTACGAGGCCTTCGCCACCAGCAGCACCAATCGGGCTTTGTCACGCTCTGCTCCTTTGAGATCCTTGACTTCTTCCTCAACCCACCGTCGCGATAAAGGCGCTTGGCCACCCTGCCAGTCCCTGAGGTTATCTCTGACCCATTGCTGCGCCTCTTTGGACAACGCTTCGTTAATTTCTTCTTCCACAATGTGGTTCCAACGGGAGAGACTTTCCGCTATGAGTAGATTAGAAGTCGACCAACGGAACTCTAGCGGCAACTCCGCCTCCGCCAACATGAAGAGTGACGTCCCATGCTCTAAATCCAGAGCAGAAGATTCTTGGAGCTCCACTCCAAAGAGTTTTAACGCACCGCTCCGAAAGGATGAAGGCACCGGAGAACCAGTCATGGTAAAGTCCGAGATTTTATTGGTGTAATTAAACACGATGAGTGTCCCGAGGGCTTCAGCCATTTCTTCCAAACTAAAAGGGGGAGCCTGCAGTTCCGGGGCGTTTCGGCTAATACTGGCTTTGGTCCAACGCAATCGTTTGAGCGCGAGTTCATCATCGATCGAGTCCAACTCATTTTTTCGAAGGGAATTGGCCACATTGTCTTTCTTGGCCCCATGCGTGAGACTTAACAACATATCTTCACAATAGGGGCATTGATTGACTTCAGAAAGTGCTGCCCCCATGGCCTTTTTGAGCCAGGCCGGCAGATGCTGGTTCGTTAGGGCAATTTCTCTTCCGCCCACCCACATCCCGGCCATCAGGGGTGGGCAGGCCGCGTGGCTCGTAATCGTCCCGTTAATAAAAAAATCTCGTTGTGACTGCAGCAACACTTCCTTAACGAGACCCCTTCCCTCCGTTAAAGTTATCGGATGAAAAAACTTCCGCATGGTGACCCCGGAAATTTTATCGAAGATGGAGTTTCGTAATTTGGCTGGCAACATGACCTCTCCTCCTTTTTAAAAAATTTGTGTATGAAAACCGGTTTTCCGAATCTTTTCGGTCCAACCCGCCCCCTATGGGCTTGAAAAATTAAAAAGGGCTTGTTTCCCTTCATCTCTGATTCTTCGCTACAATGAAAAAAATTGCAGCAAACCCGTTAAACCGGTGTCCTCTTTGTTGAAATCAGCATAATCCTGATGGTTTGATCGAGAAAGTGCGTGATCTGTAGTATTGCACTACATTTTATGTAGTGATAGGAGGGACTATGCTGGAATACGGTCAGTTCTGCCCGGTCTCCAAGGCCGCCGAAATCCTTGGGGAGAAATGGACCTTGCTCATTATTCGTGAGTTACTGCTAGGGGCCACTCGCTTTAATCAGATTCAGCGGGCCCTGTCGAAGATTTCTCCCACCATCTTGAACAAACGCCTGGATACGCTGCAAAAACATGGTTTGATCGTCCACAAGCGAATTCCAGAACAGCGCGGGCATGAGTATCAATTGACGGAAGCTGGACGTGAGCTTCTCCCAATTGTCCTCAAAACGGCTGAATGGGGCATGCGGTGGGCCCGTGGGCAGATGACGGACAAGGACCTTGACGTGCAGCTACTCATGTCGGATATCCAACGTCGTATCCAACCCGATAAACTGCCTACCGGACAAACGGTCATTCGGTTTTGGTTCACGGACCTGAACGACTACAACGAATGGTGGCTGAAGATACAAAATGATGAAGTGGACCTGTGCACCGAGAACCCTGGGAACGAAGTGGATGTCTATTTTACCTGTGATCTGCGAACGATGACCGAAGTGTGGATGGGAGACCTCGCCCTTCAACAGGCCCGTGCGGATGATCGTCTCAAGATTGTCGGTTCTTCGGTGTATTTAAAGAATATCCAATCCTGGTTGGGGCTGTATCTACTGGCAAACATTCGTCCTGCCCCACTGCCTCCTCCTATTAGTCCCTGATATTCGTAAAGAAATCCAGAAACTGGGAGAACTTTGTTCTTTTACACAGAACTCTAGGTCTCAATTTTTTTTAAGGCCAATTCGCTGTCCATCAATCTTTTCGAGCCGTGGCCATCACGGCCGGGAACTTTATTTCCAGGATGTTTCCGTTTTGAAACTTTTTGCTGCCTTCCAGAATTTCTTGATGAATGAAATGACGGGCCTGAACCGGCTGGGCCTCGAGAAGCATGGGCATCCGCACGATGCTTTTGTAGATCAAATTCAGAATATCTTCAGGGTTGGTGGGCCGCCGAACAAGAGGGAGAATAGTGACCACAGGATCACTAAATCCGGCTTCGCGTAGGACCTTCTTGGCCTCTTCGGTATTCGAAAATCGGAACATGGGCAGTGCCGGAGGCAATGACACATCAAGTGATCCATATTTTTGAATGGCCCCGAGGATTAACTTGAAAAACTCACTCCTTTGGTCCGAGTTACTCCACACCGTGAAGGTATACCGGCCCCCAGGTTTTAGGACTCGCCACGCTTCTTTAACAGCTTGTTCTGGATGCTCTAAATGAAGGAGCCCGAACCCGCAAGCGGCGGCATCGAAGGTGTCGTCTGGGTACGGTAACTCTTCGGCATTGCCCTCTCTAAAGGATACGCCGGGATAGTTATCCATGGCTTTTTCAACCATCGCGGAGGAAAAATCGTTCCCTTCGCTGATGGCTCCGTGGTTGTGCGCCGTACCAGCCAAATGGCCTGGCCCGCACACCACATCTAGTAGACGCTTTTGAGCAAGATCCCTAAAACTGGAAAAAATAAAAGGAATAGCCTGATCCGTGATTGTCGCGAATAGCTCATCATACGCCTAGGCCTTCGCAAGCCAACCTTCATGTTCGAGTTCCTGAAAAGTCTTCTTCCCCATTATTTTCACTCCTACTTTATTTCGACCAATCAAACTTCATATTTCCACATTACACTTCCAACTAAATTCTCATCATACCCTTATGGTGATTAAAAAGTTGCGATATGGGGGAGAGCCAGAAATGCCCCCGTCAAATGGCAAAAAGCTTGGCTTTGCATGATAGGTATACATGCCGAATAATCAGGGACGAACCAAATGAGTCATGGCAATATACATCTAAGGACGGTGGACCTATTATTCAAAGACCTCGGACTCAAGGTCCCTTTGTACATGATCTCCAACATGAAGTCTCGCCCACATAGCTATGAAGGAGTGAAGAATTTATTTGAATATGCCCCTTATGTCCCCATGACAAAAATTTTTTAAGGTTACGCACTCATGTGAATACAAAGTTTCCCTTCAGGTAAGGGGCCTAATCGTCCTGGAATCATTTACCCCTAGTCCGGTGGCACCCATTCCACATTTGCCGCCAAACTCAACAGCTCGTTTTTCCAAATTCAAGGGTCCATATCTCTGGCACCTACCGTATTCTCCTTTATATATGGTCCCAAATCAAAGTTTCAGATTATTGTGTTTCGAACCTCAACCAGCTCAGCTTGAATGCACTTATTGTCGAAACATATCTTTTGTCCCATTCCCTAAATAATTTTGGGGGGAATAGGGTTTTTGGAGCTGAGAATTAAATTGCTCTTGATGCCAAATGTATCCAACTCTTATTAACTAGACGAGGTCTTACCTAAGACCTCTTTGCTAGACTCATTGAAATATACACATCCTTTCCATAAGACGAATTGACAAATTAGGAAGCCATGCGGTACCCAATAGACCAAAGTGGCACCTCCTTGTACCAGGAGGTCCCTCCAGCTTTGGGACCCTGTTGTCCTTGATTGCTCATGTTCTTTTTATCCTGGAAAAAAAAGACACCGGCAACCGGCAGCATGTGAAATGAAGGAGGTCCCCTACTCGGCAACCCTACTAAGAATCGATTGTCCTATAGTAATGATTGACCCACAAACATGAGGAAAGACATCGATAGACCCCTTGAAGGGCCTATAAATATCTCGGTTATCCCGTTCAACGAATCTTTTCACAAAGGAGGGTATGAATGTTGTTTAACAAAAAGACCGTAGGATTTTTGGTGGGCTTGGGAATCGTGTTGCTGAGTTTCACTCACACCCATGCCCAGGGAAATGGTAACCGTCTGGTATTGAATCTAATTGGAGAAGGGGTTTCGGTTGAAGGGATGGTGCCGGATCCCGATAATGCGGGAGGAATGTTGCCAGCCCTTTGTTATGAGGTCGACTTATTTAATGCTAAAAATAGGCAGCTCATCGGGACCGCCACCGATTGCCTGTCCAGTCTGACCCCGACCGGTGGGGGTGTCGCATTAATTGGTACCACCACCTTTCGACTTCCTCAGGGTGATATTACGACCCAAGGACGCACAACCGTTCAAGCTGCAGTCACTCCCATTACGACGACGGACGGGCACTTGATTACGAATATTACAGGTGCGTCCGGTTCGGGGAATTCAATCCTTGAAGGGACCAGAAGGTTTGCCAATGCGACAGGTACCGTGCGTCTGTCAGGATTAGTGGATTTAAGTAATCATAGCAATTCGCTGGGAGATTCCATATTTTTTGACTGCCTATTCGTGATCGATTTGGATTAACAAACCTCTGGATGTGACATTCACCAATTAGCAAAGGGATTACTCGTTTCCATGGGGATGCGAAAATTCCGGGTGGACCGCCGGTTTTTTAACCACAACCGGAGGAGAGCCAAGGTCCTATTTTTAGAAAACGCCTTCCATCAATTTTAGTGGAAGGCGTTTTTCTTTTTTGCAGGAATTCCCTTTGCACTCTTCCCCCCAACTTCTTCAACCCCTTTGGCTTTTAACGAACACACCAAGCTGGGAACGTTGCTCCACTCAGGGCTTCTCCACTATCCGCATTAAAAAAGTTGATGGTCCAATGCATCGACGCCATATTCGCCGATGGTGTAGCCGTCCAATAGCGTACGGATAACACTCCCTCAAATGGTCCCGCATTCAGAAGAGTGCTTTGATCTCCTACACTATAATCTAGCAGGGTCCCCAATTCTTTAATCCCTGGCAAGTGATGGCCTTCTCCTAACCCGGAACAATGAGCCAGAGCATTGTCCTGTGTGAAGGTAAGGGTGCTCGGACTTTGCTCCCAATACAAACCAGTAGCATTGTCACAGATTGAATTTTCCCCAATAGGGACAAAGCGTTGAGCATCAGTTCCCGCCCCGCATAAAGGAACTGGAGAATTGTTTGTCATATTTTTCATGAATTCCAGCATTCCATCCAGCTTTTGGTTGATTTGAATGTGATCACCACCAAGATTCTGATGATCAGATGCCAACCCCGCATGCTGATGAGACAAATACCGCTGTGGAGGTTTTCCTTCAAAGTGCCCATGAGCGAAAGAAGGAACCACGAGAACGCAGATGAATGTTCCTACTCCCACCAAATTGAACCACAGGTAATTGGACCAGCTCGGTTGAGGGGGATGATGTTGTTTCATCTTTTTACCTCCTATGCAGGATGAAAAAGCCTCTCGGGAAAATTTACTTCGCTGGGATAAAAGGAATGTGATTGGGTAAAAAACACCAGTTGAGTAATAATTCCACCCCCCACGTTTCCACCACATTGGCATTAGAAGGTTGGTCGGGATAACTCCTCCCTTCTCGAGTGGCCAATTTTCTCGGGGAAGCTCCAATTCTTGTTCGTCTCCTCTATCGTCTAAACCACAAAAATCTTTCCATAGTTTTTCTGCCTCATTACTCTCCAACCTATAGCTTTAGAAAGGCTTAGGCGCCATCTTTTAGACTTTTCCGAATTTTTGATTAAATTTTCGAATTTCTGGGTGGAACGTGTGATTCGGTCAGGAGAAAGCCTGGGAAAGAGCAGGGATAGAAGAGATAAAGCAACTAGCGAGCGGCCTTGGGCCTAAAACAGGAAAGGCAGAAAGATATCAATGTGATAACCTAATTTGAAAGGTGGCGGCCACCGTTTTGGGTCGGGGTATTTCGACCATATTTTCGTTTTATTTGGAATTTTAGCTTTTTCTCAGTTTTTGAAAAATTCGACTTCGGTCTGAAATCTTCCAAATTTTTCGAACCGGCGGGGAAACTTTTTCTCCGGTCGCGGGATTGCGGGTATAGTATTTTCCAATGATATGAGCTTGAACTTTCCCCTTCAACCAATACATTCGATGCGTATCAAAGGGATCTGGATATCCTTTTTTTTCATTATCCGGCAAGGAAGAGTCTCTTTCCCAAACCCATAATTCATCATATTCCACGGGTAATTTCTCAGGACCAAAAACTTTTCGAATAAATTCCTCAGGATTTTTCACCTTTGCGGAAGTCCGTGGGTTAAAGGTTTTTTGGGCCTGCATGAGAATCGGGTCCCAAATGGCGAAGACTGCCTTTCGAGGTTGTTTCAATCTATACTTCCTGGCTTTTCTGAAATCCCCCCAAGGTTTTGTATTGAGAAGCTGTTGCCGTTCGGTCAGAACCCGCTTTGGTGATCTCTCAAGGATCGCAGCAAACACATACCCCACCTTTTTGCCATCTATAAATGTTTCAACCCAATCGTCCCCGCTTTCAGCTACCTGGACTTCTTCCCCCATTTGAAGTTGCTGGACAATATCAAAATCTGTTCCGGGCCCTTTCCGGATATTGACTTTGGAATGCGTGTAGCGGTTGAGGGTTTTGGGAAGAGGCTTTCCCGGTGACTGCCAAGGTAGGAAATTTTCGATATTGACTTTCCCTATTTCTTCAAAACCACCCACCTCATTAAGCGAAACTTTCAGTCCCATGCCAATGAATAAGAGAAACCCAATCCCAATAATTCCAAATTTTCCAAGGCCTGACCTTTTGGACTTGTGTGGATCGTCTCGGGGATGTTGCGATTCACCGCACAAAGGACAAGGATTAACCTTTGGGTTCGCCTTATTATCGAGTTCTCTCCAATCTCCCCAGTCAACTATTGGCATTGGAATTGGTTCAGTTGGTGGTGGTTAATGGAAAATTCTCAAGATTATCGGATTTCTATGTTTTTTCCGCCTACACAATCGGGTATTTCCCCTAAAAGGTCCTTTTTCGGAGTTATTTGAGGGGTTCTGAAGATAAAACCGGATTGCTCGCCTCCCCCAAGTCGCCGAATCTTTAAACACCGAAATCTGGTAAATGAATTTTCCTGTTGCTATTCGGCGTACATGAAAGATGAAATAAGGCCGGATACACGGTAATAAGGTGTCTGACACCTTATTACAAAGTCTGTGCAGTGTGTCCAAACTCGTTTGTCCTTGGACTGACAACCGAAGATCCCACTTTTCTCGACGCGGATTTTGGCCTGGTGGGAGCAGATCCCATCCCCGAACCTTCCACTATTCTCCTGTTCTCTACAGGAATAGTCGGGTTGGCTGCTTGGCAATAGAGAATGGGAAAACAAGAATAATCCAGAAATCTAACAATTTGGAAAAAGGAGCCCGTGGCTGTAGAGGTTAGGGGATTTACTTGGTCTCAAAGGTCGGAATGCCAATAGAACAAATTATCCCAGTAAGGGAAGAACACCATCTCAATCCCCATTCTGGGGGGAATTTTTCCCCTTCTTCGGGATTAACTCCCCTCTCCCCAAAATCAGAATCAAACCCCTTCTACCGATTACCACCTGACGGAAACCTTTCCCCCACCCCCAAGAAGTGACATTGTCGATTACTCCACACTGCCCGGCACAGGGTGTATTCCGACTTGGTGAACGGGTTCACCACCTCAGGGATAAACAACCTTTCTCTTTTTCTATCGACGAAGATTGAGTAATACACGACCTCATCCTCCCCTTAAATCTGATCTATGGGATCAGGCTTCACCAATTTCGGTTCATCAATGGTACAGAGGGCTATCCAATTGTTCTAAATCCACTGAAACTGTCTGTTGCATGCAAGGGGCAACTGGTTTCGTCTGGGATTTCGGGGTGCCCTTATAAATGGTGGTGATATCGGAGCACACATCTTGGTAAGACGGAAGTATGACACCGCCTTTCATGGCTTTCTCGATGATGAGAAAGTTGGGCCGAATGATACGACGAAATTCCCCATAAGAAATTTTGTCGGTCTCATTATATTTCTTCAGAACCGTCACACTCTCTTTCACCCGGACATCGTCCAAACTCAGACCTGCCTTCGTCAGACTTTTCTTAACATCCCCAGGAAGAACGTATTGTTTTCTTTTTCGGTCGAGGCCTCGAAACAACCGGTATTCCCGTGCTTCCATCTGGCGTTGATCCTTGAGACTGGAAAATGTCGTTGAGGGGGTATTGTCAGATCCGTTTGCTGATAAGGGGTTTTGTTTGGGTGATTCGTGGTTGGTTATCGTCGTCATGGTCATCCTCCCGAGTGAAAAGTTTTTTTGGAATGTTGTCCATTTTTCATGAGTCATACCTATGCCTAAAGCAACACCGATGCCAATTCAAACTGGGATGGTCAGATCGAACTTAACTATCTGTTACTATTGGAAATTTTATCAAGACATGGGGAATATCCTTTTCATGCCAATAGATATTCGGCGATCATCCGGAGGCTGAATTATTGGCAAAATGCCAAAATGTTGGGAGTGCCATCTGTGGAAGAACTCTATGTTTGGGGAATAAGAGTTTAGTCGCGGGAGCCCCCGGGAAACTTCCCTAATTTCTTTCAGGGGCAAACCAAAAGGTGCATAATCCCCCTAATCAGGGCCCCCTTTTTAAGCTAAAAAAAAAGAATCTTGTTTTAGTCAAACGGGGAGTTTACGGCTATCGGAAATATCATGGGAAACGTTCTCGCGATAAGGGGGGACCAGGTCTCCGTCAGGTAGGATTCAATGCCATCACGTTTTGATGCCGGAACATCAGCCCAGGTCACGAATAATTCGCCATATTTCTTGTATGCCAGAATCTCCGCTTCATCCCTATGTTGTTGTAGACATCGCGCAATATCTCCTTGGCCCACTCGTACGACCCTTGGCTGAGGGCCTCCATGCCAAATCACATAGACACCCACCATATCCACACTTTCTAAATCCACCGACTCAAGATGACACGGCCCAATATTTTTGCATCGGATCCAATCGACATGCATCATACGACTTTCCCCTATATGGTGGTGGATCGGAAGGAGAAGTTTTTTCTTGAATGAGGCATCCAGGCGTTGGGTACGAGGAAATACGCCCATTGTTACTTGACGCTGTTCCTTCTTACTTCCTTCCTGTTTCTGGCCCTTTTGGACAGTGAGCACCTGAAGAAGATGAATGACTCGGTCATCCTGCCAAATTTGGTATGAGCCCGCGGGTTCCCAAAGAGAATGTGGAGGAAAATAGAAAGAAGCACTGACACTTTGCCCAACTTATATTGATTGAGAGAAAGGTTCTAAGGGGGAGAGGGTGGCATCAGCTTTACTCCGGCGATGGCGCTCCAAGGGAGGAGTCGGAGCGCAAGGGAAATGGCAAATCCAAGGGAGGTTTTTTCTTTTCTGGTTTTCTGACAAGATCTGGTCTGGCCTTCAGAATCCAATTGACGGCTTGTTCATTATAATTCCTGAGCTGGCCATAAATGATCCAACGCATATCATTCACGGCATCGATATAACTATCAAAGTGGTCTTGTGTGATTTCCTGTGGTGCCACTTTTAATAAGGTAGGCAAGAGGCAACTTTCGCATCCAGATGCTTGCTCTTGCAAAGCCGGGAACACAAAGTGTTTCGCTAAATCGATTCGATGGTACAAAATACGGGCGAGTTGGTTGTAATTGCGCTCTTTATGTTCCTTTCCAGGAAGGCCAATGATTTCTTCCGCAAAAAGATAGATCTGCTCCCAAGTAATGACATACGGAGCTTGCTGAAGTAGGTGGTCGAGTAGGCGGGTCTTAACCCCCAAAAGCTGCTCATCAAAAGCCGAGGTCACCACAAATTTGGCCATTTCCGGGCGCTCACGTAATAACGTAGTCATCCAGTCAAAACAGGATTCCTGAGTGTTTTGATCAAGATAATCGATGATCGATTCGATAATTTTTATCTCCTCCCGGGTAATCAGAGACCGATCTCGTCCAAAAATTTCTTTAGCCTTTCTGACCCGATTCCTGACCAGTTCAATGGTAGATCCCCCATTGAGCATGTGGGTATTATCGTAATCCCCTCGTTTCCCTTCATGACTTAACACTCCATACGCTTCGTTGATGCGGAACATCCTTTCCTTAGCGGCTTGCCGTTCTTCGGGGGGAACCAGGTCCTCATGATTGTCTTTGACAAATTTCCGCCATGCCTGTTGGATTTCCTTTAGAAGGGCATCTTCAGGAACGCCAAGAATTTGGTAATAATTCAGTCCGTCAATCATGGGATAGACCGTGAAATGTTGGAATCAAAATCATGGGCACTCGGAGGCGAATCGCCCAAAGACAGAAATATGCTCGGGGTTTGACTATCCTCAATTGAAATAGGTCAAAGACTTCATTTTACAGGTCCATTTTCTACCACAGGCCAACCATTCCAGGCCAGGGGAACCCCGATCAGAGCTATCTCCTTCTAGCATCACTTTCATTCATCCCTGAACCATTTAAGTGTTCCTTCCCCACGTTACTGGTTTCAAGATTCAGGATCTCCCCCTGGTGCTTTCCCTCAGGTGACTTTATCCGTTCTTTTGAAAGACCCAGAATGCCCGGGTCGGGATCTTACTTTTGAAATTCCAATTTCTTCATGTTGATCCCTCCCTAATCCGACCATTATCCCACTCACCCGGACGGGGGAAGGAATGACGTTGGGCTTCGTTTATCTCCCTGAAGACATTTCCAAACAGGACGACCTCTTCTTGCTTTTCCCAATTTCCAAGATTAGTTCAGAAACACTGTATGATACCTCCTACAGCTTCTTGGATGTCCGTGCATACGATCCCCATAACACACGTTCCTAAGTTGGTTGATTAATCGAATGATTTGATTCGTTCCTTTCACGAGGTATCAATTTTGCTCAATATGAAATCACTACGCGTAACGTTCATTCAACCTCGGGGCCCTGATTCAGTTTGATCCAATCAACACCACGGAGGTCTGTGATGAAAAAATTCTTTAGCCTGGTTGCCGTGTTTTGTGTATTGGGGTTTTCGACCGTTAGCCTCGTGCACAGTGCTCCCTCTCAACAGGAAGCCACTCCCTTTGTTCAGGGCACTCTCATCAAGATTGATGGCCCTTTTTACGTCATCAAGGATATCAGCGGAAAAGAGCAACGTGTTCATGTCGATAAGAACACCACGATTATCGGAAAGGTTCAGCCCGGGTCTAAGGTGATAGCCGAAGTGACTAAAGATGGGCATGCTTCAGCACTAAAAAACGTGGGAGGGTAAGGAGCCCCATACCACCCTTTTTGATTCTTACAAACCGTGGGCCAGCCCTTCAAGGGCTGGCCCGCCCTCTCACAAACTGAGAGAATTCATCCCCCATTGGGATTCTTAGGGACCATGTATCCACCACGCTCAGATGGTTCCCAATCAGATTCCTTCCCATTCAACGTCACAGCACTCATGAACTTGGACCAATGATTTAGTCAATCTTTTGGTGTGTTTATGCTTTAATAAGATACCTTTCACATTTTCCTGCTAGGGCCTTTTTCTTTTGAGTTCGTATTCCTCTTTTTTCTTTATTGAAAAACTCGGTGGGGTGGGGTTATCCCTGATCTTTTGTGTCATCTAGAAGGCTTTTCGAAATGCCCCTGCAGGACACCATGAAGGTTTTCCTCACCCTGCGGTCTCTGAAATCTGTTTTGGGATTTCCTGTTATCTTAATTATCAATTCCATTTCACCATTCCTGACTGATCTAACTTATTTAAAGAAAATGAATTCTATCAATTCCTCCTCCACCATCATCTTTCCGCATCATTTCTCATCATTCGTTAAAGATTTTTTAATCCTCTGGAGTGCCAAGTTTCCACTATAGTAATCCCTATTCCAAAAGGGGGCCTCATTGGAGGAGACTTTTTAAAGAAGCCAAGACTTTGTGCATTATGGGATATTTTTTTTGAGGAGGAGCGATCGTTCCCCATTCCAGGTCATTTCTGTCTGTTTGGTGAATTCAATGAAAGAAAAAGGCTGCCATCCCCGCCAAGAAGGTGGTGTTAAAAACGATGACAGTTTCCCATCAATTGGCTTAAAGAATCTTATTATCCAATACTGGAGATCGTGAACATTTTCCTTCCTTTTTTCGCGTTAACCATGAGGAGGATCGTAATTTTTTTTGACAGAATCGTAGCATTCACAGTTACAGGGGCCCCGCTTTTGCCAGGAGAATCAAAAAATCAAAGGGTGATTTCATTTTTAAAATTGGGTCGTTAGATTTTTCGGGGGTTTCTCCATTCCCTCATAGGCCTTGAAAGGTCTACCTTTTGCTCTTTTACAGGATATGGCAACTCCCTTAACACCTCAGGTGCTGGGCATTCCCTCTTTCATGCCAATTCGCGGGAGGAGACCAACTGTATATCCAAAAGGAGTAAACACTATTTAACCCTAAAGGAGATGACAGACCATGAACCCCCTCCAAAGAACGCAAAAGCATGGTAAGGAGAAACAAAACACAAACCGATTGACCGCGCTACTCTCCGATGAGCGCGGAGTCACCGCTGTCCTCATGGGCCTTCTCATGGTGGTCCTCGTGGCCATGTCCTCCTTTGTGGTTGACCTAGGGTACGCCTGGGTCACCAAAAATGAATTACAAAACATCGCGGATGGGGCGGCTCTAGCTGGCACCCGCCAATTAGGAGTCGTGTATGAAGGCCTAACGACGAGCGAGAGAGAAGACACCAGCCGCTCCCTCACTTCGGATGAACATGGCCTCATAATGGCGGCCGTCCTTTCGGTCGGAGGGTGGAACAAAGCTGGGGGGTTGGATGGGATTATTATCGAAACGTCCAACGATGTGAGTGTTGGCACATGGGATTACTCAACAAAAACCCTCACTCCCACAAACGTCCGACCCAATGCTGTCACCGTGACAGTACGGCGAGATGGAAACATGAACACACCAATCTCGACGTTTTTTGCCAAAGTCATGGGACATAATGAAATAAACGTGAGTGCGACGGGGATCGCAGCCCTCGGCCCTTTAGGTTCCATGCCTCCTGGTGACGGCGCCTTCCCGGTGGGAATCTCGAAACGCTGGTTTGATGAAGGGCACCAATGTGGGGATTACATTAAATTTCATCCCACTGGAACCCTTGAAGGATGCGCCGGGTGGCATACTTTCACGGAAGGGCCCGCGAATGCGAGTGGGCTCCGAAAAATTTTGACCGGTCTGGCCAATGATACCTATACCAGTCCCGAAATCCAGTCGGGACAAACCCAATTGGAATTTACCGGTGGGACCGTGGCCTCTGTCTTCGATGAAATGAAAGCCTTATACGATTCGAAGAAAGATCCCAGCACTGGGGAATGGAATGTCAAAATCCCCGTATACGATTCGACCGATTGTTCCAATCCGAGTGGTCCAATCACCATCGTGGGGTTTGCCACCGCGACGGTTACTCAGGTCATCGAAGCCCCGGATAAAGAAATCATCGCCAAAGTGACCTGCGATAAAATTGAACCAGGGCGCCCCGGAGGCGGATTACCAGGCGGTTTTTCGCCCTTATCCACGGTCCCGGCTTTAGTGTTCTAAAAAGGGTGACCGCGGGTGGCGAAGTCCGCAAGGGAAAACCGACATGCCCGAGAGCCGAACTTCGGCCGTTAACAAACAGGAGGTACTCTTACAGACCATGTATCCTTCCACTCCACACCAGAGCCTGACCTCCTAAGGGGGTCAGGCTCTGAAATGGGGGGAAGAGCTATGAGTAAGAGAGAGGCCGTTACCAGGTATCCGGGTCCTGACTCATTAACCGGTACGGAAGACCAGTGAAGAACGCGTTCTTTTAGAATGAGACCCTTACCATCAAAGGAGGCTTCGATGCGGCTCCATAATGACAGGCTGAGTCCCGGCCACTACTCCTCCAGTATGATTTGTTTTTGGCTCACTCTGGTAGCGGGAGTCATACTATGTTTTTGGAAATAATGGTGTCCTGGTTATGGCAATTAGGGATCGTAGTGGCTCTGGTCCTTATCGGTTACCTTCTCCAAGACCGTAGACTCCATCATTTTTCAAAATCCTCCATGTGGTCCAAAGACCGTCTCCTACCGGATCGTCTGATTTCCTTTCGAGAACGACAACGTCAACCCCTTTTGAAGCGGTTCCCTCGGTAAACACACGTCTCCCTTTATCAGGTTGGCCCTGTTTCCAGGGCAAATTGAGTCATGAGCGTTGTGACCGTTAGGTTTGGCCCAGACCATTTCGCCCCCTTCAGGCTACAATTTTTCAATGAGAAGAACACCGGAATAGAGGATATTAAGGGAGGGTATCAGAAATCCAACACCTTCAAGCAAGGGATACCTTCTTACATGTGAGAGGTTAATCCCTTAAAGTCATTTAGTTTATCAATAAAATTCGGACCTACCATAAGGTAGTTCTTCCCTTCGCCATCAAAATCTTCCCCCCAATCATTTTCCCTAAAACCAAAAATAAAAATCCCTTCCACAATATAGTCAGGTTTAGAAAAATAACCATACCAGTAACCCACCAATTGAGATCACATCTCCTATTTGGACCATCCACACAACCTGAAATACGCCACGCCCTAACCCCACCCTATCAGTCCCTTTTTAATTGTCGGCGAAATCTGCCGGCAGGTGTTCGATATCAGCAAAGGAAACCAGATCCAGTTGCCCATCGGAACCTAGATTAATAGTCGTGATACTACAGTTGGGAACCGGCACATAACGCCATAAAACCGCGGGCTGAATTCGAGCCAAAAAGTAGCAGATGATATTTCCGTGGCATACAATGATTCGGGCCGTGGAATCATGGGTCGGTTGAAACAATCGCCGAAATGCCGAACAAGGACCCGGCGCTTGGGAGGTTGACAGATCAAAATTGGAATGAAGAGGAATAGGGATTTGGGATTGGTCACACTCCCGAAGATCATCACGACAATTCAGGGGGACTGAGGGCCAGCAACCGGCAATCAAATTGGCGGTCTGACTGGCCCGACGCATCGTACTCGAATAAATAAGGTACGAACTACGGTCTAATTCTGCAAAACGCTTTCCCGTCAATTTCGCCTGGCGAATCCCCACTGGTGAAAGTTCCGACTCCGGAGAATGCCCCGTTGAACCTTGTAGAAGATACTCACCATGCCTGATCAAATAAAGGCGCTCCACATTGAATCCCTTTTTTCCTTAACATACGTTACCCCCCTGCCTGACTTAGCGGCTAACCTGGGAAAAAGGTTGAGTATGGCCAAAAGTGGAGTGTGGAATACTCCAGGGAGTTTACCGGCCAAAGATTTCTTGCATGCCCTTTAAGGCCTTGGAAACCGTTCTTCTAATCAGTTCTTCGGTTTTCGAGGTTAACACGACACTTTTGGTCCGGAGCCCTGTAGCTTTCACTTCCAAATACCCAGCTTCTTTGGCATTTTGAATGGCGCGGCGAGACTGTGAAGCCGAAAGCTGCGGAATCATTTTTTCCGCATCGCTCATCGAGACGGGAATCTGCTTTCGTTGCCTCACAAATATTTCGGTAAACAACGTCCAGTAATAGCCTTGCTGTAGTTTGGGTTCCCGAGCAAACGCTTGAATCCACTCATGAGCCGCTTCTTTGTTTACCACTTCGATATACCGCACGACTTCTTTGTCCGGGTATCGTTTCAAAAAAATCCTCCTTTTGTTGTGGCAAGGTTTCCAATAAAAGTTTCACCAAACCAGGATCCATTCAGATTAGTGCCAACTACGTAAAAAGTCAATATGCAACACATTGTTTTTATTAATTTTCAAACTATTTTCCATCCTAATTAATTATCATTACACTTGTCATATTGACATGTAAAATGGAATTTGATAACTTACTTGGATAGCTTTTTGGGTAATGCACGCTGCATTATTATTTTTTCATGCGGGTTAAAAAAGGAGGTCCACGATGAGCAAAGTTTCTGCACGATTGAATCAGAGGGCCACAAGGAACGGAAGAAGAATCGGAATACTCAATATTGCGATCATAACTAGCGTCCTCCTCATCACATTTGGTGGACTTTCTTCAGCCTGGGCAGGGCATCGTACGGGACCATCAACCAATTCCAGTTTGATCTACTCCACAGGCTTTTCTATCCTTGCTGGACCTGGAGGATTTCAATTGCACATTCGGGGGCCACGACCTATTTTTTATCCCCCGAGGGTGTCGATCGACATCGTGCCTCGATACTATAATTACCCTGGCAAATACTATGGGAAACGGCACTGGAAGCATCACCGAAGACACTCGCATCTCTCGAGAGGACGGCACCATCACCACCACCACCATCACCACGGGCATAGCCATGGAAGATGGCACTCTCACCGAGGACGGTGGTAACCATCGTCAACTCCCACACACCGCCCCCGCTGGGAAGGAAAATCCCAGCGGGAGCTTTTTTTGATTGGGATAAGCATAGAGCGACAACCCTTCTTCCCCAAGGTTTTGAGGAATGCAAACAGGCTTCCTAAAGGGTATGCCTCATCTTTTCCCCGGATTCCTTTACCTCCAGATCAGGTCATACACACTGGAGTTTCTCAAGGGGGCCACTTCACATTTGTCCTCGAGGTCACTCATTGCTTATGCCTCCTCAAACATTCCAGCCGAAAAGTCAAAAGTTTCTAAGAAAATGAACGAACGTTCCCCTCACATTCATCCTAGCGGTCATACCAATAAAAGAAGAGGCAAGCTCCGGAACGGTCTCCCCGGTACCTTAAGGTATTCCTAAAAAACTGCGAGTTGCTGTGAAAAGAAACTACTGAAGTGAGACCAGATGATGGCCAGTCAAACCTAAGTAGGCTTCTTCGACCGTAGTGACAGGAGAAACATGCATGAGAAATGGAGTTTGCCAATCCCCTTCGGATGTATCATACACACCTGGGATCAGCACTCGATGGAATTGATTGTAATAGGCGGCAGAGATTTTCAATTGGAGTCCTCCCACGGCCCCTATGGAACCTTCTTCGGTAATGGTTCCTGTCAATGCGCGACCCTCAAGGACGGGATCTCCCTTGGCCATAGCCACCACACTCAACCCCACCATCGCGGAAAGGCTTTCCCCATAGACCGTCTGCCCTGAGTAGGGGAATCGCAATAAAACCGTCCATGAGTCTGACGGGATTTGAGCCAATTCGAAAGCCCGTGTGATGGCCTGATGAACAGCCTTCCGAGCAAACAAAGAGAAATGTCCCGGTTGAGTATAGAATTGAACCTGTAACCCATTGTGGTCCTGGCGTTCTTGTAGATCAATCCATATTTGGCAGACCAAGCCAACGGGTCGATAGTGTTCACTCATGGAGGTTCCAAGAATGGGGACGCTCAAATGTGGAATCCGATGAGTTGGAGGACTGGCTGCAGCTCCACTTCCCCATATGAGGATGAGACTCAGGACTGTACCCACCAGTATCATCGATTTGGAAAATGGAATGTGCCTATTCATTGGAAGCCTCCCTGGGCAATTTTTGGTGCTCTTTTCTGTTATCCCGTTCATAAAAAATGGAGAATGCATAAACCATTCCTTTTAAGTTTTTTCAAATCAACTGGGGATTCTTAATTGCAAGCCTAAGATAATAAAAGGGTTTTCTCTTTTCCCCTGGTAACTCCCAACCTCCCCGCACTGGGCAAATTTTAAAAAAGTTGAAATCGTTTTAGGGAACGATGTATCCGTTGATTGTCAAAAATGACAGCCAGCAGACCCATCGCATCCCGATGGTAGAAATTCCCGAATAGGGGATGGTTTCAGCAAAAAGAGGGCGATTAAACAAAGGATACGAAAAATTCTGAGAGGGTTTTTACAGATGAGATTTCAAAAAGAACGCTGGAGATGGAGGTTGGAATAGGCGCTTTTCTCTCGGATCAAAATCCTTCAGGTTTTCTCTCAATTGAAGAAGCTGGAAATTGCTGTTCTCTTCATTTCAATATCAAGGGATTTGGGTTACCTGAGGCAGGACATTTCCTCTCCCAACCCCCTGGATATGGTCGTATTAGTGAAACCCTACCCTCAATTGATTTGGCTCCGAGCATCAGGCCAACTTCCTCATGCCTGAGGCTTCCAACGCCTCCCCCAACAAAGCCTAAACTCTCACCTGGAAAATCGGAAACAGCCGGATACTTTGGCATAGTCACTAAGGTGGACTTCTATATCGCCTGATTGTTCTCTTTCCAATGGAATCGAGCGACTACAGCCACGTGATCAGATGGCTGGTCAACGCCTGGCAGGGGGGTTTGAGAATCAATCTGGGGTAATGGGAACGGCTCGGATTCCAGAGCTTCGCTGTAAAACACATAATCGATGGTCTTGGCCGTTCCATTGGAATTGGCCGTGTATGGATGGTGACAGCCCTCGTGGGTAAACCTGAACCCAGCCTGCTTGATTAAACTAATGCTTGTTCCGTCCGGAGTCGAATTAAGGTCGCCGCAGATAATCCAGGCAGTACAACCGGGAATACCCCGATCCCGTTCCTGAAGGAGTTGCGAGATTTGCTGATACCCAAACTGCTCGGCATGAGGCGTGCCCGGAGGATCCCATTTAAGATGAGTATTCGCAATGCCGACCCGCCTGGCCTCATGTTCTAAGGATAACAACTGGACGATGTGGCCTGAGGTTTGGCCTCCAGATTGAGCATCGCGATACTCCAATCGCACGACATCTCTAAGTTTAAAGACATTGGAACGATAGATCGTTGCGCACCCATCAGGCTTTCCCCCGGCCTTCTTTGCAAAATGGCTTTTATACCCCAAGGGCCTTAGATGGGCCTCTATCTCATCAAAGGCCAGAGGTTCAACCTCTTGCAGACAGAACACGTCGCACCCAAGTTCCCGTAGATGCCGAAGCAGAGCCGAACGCCGCGCGGTCGGCTCTAAAAATCTTTCTGCCGTGTGCGGATACCATTCTCGCTTAATATAGGCATCAGCGAGAATGTTATAGGTTGCTATCGTAAAGCCCACAGAAAACCTCCTAATTCCCCATTACTCTGCCCCCCTGCAAACATAGATTGGGGAAAAATGTTGTTGGCCAATATTGAACTCCTGATTAACTTTATTTCAACAACATCGTGCTTGGGCCCTGGTAAAGTTTCTGGCCAACATCAAATTATGGGAATTGTACCACCTTGCTTAACGCTGAGAGTGACAAGTAGGCTGAAAATCTCCGGGGCTGCCCTGGACCGAGAGAATCTAGGAAAACTTTTCGATTGTCTACTGGAATTTGCCTTTTTCTTACAGGACTTGGATACAGAACCCCAGATTAAGTCAGGAAAGCCCTCTCTCAAATAGGATTGTTTCCCTTAGCCCTTTCGAATGATATTACCCAGATTCATACAAGATGAGATCTGCAAATTGGTACTGGCCTCCATAGGACTGACGGTGCTGAGTGCCTGCGTTGGTCAGTTTGAAACCAAACCCAATCTCACTTCAACCTGTAGAATAAACTGGCAATCCCAGGGCGGGATTCAACGTCTCCCTCATTCAAGAGCGAATAAAACGGGTCTCAATCTTCTGGTTTTTAATATCCATGATCGTCTGCTTCCCGGTTCGGTGTTCGGGAGCGATGGGCACACGGAGGACGAGGTGGCGTGTATTGGAGACCTGGCTTCACGTTTCGACCTGGTTCTTTTCCAGGAAGCGTTCGTTCGACCTGCCCAGATCGCCCGCTACACGGGACATGCATGGGCTCACCATCCCAAGTACCCCGAGGGGGGAGGTGGAGATTGGTGGCCCCTACGGATGGTGTGCGAAATTTGCCAGACACCGGGACTCCTTATGCTTTCCCAAGAACACCCAGTTTTTGTGTATTCCGAACCATACAAGGTCTTCGCGGGTTGGAATACCAAACTGAATAAAGCCGATGATTTCTTTTCAAAGGGGTTTCAGCTCGTGAAATTTAAAAACTTTTGGGTTCTGAACAGTCATATGGATTCAGGTCGTGGACAAGACAGCATCAACGCTCGCGCCGCCCAGTTCAAGCAGATTACTCTGGCTCTGAAGTGGTATGTCCCCAAAAACGCCCCACTCGTCATTGGTATGGACTCGAACCTTCATCCGGAAAAGGAAGAACAAGATGGCCGAATTTTAGGGGAATTCCTTCAAGCTAATGGGCTCACCGTGGTTCAACACCGTGGGCCAGACCTCCTAGCCGTGAGAAATCTTGAGGTCACTCAATCCGATACCCTACCGTTGAAAAATGTGCTCAGTGATCATGAAGCACTCTCGGCTACTCTATTTCTGCCCTAGCCTGTTATCCTACCCACCTAACTGGCTGTCCAACTGCCCATGAGGAAAGATTGGACACTCAAAGTTGAGCCAAAAAAGGAAGGCTAGCTTGATAAGTGATAATACGGTTGGATTGAGGGGGAACGGAAATTCAGAAAAATCGATCGCGGTGGAGCCATTTATCCAGGAGCCCCACTTTTCGCAAGGAGGATTCATCATTAGCCACACGACGCCGCTTTCCACGTCGTGTTTCAACTTCGAGGGTATGGGAGTCAATAACGCGGATCACTTTCCAAAACTTATCGATGCGGTACCAATAGGTCTCCCCCATCGGAGAGGGATATAAATCTTTCGCACGGGGACTGGGATGGGTGGAGGATTTCCATTTTTTGAAAATGATGAAGTCGCCTTCTTGGACATGTACCATGTCGACTCCTCCCATGAAACGTGGCGTTGGCGTTTACTATTATGCCACCAACTCCCCGGTATTGCCAGACCTCAAAGGTCTCAATTCTCTGGGAATACCCCAAATGAACTAGGATTCTTCGCCCATCGAACCGTGGCTTGTGTGGCGGGAACGTCCCATAATCTTCCCCCCAAAAAAACTCTTACCTATTGTGGTTTACTCCCCTGAGCTACCGATTGGCGCAGGCCCTCAAATCGGGTCCGGTCTTCTTCGTATTGGGGAAGTCTAAACGTCTGATCAATTTGCACGACCCTTTCCAGACACCTTAGGGCCGAAACCTGATCCTTGCAGGCCTGATATAGCTCCGCCAACAACCGCAACGCCCCGGCTTCACCCGAGGCATTCCCCAGTTTGGTAAAATGTTCGGTGGCATTATTCAAACAGGCCTCCGCTTTTTTTAGATGACCCATCATCAAGAATGTTTTTCCGAGTTGCCCATACGTCGTGGCCAACCCATCTTCATTCCCAACCTTCCGATGATAGTCCAATGCCGAGTGAAAAGATTCGATCGCTTTCTCCATTTGATTGAGTTGTATTTCGTTTAGGGCAAGGTTACTGTAGAGGATGCCCAGTGCCCGGTCGTGTTCCAATGGGCTCAACACATCGAGCGCTTCCAAATAAAAGGCCCGCGCTTCCTCCGGGAACCCCTTATCCATTCTTAAATTCCCCAGATTGACCAGGGTTTCTCCAATTGCCCCATTGTCTTTCAACGTCCGTTGAACCTTAAGAAGTTCCCGATAACAGGCTTCCGCCTGTTCTACGTCATTCAAGAGGGCCAACACATTCCCGAGATTCCCCAAAGACCTGGATAAATCGAGGAGAGACTCTTGTTTCCTGGCGGCATCAACGGCCTGTTCGTACCACATCCTTGCTTGAGGCAAATCTCCCCTGTGCAAGAAAATTTCCCCACGATAGGACGCTGAATCGGACATTTGACTAAACTTTCCAAAGTTTCTCGAAATTCGAGGGAAGGGGATCGATAAGTCATCCTTCTACAGAATGAGGATATGGAATAAGGATTTTGCTCCTAAATCCCCACTTGGCCACCTACCCAAAGAGTCGGGGTTGCTTGCTCCCATCTTATTGGAGTTGTTCCTCAAAAAAAGCAGTTGAGGTTATCATAGATTAAAAATACAATCACTTTTTATAATGGCAACCTCAATCAATGACTCTACCTCGGCTGCAAACACAAGAGAACCCACCTAAAAGAATGATCGTGAGTTTTCACGCTTAACCTAAAAAGGAGTCACGATGAAACTAAGAAATTGGAAATTTTTCGGAATGGTTTTTCTCACACTTCAGACCGGCTGTGCCTCAATGGAAGCCGTGCAGGAGTATGCGGCCGTCACTCAAGCCACGGTTGGAGAAGTCAGACCGGTCGCCAAGGATTTTTACGCATCTTGTATGAGAGCGAATAGCTATAAACCCTTCCAGTTTAAAAAAGATTGTCAAAACGAGGAACAGGCATCCCGTGCCATCCTATTAATCGGTAGTGTCCTGGGGGATTACGGCTCCGCTCTGGGAGCCCTTTCCTCGGACGAGTTAGTATCGTACGACAAAGATATCGATGGCCTCACGAACGAAATCAATAATCTCGGGATCAGTAGCCTGGATGAGGACCAAGTTAATGCGGTGGGAGGATTGGCCAAATTCATCGCCAAGGCCGCCACCAGCGGATATCAACAAAGTCAGGTAGCCAAATTTATTCAGGAAAGTGATGAGGCTGTCGGAAAGGTCTCTTCTACCTTGTCTTCAATCATTCAATCCAATTATACACAAGCCCTGAGTATCGAAATTTCCGCTTGGAAAGAGGGATACCGGAGGGTGGAACAGGAAACCCGAGAGAAACGTGCCCTTGAATGGGAAAGGCATGCGATTGACCAATGGAAAACCCGAGCCGAGTTGGAAGATAAAAAGAAGGCGGCCCTGACATTGGCCGATAGCATTGCGCAGATTGGAAAGACCCATAGCCAATTGGCCAAGGATAGTAGTCAATTAACCGGCAAAGAGGTCATTGCCTTGGTTAAACGTTACGTCAAAGAAGCCAAACCCGTGATCAAAGAAATCCAAAACACCTTTTAACAGGAAATAGGGAGCCCATCATGAGTAAAAAAATCACCCCGGAGCAGGTGTTTGAGTTATCTAAATCCTTCCATCAATTAGCTTCCACGTTAGGGGATTATCGCTACGATCATTGGGATGAACTCACAAAAAGTAAACGAGGGCAATTGGAAAAAATGCAGTGGACACTCCTGAACACATCCAGTGACCTCAATGCCAAAGCCGTGGTCATGAAAACCAAGCTTTTGGCCGAGGAACTTGAAACGTTAAAAACCGTGTCAACTGGAATGCGAAAGGCCGTCAAAAAAATCAAAAACATTAAACATGCCATCGAAATCGGCGTGAAGGCTGTGGCCTTTGGAGGAGCCATCTCTACCGGGAATGTCCCGGTCACCATCGCTGCGGGGAAGGAACTATTATCTGAAATTAATATCTGACGACACACCTTATACTGAATAATGTGCACCTATCGAATGGCCTTAGTTTGGGCGTGTTAAATCAGAAAAGCCTACCCCTTTTTGTATATTGTGGGTCAAGCTTTTCTGAACCCCAGTTCGGACAATTGGCCTTTTCCCTTTTCCAATCCCAACGGGCCTTTACCAGGCTTCTTTGTGATTAGAGAACATGCTTCCCCAAATGTATGCGGCCTTTGTGGAATTCATTCCTCATGCCTACCATTTCATCTCTACCTAAAGGATTTCCATGAAATTTCCGATTTTTTTCAGTAGGTATCTCCCTCGTAAACCGAAAACCCGAAAAATTCCGGAATAACGATGCCTCTCTCACCCTCCACGGACACCCAATACTTCGAGTCAAAACGTGATTGGTGGCTTGTCATGATTATTTGGGGAGCGATTGCCATAAGTCTCCTGGGTGGGATTGTTCCCGTATACCTGGAGGAAACTTCTCGGGCCGTTAAATTCGTGGTGGTTGTGATGTGTCTGGGGGCGGATGGCTTAATGCTTTGGGTGTTATATGGCACCCATTATACTTTGACGAAAGATTCGTTACAGATCCAAAGCGGACCGTTTAAATTTCCCATCGCTCTCGACCAAATAAATGCTATTTCCCCAACTCGAAATCCCTTGGCGAGCCCTGCCTGTTCATTAGATCGGTTGAAGATAGAATATTTAAACTTCCAAGGATCGATCATGATCTCGCCCAAGGACAAACCTGGGTTTTTGGGTGCCATAATGAAGCAATGTCCTAATTTGAAGGGAGGACAAGATCGGGCGTCCCTCTAAGATTCCTTTTCTATTAAATTTCATCCTGGCCTCACTCACATTTCACCCCACTGACCAGCAGAACGCATGTTCTCAATTCATGTCTCTCCAAATGCTTCAGACTATGGTTTGATGTTTTGATTCAGATGAAACAGGTTTTCCGGATCATACTTCCGTTTTAGTTGAACCAACCGCTCGTAGTTGGCTCCATAGGCGGCCGACACACGATCCCCTTCTTCTTCCGTCATGAAATTGACATAGGCCCCCGATGAGGCAAATGGCTTTGACGCCTGAAAGAATGCCCTGGCCCAACTCATACAGGGGTCATCCTGATCGGGTGCTTCCCAACGTCCATGAACATTCAGGACAAACCGGGCATCCCGATGTCCATAGGCCATCGCATCCGGAGCAACCCGATTCGGCGCACCTGCGATATGGGCGATAAAAATTTCGCATTGAGGCGACGGTAACCTCCCGGCATATTCAATGATCGAGTCAAGAGCCCCATCATGCAGTTCCGTGAAATTGTGCGATTTCCAATAATTCCTTGCCCCCGGCGTCAGTAATGGATCAAAGGCCTTTTGCCATTCCACATAGGGTTGCTGACCCAAATGTTCCCCATGGGGAGCCCCCAGCTCACGAAGAGGTTGGATGAGGCGGTCCCCTTCCGAGGCAGGGCCCGCATAGACCATCGCCAACACGACAACCTCTTTGCCATGCACATCGGGGGAAAGAAAGGGCAACGGCGGTGCTTGACGAAGAACCACCCAAACCGTGAGGTCCTCTGGAGCCGAAGCGGTAAATTCTCGATAGCCCGTGAGGACCTGTTTGGCTTGTTCGAAAGGAAACACCATTAGGCCGGCAAAGATTTCGGGCCCCACCGGATGAAGCCCAAATTCAAATTGTGTCACCACGCCAAAATTTCCGCCACCACCTCGAATCGCCCAAAACAGGTCGGCATGTTCGGTTTCACTCGCGTGAACCATCGTCCCGTTGGCCAATACGGCATCGACGGAAATTAAATTATCGATCGTCATCCCATATTTCCGAGTCAACCAACCGAACCCACCCCCCAAGGTCAACCCTGCGATCCCGGTGGTGGAATTGATTCCCACCGGCGTAAGCAACCCATGGGATTGAACCGCGGCATCGACATCAGCCAGAGTGGCACCTGGTTCTACATAAGCCCGCCTCTTCCCACTATCAACTCGAACGTGTTTCATCAGTGAAAAATCAACCATCACCCCATTATCACAAATACTATTCCCGGCAATATTGTGCCCGGCTCCCCGAATGGATAGATCGAGACCCTGATCCCGAGCGAACTTCATGGCGACAGGAACGTCCTGGGATGCCCCACAACGCACGATTACAGCTGGCCGTCGATTGACCATGGCATTCCAAATTTGGCGCGCCTCTTCATATGCGGCATCTTCCGGTAGGACAACCTGGCCCTGGATGGTGTTTTTGAGATGAGCGATCGCTTCATTCCGAGAGATAGCCATACGTGTCGTCCCTCCTTTCCTTAAATGAAGATTGAGTATTTGAAATGTTATGACTCATGGGTATTTCCGATGAGGCATCAAGAATCAATCCTACCGATTACGTAACAAAGAAAGAAGGTTATACCTGATGGATAGAGGTTGGTAGTTCATTGGCCAAAGATTGTCAATTGATTTAAGAGACATTCACGAAAGAAATTTGCCAATGATGCGCGATATTAAGGACGTTAGTCCATACACTAGGGCAACATTTCCTTACTGCATGTGAATTTTGGTTGTAGCGAAGGGAAGAATTTTCACCAAAACCGTTTAGGCTCGTTTCTCCTCTCCTCTCAGTTAACCTTACCGGCGAAAAGACTAAATCAAAGCAGCTTCTCTCCAACAAAGGTTTTTTCTACCAGGAAGAAACGAGCCTAAATCCTTTTACTCCCATTCCTACACAGGAACAAGCGTGGGAAGATGTTCACTTTGCACGACCCTAGGACCAATTAAATACAGGAGAAATATATGGCGGGTTTCTTGCTAAGCTTCAGAACAGGTGGAAAAAGTGCCAGAAAGGATTTAGTCCACTGACCTTAAAAGAAACGTTCACATCATGATGACTGTTGACGATGCATTCTTGGGAATCCTTGTCGCTTTAGCCGCGGGAATCTTAATTGGCCTCGAGCGGCAGCAAGATCTCGGACTTGAAAGGAAAACTGGAATGGGGGCGTACGAACCTTCCCTCTCATTTCTCTGGGGGGGCCTTATCTGCTTTGGCCGTCCAAGTTCTTGGGGTTGGACGGCCGTCGTAACCCTTGTGATCATTAGCTTGTTGTTGGTGGTAGCGTATTTCAGGGCCTGGCCCCGTAGGGCCTATCCGGGTGTCATTACTCCACTAGCCGCAGTGATAGCTTTTTTGCTTGGAGTCTTCGCTTTATTACCCACACTCCCCTTACCCACCACGCATCGCTATTTAATGGTAATCGGATGTGCCGGGGTGGTCATAGCGTTGTTGTCCCTGAAAGAACGTCTACATCGGGCCATCCAACAAATATCCGGCCAGAATATTTATGCGACGGCCAAATTTGTCATTCTGGCCCTCGTTGTCCTCCCACTTCTCCCGAATCAAACCTATGGTCCTCTTGATGTCCTCAATCCCTTCCATATTGGGTTCATGGTCGTGTTAATCGCTGGTCTCAGCTTTTTGGGGTACGTCTGTAGGCGAATAATGGGCCCCAACAAAGGCTTAGCGACTACAGGAATTCTTGGGAGCTTCGTCTCTTCAATCGCCGTGACCCTCAGCATGTCCAGGGAAGCCCGGAACCGTCCACAACTGACCCTGCCCGGATCCATTGCCATACTGAGTGCAGCCAGCATGATGTTTGTTTGAATGATCGTGATTCTTAGCATCCTCGCCCCCTCGCTTGCTCCTCGTTTACTCGCACCCTTGGGAAGTATGGCGGCAACCGGATTCTTGAGGAGTGGGTTTTTTAATCGCAAAGCCCAACATCTGATCTGGGATACCACCAGTATTTCCCACCGGAATCCTTTCGAACTCATCCCTGCCTTGGGATTTGGGGCCATATATGCTGGGATTTTCTTTCTCTCCAAAGCCGCTCAGGACTATTTTGGAGACCTTGGGGTATTCGCCTCCAGTCTCCTGGCAGGGCTCACAGATGTGGATGAGATCACCTGATCCATCATTCAATTACATAAAGAAGGACTTCAGGCAGTAACGAGTGCAGCCGCAGTTACCCTGGCAGTCATGGCCAATACTACCGAAAAAGTCGTGTTAGCGGGATGGATTGAAGGAACCCCACTCATGAAACTCGTGGGACCTGGGAGGATGGCTATTTTAGGAATCGGAGGTTTCATTCTCCTCGTTTTTGGCTTTAGCTTTACCTAGGGCCATATGGTCCTTGTCCTCTCAGCGGTGAGGACCCTATAAAGAAAATCCTGGTAATTTTTCCCAACCCACGTCCAAAATTTCCCCAATTTTCCAGGTTATCGGCCCCATTCTGCCCCAATTCCCCACTAAGGCCTCCCCATTTCAATGAAGGATTCATTCAAGTAGTGCCCTGGCATTAGCCTTGCTCATTTTTAACTTCTGCATAGGGAGGCAACCAGGAGGGACCTTAAACAGAAGGATGGCGGCCATGACACATAACCTACGGCCTCACAAATATTGGAAATCCCAAAGGAACCAGAATCAGGCTGAAGGCCGCCCGGATTTTCTTGGAAATTCCATCCCGAATTCCACATCTCCTCTCGTGGTTTGGAGGCCCCTAACCCTGCGCGTCATACTCCTGTCCCCCATTCTCTACGGCATGGTTATCCCTTTGGTGTTTCTAGATCTCTGCCTCACCCTGTATCACTGGACCGCGTTTCCCTTTCTGAAAATTCCTTTGGTGAAACGGGCGTCGTATATTCAACTAGATCGGCACCGGTTGGCCTTTTTGCCCCCAATCCTCAAGTTGACCTGCGCCTATTGTGGGTATGCTAATGGCCTCCTGCAATATGCCGTGCGATTAGCTGGGGAGACCGAGGCCTACTTTTGCCCAATGAAACACCAGGGAAAACGGGACTTTTATCCACCTCTCCATCATCGGTATTTTGCCGAATATGGAGACCCCCAGGGATTCCAACAACGGTACTTCCAGAACCCCGATACTCCCGATTGATGGCAATCAGGGATTCGCCATCAATTAAGCTTCCTCTTTCCTTTTCTCTTGTCTCTTGGCAAAAAAATCGCTAGCCTTAGTTTTCAGTTCCCATTGCATAATTGGGGACCAACGGTTCACATGGCTTTTCAGGCTTTGGAAGGAATGATCTGATGTCCGCTAAAGAACGAGATTACTACGATATCCTTGGGGTGAAAAAAAATGCCGATTCCAAAGAACTCAAAAAAGCGTATCGTCGTCTCGCTCGGCAATATCATCCCGATTTACATCCGGGGGCCAAAAAGACGGAGATGGAAAAAAAATTCCAGGAGCTAAATGAAGCCTATGAAGTTCTGGGTGACGAGGAAACCCGAAAAAAATATGATCAATATGGAAAAAACTGGAAAGATGCCGAGGCCTACGCCAAGGCCCGCGAACAGGCCGGAGCTCATACGGGGGGTGAGTGGTTTTCTGGGTCGACCCAGGGAGGCACTGAGGACTTTAGTGGAATCTTTGAAGATTTGTTCGGACGGGGTGCACGACCGGAGGGAGCGACGTTTCGGGGATTTGCCATGGCCGGAGCCGACTTGGAAGCCAATCTCCCAATATCCCTCCGGGAAGCCTACACAGGGACTCGCCGAACGATAAATCTCCCTGATGCCTCGGGAACTCCCCGTTCCGTGGAAGTCCGCATACCGACAGGGGTTCGGGACGGGGAACGGCTTCGGGTAAAAGGAAAAGGGGCCCCTGGTCGTGGGGGTGCCCCTCCCGGAGACTTACTTTTTCACGTGCAGATTGCTCCCCATCCCGTTTTTCAACATCGGGATTCAGATATTATCGTTCGGCTTCCCCTCTGGCCTTGGGAAGCGGTGTTAGGGGCAGACATCCAAGTGCCGACACTCGCCGGTACGGTCAAGTTGAAAATTCCCCCGGGGAGCCAATCCCACCACCGCTTGCGTATGAAAGGAAAAGGACTGCCCAAACGGAAGGGAGGACATGGAGATCAATATGTCGTCCTGGATATTGTCACGCCTAAGACCACATCTCCTGAAGAAAAGCATCTCTACGAACAAATGGCAAAACTATCCCACACGAATCCCCGTTCATCCTTGCTCCATGAGGCGACACATGAGTGATAAAACCGATCACACCCACGAACAGATCACCGCCGAAATTACGACCTTAAGTCATTTGCGGCGGGAAGAAGTCTGTACTCACCTCGGCATCGGAGACGACCTCCTGGAAGTATGTTTACATTGGGAGATCATTCAAACACCCGAACCCGATGGAGAGGGGACTCTGGTGTTTACCTCTGAGGCCATTGATCGACTGAGCCGGGGGATCCGTCTCCACCGTGACCTCGGAGTGAATTGGCCCGGCGTCAGCCTGGCTCTGGAACTGCTGGACCGCATTGAATCACTGGAACAACAGATCGACCATCAACCGGGCTGGTAAGCTAGAACTTGGATTGTAAAAACCATCCATCAGCCACCACATTTTCCTTTTTCCAATTCCATTTTGCTTTTAGGAGGACATTATGAAACATTCCCTCTCCCTCGTGACCATTTCCCTGGGTGCTATTTTTCTCTTCACGGCTTGTGCCACTGACGTTTCCAAACCCTCCACTTCGCTCTATGAGCGGTTGGGCGGGAAAAAAGCCATTGAAATGGTGGTCAGCGATTTTATTGATACGGTGGGAGGGGATAAACGCATTCAAAACCCAAGAGTGGCCGACCGATTGGCTGCCATCGATATTAACCAATTAAAATCTCTGGTCGTAGACCAAGTCTGCATGGCGGCAGGAGGTCCTTGTACCTATACTGGACGCACGATGAAGGAAGCCCATACCAATCTTGGAATCACCACTGCGGAATTTAACTATGTCGTGGATGATTTAGTCAAAACCTTGGATAAGTATAAGGTACCTCAGAAGGAACAACAGGAATTATTGGCCCTCCTAGGCCCCATGAAACCGGATATCGTAGAAGTACCCTAAAGAATGAAGGCCTTTGGTGGGGTAAGCGGAAAAGGAAAGTGGAAGTTAGGTACTCACCTGCTCCCAGAAGAATAACGGAAGGGAATCCCAACAGCCTTAACCCAATTCATGGTTTGGGGCTTGCCGGGTTCCCCTCCTTGCACTCCGGTATGTTGGATTCTAGAAATTTCAGTTGATTCGTTCAGATCGTATTTTCCTTAATTAAAATTTATCCGCCGACAAGAAAGGAAAGGGTGCAAACTTCTTTGACCACTTTTTTGTTGACGAGTTTAGCGCTTATGGCCTTCGCGGCCAATTCCGTCCTCTGCCGTTTAGCCTTAGGAACCTCGGCCATTGATCCCGCAAGTTTTACCGTTCTTCGGTTACTCTCGGGATCCATGGTGCTCCTACTCATCCTGAAAATATCGACTAAACCCCATCTGGAAGCCGCTAAAGGAAGTTGGTCGGCAAGTGTAATGTTATTCCTGTACGCGGTGACGTTTTCCTTCGCCTATATTACCCTAGACACCGCCACAGGGGCACTCATCCTATTCGGCAGCGTCCAATTATCCATTATTGTTATTTCCTATTTTTTGGGAAACCACCTAAAACCGGTCGAGTGGCTTGGTGTCGCCATAGCCTTCCTAGGCTTGATTTATTTGGTCTGGCGTAACCTTACAACCCCCTCCCTCATCGGGTTTGTACTCATGGGCCTGGCTGGCACCGCATGGGGAATCTATACGTTAAAGGGAAAGGAATCAGCCCACCCACTGAACGAGACAACCTACAATTTTTTGCGAACCTTACCAATGATTTTCATATTGGCACTCATTGCCCTTCCAATTATATCCTATTCTTGGGGGGGAATTGTGTTGGCAGTCCTTTCGGGGGCCATAGCATCTGGCTTGGGTTACACCATTTGGTATATGGCGTTACGAGGGCTGGCAGCCACACAGGCAGCCGTCGTACAACTTTTCGTTCCGATCCTCGCGGCTTTCGGAGGTGTCCTTATTGTCAATGAACCCTTTACCTATCGTCTGATCCTATCAGCCTTGTTGATATTTGGCGGTATCCTCCTCGTCATTCTGAGACGCACCCAACCGGTTCTTGGCAGCGTCCCAAAAGAAACCTAAGACCGCCTCCCCTACCCCTTCAAGTATGGCCCTTCACAAAGTTTCCCTTTCTTGGCCCTCCTTGGAGTTCCACTCTAGGCATTCTTTCCTTGGAAAAATCCGACTAACCAACTCATTCCCGAATTACCCTCCGTCTTTTCAGGAAGATCTCCTGGATCAGCACCCATGTTGTCGTTAAATAAAGGAACCTTCTTTCCAATAAGTCAAATGGTGAGGGACTTCATATATGCATGGCCATACAAATCAAGGAGTTGAATGGTCATGACTTAATATTTATGGAAAGGAAAGATGATGGCAAAAGAGGTACGAAAGATTGGATACCTTTAATCCAAAAGTTTCTCAAGAAAAAGCAATTGTCCACCTTGCACTAGGTTTTTTTCGAGGAGGATTCCGTCGTGAAGACTATGAGCTTGGACGTCGACGATCAAAAGAGGTGTTTGACGGTTGTGTTGAGGGGAAAGGCTAAACGGGAAGATTTTTGGTTCAAACAATCTCGTGACATCCAGGATTCCCGATGTTTCCCAATCCCCTAACTCGGGCGGACCCTTATCTGACAATCCGTTCGGAAGGACTACCGATCGATCTATTTCAGCAATTCGCAGAATTTTTCCCGTTCGGGGGTCTATTCTCCAGATAGAAGCATCTCGGCCTGATACTCCCCCAAACGTATTCACCTCCGTGGCGCGATCTTCTTGGATATAGATAAATCCATCTTCTCCCCACTCAACGTTATCGGGACTCCTTATGCCGAAATCCGGACTCGGTATCAGGCTCCCACCCGAATCCTCCCCGTCGTAAAGGATTTTCACTCGCGCTCGCATTTCTGAAAAATTTACGTTGATAAGATAGACCGTTCCCCAGTCATCAGCATTCCCAAACAGCTCCCCTCTGCCCGTGGAGGTAAAGACAGCCTCCAGAGGATTTTTGGGGTTGGTGCTCACGTCTTCAGGTCGAGAAAATTTAAAGGCCCCTCCCTGAAACGCTTCCTTTCGCAAGGTCTGCCCATTCTTGTATCCCAAACTGTCATAGCCTGGTTGGCCGGCCCTGTCCCCCTCGAAGACCTTTATCATTTGGAAACGTCCCTCCATGACATTTCTCGTCCCGGAAAAATCCGAAGGATCCTTATAGGGGGAATCGGGAACAAAATAATACAGGTTTCCGACAAGCAAGCCGTTCCGATTTAAAAAGGTATCGGTCGGCGGATCCAATCCCTCTGGCAAACCCTTTTTGATGTCAAAAATTGACGCGCTTTTCTTTCCAATATACAGCCAGAGGGGAGCTGGCGGGGTATCATCTCCAACCAATAGGGCTACATGCTGCTGAGGGGCCCCTAAGACAGCGGTATTCTCCCATGTCGCCCGACCAGCAGAAGGGATGGCATGCAAATTCCCTCCCTGAGTATCCAACGCCCATAACGATCCCCCATGGGGGTGCACTTCAGGATCCTTTGCTTCTTCATGGGTAAAAAAAATCGTGTTCTCAAAATTACCCTCACCCTTCGGTACCAATTGCCCCGAACAGAGGCTCAACAAACCATCAATCCCACGACCATCTTCGTTAATTTGTTGAGGGGCGGTGACTTTGTGAAATTTCCGGTCAAAGATGGTGTGATAAGCCAAGCCACTATCCATGATTTTCCTTGAGGTCCGATCCATATCGAAATAACTGATACGAGCCCCGGTCAACCGGGTACCATTAGCTAACGCGTACGGATACCCCTGATCCTCGAGTAATTCGTGATTGACATACACGCGAACAGTTTGTGAGCCATAAAGTTCTGCTCCAATCCCATCTAGGACGCCCACGGGAATGTACCCACTGGGGTTTTGAGAGGAAGGAAGGACCTCTCCGACCGTAAAAAGGGGATTCGCTCTCCATCCCTTCAGCCCCTGAACCTGAGCCTTGGGAAACCGGGTGTCGAACTCTGCCCCGAAAGCAGTTGAAACGACAAATCCTGTTAGTAAAACCAAAGCGATTTTCAGAATGCCAACAGGGGTTTTACGACAGGGAGAAGTGATGTAATTTTGAGAAGAATCGACCACGGTTATCAAGGGTTGGTCTTTTTTTTTGGTATACCACAATTGGCCGAAAGCATACCATGGAAACTTATGCTTGGACCTTCCACGATTAAAAATCGTCAAATCCCAAATCGTTGTACGAAATCTTTTTTTGAATCCCCCGGATGGCTTAACGAAAGGCACAAGGCCTCTTAAGGTGACATTTTCATATTACCGGTAATCGGCAAGATGGCTTGTATTAAAACCATTGAATGCAAAAACAGCCCGCAAGAACCACCTTGCGGGCTGTTTTCTTCTACCGTCGAGCGGGATTTAACGGGCTACAATTTTGGCATTGGAATTTAATTTGAAGAAACCGAACAAAACAAAGTTTGGCAGAAGGCTTCTTTTTCGGGGAAGGAGTTATTCTGAAAAATTGAGGAAATTAAAGAACGGAGGAAGGATTTTTGTCTACACTTCAAATACAACGCCCAAGTATGGATAAAATAATTTCATTCACTTAACCGAGAATTGCTAAGTCGAGTAATAAATTTTTGTGTTATTCCAAGACCTGACCCTTTTTATTTTTTATGAATCCGCGGCGGCCCACATCATTTACCATTCAGAAAATTGATCCACCTTCAAGGCAACGCACGTTTTAGCGATGACTCCCTTTACAGGAACCACAGACCTTAAGTGCCAATGCTTAATGAACACGAGCTCCAGTTACCCCATTGGGCATTCACTTGCCATAGAGGGCTGATTGGGAGCATAATCAACTCCACTCCCAAGAGAATAATCCCCTCCTGTTTTTACCCCTCAGACATAGCCCTCAACATTTAACACTCACTTTCGGATTACCCTGTTTGGGAAGTTTTGGAAGTAATCTTTCCTATATTCCTCGGTGTTATGTCAGAGAAAGGAGGAAGAACGTTGCCAGACCGAGGTGTCGTCAATGTTTCAGTTGCGAAAACATCATTTCACGACCACGTTGACAGGCAATTCCACCAGAAAAACGATTAAAAGGATTGTATCGTCACTTTACCTTTTTTATAACTGTTGGGTTCTACTCCAACTGAAAGGGAGTCTTCATCATGAAACTGTATGGAAAAATTCTGGCAATGTCCTTTTTGCTGAGTTTCTCATTAACCACTTATGGGTTTGCCCAAAACAACACGGGTGATTTTTGTCAACGTCATTCTGACCTCTGGGATCAAGACGGAAACATTACATTGGAGGGCCATAAGAAATTGTATCTTGAAAACCGAGGGTGGTGGATGAATTCGCGATCCAAGGAATGGGAAGAATGGCCTGCCCAGGAAACACGATGGTCCTTAGACGAGCATAAAAATTTATATATCAATGGCAAAGGATGGTGGTTTAACTCCCAAAAAAAAGAATGGGAGGACTGGCCCCAAGACCAACATGAAACATTAGACTGTCATAAAAAATTGTATTTGAGTGGACCTCAATGGTGGTTTGATTCAGCAGCGAAAGAATGGAAACGGTGGCCAAAATAACGAGTACACCTTGCACCACGAAAAGTGGGCTTTCAACTTCATTTCGTGGTTCCCCCCTCTAAGCCCCCTCCCCCTCTACCTTGTTTGACAGCCTGAGCGCACCATCTATCCACAATGCCACGGGCCTTTGACGTTCCTGGCAGCGATTAATGGTCCCTGGGTGACTGTTAAGATTCTCACCCCCCTGGGGGGACCCGTTCGTGCGCCCCCCGGGCACCGGCCCGACTCGAGGGATTCCTACAGACAGCCTGCTTGCCCCCATGGATGCCTGGTGCACAGGTCCCTCAGACCCTCCTGGGCTGTTAAGGGCCTGCATGGCAGCATGCGAAGACCCCGGATTGTCCCCTCACCGCATTCTTTGAAACTTGCCTGTCCAGACAAAGATCCCTTTTAAAAATCCTATTGCCCTTTTTGTCAATTGATTAGAAGAATCAGATAATTGTGAACTGAAAGATTTAAGATCACACACAACTCAAAAGCCATTGTTAGCAATTCGGGATTTACAGAATCTGGACAGGAGAAGAAACGTTACGAGCCAAAGGAAGCGAACACCGTTCGCTTAAGGAAGCCAACTTTGTCAGGGAAACGGGGAGTTGGGGTTAACCCGGCTGACACTCTGTTTCGGAATTCTCACGAATGCCAGCGATAAAACTCTTTCGCACATGCCAAAAATCTTTTAAATTGCGTAATAGTCGATACCAGCTATTTGGAGAACGCCACAACATCGTAAAATAGTCGAATAAAATATGGAATCGTTGATGATGACGATAGTAAAACTCTTTGTACCGCACCTCCATACGCTCTTTGGTCAACCCATTGGGAATAAACACAAAGTTGACACAGTTCATCAACTCCCAGTCTTCGTTAAACGTGCCATGCTCCCGCACTCCTTCGTAAGAGGGCGCACCCGGAAACGGAGTGTATTTGGCCAGATTCAGATCATCCAGCGGCAACTCCAATGCATAGTTAAAGGTACGGTCGATGCTCTCTTCTGTCTCCCCTGGGAGCCCCATGATAAACAACCCCTTGGTACGAATCCCTGCTTGTTTGATGAGTTTCACCTTACTTCGAATCATTTCCAGATCGGAGTTGGAACGGTGCAGTTTTAACAACTCGGGATCACCGGTCTCAATACCCAGGCTGATCATCCAGCAACCGGCTTTTTTCATTAACTTCAGGAGATCCAGATCAATATGTTCGGCGCGGACCGCACAATTCCACGTGACACCGGGTTCACGCTCAAGCATCAGATTGCAGAACCCCACCACCCGTTTTTTGTGCAGGGTAAAGAGATCGTCATAAAAATTGATATGGCGAATACCATACCGCTCTTTCAGGTGCAGTAACATTTTCAACATATATTCTGGGGAGTTATAACGGAAAGAGGATTTAAAAACGGTCCGGTCACAATAGGAGCAGGTATAGGGACAGCCACGACTGGAAACGATGGTCGTGCCCGGCCCTTTGGGATAGTTAAAGATCGGCAGGTTATATGCGTCGGGGAAACCGGCGAGTTTCTCGTACGCGGGGTAAGGCAAGGAGTCCAAATCGAGGGCTTCCTGGCGGGGAAGAAATCCGGTAAAAACTACCTGCCCCTCCCGACGATATAACAGACCGTGGTGCTCAAAAGACTCTGGCACCTCCGCGTCCTGAAGATCTTGCTCCATCAAATAGAGCAGCGTATTCTCCCCCTCGCCGACAACACCGTAATCGATCACCGGATAATCTTTCATCAGCGATTCACGCAGAGCAGAAATATGGGCCCCGCCACACACGATGGTGGTGTTGGGTGCGATCGCCTTAATTTTTTCCACGATGCGAATGCCTTCCAAAAAGGCTGAAGTCGTGGCGGTAAAACCCACAAACTCCGGTTGCTCCGTCCGCACCAAATCATAAACCTTCTCATAATCGCCGGGGTGGGCGTAGCAGTCGTGGATAAAAGCCTCATGCCCATGTTGTTCAACCCAAGCGGCCAGACTACAGAGTCCTAGGGGTGGCATGATATTGGCGATACGGGCTACATCTTTCTCGCCCGCTACCCAGCACTCCCCCATTGGGTGAATCAGGACAATTTTCTTTTTCACGGTCCCTCTTGCGTTCTGACTATTCACGTTCCTCTTCAAGCTATTTTTAGCCTGCTCTGTTGGGGTCACGGAGCTGGTGCCACTGCTCACATCACGCTTTTCGATTTGAAGAAGAGCATTTGGTGTCGACATAAGAGAAATCTCCCAACACTAGTGTGGTTGAATTGGGCAGGAAGGATAAGCCGGTCCCATGACTAAAGCTGCAATGAGCAGTCGATTGCGTCAGGTAGAGGCACAATGGACGTTTCCGGTGATTTCCCCAACATCAGGCCCCCGAGCTTTGCTTCGACAATAGGGCCATGGGAATAATAATGGGGTTTTCACCTAGATAGGAGCATATCAAAGAACTGGCCGATGGGCAATTAGCCGTCTCAGTGGCCGCCAATGAAGGTACGTAGGGCCTGCCAGACAGGTCTTACCGGCCTATGTTGGGGTTAGGAGGAGCCCCTGTGGGAGGAGGAAGGGCCGAAGGGGAAAGAAGAGAAAAGTATGAAAAGAAGGGGTTATGTCTGTTGTTGCCAAATTTGTCTCTCCACGCGCTCCAGTTTCCCCATAACAGACTGCTCGCTGTCTCGTTTTCTGCAATCTTGAGCGCTCGTCCAGCCGGCTCGGATATAGCTGGTAAAACCGAATTGCGCTGCCGTGCCTGGAACGTCCAATCACCGAGCCGAGGAACAAGATACAGGGCCACCTCAAATCTTTTGTTTGATGTTAAATGGCTCTGATTGGTGGGCATGATCTGAAAGATTTCCGGGGACGTGGAGAATTGCAAAACTTACAGCAGCAGAATTAACCCCTAATCATGCTAATCCTAATCTTCTCCAAACTTCTATTCTTAAATCTAATTTGACCCCGTAATTCTAATTCTTGGATTCAACTCGCTAGTGCAACGATCGGGTTGATGCCAAAACATACTTGATTCGGGGTTTTAAACCCAAGGCTTTTCCTCGGGCGATTATTCAGTTTGTTCATGACCTGCTGAATCTCTTGGTGCGTGATGGTGGCAAAAGGTCGCTGTTTGGGGAAATATTGGCGAATGAGCCCATTCGTGTTTTCATTGAGCCCGCGTTCCCAAGCTGCATAGGGATGGGCAAAGAAGAAGCCCACCTTCAGGGCCTTGGTGATCGTCGCATGCTGGGCGAATTCTCTGCCGTTATCTGAAGTCAGGGTGTGCAAAGGGAGCTGTAGAGGTTTCAATAAGGCAATCACGGCCGTGGCGACCTTGTCGGCACAGCGGCGGGTGACTTTGGCGATGAGGCTCAATCGCGATTTGCGCTCCGTTAACGAGACCAAGGCTTGGTGGTGGCCTTTGCCCACTATTGTATCCAGTTCCCAATCCCCCAGCCGCGTGCGGCGATCGACAACCGAGGGACGGTGTTCGATGGAAATGCGGTTGGGGAGGTGGCCCCGACGACTGTAGGCCCCATAGCGTTTGCGTCGGTGGCGCTGGCACCGCAAATGCCGGAACAGGGTTCCCTGAAAGCGCTTATCGCGATAGACATGTTGGTAGATCCATTCATGACTGACGGAGGGCCCGGGGCCAGTCCGCAACCATCCGCTGATCTGCTCCGGGCTCCACTCTTCCTGGAGCAGGCGGTTGATGCGGTGCCACGTGGCGGCCGGAATGCGGCGGCGGTTTTTGGTGCGTCGCCGAGTCAGGGTGAACCGATGGGCTTGTTGCGGGCGATACCCCCGCAAGCCCTGATTCCGTCGCACTTCACGGCTAATGGTGGATTTGTGGACTCCCACCACGGTAGCGATCTTCTGATAGGGATGGCCCATTTTCAATAAGGCCTGAATCTGATAGCGTTGCTCCAGGGTCAGTTGTGTGTAGTGTCTCATCAGTGCTCCTCTTACTAGCCGGTAAAAGAAGCCAGGATGCTACCGCAACTGACCTCATAAACCGAACTGGTGAGTTGCACTTACAAGTTGAATTCACGATTCTAATTAATTGGGTGTATTTCTTTTTTGTCCCTTGCTCGCCAGCCAAGTGTGGTGAAGGGCGAGAACTACTTCCCGAAAACCTCTAGCCAGGGATCTTTTCCGAGGACCCACAAATAAAAGAAGGTACCGAGCCATCCATGGTACAAGCCCAGGGGCCAAAGGTTTCGATCTCGGAGATAACAGGGAATGAACACCATCGCCAGCAATCCGGTCGCCACCATCAGTAATCCACTGGGATAATGGATGATGGAAAACAACACCACCCCCACGGGCAACGCCACCATCCAGCCCTGTTTGGGAAAGAGAGTCATGAGATTGGCCACACCCAGCGCTTGGGTGAGAAATTGCTGAAGAATCCCCCACAAAGGATAAAGCAACAGTAATACGAGAATGTGCCCTTGCCAAAGTACACGACCGTTCGCCAGCCCGTACCAAGCCATCGCACCCACGCCAAGGAGAAAAATCACCGTAGGCCATACGAAAGCCGACGAAAGCGTCGTGGTTTGGAAACCCCATGTTACCCACAGACTCGAGTCTTGCCGAACCCGCCACATGATATAGCCCATCCAACTCGCGCTGGCCAGCCCGATAAACAGTCCCATAGCCCCAAGGCTCTGGAATACCAGATGAAGCATACCTGTCGCCGTTACCGCAGCCACTTCCAGCCACTGTGAGGTCTTTGTTGCAGTATGCTGATTCATACCAACTTTTCTTTACTCCGAGAAGGGCCGCTAATAAGTCATGCCTTCCATTCGTGAAGTGTTGAGGGGCAATGATGTACAGGTAGAGCTAAAAAAAGGAATTTCTTTCAGAAAGGTGATGGGCAATGAAAAGGGGAATTGGTCGGAGAGGCAGAAGCGTGTGTCCACCGCGGGACCAGTGGGGGAACTCCCAGGGCGTCTGCTGCCTTCATTGCCGGTTCGACATGGTCCACAAGAACAAAATCGATCCTGCGATCAAACAAATCTTGGAGTTCCCGTTGTAATTCGCCTTCCTCATCTTCTCTGAGCCACGAAAAATTCACCCGGACTCCGGCATTTTTTAACCGATTCATGGTGCCTTGGTTAGGTTTTCCGCGCACAAAAGGGACATACGGGATCTTGATGAGCTGAATGAAGTCCGCACAAGAATTGATCGTGGCATCAACATACAGGCCACGGGAAAATTCGCGGCTCATATTGGCGATCCAACTTTTTTGTCCAGCTTTTTCCGCAACCTCGCGTATCTCAGGAACAGCCTTATTTCGTGCGGCAAAGATCACTTGATCAAAACGATGGGCATTGAGAATCGATTCAGCCACTAGTTTGGCTACCTCGGGGTCATTGTCTTTGATATCCACGTTAATCCAGATATTTTCGGGCATGATGGCCAGTGCCTCTTCTAAGGTAGGAATGGCCTGCTGAACGGTCTCCCCCGTACATGATCCTAGCGGGAGGCTCTGAACATCCTTGAGTGTGGATTCAGAGATATGGATCGTATGATTCCTGCCTGTTACTTGATCATCGTGTGCCACGACGATGACATGGTCGACGGTGGCACGTACGTCTAGTTCGATCTGGTGGGCCCCTCGACAGATCGCTCGCTGAAAGGCCCCAAGGGTGTTCCCCGGACAACCTAACAAACCCCCGCGATGAGCAGAAATCCCGCGTTGGGGTAGATCGGCTTTAGGGATGAAAGGGAGCGGACAGGAAACTGGTGGCAGAGTTGATGTTGTGCAGCCAGCCCCAAGAGCCAGGCTCACGCATGCCACCCCGAACCAACGCCAGATAACCAGGCCCCAAGCTATGAACATGTGAGGACTGCTACTGCACAGTTACTGAGGGTTACTGTTTGACCAGAACTTCGCAAACGGCACCTTTTTTCTTCTTGCCAAGTTCGAGGACCTTCGGCCAGGTCAGCGCATGCGCTCCCATTCATTTTCCCGATTTTTTATTTAGCCGCTCCCCAAATTAAAGTGCCTATAGAATTCTTGCAAACCCGGGTGTCCCTCTTTTCAAGACACTCGTTCCGTCCCACCTGCCGAAGGTGACGAAAAGAGTTAAAAGAACAGAAAGATCCAGACCCATCTTCATGATAGGATCTTTCTTGAAAAAAGAAGAAATACCCATCTCTTCCCAACGAGCCTCCTGTGAGAAAATTCCAGCAAAGTCTTTTAGGAATGTCAATCGATCATAGGGGTCTTGGCATACAGGCACCAGGCGGCTAGTTCCCCATTTTTTCTCCCTAATTAAAGTTTCGTTTCCCGGGAGACAGGTAGGCCTTCGTCAAATGTGGGAGTGGTGATGCTTTGTTGCGTCGCATTTAGATGTTAGAAAGAGGCTTGATGGTGGTCAGCCACAGGCCGGACTCGAGGGCTACGGCCGACGAGGTCCACAATGAATTTGGTGACGATAGGGGCTTTTCCGAATTCAAGAAATAGGGATTTTAAAAGGCCTTTTATAATCCTTATTCTTGAAGGGGTCAACCATACATCTTCATAACATTCAAAGTGCATGGCCATAACATGGCTCATCATAGAAAGTCTTTTGGGAATGTTTTGGTTGTTCACGTATTGTCTTTGTCTCACATCAATTCCGAAAAAGATGTGTTGCCAAACCAGGAAGGATTCAGGGTGAGGCTGGTCGTGGTTCTGGCGTTGACAAAGACTGATGGATTTCTCCTATTCATGACATTGAATGCCAGGGAAGGAAAGATGACAGACGCCCACGGTTTGGAGAAAAGAGAAATCCTCCACCTTCACCACTCATTCGTTTAACATTTTGAGATTTGAAGGACTTGAGAGGGTGTATTTTGACACAGTACAAGTAGCCCATAAAAGGCCTATATGAGGGCATCTCACTTCTCAGCCTTTTTTGTCAGGGAACACTCACTAAAAAGAATCCTACACCCTTCATTTTCGGTTCTTTTTTCTTGTAAATCTGTCCCACCTTATGGCTAAAAGTCGGAGAACCCGACGTCGGAAACAGGACCGTTCGACAATTTCCCAAGGTCAATCGGTGACTATGATTGATTTTTCTGGCATCCTTTTGAAATACTTTAATTTCTCTTAAATACTTCTGCATGCTAGCTCCCAACCTGCTGGGACTATATTGCCAGAGTATGGGGACGACCGAATTTTCGTAATCGTCAGTTGACGCAAATGATGGGAGTTGGGTCAATTCTATTGAAGGAGATTGAGCAATTGGTTCCAGTCCGGGAAAATAGATTTAGGAAAGTTTAAACCCCCGCCTTGCGACAAGCCGTTGGCCCCCTTTACAACGATGATTCAATTCACCAAGACCGATGAATACCTCTGGCTCACCGCGTATTGACGGCACTGACGATCTCGAACGAATCGTCCTGGATATCATTCGCGAGAATCTACTGCCTGATCTTCCGAATGATTGTGCAACTGATGCCGACCTGTTCAGTGCCGGACTTGATTCGATGGGCATCATGCAAATGGTGCTCCTTCTGGAAGATCGATTCAACTGCACCCTGCTGCCTGCCGATCTGACACGGTTGAATTTTTCCACCGCCACTGCCCTCGCATCGCTTATTCGCCGAAAAGATGACGATTCCCATCAATGACCTTCGCATCTAGCCAGTTGCAGGTATTTCCCTTTACCCCTAGTGATGGATTCATCCTCGCGCTCGATGGCCTGTGTCACCGTGAGTGGGGCGGATGCCTCTCCGCCACCACTGAAATCGAGATCGAAGGCGAGCCTGATCATGAGAAATTGAGGTGGCTCGCACACGAGGTTCCCCGACGCTTTCCGTTCCTCGGTGCGGTGTTACATCGTGGGGTGTTGTTTCAGGCCCCACGCTGGCATCTGCACGCCGGTTCACCTTCCGTTCCGTTGCCCTTGGAATTTCATCGACTTGAGGAAATACCAGGCGATGAGGCAGTGGTGGCATCCGCACATGCCTTGCGTACACGGCTCTTGAAACAGCGTCTCCATGAAAATGGATGCCCGCCCCATCTCAGGCTCGATGTCCTAAGGCATCAACGGACCCGCTGGTTGGTGCTCATCACCTGGTCGCATTTATTGCTGGATGGGGTCGGCGTCGAGCTTTTAGTGCAAGCCATGGCCCGCCTCTGGGATGATCCGGATGCGGTAATGCCCGGTCACCGCGCCATGCAACCAGAATTTAGTGCGTGGCAGCGACTTCGGGACAGTAAAACTATCTGCAATTTTTTTTCCTGCCTCTTCCGCAAGCACTTTCCATCCGCCAGTGGGGGCCATTATACCAAGGGCAACCCGCGTCATCTGGCAGAGACCTTCTCCATTGAAGAGAGTCGTCGATTCGGTGAGGTGTTGAAAGGTGTCGGGGGTGATTTTATGGCCGTTTTCTTCCATGCCGTCCTCGCGGCCAGAGCCCATCGGGCGCTGCTCCACTCGCGAGGCATCAAGCATGCACCGATCATGCTTCGCGTCCCGGCTCAATTGCGGGCCAAGACCCCCGCTGGTGATTCCCTCATCTTCCAGAATCACATGACGATGCTGCACTATGTGCTTGAGAACGATGAACTCGATAACATCCCCTCCGCCTGTCGCCTCCTGATGCGTCAAAATGTCGAGCTTCTTCGGCACAAACATCACCTGTCATTCAGCGCCTTCCTTTCCCTTACCCGGCACATTCCAAGTCGCATCATGCTGAGCCTCATCCGCTGGCAGCAACGCGGTGAACTCGGTTCTCTTTTTCACTCATGGACCGGAACATTTGCCCAAGGAATCGATCACGCCTTTGGTGGTCGCGTACTCAATGGGTTACACATTCCTGGCATACCCGCCCCGGCCGGCTCGGGCCTCTTTTTTTCCGACTGCCAGGGTCGGAGCTCCATCGTGTTGAGCTGGGTGGATTCTTGTTTACAGGCAGACGAAGTCGCAATCATGTGGAAACAATTGCGGAACGATCTTCTAGGCGAACCTGCCTCATGAACGAGCGCTACGATGTGGCCGTCATCGGTGGAGGCAGTGCCGGCATCGCAGCAGCGCTCGCCGCTGCCCGCTTAGGTGCACGGGTCGTGCTCATTGAACGTCACGGATACCTCGGGGGTGCAGGCACGGCCTCCCTCGTCCACACATTCTGTGGACTCTATCTTCTGAGTGATGAGCCGCAGCTAGCCCACCCGGGCATCCCCAGCGAAATAGCGGGACGACTGATGAAGGACCGCATCGCGCGACCACCCCTTCGCCTCGGTCGCGTTCATGTGCTGCCGCACCATCCGATGCTCCTCGCCGCCTGGTATGATCGCCTATGCTCCGGGACTCCCGATCTTGAAGTGCGATTGCACACCGAAGTCATCAACGCCTCGCTCAACGGCATGCGACTGGAACACATCGAAACTCTCTGCCGTGGGAAGCGATCACTAATCAGTGCACGCGCGTATGTGGATGCCAGTGGTGATGCAGTGCTCGCTGAATACTGCGGGCAACCATTCGACATGGTGCCATCAGGTGAGTTGCAGCGGCCCGCTTTTATCGCAGTCTTGCAAAACGTTGATGTGGGTATGCTGGAAAATGATAGACCGATTGCCCTCGCGGGGCAGATCGCCCAAGCCGTGAGCGCGGGCAATCTTCCCCCCGAATGCCTTGGGACTCACTTCCGTGGGAGCCAGCATAGCGGGGAGATTTTTATCACGGTCGATCTTCCGGGTGGCCACGATTATGATCCCCTATCTTCAAAAAGTCTAACAGCCATTGAAATGGTAGGGCGAAAAACCATCATGGCTCTTCTCTCATACTTTCCGGATTTCTCCCGTGCCTTCGTCTCCGCTTGGCCCGCGCAAGCGGGTATTCGCGAAAGTAGACGGTGGCGGGGACGCTACGATTTGAGTGAGGAAGATATCCTGACCAGCACAACGTTTGAGGATGGGGTCGCCGCGGCCACTTGGCCCATCGAATTGCGCGAAACCACCAAAGGTCCTCGACTCCTCTATCCCCAGGAGCCAAAGGCCGCTGACATCCCGTTGCGCTCGTTACGATCAGCCGAGATTGAGAACGTATTCCTGGCAGGTCGCTGCATCAGCGCCACCCATCGCGCCCAGGCCAGCATTCGAGTGATGGGCACTGCCCTTGCGACGGGACAAGCCACAGGAATCGCTTCCGCGCAACTCGCAGGAGGTACGACCGATGAATCCCTCTCTTCAACCGTGCGTAACGTATTGGGTGGATTGCCAACTTCATGATGAATATCGTTTCCGCCATCTTCGAACGACATTCCGACGACACTCCGGCGATCATTTACGATGGCGGTGAGATCAATTTCCGCCAGCTGGATGATCGCGTTCGTCATATCTCGTCAGCTCTAAAAAACCATTTCCTATGGCCCCGTTCAGGCATTCCTCGGGTCGCTTTACTTTTTCCCAGCGGTCCTGATTACGTCGCTTTGGCGCTCGCGATCCTCCATGCGGGTGGGTGTTTTCTTCCCGTGCCCGATGAACTCACTCAGAGCGAGCGCGAAGAGCTGCTAACCACCACCGGAGCTGATTTGCTCATGACCGGAGAGTCAGAACTGACTCCATTTCCTCAGGACCCGCCCCCCGGGTTTCCTACCGATGCAATCGAGGCGTTGAATCCGGCCTTCATCCGTTTCAGTTCGGGAACCACCGGTCAGGCAAAAGGGATCGTGCTTTCACACCGATCGCTTCTCGAGCGTATCACGGCGGCCAATCAGGTGCTTCACATCGGTCGTGGCGACCGCGTCCTCTGGATGCTCCCAATGGCCCATCACTTCGCCGTGTCTATCGTCCTTTACCTCTACTATGGCGCCACCACGGTGCTGGCCTCCCCCGGAAATCTTCTGAAACCCGCACGCGATCATCGCGTCACGGTCATTTACGGTTCCCCCTACCACTTTAGTATGCTTGCCGCCGAACCTGATGCGGCACCACTTCCTGATTTGCGTCTGGCTATCAGCACGGCTTTCGCACTTCCGGAATCAACAGCGCAATCGTTTCTGTCAAAATTTTCGCTCCCACTTACGCAGGCCCTCGGTATCATCGAAGCCGGACTTCCCTTGGTTAACCTTGACTCCCCCGAATCCCATCCTTGTTCCATTGGCAAGCCGACCCCGTCATTCCAAGTTAAACTGGATGGAGAAACCGGTGAGCTGTTATTGAAAGGTCCCGGTATGCTGGATGCGTATCTTTCCCCCTGGCAATCGCGTGAATCCATATTACAGCATGGTTGGTTTGCCACCGGCGATATTGCGGAATGTGACCGAGACGGTCGCTATTTTCTGCGGGGCCGGACGCACACGGTGATCAATGTGGGCGGGTTAAAATGTTTTCCAGAGGAAGTGGAAGAGGTGTTGGTCGAGCATCCATCAGTTGCTGCGGCACGCGTCCTCGGCCGGGCACATCCAGCGCTTGGCGCCGTGCCAACCGCGGAGATCGTTCCCCTCGATCCCTCTCAACCACCTTCCACTGGGGATTTACGCCGGCATTGCCAGCACCAGCTCGCGGCCTATAAGGTTCCCTTGGGATATCAATTAGTTGCCACACTGCCTTTGACTTCTAATGGGAAAATTCTCCGCTGACGTCATGTCTTCCCCAACCATCGCCATCATCGGAGCGGGTCCGGCGGGAAGCACGCTCGCGGCGCTTCTGGCTGAACAGAACATTCCTGTCGTCGTATTCGATGATGAAAAACGCCCCCAATTGCTCGTGGGGGAATCGCTCGTTCCAGCGGTCATTCCCATCCTGCGTACACTGGGAATCGAGGAACAGGTAGCGGCCATCTCGAGGCACAAGCCCGGGACATCCTTCCTTCATCGAGAAGGATTGGAGATGCATTTTAATTTTCGCTCAGTGGAAGGGTTCCTCCCGACCTATGCCTACAACGTCCCACGCCCTCAGTTCGACGACTTGATTCGCGAGCGAGCCAGGGAGCTCGGTGCGCGATTCGTGAAGTGCCGCGCCCGCATCAAAGCACCGCCCGGCGATAAAAAACATGAGCTGGTCCTCGAGGATAAAAGTCTGGCCGCCGCCGGACTCACCGCCCATCCCGCGCTCATCGTCGATGCCGCCGGACGCGCCCGCATATCCGCGCGGGCATTGGGAATCGGCGCCAAAACCGGGCCTCGGCGGGATCAGGCCCACTTCGCACATTACGAAAATTTTGATCATCCCTTTCCCTCTGGGCAAATCGCCATCACCTATCACGATTTCGGCTGGAGCTGGCGCATTCCCCTGGCTGATCGAACGTCCTTCGGGGTGGTGATGTGCGCGGATCTCGCAGACCGCTGGGGCACTTCCCCTGGAGAAAGATTGGAACGCATCCTCGCCGAAGAACCTCGGCTCGCCCCTCACGCCCGGCGCGCCCGGCGTGTGACGGATGTATTCAGTTACACCAATTATCAGCTCATTTCGGATCGCGGACACGGCCCCGGATGGGTGGCAATCGGCGATTCATTCGGATTCGTCGATCCGATGCTCTCTCCAGGCGTCTTTCTCGCGATGGAGTCCGCCTTTTCCATCGCCGCGACCGTGTCACGACAAGGATTGGATGACGCGACCCGTCTTTACCGAGGGATCGAGAAACACCAGCGGGAGATGCGAGAGTGGATCAGCGCGTGGCAAGAACTCATTACCTATTTCTACGATGGGCGCCTCGCCAGCTTCTTTGTCAATGGCAATGAGATGAAGAGAAAACATCCCGGAAGATTTAGCGACCTCATGGAGCGCACGATTGCCCCCCGTATCGCCTGCATGGCCTCGGGCGCGACAACCCGCTCCATTTGGAACCGAAAATTTCTTGCCCACTCGATCAAGTGGCTGACGACACCATCTCAACGGGAAAAATACGCCGTTCCCGGGAGCTAAATCCTCTCTTCGGCCCCAAAGACCGAAACCGACATCCCCCCCAAGAGGCCATATTCATTCCTTCGTCGCCGTACGGGTCTATCGGTCGAGTTGTAAACTTGATCGATGGCCTCCAAAAGAAAGCCTGAAGGCCCCTTCATTGTGGTCTAGCTTCCATGTTCGTCTCGATAAATAGCTCCTTTAGGTTTTTCAATTCTCGAATTTTCCCCAGAGTTCGACCTTCATTCAGCGATTATTGGCCGTCACTCTGACAAGAATTCTTGGGTATATCCTTCCCTTTTATAGGCTTAGAAGAATCGCACCAATAAAACACTATTCCTAAAAAAGTGTGATTTTTGTCCTATGAACTAGCCGAATTCTTGTGTTTGCTCAATCATATGGGAAAATTTCCAAAGAAATGGGAAAGCACAAACCCACAATTCCATTGAGAACCATAACCATCTCTGCCATTTTTCTCTTTCTTGTTGAATTGATGGCTCCCCTGCCCGCTCTGGGCCAAGGTCCAACCTCCCAGGAAATCTTTGAAAAAATTGAAGCCTTAGCGGAAACAACAGGAGGCTATCAAGCAGATTTTGTCGATATTGATACTCGCAAAAATGAGCGAAGAGTCATGAAGGGAAAAATGAAAAAGAAATCGCTCAATACGAGGTGGGTCGAACTCCGCCGAGGAAAAGATGATAGCCTCATTGGGTACGCCATATCTAATGGAGTCACGAAATGGATCTACGACCCAGAACACAAGTCCGCCATTAAACAATCTGTTCAGAGGAAAGAATGGATTGATAAGCAGAGCGTACGCTACTTGAGAGCTGAATTCTTCTCCGGAGAAGAAGTGTATGTCATTTCCGCAAAAGGGAATGCCAGAATACCCGCAGAACACATAGCTTCATTTGACAGGGAAGAGTTTTACATTGGGACGGAGGATGGCATTATCCGTCAAGCAATACAATATGACCATGACGGCCAAATTAAAGGAACACAAATCTTTTTTAATATTCGCCCTGATCCTACAATAACGGAAGAAGACTTTGATTTTGAGCCGCCTCCAGGAACTCGGGTAGTGGATTGGGAAGGCCCAAAAACACCTTGGTGGAGGAAACTGTTGGGGGCGGAGTAGACAAAAGTGTCATGCTATCTATTCGAAACGGATTTGTGAGGTTTTGCTTGGGAAGGTAAAACCCTAGGTTAATGGAAAGAATAGAATTTCCTTCTTGAATCGATAGAAACTTCGTTCAGATTTTTCATGGTAGATCCGAGAAGATCATTGAAGCTTCCCTCTTTCAGCACTTTTCGCCGAGCACAAACTCTGAGGCAACCACAATTTGATGAGAAATCCTGAAAAAGGTTTCTCTTCCCTGGCGAAAAGATTTTCCACGACAAATCCTTACTTTCTAGAAGGGACTTAACATGAAAATTTGGTTCACATTCACAGCGATTCTTCTCATTTCCGCGCTCTTCTCTGCCCCGGTGCATTCCAACGAGAACGAAGAAATCAATCACCAACAAAACCCGTCTCAAGAGCTGGTTCTCCTTTGGCAAGACATTCAAACTCTTTTCATCCAAAAAGATTTAAGGGCCTCCATTGTTCGCATTAACGAATACCTGGGGACCCATTCGGTCACCGAAGACCATATTGGCCTTCTCCTGATAAAGGCCGAAGCCCATTTTCAATTAATGGAACAACAGAAAGGCATCGAATCCCTTGAACACACTCTCCCCATCATCAAGAATATGCACAATGTGTCACAGCGAAAATATTCTCATGTGTATTTTTCCCTCGGCCGCCTCTATCGCCACCAGGAAAATTTTTTAACCGCAATTCGGCATGTAAAAGATGGATTGGTATTAGAACCTCAGGATATTTACCACCAAATCTTTCTTGGGGAACTCTACAGACTTTTGGGAAAGCCAGACCTGGCGTTATCGCATTATCGGACCATAGGAAAACTACCAACCCTTAAAGAGGAAGAACGTTTAGTGATTCAAAGAAAAATCAATCAGCTCAGAAATGTAACCGAAATTGGTAACAAGAAATGGGATGTGCTTCATGCACGGCTGTACGAAGGAGTGAGCTATAAAATCCTCCCCATCAACAATTTCGGATCGCTGATTAACCTTCATGACATTTGCATCCTGGTACAAAGCAAATACCTGTTTCCATGCGAAGTCTTATCCCCTATTGAGCTGGACGAGAATATCATCTTAGAGAGGCGGCGGGATCAATATAGTGGCGACAAGATTCACGAGGAGCTGTTACGACGTTACCCAGACCCGGCAAATCGAAACTTTTTCGTCATCGCCGTGACCGACCGGGACATTTTCGGCAACGACACGAATTTTGTGTTTTCCTGGCAGGATCGAAGTTGGAAAATAGGAGTCGTATCGACATATCGATTCGTCGCTGGATTAGATGATTTCTACGAAATGGATATTATTCCTACCAGAAGACTTGGCATCCAATTCCTCTCTACAATCGGGAGCCTCCATAAATTTTCCAGGCCCATTTCTCCCAATTGCCCCCTCGCCTACCCAAATGATTTCGTGGAGTTTTCAGGAAAGAGTTCCAAGCTGTGTGAATCGACGATTTCACAACGAGACGCCATCTTAAAAAAATTCGGAGGGCCTGGGAGATTATTTTCTCCTCAAGAAAAAAAAGAAATCAACCGTGTGTATTCCAAATATCATTTCAGATGAGCCATAAACTTACCTATACTCTACTCCCTCAAACAACCAAGGATTAAGAAGCCCGTGCTCACGGAGAACGGGTGGGATAGACCTTGGGTGTTGTTTACAAGCACAGAATAATAATTTCCTTTTAACGCCAAATTTAATTAATTTACTCTGCCTGTCCTCTCTCAACACTAATGCGCCCGCACAAGGTTGTAACAGCCGCCCGCAGCATAATCCCAAAATCGCTAGATCTAGTGTATTTCGGAGTATACATACTAATTACTCTATGTGGGTTCAGAAATTCTAATAACCCTCTTTTGGCTGAGTCAGTATTAGGCTTAAAGACTCCAAAGGAAATGCCCCCAAAGTTTTTTAATAGGGAAAAGCACGGAATATCCGTTAGCCCATCTCCTATATAAACCATATTTTTAAATGGAACTCTCCTGGTAGCCATGGGGATGTCCTGATTCACAAGATATGGATTTTCTTGTGTATTCAATGGTGCAAGGCCTTTATTGATTTCAAATATGAACCTGGTTTTTTCTGTAAAAGTAATGCACCTTTTTATATGTTTTAGGGGGCCATCTTCTTCATCTCCCCCAAGCTTACAACCATATATACCATTCACGTTACCATTAATGAACGCATTTCCCTCTATTACATCTTGTAACCCGCCTGAAATTATATAGAACTCAATTTGTATGTTATTTGACTGGGTTACAATTTTTCTTAGGTCTCTAAAGAGGGTCTTTACACCGGGGAAGAAGTGGGAATCTAAGCTTGCACCAAAGCTTCTTAAATCTTGATTAGTTAACAACCCAAAGGGTTTACCTTCTCCAATTTTCTCTAGTATTAACTTTAGATATGCATGCGGAGGGTCGAACCCAGAACCGATCAGTTCTTTAGCCTCTTTACCCCAAAACTCCCTGGGATCTATGCCGAATTTTTCTAGTAGAAGTGTTGTGGAGTCAGGCAGGAGAGTGTCGTCAAAATCAAAGATAATAGCAATCGTATCTACAAAATGAGTCAAAACCTATTGGCCCCGGCCCTTAATTGGGGGCTTGGTTTTCCCTATTTTTGAAGTTAGCTTCATGATAGATTTAGAAAGAGAATCCAGCGAAGCTCGTTCGTTTTTCCCCATCTTTCTAACCTGGTCATTAGTAGAAGATTTGGCGGTCATCTTTAATCCTTATTTAATTGGTTGAGATAATAGGTGGGAAGCTAACAGCAACCTTCAAAAAAGTCAAAATTGCATTTATGAGAACGTTGATTGAAGCCTTTTCGTCCGCTTAATCAATAATGTTTACTAGCTCAATGGCCTTTCATCTTCAAACTATCCCAGGTTCGGAGTTAAAATTTCATGGTCTTGGATTTGCCTCCTTGGGTGGACCACTTCCTGGGCGAATAACTCTGGGGTTCTTTGACAATTTTCAAAGGGCTCAGAAAATTTTAACCGAGTCTGAGGAATGACACTGCATTTGAGAAGTCCTTTCTAAGCTGAGTTCCAATCCGATGACCCAATATGACCCAGACCAAACCCAATTTGAGCAGTATATTAGAAAGAATCGTGTTTTTATCCTCGGCGGTGGCTTTTCCTTAGGAGCGGGTGTACCACTTACTGCACCCTTGCTCCATAAAGCCATGAAAAAGTTCGCCGCAGAATGCCCTGGGATTTTCCAACGCGTCGATGGCTATGCTAAAGAATGTACCGAGAATATCGATGGAAAGGTTGATTACGGGAGTATTTCTTTCTCTGAGCTATGTACATTTTTGGAGTACATTGAACTCAGGGAATATGGAGGCGGGGAGCGGTGGTCAAATACTGGATCACGAGAAAAACTCGCTCTTCGCTTTTACTTAGCGAAAACAATAGTAGAGCACACTCCGCCCGGTTCAAACCTCCCTCCCCAATACTTAGAATTCGCTTCACAACTTCACGATGGGGACATCATCCTCTCTTTCAACTGGGACTGTCTTCTGGAAGTCGCCCTTCAGAAATTAGGAAAATTATATACCTATACCTTCCGGGAAGGAAATTTCATCAAGTTATATAAGCTACATGGCTCCGTTAATTGGCGGCTTGAAATGCCAAACAAATTGGGGGCCCCTGTGGACACCCTTGGATGGAAATCTTTAAATTTCACTAATTATTTGGCAGATACTGAAGTTTACTACACTCCAACATTATTGAATTACCCAACATGGAGTCAATTCGCACCACTTGGGGAAGTTGAGCCCTTCCTTGTTCTTCCTGGTTACGGAAAAGCGTTTGATGTTCGTTATAATGCCCCCCTCTGGTACAAGCCCGAATTTGCGTTCGCACCTACCCATGACGTTTACATTATCGGGTTAAGCCTCTCACCAGATGATTTCTTTATTCGGGGTTTTTTCCTATCGAACCTGCCTTACATAGATACATACTCTGGAGTGAAAGGACGACAGATTTACATTATCAATCCAGACCAAAATTGCCTACAAAACTACCACTTTGTTTTATCCAACGGTAACGCTAAATTTCTCAATGAACCTTTTTCAATGGAACACGTAAACTTAATGAAGGAGAGGCTCGAGAATCCCTAGGTTAGAAAACGCAGGCCACAAACACCCTGCTCTCTTTCCTAAGGCTTCATTTAATAGGTGACACAAGGCTCAATTTTATAAAAGGCGGTTTATTTTGGATTAGTAGACAAACCGCTTGGGGAAAAAACAGGGTTGTCTGGAAAAAATATGTATACGTTTTTACAGATCCCCATTGGCCACCCCATGTTGAGGGAAAAAAGGGGGGGACAATTTGAGGCCATTAAAAATTTATTTATTTCGGCTCAGTTTTCCCCTCAACCCCCCATTTTTATCAAGGAGGGGGGACGTTGGTCGGCCAGGTCAGCGTAGAAGTCCTTGCCTTCATGGTTGGTGACGATGAAGGCGGGAAAATCCTCCACTTCTATTTTCCACACAGCCTCCATACCCAGATCTTCAAATTCCAGGACTTCCACTTTTTTTATACTATGCTCGGCCAGGCGCGCAGCAGGACCACCAATGGACCCCAAATAAAACCCGCCATGCCTTCCGCAGGCTTCGCTCACCTGCTTTGAGCGATTGCCCTTCGCCAACATTACCATGCTCCCGCCTTCAGCTTGAAAGGCATCGACGTATGAATCCATGCGCCCTGCAGTCGTCGGCCCAAAGGAACCCGACGCATACCCATCGGGTTTTTTGGCCGGTCCGGCGTAATACACCACATGATCTTTTATGTATTGAGGGAGTCCCTGCCCGGCATCCAGCCGGTCCTTGAGTCGGGCATGCGCGATATCCCGGGCCACCACTATCGGGCCGGTGAGGGACAATCGAGTGGCCACGGGATGTTTCCGAAGTTCGGCAAGTATGGCCGGCATCGGTTGGTTCAGGTCGATGGGCACGACCTTTCCGTCTAATTCCTGCTCGGTCACCTCAGGAAGGAATTGAGCGGGGTTGGTCTCCAGTTGCTCCAGGAATATTCCTTCTTTGGTGATTTTTCCCAATATTTGGCGGTCGGCCGAGCAGGATACCCCTAACCCGACCGGGCAAGAGGCCCCATGGCGGGGCAATCGAATGACGCGGACATCATGCGCAAAATATTTTCCACCGAATTGGGCGCCGATCCCCGTTTCATTGCACAGTTGTAAGATTTCTTTTTCCAATTCAAGATCCCGAAATGCCCGCCCCAACTCGTTGCCCGTTGTGGGAAGATCATCCAAGTAATGGCAACTGGCCAGCTTCACGGTCTTCAGAGTGAATTCGGCGGACATCCCGCCAACCACCAGGGCTAAGTGATACGGCGGACAGGCCGATGTCCCAAGAGTTCGAATGTTTTCCGCGACAAACGTGAGGAGGGACTTTGGATTTAAGAGGGCTTTGGTTTGTTGATACAAAAATGTTTTGTTGGCCGATCCCCCTCCCTTGGCGATGAATAAAAAATGGTATTCCGCACCCGTGTCTGCATAGATTTCAATCTGGGCCGGTAAATTGTTGCCGGTGTTTTTCTCCTTATACATATCGAGAGGGGCCATTTGAGAATAGCGCAGGTTTCGTCTGGCATACGCATCAAAGATGCCGCGTGAGAGCGCTTCGGCATCATTTCCCGTGGTAAAGACTTGCTGCCCTTTATAGGCCAGGGCAATGGCGGTGCCGGTATCCTGACATCCTGGCAACACTCGGCCCGCTGCAATATTGGCATTTTTCAGGAGTTCTAACGCCACAAACCGGTCATTGTCCGAGGCTTCCGGATCATCCAATATCTTCGCTAACTGGGCCAAATGGCTTTGTCTCAATAGATGTGAGACATCATCCATGGCCTCAGATGCCAAAAGGGTCAGGGCAGCTGGATCGACTTTAAGAATTTCCTGTCCTTCAAATGTTGCCGTGGAAATATACTCTGATGTCAGCTTCCGGTACGGCGTGGTATCCGTCCCATGCTCAAAGATCTCTTGATACTGAAAGGCCCCCATGCATTCACTCCTTTTTCTCTGGCTCATTTGCCGATTATTTCTGTCCACTACCGTAATCGCTTCCTTCCATCTATCGCAAGATTCCGTGGCGTATTTTTTTAGGGTACTCAACGGAGGCCAAGGGGAATTTGAACAATTTGAGAAGGGGGGGAAATTTTTCCAGACTCGGGATGACGCCAATTGCCTCAATAGGAGATTTGGACCCTTGGAAAGGGAGATCGGCATGAATTCTTTAACCTATGCTATAGTAAAAAAGGCAGTGCGTTTTATAGAGATTTAGAGTGAAAAACCACGGGCCATTCAAAGGAAACAGCCTCATTTCTTCCCTGCCCCACTATCCCAACACTGAAGGTACATGGTACTCCTTTAGGAAACGGCGGAGAATCGTCCTTTTACGAAGAACCATTTTCCTATATCTGCGGGACAGGCTTTTTTGGGGAAGCGGGCCAGGGAAACATTTAAGCCCCGTCAGGTGTCGGGGCCGAATCATACGTTCCCTAAACCTTTACCTCTCAACCACCCACTTGAAGAGGACGACAAGGAAGGGGTTCCGCATTGACTTTTCTCAGCATGTCTCTCAATAAAGCATTCATTAATCAATCTCCTCGTGATAGGCTTTTGACAATGGCATCTATTTTCCCCTCTCATTTTTCCAAAAGGGCTAAGTCCCCTCTCCTGATTATTTTCGGAACGGTTCTCCTGCTGCATGGATTGGCTTGGCCGCGCCCAGCCTTGGCCGACTCTTCCAGTCAGATCCTCGAAGACACATTTGGGAATAAAGCCCGAACGGCTTGGATGGATGGGTCTCCTGGCCATGCCCTCAGTATTCTCGAGGAGGGTCTTCAAGAAATGCCTGCTTCAGTACCACTTCAAAAACTACGTGGGGATATCCTGGCTACCACTCGACGCAACCAAGAAGCCACGGACGTGTATGAGGCGATTCTCCAGCAACAACCCGATTTGTTGGACGTTCGTTGGGCAAATTGGAGTGTACTCACTCGGATGGGCAAGGGGGATCTCGCCATATCCCAATTGCGCCGCATCGCTGAGAGCGACTCCACCAATCCGCTTATTCACTTACAACTAGGTCACGAACTTCGCAAACTTGACCGTCTAGAAGAATCCGTCAAATCCTATCGCCAAGCTGTTCAACTGGCTCCCGAATTTTCCGGGTGGCGCTTAGACTACGCCCGTGCGCTCTTTGACGTCTTGCAATATGATGCCGCTCGAAAAGAAGTCGAACGCGTATTAACAGAAGTTCCCCGAGGGTCGCCGGTAGAATTAGCTGCTCGAAATTTATTAATGATCGTCTATGGGGCGACTAAGGAACGGGGAAGACGCTATCAACCCATCTTCAGTCCCATAGGCTCTGCCGCTGAACGAAAGCGGTGGGCACTGATCCGACCCAAAGCATGGACTTTGTACACAAAGGGACAGTTTCGTGAAGCGGAACCACTTTTCCGAGAAGTTCTTGCTCTTAAACCCTCCGACTATAAGGCCACCTATGAATTTGGCAGTACCTTAATGGAACTCGGGAAGTATGAGGAAGCGATTTCCTTCCTTCAAAAAAGCATTGAATTGGGGCCAGCGGGAGGAGATTTAAGTGAAATTTTCCTGGACTCCATTTTTCGCATTGGCAAAAGCCTCACACATCTCGAGCGTTGGGAAGAAGCCCTCTTACATTTTGAGATTCTTCATGAAATTGCCAGCGCTCCCGCAGATCCTACTGGTTCCGTCTCACCCGATGCCAATGGAACCCGGCCAAACAGGACAAAACCCAAAGATGAGCCTCAAACTCTTCCAGCCACGCCAAGCGGAAAATTTATTGATCCAGAAAAACTGGCCGTTTGGATGGATAAAGTGTGGCAGCATATCCCCAAACCCAAAAAACCGGTTCCGGACTTTAATGAAGCCCTTCCCGAAAAAACCACTGAAAATTCCTCCTCCACTTTTTATACCGATATGGCTTCCAAAAAATTTAACCCCGATCAACCAGTCCATGTACAGGCCTCGCTAATGGGTCGGGATGCGGATTTTAGTTGGTTTCGCTATGTCATCCCTTCCGAACAAGTCATGCGGGATGATTTGATGGTGGGATCCCACGAGTTTATTCCTCTCAACCCCGGAAATTCTTTCTCCATATCCCAAGAGGAAATTTATTTAGTCTTTGCTTTAGTCACAGCCTCCTACGATGAAGTTCCTCTCACCGCTACCTGTTCACTTGAAACCGCTCAAATACTCTCCGACCAGATGGTCTTGACTCAGGACCAGGTGGTCATGTCTATGAATGAACAGTCCGGATACTTCGTTTTATCGGCTCCGGAATCAGGATGGATCCCGGGACTCTATCAATGCGGATTATTCGTGGGAGAAGAGGTCTCGGCTTACACGCTTGCCGATGAAGTTCGGTTTCGAATCCAACCAGAAAACTCTGCCTCCTAACCTCCGCACTTCATACGAGCTTGCGAGAGTCAACCCGGGATCGGGTTCCTTCCATTCCTGAAAACCACAGGCTACCCCCTTTTAACAGGGGCTTGCAGCTCATGGTGTTTTCAGGGCTACGGTCACCGCATTCCCCTTTCCTTGGGATGTTCGAAAAGTGAGGGGTTTGCTATACTATGAGAATCTCAGCGTCCATCCCTTGGATTCAGGAGGGTTTTACCATGTCCCCTTTCCCTTGGTTTTTACAAACGGTCCAGAGTTTCTTCGTCAGACATTTCAAATTGGCGAGCCTTTTGATGGGGATTTTTATCCTTTCGTTCATGCTGGCCGAAGGATGTGTGAAACGCCCCGATTTAGAACCGGCGTCGGGGGTATCCCCCAAAATCTTGGGGTAAGAACCCCTAGGGGACTACCACCGGAGAATTTTAGGACCGACGAGGATTTCCTGCTAACCTCAGGGTCATGTCTGAACACTCATACACTTTGGAGTAGAACAGAGTAGGGAATTGAAGTACGGAATTCACCCAGGGCAAAACGCCCCCTTTACTTCTTATTTCCAAAGGAGCAAGATAATTTATCTCATTGAAAAATAGGAAGAGGTAGCCATGGGGTAGAAAGCCGTTTTTCGAACACCACATGGAATTATCGAGAAGGAAGCCTTTCGGGGGAAACTGTGTGCCCGAAAGGCTTTTGTATTTTTGAAGAAAATACCCTACGACCTCCTGGGAAAATTTTTCCATCCAGGCGAAAGCCCGTTACCAAATTTTTAGAACGAAAGGAGGGATGTCATGCAGTACGACATCCAGGGGCTCACTCGTTTAAAAGCGTGGCTTTTCCGGCACCACGTCTCCGATTGGGGAGAAGGAGTGGCCGAAGGGATTGTGTTCGGCCTCATCGCTTGGGGATTGTGGAAGGGAGCGGGCGGGTAACTCAGGAGGAGGCTAGGCCTACCTACCCTCTTGCCCCTGGAGGACCTTCCGCTACATCCCCTCTGCTGCGGAGGGGAAGAGGCACCTTGGGAAGAATCGAAATGGCTGTGGGGAGTCACGCGTGCAGAACACTTGGTCGACAAACACTTCATGAAAGGTGCTCAATACAGTTTCCAACGAGGAGGAGGTTACTCATGAATGACCTTAGTCCACCGAAAGCATGAGGCCCGTGGCGGGCGAAGGCAATGCTCTCTCGTCTCTGGGCCCGTGGATAAGTCGCTAATTCAAAGCCTCATTGAAACATCGCACATGTCCGTAGACATGCCCCAAGGTTGAAAAACCCCAATTGGCTTTCAGTGGGCTTTTGGTTGGGATGTGGGCCTTACAATCGAGTAAAGAAAGCATGTGTAGGCCGGAATTCTCCAACACTTTAAATTTTGTTAGCGACGACATTTCGATGCAGGACTGGACGAGGCCTCGCAGCCTTCGGGTCAAACATCAGAAGGGAAATTCCGCACAAGACGTGCAACCGGACAGGGCCCTCTTCTTTTTGAGGAGAGGCCCTGTTTGTTTTCAACCAAGGCAAAAGAACTAATCTTTTGGTCCTTCTGCTTTAGGCATCTAGGGGATCCAGGGAAGAACACCCAACCATTTCATACCGAAATCCTGCCCCTTTCCCCCTTACTACCGGGTGAGAGACAAAGTTCTCAATGTTTCCCCCCTAACAACGTCGATATAGCGAAAACACAGCGTTCTCTTCATGCCTTAGAAAATTCTTGACCCTTTCATTCTAAGTCAATGAGTCCCCAACTCGAGGAGCAAACGATCTTCCCTCAAAAAACGATTGGTACAAACCCAACCTTTTCCCCAGAGGGCCGTCTTCCGTGGAAGTCTTACAGGATCCAAGCATAAATTCCCCGAGAGGCACTCGCTCATTAAGAAATCCTAGGACTCCAACCCTCGGGATTTCCTTAGAAGACCAAACCCGAGGCTTTATGGGCATGTTGAATAATGAAGATATCAAGGGCCAAATTTCGCCATGTGGACGTGGGCTATCAGAAGCTTGGGGTCGGTTCAAAAAAGTCGATCCAGCAAGGCCGCAGCTTTGGCTTATGGCGTCCCAACGGGCGCACCTAATGGTGCGGGCGGAGCGTACTGGCTATACGTGAGCACGGGAAAATGGCGAGAACGCCGCTGGCGGCTTTTTTCAACAGACCCTTTATGATTATCGGCGGGATTTTGGGCAAAACCTAGCTCTTTACGGTATCAAGCGCACACCGAAAACCTATTGAGGTTTTTCTCCCTGTGGGCCAACATTTGGCTCGATAATGACCGAGCAAATACTTTTCCTCATCATTCCAAGACCCCCCGCGGAGTACTCGGATTTCCATGCCTTTCGCCCACCAACTGGCACACCATTCCCATACATTCCCGGCCATATCATAGCATCCACAAGGACTCTTTCCTTTGGGAAAGGCACGGACAGAGTTGGTACCCTTTAAACCGGATTCTCTGGAGTTACACTTTTTTGTATCAAACGTGGGTCCCCAAGGAAACAGCCTTCCATCTTCCGAGCGTGCGGCTTTTTCCCATTCCTGTTCGGTAGGCAGTCGTTTCTTGGCCCAATTGGCAAAGGCCTCGGCTTCATAAAAACTCACACCCACAACCGGGTGTGTGGGTTGATTCCATTTAAGGTTTTTCCAAAAGGCGGGACGAACGATCCCTTCAGTCTTTCGCCATCTCCAACCGCGTTTCGACCACCAGGCTGGATCATCGTATCCACCTGCTTCCACAAATGCAGAGTAGGCCTGATTGGTCACCGGGCATTGATCGATCCAATAGTCATATTCAATGGTACACTTTTTGGATTTCGCCCCTTGAAGAAACGGGCCCCGAGGAATCCGCACCATCCTGCCGGTCTCTCGGAAGCTCACTGAGGATGTGGCCTCTTGACCTGGGGAAATGGCCTGAACCCCCACTTGGGTTTTTCTTGAACGTAATACCTTTTTGATTGTTTCAATAAGCACATCCATATCTCGATGAAAACGTTGATCACCCAAGGCGAGGGCATGGCGCTGAGCCAACGGAGCTAAAGAGGCGGGCAAATCGCCCGCTTTGGGCATGGTCATTCCCCCAACCAGGCAGGGAATGACTCGGATGTTTCGTCTGAGGGCGGTCTCAATTTCCACGCGAACCCAATCTCGGGTATTTGCCAAACGCGGCAGCCCTTCGGAGTCTTTCACATCTAACCAGCGCTTCCCAATCACGGCTAATAGCACTTTGCACCGATTCACCGAATCTTGAATGGCCTCTATAAAGTTCTCACCTGGTTCGAGGGTGTCGAGATCCATAAACAGGTGTTGCCGCGGGAATTCTCCCTGGAGCCTATCAAAAAGACGTCCAGCATACGCTATGCTATCTTCTCGCCGGTAGCTGATAAAAATTCCGGGCATTCACCCCCCTAGTATTCCAACCCGAGGTTTCACGATGGGAAAAGACACGGCTTCCTCTTCCCACTCACCTTGGATTTCTACTCCAGCCTTTTTATGGATCTACCCCAACTTCTGAATCATTACATTTTCCAGGTTCGGCTTTTCCTGCCTGGTTTAGTTGAAGAATTTTATTAAATGTACTAGATTCTGCCACTACCACGGTAGGATTAGCTATCTTCGTCGGTATGTCGAATACATTCCTTTGGACATTCTTATGCCTCCCGGCCTTCCCAAAGCTGACGTGAGTCTTCTAGACCAACCCACTCCATTCACGGGGGTTCGACCATACGATGTTGGGGCCCACACCAGGATATCCCATTTCCATAATAACTATGGCTCCCTCGTGCTCTCTGTACCGACCGGAGGCTGGCGGCACTTGCCGGTTTCCTAAAGAAAGGGATCACGCATGCGCAACCCCTGGCCGTCTGATGCCTATCAAATCAACTATGACGACATCGAAGCCGTGATATTTAAAAATGCTCTCGTAGAGGACTTCCTCAATAATTCACGAGTGCATTTCGTTTCCGCGAATAAAGGACTCGGAAAAACCTTATTGTTGACCTATAAACGGTACTTGCTATTCGCCGAGCATAAGGCCGGGAAGGGGAATGAATCGCAACCGGATGTTCATTTCATTCCCGATGGTGGTTCGTATTTGGACACGATGGAGGATATCTATAATCTTTCTCGGGACCATCAACGTTTTCTTTCGTCATTCGAGAACGCCAAACGGGTCTGGGGATGTTCCCTTAAATTATCGGCCATTGCTCATTTCCCCCCCTTACTGAAACAAAGGGGCCATGAATGGGAATGGTTGCCCGAGAATTTTTATGAAATGCTCCTGGATAGTCGGAAAAAACTTTCTCCAACAGAAATTTTTCGATGGGTTCTCCGTTTACCCATAAAAAAAATCAATCGAGTTATTTTGGATGGGGAAAGTTTGCTCGAAATCAAGTTTCGATCAATTTCCAGTGGGGTTTTTATTTTTATCGATAAAATCGACCAGGCCATACGTCTTTTTCCCCAGGAGGGCTGGGTACAAACCCAAGCGGGTCTGGTTGAAGCCGCTTGGGATGCCATGAATATCAACCGGCATGTAAAAATTTATGCCACGATTCGGCATGAAGCCTTTTCCAACTATGAATCGCCCATCAAGCTGAACTTACTCGGGGCTACGACGATACTCAAATACAGTATCCGCGAGTTAAAAGAAATCTTGGATAAATTATCCTCCTGCTATGAAGATGGGAAGACCTTTAAAGAATTTATCGGTTTCGATTCCTTACGGAGTGGAGTGCACGGATGCCGGGAAGATGCCTTTGATTATTTATTTCGCCATACCATCGGTCGCCCCCGAGATTTGGTTATCATTTGCTCACAACTCCACTTTCGAGAAACCCCCATGCCCGAACAGGAATTTCGGGAAATCGTGAATGAAACGAGTTCGGTGGAACTCACGAAAAATGTCTTCGATGAAATGAATGTATTTCTCGATTGCCTGAAGACGAAAGAAGGTCGCGGAAAATTGTTTTCCGGGATTAAACAAAACATCTTGTCGCGTGAGGAGATTCTCCAAATCTGTGCCGATTATAACGAACATATTCAGGCCGAAGATCTCAAAGAACTCCTAAAGCATCAAAGCAGTGACTATCATCATCCATTTTGCGAACTCTATAACGCAGGTCTGTTGGGCGTCGTCGCGCCGGGACCGATAGAAGAACGCAAAATCCAACGGTTCAAGCAACCCAATGACTTGTTGACTGAAGGATCCCTCAGATTACCCAGAGGAGATTTTTACCTCATTCATCCCTCTCTTCATTTTTTGATCCAAAAACATTCCCAGGACGATGCCTATTTAATTTTCCGTTACATCGTTGTGGGTCATGGATATGAATGGAAATGGTATTTTCCTAGCATGATCAAAATCCAAAAGGGTCTTCAGGCTATCGACAATCATGAAATTCGCCATAATGCTGGTTCTGCACTCAAAGAAATATCGTCTTTATTTCTCCCTCCTGAAGTCAACAAAACTTCTATCAATAATTTTTTCCACTACAACGAAAAATTTTTAGCCCTCAAGGAGGCTCTCAAAGATGGAGGACATGAACAAACCTGGAAGGGATTCCAAGAATTAGAACAAATCATTGCTGAACTCCCTCAAGAATTTTTTGACAATTCTGGATATTCCCATTCAGGAAAATTTTACCTCCCCCCCCGCATGAAAAATTAAATTTTCATGAGGATCCCCCCTGTGGACCGGCAGTGACTGTCGCCTTTCTGTTGAGCCTCAAACAAAAACGAAACTCCCATAGACTGGAACATTCATGCCACATCTTGCTTCATTCGAATAAGGCCAATAGGCCATCAAGGAAGTGTTCCTTTCCTTTATTATTTAAAAATAAGCAAAAGGCGTTAAGGCGTCTTCCACCTTAAAATATACAGGGGATTGGGGAAATTCCGGAAACTATGAACCCGGATTCAACATAATGAAAGGTACAGGCCTTTCCCGGCCTTCCCATTTTCCCTGAATTGATTTCCTCCGCCCGATCCCCCGTTTTGTTTCACTTTTGTTTCAAACCCGTATCCTTTTTTCAAAATCTTTTAAACCCTTTATTCAATCTGAACTCTGCAAGTGTTTGTTTTATTTCATAATTTTTTATTTTTTCATTGGCGCAATATTTGCTTACAAAAAATAAATGTCAATTTTCACAGTCCTGTCCGAAAGCGTTCATTTGTTTTTCCTTGTATAGAACATGTCCAATTTTTCTAGCATATCGAAAGGACCCGCCATGACCAGAATTTGCGCTTGGTGTCAAAATGAAGGGAAGAGTGGAATTCTGGGGAAGGGCCCCTCAGGGAAGGATGGAAAGAAAAGCCACGGAATTTGTAAGCTCCACCTGCTCCGCCTAAAGGAAAAAACGGAACAATACGTGGCCAATCAAGCAACTATCACCCAATCTCCTTTTCCTTAACTTTACTCCCCTCCTTTGGGTCCATTTGACTTTTCGGCCCTCCCTTTCCCCTTTCTTTCCTGGAAGTTCCTAGTTTCATTTTGAAGGAAAGGGCATCCAGATACGCATTGATTCGTCAGAGCAAATCTAAATCATGCCTGAATTCAAAACTTGCCCCTTCATTTTAGGATCGCAGGATGAGAGAAACGGAAATCATTCCTCCAGCCAACACGGATAGGCCCCCCTGGCTTCACGTGTACCGGTCTTTCACGAAACCCAACATGGGCTGGCAACTTTTCCAGGGACCACGTTTAACGATGGCCTTACAGGGTTGGGAAAATCTCAATCAATTTTTACTTGGTGAAACAAAAGGACGGGGTTGTAGAGGAGAAGATTCAAGAAGGATAGAAGGATTCAGATAGTGTCATTAAATGGCCCATAAAGGAAACGGAGGGAGAAAGGCCCATCCATGGACAACGTTAATTAGGTAGTGGGGTGCCCAAATCAGTAAAATCTCCATTTTGTTGAATTTTTTTCTTAATCACCTTCAACACATCCCCCACAGTATGGAAGTGTTGTGATTCTTCATCAGGAATTTCAATATTAAATTCTTCTTCAATCGTTAGGAACAATTCGACTGTATCCAGAGAATCCGCCGCGAGGTCCTCGAGAATATTGGCCTTTCGGTTAACTTTTTCTTCAGGAACTCCAAGCTGTTCGGAAAATATTTTTTTTGCCCTTTGCTCCAGATCCATGATCATCCCTCTCTTATTTTCCGTACCCGCCTCACGAGCTAAAAGAGCCCGATCTTATTCTCTCTAATTTTCGGTTCTGAAACCCCTTCCGGATCATTTTTCTTACCTTTTGAGTTTTCTTCTTATCCGCTGGTAACTGTAAGCCCAGATCACGATTTAAATTTTTGCAATCAAGATGCCCAAAACATTTATCGAATGTTTTCAATCCCGTTTCATCGAAAAATTTTAGGTTTCTCGCAATTTTCACATCTGTCTTCTCAAAAATTTCAAATTTGGCCGGTCGTTTTCAAATTTTTTCGGGTGGATAGGGACAAAATGTGAAAAATTTTTACACTCCTTAGTCTGTAAACCTTCTTACTTTCTTTCTAAATTCCTTTATTAGTTTCTACTTTCCAAAAGCTTATCCCAATTTCAGCCTTCCGTCATTAAAAAAATTCAGGTTTCCCCATTTTTCCCCACATAAAATCATACTGGAAGACCGGAAAAATTCTCCAGGGGCCATAGGGGACTCCAAGTATTAAAAAAATCGACGCTGGCTATGAAAACCATATAACATTTTGAAATATATATGCTTTTTATGATTTCTTGTCTTCTTTCCCGATCCGATCTCGATTCCCCTGGGCTTTTCTTCTCGAAAGGACGGGGACTATCTATCGACTCGGGTTTTGAAGAACAGGGAGAAGGGATAATTGGCTGGAAAACCTTAATTGGGGCTTTTCAGGCGGTTTTTAACCATGACTGTGCCTAAGTCAGGGAGCCGAGAGGTTCGGCGATATTCAAACCACCCAAAGGTTAGGACTCCCAACACAAGCCCGACGGCCAACACCACCGTCAAGGAATCATGCCCAATAAATTCTTCGAGGGGATTCATTCGATGTCCTTTTTTTCGCTCTATTTCTTCACAAAATTTTTCGGCCTATTCTAAAATTTCTTAAGCCGCCACTCCAACATGTACTTTTGTGGTCAAAACTCTTTAAAAGTTACGTATTTATTTTTAAGCCATATGATCTATAAGGCACCTGAACTCCTCCCCATCTACCCCATATCCCATACAATCTAAGGGGCAGTATAATGAAATATGGCAATACTGCGGAGACGTGGCCACACCCCAAGATGGGTTTTGGCGCTCTTGATACTGATTTTTGGAACCCACACCTTTTTGGCTCCGCTGGTTTGGGGACAGGCCCCTACGACCGATTCCTCCATCGATGCGAATAGCCCCCAAGAGGTCACCATATCTATCAAATCCCGCGAGTTCTTACCAAATACGATTACTCTTCCCCTCGGCCAAACGACCCGACTCATCCTAAAAAACCTGGATGCTGAGCTCCACGCCTTCTTACCCATTGGGTTGATGACCCGTACCCACCTCAATATTACCGGAAACGGGGCCCCTCAATTTGCCAAAGAAGGTTTGGTTCGGGTCTTGCTGCCAACACGAGGGCAAACCGAAATTCTCTTTACTCCATCCCGGCCTGGCAGCTATCCCTTTTTATGCGATTTACCCGGTCATGTCATGCGTGGGATGATCGTAGTGCAGGGGAATAATTCTGTGGTAGAGTAACGGATTCCAGTGAAGGGCACTATTGATTTTTGGTGTTATTTTATTGTGAACAAGTTTTTCGGAGGAGGAGTTGGGGTCCATGAGTACAGAATATCCTTATGAATCGAGTAAACGGGCCCTTGGGAATGTCACAGGTTGCCTTCTTTTGTGTTCTCGCCGCCCAACATATACTGGAGTTCGGGGCATCTTCATACTTTTGGCAGTGTTGTTGACAGGAACGCCTTTGACTTGGGGTATGGATGCGACAGGCCCCGCTGAAGATGCCTTACTCACCACCATTCGTGAATACGCCGAAGCGGTAGGAAAAGGAGACCGGGTTGCAGCGGGACAACGGGACTTTGTGTGCCTCTATAAAATGGCCCAACAGCAACTCTTCAGCGACGGCATGTTTCCTGATTCTTTCAGTCCTGTGTATGAATGGTGCCAACAACGCCGAGAACAGGCCCATGAACAGGTTATCTCTCAAGATGATCGGGGACTGGACAATGTATGGCCCGGTCCAGGGAAATTAGTCGATTTTTCTGATTTCCAACGATTTTTTATCGCTGAAACCCGAAGCCAACAATTGGCACCTTCCTTTTTTACCATGCACCAAATTGCACACCACGAGGCTGCACATCCCTTTACGATTCACGCGGATGAAACCGGTGCGTTACCTCATGCTTCTTTTCCTTCCGCGGATGGCTCTACTATCATTGCGGCTCCTACAACCTATGTGATCACCACCATTTCTTATCCCAATCCCCTGACCGCCCCGATTTCCAATGGCCCAGGGGCTGAAGATTGGGCTGTCCCCTACAAAAAAGTTCAACGTGTGATCAAATCGGTTCAAGTCAAATGGGTGGTGCTGTCTGACCTCAAAAGCTTGGGATTTCCCACAGATCAAGCCGTTCTGGATTTACCACTCGAAGGTCCGAATAGAACAACCATTCCTTTTGTCTTGGATGCCGGCGGCTTTGTTCCACATTCCACAACTTGGTTCACACCAGAAAATAGCCAGGATGCTATCCCGATCGGAATTCGATTGGCGCAAGAGGCCCCAACCGTGCCAGAAGCCGTCATGCAATTGAACCGCGTCCTGATGTTTGCCCCCTCCCACAAGGAAGCGTTGGAAGTATTTGCGGGACAACTCTATAAAGGGTTTATGAATTATGGAAGCCGTATTCACGGTGTGGAGTTTAGCGACGAGCGTCTAGCCCAACGGTTTAACGAACTCTATTGGACTGTGCAATCCCAAACCGATCGATTCGATATGTCCCTAGGGATGGTAATCGGTGGGAAGGCCCAACCCATGCCCGCAGATTATTTATATCGGATGATTCCGGTCATGGAGGCCTTAGCCTCTTTAGAGCCCGGGGATTTTCAGAATCGAATTCGGTTGAGCTCTACCTACCGCTGGACGAATGACCAACGTGCGGCTCTTTCCGCTCCACAGGAATTATTGGCCGAAATTCCCTCCGATCAAACCGAAGTCCATGCCCGGGTCCTCTTGGAATTGGCATGGGCACGCATCGGGAAAGTGGCCTGGAATCGTCACTTTGATGATCCAGATATTCAGAAGGGATACGAGAGTGCTCAACGGGCCTTCGACTTAACACAGGACCCTCTCAATAAATTTGCCGCGGCCTATGCCATGGCCTACAGTTTAGCCTTTCACGTACCCCGGGATAATCAAGCCATGCTGGACCTCTTAACCCAAGCCCGTCACTGGTTCGGGAAAATACCGGGGACGAGTCCCCAAGGATGGGACTATATGTTAGCCAATGATACACTCAAAGGACTGGTGGATACGGATCCCTCATTCCAATCCTTGCTAGCTGCCCAGGCACCATAGGGGGCTTAAGCCCGTGTCTCCCGCTCTTTCCCTTCCGATAATGAACCGGATCAGTTCAACGTGTTTAAGGAAGGGAAAGAGGCCTGTTGGCATTATTCTAGGGGTTCCCCTGTGCGGTTGGGTTAACTCAATCTTCGCAAAAAACTTCAGGTTTCTTTTTTAATTCCCCAAACAATCTTTTTGCGATGGAATTGGATTTTCGGAAAAACCCTGCCATCCTCGGGACCATGGTCGATTCCATGGCCGATGGAGTCTTTACCGTCAATGCCCAGGGGCAAATTGTCGCCTGGAGTACAGGTGCAGCTCGAATTACCGGTTATTCCAACGATGATGTTCTCGGACAGTCTTGCCACATGTTAGAAGGCAAAAACTGCAAAGGATTTCGGGTCCTCACGGAATTTTTGTCCAACCCTTCCCCCTATCCTTGGGGGATATGTAACCAAGAATGTAAGGTTCTGGCAAAAGATGGCCGGGAATTGTATCTCTATGGAAACGTATCTATTCTTCGCGACCAAGATGGGGCCGTGGCGGGGGCGGTGGGGACCTTCACTGATCTCACGGCCTTTATTCTCAACAACCAAAAAATTGCCGTCTTAGAGGAACAAACCAAATCGCGGGAAGCCTTTGAGCAACTCATTGGGAAAAGCCCCCCCATGCAGGAAGTGTTTCGCCGGCTCCGCTTGGCCGCACAAAGCGATGTCACGGTATTGCTGACCGGGGAATCAGGAACCGGGAAAGAACTCGCAGCCCGGGCGATTCATGCATTGAGCGGACGAAAAGATAAACCTTTTTTTGCCATCAATTGTTCGGCAATTCCAGAAACTTTATTGGAAAGTGAACTTTTTGGGCACGTGAAGGGAGCATTTACCGGGGCCATTCGGGATAAAATTGGGGTGTTTCAAGCGGCGGATGGAGGAACCCTTTTTTTGGATGAAATCGGCGACACCAGTCCCCTATTGCAATTGAAATTACTTCGGGTGCTGCAGGAAAGTGAAATTCGTCGAGTGGGTGATGATCGAGGGATTTCTGTGGATGTGCGCCTCATAACAGCCACCAATCGGGACCTGAAAGCTTTGATGGTCGAAGGCACGCTCCGGGAAGATTTTTATTATCGTATCCATGTGTTTGAGATCACTCTCCCTCCCTTGCGGGCCCGGCGAGAAGACATCCCACTCCTTGTTCGCCATTTCATGGCTGAAAATACCACGGTCTTTCAACGATCGATAGAGGAGATTGCTCATGATGCCATGCAACGATTAAAGGAGTACTCTTGGCCAGGAAACGTCCGGGAATTGAAAAATGCCATTGACCATGCCTTTGTCACCGTCAATGGGAATTGCCTGACTCTCTGGGACTTGCCTTCTGAAGTTCAACGTCCTTCCTCTTCCCCCAAGGGTTCACCCCATTCCAGTACTTCCCTTTCAACGACGGAAGAAGCCCGAATCCTCGAAGCTCTCGAGCAAACTCAAGGGAACAAAACCGAGGCGGCAAAACTTTTAGGAATGAGCCGAGTCACCCTTTGGAAGAAACTCAAACATCTCCCCCCTCTCAAACCTCTCCAAACAGCTCGTTAATTCGCTAACTTAACGCTTAACGCCTTTTGTTAATCTTACTGGGCCAGAAAGGTCCACCGGAAAGCATTATTCCTCACACCATATTCATAAATATTTGATTTTATTGAGTTTTATTTATTATTTTCATTAAAAAATTTTGGCACAGGTGTTGCTCTATTTTATATTGGAGAGAAGGATAGGTCTCAAATTTTATTACCCCACAAGGGGAGGGCGAACGAATGAAAATTAAACAATTTTACCTGAAATGCTTGGCTCACGCTTCTTATCTTATTGGTGACGAGGAAACGAAATTGGCCGTGATCGTGGATCCACAACGTGATATTGATCAATATCTTGAGGAGGCTACAAGAAACGGGTGGCGGATTCAGTACGTGTTTCTGACCCACTTTCATGCGGATTTCCTGGCTGGGCACGTAGAGCTCCATGAAAAAACAGGCGCAGAAATTTGTTTGGGGCAACAAGCTGTAGCCACCTTTCCTTTTAAAAAATTTAAGGATGGGGACACCCTTACATTCGGAAAGGTCCGCATTCAAGTCCTTGAAACACCAGGGCACACCCCTGAGAGTATTTCGTTGGTGGTATATGACTTAGACAAAAGTGAAAATGTTCCCCAGGCTGTGCTCACCGGGGACACGTTATTCATCGGTGATGTCGGCCGGCCTGATCTTATGGCGTCTAGCGGGATCTCCGCAGAAGAATTAGCGGGCCAGTTATTCCATTCGCTACACCAAAAATTATTGGCTTTACCCGACGAAACCTTGGTGTATCCCGCCCATGGGGCTGGTTCGATGTGCGGGAAGAACCTCAGTAGCGAGACCGTCTCAACCTTAGGTCGACAACGATGGGAGAACTATGCCCTCCAACCCATGACCGCCAAGGATTTTATCTCTCTGGTTACTCGGGATCAGCCAGAAGCACCTTCCTATTTTGGGTATGACGCTCAACTCAACAGGGAACCCCACGCTTCGCTGGAACAGGTTATTCATCAGGGGTTGACACCACTCACGTTAGAAGCCGTCTTGCATCACCAAAACCAGGGGGCCCAAGTCTTAGACGTTCGAAGTCCATCACATTTTGCCAGCGGCCATTTGCGAGGTAGTCTAAATATTTCTCTCACGGGAAAATTTGCCACCTGGGCTGGAACCCTCTTGCCCCCGGAACGTTCACTCATCATCGTGGCTGATCCGGGATATGAACGAGAAGCTATCCAGCGGCTGGGTCGTATCGGGTTCGATCATGTGGCCGGCTATCTTCAAGAGGGAATTCATGCCTTGCGGTCCCGTCCTGATCTGGTTAAGGAAGTTCAACGAATTTCCGCCCAGTTCCTCGGGGAACAATTGACCACCGATTCGCCACCATTGGTTCTGGATGTTCGAGGAACGAACGAATGGGAGGCGGGACATATCGATGGTAGTTTACATATTCCCTTACCGCATCTCACAGAACGGTTAAATGAATTACCCGAAGATCGTCCTTTGGTGGTTCATTGTGCCAGCGGATACCGATCTTCGATCGCCATGGGTTTACTGGAAATTTCCGGAAGATCGCATGACATGGAATTGATCGGGGGTTATGAGGCTTGGGTCGCTACTTGGAGCCATCCTCGGCGAGCCAAAACCCCGACCCACACCACAAGCTGCACAATCTAAAGGAGGCCTGCCATGAGCACCAACGTCATTGAGCATCCCTGTTCTTCTCATGCGGTTGCCAATCACCATGACCTACCGAATACCGCTTCGGAGAAACCCGTGATGTTTGTCGATGTCCGAACGCCCTTGGAATTTGAAACCGTCCATATCCCAAACGCGAGAAACATTCCCCTTCCAGACTTACACAAATACGTGGAAGAGTTGCGAAACCTGGCCAAGGATTTTTCTCTTGTTTTGGTTTGCCGAACACAAAATCGTGTACAAATCGCTTACGAATACCTGATGAATTCGGGCATTCCCAATTGTGAAATTCTTGATGGGGGCATATCTAAATGGGAAGCCGATGGGCAACCAGTCGTTCGGGGTCGAAAGCGCATATCCCTAGAAGGACAGGTCCGAGCCATAGCAGGTGGGCTCATCGTATTAGGCACCATTCTGGGCGTCATGCTGAGTAGTTGGTTTCTGGTTTTGCCCGGATTAGTGGGTGCCGGCCTGGTGCAGGCGGGTTTAACGGATTCCTGTCTGATGGGAAGGTGGGTAGCCAAATTACCCATGAATCGGATTTCTTCAACTCTATTGAATCATAAGAAAGGAGAGGCATCATGAATTGCCCACGGTGTGAGGGGTTAATGGTAAATGATCAGCTGTATAATCCCGCTGAAGCTCAATATGTGATCGCCATCTGGCGGTGCCTCAATTGTGGCGAAACCATTGACCCCATCAGCATTCGGAACCGATATTTTCAGGAACATCCGGAAGGGTCTAGGAAGTCCAAAGCCGCCTAACTGGACCATGTCTCGTTTGGTTGGCGAGGCAAAGGCACACATTCTATAATTTCCCTTTCCACATTCCGTGGAAGAGGAGAGGATTGTTTACACATCTACTACAAGGAGGTCACCATGTATCGTTCGGTCCGTTCATTAATTTTTTTTGGCGTGGTCAGCGTGTTGGCCATTGGGGGCATAACAACCCCCGCCATCAGTGGTGGGGGACCCGCCCAAGGGTATGACATCCATGTCCAAGCCCCCCATATGATGGAAGATGGGACTCCAGGTGGCCCCTTTCATCATTATTGCAAAGGCATATCGGACAAGATTTTGCAATGTTTGTTGTTTGAATCTACAGCGGCCGATGCCCCGCTCGTGGCGGTTGAATATTTCGTGGCCAAAGATTTGGCCCGAAAACTTCCCGTCATTCAATGGCACCGGTTTTTTCACGACCACAAAGTTGAAATTGCCACGGGTCGAGTCCAGATCTTAGACATTGAAGATCCTGAAAAGGTCAAGGCCATTGCGGCGGCCGCGGCAAAAACTGACGGGGTCATCTACCATTTATGGCAGAAAGGTAAAGAGTTCCCCGATGGAACGGTGACCTTTCCTCAATCGCTTGGCCATTCATTTCCGCAACCTGAGTAAAGGATAAATTTACACGGGGATCCCCCGGGTCCCCGTGTATCCTAAGATAAGTGAGTATCAGCCTGATGAGAACCACCAACTATCGAAGGGTGTTTTTTCTTTGTTTTCTGGCCCTTTTCCTGGCCCTGAACGGAGCCAAAGCCGCCGATCCCGAAGTCCTCAAACCGCGAGTACCCCCGACCCAAATTGAGGAAGCCAAAACCTGGGAGAATCCCATTCCCATGACCCCGGAAACCGTTGAAAAAGGCAAAAAACTTTTCCATGGTAAAGCCTTTTGCGTAACCTGCCATGGACGAGATGGGAAAGGCCTTGGGAATATTCCCGGCTTACGAGGAAAATTACCCAGGAATTTTACGGATAAAGCCTGGCAAGCGGCTCGATCCGACGGGGAACTCTTCTGGATCTTAAAAAACGGGAGTCCGGGGACTGACATGGCCTCTTTTGTTCCTTTAGTTCTGAGTGAAGAGGAGGCTTGGCATGTGATATGGTATGTGAGATCATTCGGAAATTCCTAACTCGGAAGGAGGTTTTGGAATATGCCCATTTTCCCACTCGTGGTGCTCACGGCTTGGCTCGCCTTCACGGGAGTTGAGACACCCACTACTCCCAATTCTATGACTTTACCTCCCGAGCCGGATGAGACTGCGCGTGTGGATGAAATTTATGATCAAGAGTCTCGCCTCTTTCTTTCTCTTTATTCACTCAAAGGAGATGGAGAGGTCGATTACGTGACCGGACGAACCGTGGAAGGCCACATTCGTAGTTCATACGGCAATCCTGTCTACTACCTTCCGGAACATCCCATTTTTTACTGGTGGAACCATACGATGTGGAATGACCCCTTACTCGATGGAGTCAATGGGAATGAATTGGTGTACAAAAAAGATACAGAGTTTGACGCTTCCCGTTACAAACCTTGTTTGTTCAACGGCCAGCCCTGCTAACCCTTCGGACTGCTTCCATCCCCCCCTTGGAGTACCTTCTCCCTCATTTTGTGGGAAAGGCCCATAACTGGGAAGACAAAGGCTTTTCCCTCCCTCACCCTATCCGGTAGCTTATGCCTCCTTTACGATCGATCGAAATCTTTACTCCCAAGCCTCACGAAAAAAAAATTTCCTTCGTGGTAGTTGGGGATATGCCCTATCACCCGACGGATAAGAAACGATTTTCCCGATTGACTCAAGCGATCAACCGGAAAGAGCCGACTTTCGTGGCCCATGTGGGAGACCTCAAGCCCGGGAAAAAATCTTGCAAAAAAGACATCTACCTCTGGTTTCGAAAACAGGCTCAGAAGATTGAATGCCCCGTCATCTATACGCCGGGAGATAATGATTGGGCTGATTGTAGAAAAAAGAAAGGTGGACAATTCGGGGCCGATGGGGCCTTGAACTTCATCCGCAAAACGTTTTTTCAGGGGAACACCACATTGGGGGGAAAACCCCAAGTGGTTACCCAACAATCCCAGTGCCACAAACATTTTTCTTCGATGGGAGAAAATGTCTCATTTCAAGTCGGAGGGATCCTTTTTCTCACGATCCATACCGTATGCGGAGAAGGTCAACTCCAACTTCGATCTCCCCATCAAACGAGAAATAAGGCAAATGTGGCGTGGCTCAAGGCTTGCGCTGCCTACGCCAGAGAAAAAACCTGTCGAGGGATGGTGATAATGACTCACGCCAACCTGCAATACTATGCTACCCCTAAAAGAAGGATGGGGTTTTCGGACATTCATACAACCCTTGGCCGAGTCATAAAAGATTTTCCCAAACCCATTCTGTTGTGTCAGGGGGACAAACATGAATTCGTCATCGATAACCCTCCCATCCTGCCTTCTTTTCCCGAAGGACATGAGCGACTTACCCGTGTTCAAGTCATGGGAGGCGAAAAAACCGTCCATGGGGTGGTGGTAACCGTGAATCAGGACCGTTCGGAGTTGTTTTCTATTCGATCCCTGATTATCCCCCAGAATATGTCCAAGGAAGGAAAACTTTCACAAGCCTAACCTTTCGCGTCCCAAAACATGATTGATAGAGAGGTCGGAAAGAAGCAAGCAACATACAGAACCTTTTTTACTAAGAACGGGTCCTGATTCTCTCTTCCTAACGAGTAATCCGTACGCCATTCAATGTATCACCCCCAATCCACCCCATCCTTAGCATTCCTCAGGGCTTCGCATCTTCCCCCCCAGTCGTTCATTCCTCTTGCCATTCTTGGGTTCTTGATTTCTAGGAAAAACGGTTCCCATCATTTTTCCCGGAACGTGAGGACGAAAATCATGGTAGATCCTACCCAGAAAAAAGATTTGGCCAAGGACCTGTAACGTGTCACTCAAAATCATCATTGTGGGGGGAGTCGCTGGGGGGGCCAGTGCCGCGGCTAAGGCCCGACGAACGAATGAGTCGGCCGAGATTACCGTGTTTGAGAAAGGGCCCTATGTTTCCTTCGCCAATTGCGGTCTGCCCTATTATGTCGGGTCGACCATTGAAAAACGTGAAGACCTCCTGCTCCAAACCCCGGAACGATTTTGGAAACGGTTTCGCGTTCGGGTTCATGTCTATCACGAGGTACTCAAAATAGATTGTGAGGAAAAACGAGTCCACGTAAAAAATTTGGCTGACCACACCATCACCCTCCATCCTTATGACAAACTCGTCTTGGCTCCCGGGGCTGGCGCCATCGTACCTTCCCTTCCGGGTATTTCGGCCAACAATATCTTTACCGTCAAAACTGTCCCGGATTCGGACGCCATCAAAACGTTTCTCGAACATCATCCTTCTACTCGAGCTCTGGTGATCGGTGGAGGATTTATCGGCCTGGAGACGGTCGAGGCCTTGACTAACCGAGGCCTACAGGTGACCCTCGTTGAAAAAGCTCCACACCTTCTCCCTCCCTTTGACGTTGATATGGCTAATCTGGTGACCCATCATCTTCAAGAGAAAAGGATCAATATTATTGTCGGAGATGGAATTGCAGGATTTCACCCGGATGGAGAGTTGGGCCGGGAGACTGAATTGGAAAGCGGCATGAGGATCCCCTTGGATCTGGCGATCCTTTCCATCGGCGTTCGGCCTGAACTGAAACTCGCTCGAGACGCGCATCTGACCATCGGTGAGGCTGGGGGGATCGTCGTGAATGAACGGCAACAGACTTCCGACCCCGATATTTATGCGGCCGGGGACGCAACTGAAACCACGCACCTGGTTACAGGAAAACAGACCCGTCTCCCCCTAGCGGGCCCGGCAAATAAACAAGGACGTGTGGCCGGTGCCAACGCAGCCGGGGGTGATTTACAGTTCCATGGGGCCCTCGGAACCGCGATCGTTGAAAGCCTTGGGATCGTGGCCGCAAAAACCGGTTTGTCGGAACGTGAAGCCCTCACTCATGGATTCGATTACTTTGTATCCCTGACCCATCCTCTCGATCATGCTGGCTATTATCCCGGAGCAGAATCGCTTCATATGAAATTAGTGGTGGAACAGGAATCCGGAACGCTTTTGGGTGCCCAAATCGTGGGGGAACACGGGGTGGATAAGCGAATAGACGTTTTGGCGACCGCGATCCACGCGAAGATGAACGTACAGGATTTGGAACAATTGGATTTGGCTTACGCCCCGCAATTTAATTCGGCGAAAGGTCCAGTTATCATGGCTGGGTTTGTAGCGGCAAATACACTGCGTGGGGACGTGCGAACTCTCACGGCAAGCCAATTAGAGAAAAAACTGAGTACCAATCCCTCTCTTCAATTATTGGATGTCCGCACCCCGGATGAATTTCAGGAAGCCCACCTTCCTCAAGCCAGACTCGTTCCCGTCAATGAACTCAGAGACCATCTTCAAGATCTGGATCCTACCCAAGAAACCGTCGTGTATTGTCGGGTGGGATTGCGCGGCTATCTTGCGGCCCGCATTCTCCTCCAACACGGATTTCCCAACGTCTACAATCTCACCGGCGGGTATTTGAGTTATTCCCAGGGAGCCGCGGAATCGTAATGAGCTTGCCTTTACCGTGAGTTGGTGGTCATTTCCGATTGGGGCTATGACTTATTCACCATCCAGTCACCTTCTCATCATCATGGGTTTTCTCTTTAATGCTTCGAAGGTTTCCTCTTCTCATGGAGTGTTTCCCATCAAGCGTTAACCACTTAACAGTTAAGACTTAACATTCCTTCCACCTTGTAACCCCTTCATCTTCACAAAATATATACCTCATTGAAATTATGAACTTTTCTGACCCTCGAATCTTAATAGAAATTTGGTTCCGTTCTTGCTCTAATCATTGTGGTACGAAGGAGTTTCTTGTTTTCTGTGGTAAAAATCCCCAATAGCAATTGGAAGTGAGAGGGGATTTTTTCCCCATAGCCCACAAAAAGGAAGAGTCATTACCATACCTCAAATATTTTATTATCTGTTTCCTGGGTAAGGAGGAGGAGGGCACTATGATCGCTTGGCCACGAGTAACCCTGAACATCTCAACAACACTTTGGTGTTTGACCTGGGGATTGGCAACCCTCCTGGTTTTTCCCCTCGTATCCCATTCATCCGATGGTCAAACGGCAGAATCTCTTATCAAATCTCAGTGTTCGGCCTGCCATAAATTCGAAGGAAAGGAAGAAAGCCGGTTTAACTTGAAAGCCCCGGACCTGATGTGGGGAGGGAGTAAATATCAACGCGATTGGCTCATTCGATGGCTCACGGGAAAAGAGCCTTTGCTGTATGCCAAGAGCTACCGTTGGGATCAGGGGCAACAACCCCAAAAACATATGACCGTAACAACAGACCAAGCTAATGCTCTTGCGGATTATTTTGAAAAACATCTAAAAGACTCCCGGGTCACGGTCGGAGCCTTTGATCTCACCAAGGTCACCAAAAAGGATGTCAAAGATGGGGCATTCATCTATAAAGAACATGCGTGCATCGGGTGTCATACGATTGAGGAAAACGGACAACTCGTCGGGGGCCCCCAGAGTGCCAACTTAGCCGATTCAGGAAATCGGTACGACGCAGACTGGCTTTTCCGTTTTGGGATTAACCCACAAGATTATGTCCCTCATAGTGGTGAATTTTTGGCCGATGCCACCGAACCTCAACTTCGAAGTTTAATCGGGTATCTCATGACACTGGGGGTGAAGGATTTCAAATTCTACGAACCCTGGACCAGTCCTGAATTTGCCACGGCTAGCGTGGACCGAGGAGCCGTCGTGTACAAGGAATACTGTTCCCAATGTCATGGGGCCGAGGGGAAAGGGGACGGTCCGGCCGCCTCGGGCCTCAGTCCCAAGCCCGCGGTGCACACCAACATTCCTTTCGAAAAACTCCCGATGGAATATCTGTATAACGTCATTAATCACGGTGGCCGAAGTGTTGGAAAATCACCCAGCATGCCTTACTGGGGCCTGACCATCGGACAACAGGGAGTGGCCGATGTGATCGCCTATTTGAAGGCCACCTTTAAGGGGGGAACCCAAGTGGCTTCCCCATCTGGACTGTCCGGTCCGTTGGGGGTCTGTCCCCAACCTCGAAAAACCCGACGGGCACCCGGCAAATTCCGAACAATGGAAAATCCGTTACCGCAGAATGCAGAAAACGTCCAAGCCGGAGAGCGCTTATTCCAACAAACAGCTCAACCGCTGGCCTGCATGAATTGTCATGGAACGAAGGGAGACGGGCAAGGTCCCATGGGGGCCGCTTTGGATCCCCGTCCCCGCAATTTCACCTGTGGAGAAACGATGAAGGATATATCTGACGGACAAATGTTTTGGATCATCAAAAAAGGATCACCGGGAACCGGGATGATGGCCTTCGCCGGAATGCCCGATAACCAAATTTGGCAACTGATTCAATACATCAGGACGTTAGCCCAGTAATCTGGATGATCTGAGTTGAGTCAATATTAGGCCCCTTCCCCCTGACAGTTTTCGAGAAACATCGGGAGGGGGGAAGGGGTCAGCATCATTATGGTTCATGAAATTGCCTTTCCTTTCAAGGCATGTACTTGTATCCCAAGGATTTGGGTTAGAGCCCCTGGCGATCTTCTCGAGGGATTGCCAACTTCGCATCGATGAAATCCTGATGATTTAACTCCATGCCTTTGGCCAAACTTCGGACTTCTTCGATTTCATCATGGGAGGTTTGTTCAGAGGCATTGGCTACCGCAAACAAGCAAGCCAGGAATTCACGCCGTTCCGGAATCGTCGTATGCTCATTAAAGCCTTTGGTCAATCGCACTTCATCCAATCCTTTGAACACCCGATGATGGCTAATATCGGTGACCAACATGGCTTGCCGATCCGACAATTTCCACTTTTCCTGTAACACTCGTATCATGGTTTCGGTTTCCTGAGGAGAGACCTCTCGATCCACCCCGGCCACTCGCGCCATCAATCCTGCCGCTAAACACAATTTCCGAATGTCGGCATCTTCCAATTCGATGGGCATACCCTGTTCCCTCATCGCCATTTGAACTTGAAAATAGACCGTATTCTTGATGAAATCCTCCAATCGGGATTCCCGGTCATGTTCCGAAGCATAATGCTTCCCCCGAATATTTAAGATTCGTCGCAACGGCCGACGCAGATGTTCCAGGAAACTTCCACTGCTCTGCTCAATATCTTCTCGCAACTGTTTCACGACGGTCGTCTGAAGGTCCGATGCCGTTCCATCCGGAGGAAGGAGATTTTCAAGGGCTTTCAGTGCCATGTCTTTTTGGACCCGGGAGGTCATGCTTCCCAACACCCGTTCCATCAAACGATTTCGTTCTGCCTCACTGACCGGAGAAGCCATGTATAGCTCCAATTCCATCCATTCTTCTCCTGAAATATCCGGCAACTGGAACAACAGTTCTTTCAACCCATTCACTTCTTCGGTGGTGAGATCCCCATCGGCCCAAGCCGCTGCGATCAACAGTTTCCCCAGTTCCAAAATAAAACTTTTGTCCGCCATCGCCTCCATACTCCTTTCGTCAATGAATTATCAAAAGGTTTTTCGCACATAGTGCTACCCCGGTTGTCCTTGGCCCTTACCATCGTTGGAGCAAGGGAGGCAGTATACCGTATCGATTTCAAGGGAAAAAGAAATTCTATCGCGAAAAGAATTAACCCCTGGATCAGGAGCTAATTTGAGAGCAGGTCCTTGTGCCAATCCGAACCGGGATGGAGAAACCTTTTAAAGAGGTCTCTCCAAGTGATCACACCTTCTACACTCCCATCAGCCCTAATCACAGGAAGACACGATATTCCTCGGTCCAGCATCAGTTGGACGGCCTTGGGAATAGGGCATGATCGCAGAACCGACACCGGATAATGAGACATAATTTGGTGGGCCCGCTTTTCTAGCGTCGCACGATCCCGAACCGTCTCAGACAGCGTCCCCACGTAGGGACTGATGGCCTTGAAAAAGTCCCGATCAGAGATGACCCCAACCAATTTCCCATCACTCACCACCAAAAGATGATGAAATTTTACCTTAGTGAATATTTCTCGAATGACCTCCAAGGAGTCATCCATTTCAATAGTCACGACCCTTCTCGTCATGATTTCTTTCACGGTCGTGAACTTGGAGGGGGTTGATGTCAGCACCGGGGATGCCATGGTAAACCGTAAGAGCCTCTACATAGAATTATTCACTACACGCAAAGGATACCTGAATACTATTTTTCTCTATCGGTTTTCGGCACCCAAGAATTGACAGGTTCCTAAGAACCAGGAGGGAGAAAAACTAAAAAGAGAAGAGGAAGGAGCTGATCTACGAGGTTTCAGATTTAACCAGGGGATGAAGAGTCAAGAATATTGTTCACGACTTCTACCAGCTCATCAATATCAAATGGCTTATTCACTACTTTCGTGGCGCCAAATTCCGTAGCCTCAATTAAAAAATCCATGTCCCGCTTTCCACCACCGGACATCGCAATAATCGGCACACTGGAGTTAATCTTTCTTATGGTTCGTATCACTTCCAACCCATCCATTTCAGGCATCAACACATCGGTAATAACCAGGTCCACGGTATTCTCCTCTAACATCCGTAACCCTTGTCGACCATCATTGGCCGTTTGTACTGCATACCCTTCCAGCTTTAAGATCTCACTCAACACCAAACGCACATCAACATCATCATCAACCAATAAAATTGTTCCCTTCCCCCGTTGCCCCTCAGTCTCCATTTCCTTCTCACTCCTCATCTGATGAACGGCTAGGGCCTTAGAAGTCATTGAGAGCTTGGAGTCGGACATATTATACCTATTGTCCAAGTGCCCGGGAAACCAGATTCAAGATTTCCCGAGGCTGATAAGGATTAGACAGAAATCCAAAGGCCCCTGCTTCTTCCGCCTGCCGTTGCATTTCTTTTGTAGAATTTTCACTCACGAAAATAACTGGAATATCTTTCCCATTCACCCGATAGGCTAAGGCCTTCAGAAAATCGAGCCCTCCCATAGGAGGCAAGTGATAGTCGCTCACGATTCCATCCACCATTATGCCACCATCCAAGAGTGCTAAAGCTTCCATCGCATCATCAGCTTCCCGACAGTCAAATGCATGGTTCTCTAAGAGGAGCCGAATATTCTGGCGAAAGGACCTATCATGGTTAATAAGGAGAATAGGGTTATTCATTGAAACCCCAGCGGACCCCTTAATAGGTTTCTAGAGTCTTTTCCCTCTACCGGGAGGAAAGAAAAATAGGCTGGAAATTTTTTCTTCATGAAGATTTTCATTCTTTAATTATCGGCATTCTTACATTTTTTATTCCTTGAACTTGGCCTTTGCTCTGCAATACTTTTGCCAAATAATTCGAGAAAGGATGCATCCATAATCTATTGAAAATTAAGGAGTTTTCAAGCATTTCGTTTCCTCTCCTTCTACACTATATCCTTTTTTCATTTCCAAGGGAGAGAATGTGATATCCAAAGAGATACCACACGTATCTATATGGCCTTCGCTCAAATACAAATTGATACCCAGGCAGAAACTTGCTACAAACCCTAGGGACCAGAACCCCAGAGATTTCTCGACTCTTTTGAACCGGAACTCATGCGGACAGATTTTTCTACATTTAACCCCAGCCAATTCTCCTTTGCTCGGGATCCCATATTGATACTAGAAAATTTTTGGAGTCCCAAAGAACGTGCCATGTTCCGAAAGGCAATGGAGGCCTCTGCCTGGACAGCCTTACGCGATATGCCCCCCGTCGCTAAGGCGTTTCAAGATTGTGGAAACTGGTTAAAAGCGGAAATTGCCGAAAAGGAAGCGGCTCACTTTATGCAGCGGGTGGGGATGCCTTGTATTGCCGATTATGTGGAATCGTTTCCCCATATCAAGGGCCGACATGTCAACTTCAACTATTACTCCTATTCCGCCGGGGATTGCCTCTCAACTCATGATGATACGGATGATGCCTATACCTACGCACAGGGGCGCAAACCCCCAACTCGGAGATTGGCTCTCGCGACCTATTTCCATGAGGAATGGCATCCGGATTGGGGAGGTGAACTCCTCATGTATGAAACTTCCTCTCCCTCGACTGGTGCCATGTCTCTTCAAGTGACTCATTGTATTTCTCCTTCCCCCGGGTCGCTGGCCATTTTTGCCGTCCCTCGCCAGCACCGTGTTTGCCGCGTGGACACGTTAGCTGGTGACCATAAGCGATTGTCTATCGCCGGTTGGTTTATGACCGAGCATTAATACTCCCCCGGTTTGTTCTATTTTCTGGGATTGGCGATGAACCGAGTCAGGACCGTTGATGTTCACGTGGCCGGGGAACCTCTCCGCGTCATTACAGGGGGATTTCCCGAACCAGGGGGACACACGATTCTTGAAAAGCGAGACTATTGCCTTCACCATTTGGATGATTGGCGACGAGCCTTAATGTTAGAGCCTCGGGGTCACCCGGATATGTATGGGGCATTGCCTGTACCCCCTTCTCATCCCGATGCCGCCGTAGGAGTGGTGTTCCTCCATAATGAGGGATATAGCACCATGTGCGGCCATGGGATTATTGGTCTTGTGACGGTTTTGTTGGAAGAAGGCCTTCTATCTCATCCCGACCATAGCGCCCCCCTGCTCATTGAAACCCCGAGCGGGTTGGTCCTGGGAATGCCCAAGTATGAGCAACATCGGGTTCGATCCGTGGCCTTTCGCAACGTTCCCTCATTCGTGAGGGATCTCGATCAATCGCTTGAGGTACCTGAGATCGGAACGGTGCGTTATGACCTCGCGTTTGGCGGAGCGTATTATGCTTTTTGCCAAGCTGAAGATTTAGGTCTTCGCCTGGATCCAGAAGAAGCCGGTACGTTAGCGGATGTGGGAATGGCCATTAAACGCACGATTGCCTCAACCCGGCCGATCTCTCACTCTGGTGAACCCCAGTTAGGATATTTATATGGAGTGATTTTTGTGGGTCCCCCAAACCATCGGTCATCTTATTGCCGACACGTGTGTATCTTCGCGGATGGTGCCGTCGATCGGTCCCCGACTGGAACGGGAGTTAGCGCCCACCTGGCCATTCTCGCCGCCCGTAAGGCGATTCCCGATAATAGCCCCTTTTTGATGGAAGGTATTCTGGGGACGACCTTTACAGGAAAAATCGTTGAACGGGTCGAGTATTACGATGTTCCAGCTATCATCCCAGAAGTGGAGGGCCAAGCCTATTTTACCGGCAACCATGAATTTATTCTCGACCCGGCTGATCCGTTTAGGTCAGGATTTCGCCTCAAATAATCGCAGCCACATTATGAAACCTTCGATCCTACTTTTTGGTGGCAGTTCCATCCTGGGATACCATATCGCCAGGTTGTTTCCACACACCGTGGTGCCGTTTATTTCGCCAGGCAACAGATCGATTTCGATCCGAGGGTGGCCAATTCTTCGCTTGGACGCCCCCGAATGGATTCATACGACCTTTTCACACTATCAACCGAACGTCCTCCTTTACTGCCATGCCGTGTGCGATGTACCAAAATGCGAAGCGGCTCCCGATTGGGCCTATGACCTCAATGTCAACCAAGTCTTTCGGATGATGCAGGCTTTACCCAGTCATACTCGGTTGGTCTATATCTCCTCCGATCATGTTTTTGGAGGGGACGGAATCTATGACGAACACTCAGATCCCTGCCCCATCAGTGTCTACGGGAGAACGAGAGTCGAGGCTGAGGGGTTGGTCCTCAGCCGACCCCTCTCGTTAGTCGTGCGGGTCGGACTGGCCATTGGTGCTTCTCCAAACGGTCGAACGGGACATTTGGATTGGCTTCGCTATCGTACACGACAAAATCTTCCCATAACGATCGTGGAAGATGAGTTTCGTTCAACGGCCTGGGCAAAAGACCTCGCCCTTCGGGTCATACAACTGGCCCAGAGTACCGAAGAGGGCCTTCGACACCTCCCCGTCACCCATGCCATTTCAAGAGTGGAATTAGCGAATTATTTATTGGAACGATTAGGAGTGGAAGCCCACTTCAAACGGGAAAGCCGCCACCAACGGCGAGAGCCTCATTTGGGACGAGTCGAGTTGGCGAGTAGATGCTCCGGTCTTCTTACTCGACCCCTCACCAACATCCTTGCCACGAAGAATCCATCGGAATTTGTCAATGCCTTCTCTTGTTTTCCCACAGGACCATCTGAAGCCCGATAATGGTTTTAGCGTCCCGGATCGTGCCATCTTGGATTTTGAGGATGGCCTGGTCAAGGGGCCATTCCACCACTTCCAGAACCTCGTCCTGATCCAATCGTTGCTCGCCAGGTCTTAAATGTGTTCCTCGATAAATATGAATGATCTCATCCGTAAATCCTGGGGCGGTAAAAATACTCGTCAGAAAATCCAATTGATCGGCTTGAAGGCCAACTTCTTCTTCCAATTCTCTTGCAGCACAAATCCTTGGGTCTTCTCCGTGATCTAATTTCCCTGCGGGTATTTCATAGATAAAACCTCCCGCAGCATGTCGAAATTGGTGAATGAGGATTACATGTCCATCGGGAGTGAGTGGAACCACGGCTGAGGCTCCCGGGTGTCGGATAATTTCTAATTCGGTGGTTTGGCCATTCGGCAGAGCCACGGTGTCCCGGTTAAGATGTAAAACCTTCCCCGAGTATAGATGCTGAGTCGATAGCAGGTTTTCTTTACCCATTGGCCAAAACTAATACCCCTATGGTGCTTTGGTTTGTTGACGTTTATAAAACGGCATTTTCACAACATGAGCCGCCACCAATTTTCCTCGAATGTCAACCTTCAGGTTAGTCTCCTCCTGTCCCAGCGCGACGGGAACATATCCCATTCCAATCCCTTTTTGTAGAATGGGAGAAAAATTCCCACTGGTAATTTTTCCCACAGCTTCTCCATCTTGAAGTATTGTCATGCCATGTCGAGGTATTCCCCGCTCCTGCATTTCCAAGCCCACCAGTTGGCGAGTAAGCCCTTTTTCTTTTTGGCTCCTGAGAAAGTGTCTTCCCTGAAACTCTCCCTTGTCCCAGGCCACCACCCATCCAGCATTGGCCTCCAAGGGCGTCCTGCTTTCATCTATGTCATTGCCATAGAGTAAATACCCCACATCGAGTCGGAGAAGGTCCCGAGATCCAAGACCTGCGGGCTTCGTACCGCTTTCAGCACCCGCCTTCAACAAATCTCCCCAAGCCCGGACCGCTCCTGCTGCGGGAAGGTACCACTCGTATCCCACTTCCCCCGTGTATCCGGTCCGACTTAATAGTCCGGAATATTCTCCCCCGGATATCTCAGAACATTCTCGAGGTTTCAGGGAAGGCATTCCCGATCCCAGGAGTTTTTCCAAGAGGGCATGAGAGTCTGGACCCTGAATTGCAATTTGAGCCATTTCTGCGGATTGATCTTGAATGTGCACATGAGGAAAATATTTTTCGTGATGTTGCATAAACCAGTGAAGAATTTTTTCACGATTTGAAGCATTGGCACAAATGAGGTAGGTATCAGGTCGGGTCTTATAGAGAAAGATGTCATCTAAAATCCCTCCGGAATTATTACACACCATGGAGTACTGGGCTTGTCCAACCTTGAGTCGACCCACATCGTTGGTGGTGATCCATTGCAGAAAACCCTCAGCCTGTGGGCCCGTCACCTGAAACCGTCCCATATGGCTGACATCAAACAACCCAACGGCGTGCCGGACGGCATGATACTCTTCCAGCACCCCCGTGTACTGAATGGGCATCATCCACCCCGCAAAATCCACTAATTTGGCGTGGTGGGCCTTATGTGCTTGAAGCAAGGGTGTTTCTTTCACAGTTCCTCAAAAAAAAGGGATTCTCCGATACAAAAAAGAAAAGGACAACCAGAGGTTATGGGTAGTCGAAGCCCATAATCTCATTTATTGAAGGTCCAGCAGTTCAACTTCAAAAATGAGTGTGGCATTGGGTGGGATGGATCTTCCCGAACCTCTGGCCCCATATCCCAACTGAGGAGGAATCGTGAGCTTTCGAGTTCCCCCGATTTTCATACCTTCCACGCCTTCATCCCAGCCCTTAATCACTCGACCAGCTCCCAAACGAAAAGAGAAGGGTTTTCCTCGATCCTTTGAACTATCAAATTTATTCCCATTGGTGAGCCAGCCCGTGTAATGAACCACTGCCGTTTTTCCCGCTTGGGCTTCTTGACCATTTCCCACCTTGACGTCGATATATTCCAACCCGGAAGGGGTCGTCACTTTCGCATTTTCTGGAGTACAGCCGGAGAAAAAACAAACCAGGACAAGGAACCCAAGGGTTCCTACGCACTTCAAACGGCCTTGTTCCCCGGCAACGGATCGCTCAGAAAAAGGAAATATTCGAAACGTGAATAACATGCATGATCCTTTATACCCTAGCGAATGTGTCCTGCATGAAAATTCGATTGGTGCGCCTATTCTGCCAAGGCAAACCTTCTCGCCTCACACCCTTGGGTTAGTGCCACCACATGACTTTGGCCGAAGGGAAAGGCTTACCAGCGTCAATCAGGATTGAGAAAACGATTCTTATATGGTTACCGATGAGAGGTGTTGGGGTTTAGGTGGGGGAAATTTGGCCAAATCATTATCATCATAATATTCGTTCTCAACCTCCACCAGCAACAATATTCACATTTTTCGTTTCTAAGTCTCTTCTTCCGAGTCCTCGTAAAATAATGCCATACTCGCGGTATACCCATGTAAATAATTTTTTCCGCCCACCGGTCCAATCTCCCCTCCGGCAAAAAAACCGGCAACGGGAATTTTCCCCATATATTGATGGAGTGTGTGTAAATCATGATGAGACGTTTTAAAAAAATGTTCCCCACGACCATTACAACTAAAGAGGAGAGCCCCCTTGGGACGTTTGTGGGGGACATTCATACATTCCTGAGTGAGTAACATTTGCAGGTCAGTGCCGGCGGCTTCAGAGTCACGAACATGAAATTGAATAGTTTGTCCCTCTTGGACAAAATCGGCGATGGCCACACTCCCAGATTGCCGGTCCGCCCCCAGCAATCCACGGATAAGGAAATCTCCTTGACCAAAATTTGGCCGATGTTCATCCATGGCAATCCCCACTTGTAACCCTTGTGCCGCCTGTTGGCGTTCTGCCTCACTAATTTCTCTTAAAGTGGTTTCTAATCGCTCCAGTGGAGGGACTCCTCCTAATTCTTGGATGACATTGCGGTCGACCTTTGTGACCACGTATCGTTCCCCGATTGGTTGACAACCTTGGGACACGACTGTTCGAATATCTAACCCGCCACCCTGCAATGCTACCCCAACAACCCCACTTGGTATCACCTGATCGTTCAGGACGAGTCGAGACTCTCCCTCTCCCATTCCCCCGGTAGCAATTCCCCCGATTATCGAGGCGCCAGGCATATGCTCATCAACCAGCGAGAATAATTCATCAATGGGGGTGGAAAAAGGATCCGCAAAAAGCAAAAAGCTGCAGGGGTGCGATTTGGGCTCAAGGGTATTCGGCCATCCTTCCAGCCATACCCGATCCTTTTCTCTTTTTGGAGTCAAGGAAAAAGGAACGACTTGAAGGGTCGGGCTGTGAATGGCCCAAATGATAACCCCGGGGTCTTCTTCGATTTCCTTAACACCACCAATGACTCCAGCCCCCATACAGCCAATCAGGGTTCGGGGCCCCACGGCATTTTGAATGGCTTTTACTATTACCTGAATATTTTCAGAAAAATGGGGCGTAAAAAAAATAAAGGCGAGATGGCAGGTCAATCCATCTAAGGCTTTGGTGAGGGAATGCGCTACAGAGGAGGCTACCTCTTCCGGATGGACATCTTCGGATACGACAACATGGCATTGTATCATTACAAAACCTCAGACGAGTGTATCAACAGCTTCACGGTGATGTCCACGAACACCTTCATTCAAGAATGTTTCCTTTGACAAGACTTGAGTGTAGAGGAAAACACGATTATCCCGCCTAGTGCATCTTCTGAAAGGGAGAAGAGAAAGAGGAGAAGATAGACCGCAGAATATCGATTGGGATCGCCTCAAAAGTCCGACCATCCCTTCCGGTCACGGTCGTAGCTTGAAGCAGCGCATTGAGTATGGCTTCTTCCGTTGCCTCCACCGTGGCTTGGAACAATGGATTAAGATGGGTGTCCGCCAAATGTCGCATCATATAAATGGCTTCTTGGGGGTAATGAGGAATAACGTTACCCGTAGAAAAGGCCAATGCGAAATCCCCACTTCCATGGTGAGAAATCGATCCCGTTCTTGCCAACCCAATCATGGCTCTTCGAGAAAGGCGCTCCAATTGCCGGGCATCGATTGGAGCATCAGTCGCAATGATGATGATAATGGACCCACTATCTTCACGTTTTTTCAAACTGTCTTTTTGGGATTTGGTCGATAACGAAGAAAGACGGTTTTTATCTTGAAACTTCTTAGCAACTCGGTTAAATAATCTCCCGACGGGAACACCGTCCATTTGCAACTCCTGACGGCGACCATGATTGGCATTTACCAACACCCCGACCACATACCCACCTTTGTCAGAAGGCAGAACTCTCGAGGCCGTACCAATCCCCCCTTTGAATTGATAAGACACCATCCCTGTCCCGGCCCCCACTGATCCTTCACCCACGGGTCCCCCTGTCGCCTCCTCCAGAGCAGTTACCACATCCTCAGGTGAAACATGGCGCCCTTGACTGTCATTGAGACGGCTATCATCACATTCCGCAATCACCGGGGTCAGGGTGTCATCCCTAATCCCAATATCCGGGTTATGTTTGATCATCCAACTCATGACTCCATCGGCTACTCTGGGGACATTGAGGGTATTCGTTAGCGCGATGGGGTATTCTAAAAACCCTGACTCGGCAATCCAGGCCAAACCCGTCATCTCTCCCGTTCCATTAAGTATGTAGGATCCAGCGGGGACTTTACGGTGCCACACGTCTTCACGGGGAATAACCACCGTGACTCCGGTCCGAACCGGACCCTGGCCCGGCTGTAAGTCCCCAGTCCCCTTATGAATGGTGACATGGCCCACTTTGACTCCCGTCACATCCGTAATGGCATTCCATTTTCCTGGTTCGTATTGGCCGATAATGATTCCCAAATCTCTAAGATGGGGACGCATTGGGGTTGAAGGTTCTCCTTGAGGGCTCTCTCCAAAGATGGTTTCCGGGTCCCCTCCGAAAATCATGAGTACCGCGAAGATCCCAAAGAGAACTCCCCCACGGACGTGTTCAAACATTCCTAAAAATTCACATTTGAGAAAGGTGGGTAGCAAGAAAAACCTTTTTTTCCGGGAATTCCTATGTCTTTCTTTCACATTGGGAGAGTTCAGAAAAGTCAATCTCATATAAATGATAGCTCGTGTGTATAAATCCCAGGTGAGCATACGTGTTATGAGCTTTGGCATTCTCGTGTTCGACATATAACCGAAATCCGCATACCCGTTCCGGTTGCAGGTGGACTTGATGTTCCACAAACTGAAAAAGGCTTCGAAGCACTCCTTGGCCTCGAAACAACGGCTTTACATACAGGCTTTGGAGCCACCAAAAGTTCCCGTTTCGCCAATCACTCCATTCGAACGTGATTAACAGTTGCCCCACCACTTCTTTCTTTTCGCCAGATACCCCTCTTTCCGCAACCACGTACCACCCCTTCCCTCTATCCTCCAGGACCGCCCGTACCCCCGAACGTAAAAGATCTGCTTGAAGGTCCCGAGCCTCCGTTTCTTTCGCGAGGGAGGCATTAAAGGTAACCAGGGTTTCCAGATCTCCCATCACGGCTGGTCGGACCTGCCAATTACTGGGAGGATTCGTCATGTCCAATGGAAGAGGTTCGAGTTCGATTGGCCGATTTCAACCAACCCGCTTTGGGGCGATATAAACCCGCCGAGAATTCCATTTTTAAGGCTTCCTCAGGGCGAAGCTGAATTCTTTGTATATTTTGCTCCGGAATAAAAGCCAAGTATCCCGTGAAAGGGTGGATAGCGGTCGGCACAAATACCATGATTAAGGGTCCCTGGGGAGAAATTTGTAATCCTTGAGGAGGAAATCCCATTTCAAACCCAAGAGCCCACAAACCCTTCCTAGGAAAGGGAAAGGCGACAACTTTACTGTGCCCAAATCGCTCTTGAAATTTGAGAACATCTGCCATGCTTTTAAGAGTATGATAAATACTGCGTACGAAAGGAATCTGTTCCACGGAATACTCTATCTTTTGGTGAATCCGTTGCCCCACCAAATAGGTGGTGCCCATCCCGACCCACAGCACCAAGAGACAGAAAAAGGTGACTCCCGAACCCGGCAACGTGATTCCATACAAAGCCCAAACGATATCCACTGTCATATTTTCGAGCGTCTCAAATAGCGTATAGAGTATCAACAGCGTTCCCCAAGCTGGGACCACAATAAATAACCCGGTAAGGAAATAGCGTTTAAGATTGTGCACTCAGAAAACCCTAATAAAATCTGCCGAAAATGGTTGACACGAGTCTATCAAACTAGGCAAAAGGTTTCCCATAGGGATGAACCGAAATTACCCTCACCATCATTTTTCTTGCCCCATTTCAAGAGGAATGCTACATTCATCAAACAATTCCTTCCTTCATTTTCCTGAATCATTTTTGGAAAGGAGGCCTTTCGTGTCCGCTGAAACCCCTAATCAAGATAAGGGATTTATCGCCCCGGATCTTCTGGCAATATTATGTTGTCCCGAAACCAAACAAGAAGTGAGTCTGCTCCAACCCAACATCATAGAACGTTTTAATCAACGCATTGCCAAAGGGGAATTACATACAAAAGCTGGCCAGCCCGTTACCGAAAAGATTGACGGGGGTCTCATTCGAAAAGACGAATCCGTAGTGTATCCGATCAGAGATCAAATTCCCATTATGCTTATTGAAGAAGGCATCGTGGTTGAAAAATCTGACCTTTCCTGATGTAGAGTTTCTCTTCTTTAAATTTGGACAATAATCTCTCGCAGGGTTTCTGACCCCTTTTCAATATCATAGCACTTTCACCTTTTCAGACTTTGATTCTCAACCGTTATTTTAAAAGGCTATCTGAAACCGTGAAAGACAGTTGCCAGGGAGGAGAACGCGGGGGGCGAAATATGCACCCTATTTCATTTGCGTTTGGCAGACCAAATTTGCCAAACCGATCGACTCACTTGGACGATTACATAGATAAACACTCCAAAAAAAATGCCATATATTCCATACGATTCGATGGGCCAATTCTGGCTACCATGCAACAGGACACCTAGGGCCACGTGTGCGCCCAACCCAATACAGATAGCCAAAATAATCCATTCGCGAACGATGGTTTTTTTGGAAAACCTCATAGGGGTTGGCAAAGGTTTGAGGAGCTCTGGACCATCAGGGGGGTGGCACAGAGGTGAGGAAGCTTAAACCGGACTTTTTGCGGACTCGATTTCGGTGGCGGTAATAAGACTGGCTAGATAATCACTGACAAAGAGAAGGGCCTCCTCTCGGCCATCAGCCCTTCGGCCTTTTTCCCTTCGTTGAATGGAGAGTTCATGTTCTAAATCCGATTTCACGTCTCCGAGTAACTTCTGAAGAGAAGCCGTGGTAAGATTCATGTCTACATCTTCCAGTTCTTGGCATCGATCAAGAACCCAATTGAGCCCTTCCACCCGCCCTAAATACCGGTCCTGTTCCGCGATATCGATTCGGCCCATCGTGGAAGCAAAAGCTTGTCCCTCATAAATAAGATTGTAGAAACTGGCCACGGCTCTGTGTAAGGTTGAATTCATTCTTTTGTCCTTCTTAAAAATGGTACTTCCCTAGCTTTATTATAAACCCTTGAACTTCATCCTGCTAGGACTTCTGCTGATTTTCGAAAAAAATTTTTTTTACTGGAACCCGATTAGGTATACAAGAGAGGATGAAATTCTGCCATAAACCCATAATACAAGGGAGCAAATTGCTTTAAACTACCGGGGCTCGTCTCCTTTAAACACTTAAAAAAGAAAACTTGGTGTGTTGGGTCCATCCCTTCCAGAAGTTTCCCTAGCTCTGACATGGAATAGGTACCTTGGGGAACACTCAAGACAAAATGGACCAAACGTTCGACAAATTGATGCATAATATAATCACTGTCTAAATAATCCCTTGGAATGATTCCATTCTGGATAATGTTTCCAAATGGAACGGCCTGGGCGGCAAAGGGAATCACGGAGGGCTTTGAGGGTTGATCTACCACAATAACCCTTTATTAACCATTACTAATGGATTGGTGTATCGGTGGTCCAATCCAAATCATCTCCACACCATGAACCATAAAACCCCTAAAAAACCCTGAATGGCCTCCATTCTCACCCACCGCCGCTGACAGGATAAAGTGATCAATCCTTTGAGAACAAAGGGTTTTTTCTCCCCTCGTTATTCCTTTTGAAGAAAATGTGGGTTGGACCTGTTAGGTTGATTCCAAAAAGAAAAGATTAATTTCCTAGAAAATATCTACTATTCAACCTTTTCCAGGTAATCAATAAACCAGACCGGTAATGTGATAATTGTATCAGGCTGTCTTGGCAATTCAAATCTTTTTTTAACTTTAAAAAAAAAGGAAATTTCCCCTAATAAACGTAGATTCCCCCGTCAATTTCTAAAAGATAAATTCCTCCTGTCTCGTTTTCCATATAGAAACCAGAAACATTCAATCGAAAAAAAGGCAGGGGGTGACGACGGTCACCCCCTGCCTCGACTGCCTCCGATTCGACTGTCCGCTCGCGCTTACAGCCAGTTCACCCGTTCCGCCGGACGAATGTAAATCGGCTCTTCCACTTGCTGCCGGACCGCTTCCTTGCCCGACTTGTTGAAGCCCAACACCGTGTCGTTGTACATCTCAAACTTCCGACCATGGATTTGGGTTTCGAACACTTTCGGGCCCGGAATCACGTCATACCGGAAGATAATCTGTTGGCTCGCCCGCCACAGCTGCAGCACCGCCAACAATTCCCGGCTCGGTACCAGATACTTCTCGATCGCATTATCCACCCCCGGCCCAAACATCTGCCGGATGTAGCCCCGGGGCGCTTGCCGCGGCGGAATGTAGTACCCGTTGGGCTCCGTGCCCCATTGCGGGTACAACGGCAACGCCACTTGTTCCACCCGAATGGTATAATACAACGGATTCCAGCGATCTTCCGCCCACAACCCGTCATCGCCCACTTTCACCAGCCCTTGCAGCCGGATCTTGCCGACGCAGGCCGCCATACACCGCGTCTCCATCGGCTCCCCGCCGGTCAGAGGATCTTTGCCCTCCACCCGCGGATAACAGGCAATACACTTCTCCGACACCCGCGTCGTCCCGCGGTACATCGGCTTCTTAAACGGGCATTGCTCCACACACTTCTTGTAGCCCCGACACCGGTTCTGGTCAATCAACACGATCCCGTCTTCCGGCCGTTTGTAGATCGCTTTGCGCGGACACGCCGCCAAACAGCCCGGATACGTACAGTGATTACAGATCCGTTGCAGGTAGAAGAAGTACGTTTCATGCTCCGGCAAGCTGCTGCCGGTCATCTTCCACGGTTCTTCTTTCGTGAACCCGGTCTTATCGATGCCTTCCACGATGGCCCGCATCGACGTCGCCGTATCTTCATAAATGTTCACGAACCGCCATTCTTGGTCCGTCGGGATGTAGCCGATCGCGGCTTGCCCAATCTTGGCCCCCGCATCGAAAATCGTCATCCCTTCGAACACGCCATACGGCGCATGGTGCTTGCGGCCCACCCGCACGTTCCACACTTGGCCGCCCGGATTGACCTGTTCGATCAACTGCGTGATCTTCACGTCGTAGAACTGCGGATAGCCCCCATACGGCTTCGTTTCCACGTTGTTCCACCACATGTATTCCTGCCCTTTCGAGAACAGCCACGTCGACTTATCCGCCATCGAGCAGGTTTGACACGCCAAACACCGATTGATGTTGAACACAAACGCAAATTGCCATTTCGGATGCCGTTCCTCATACGGATACAGCATCTTCCGGCCTAAGTGCCAATTATAAACTTCTGGCATGGTTTCCTCCGTTTCTTAAAAATTGGTTTACCAAATGAACATCAAAAAAGGTTCTCAAATATTTGAGTTCCTTCTGAACCTGTTCCTTACACCTTAATCTTAATATGATCACCCTTGAGCCATTTGATCATGAACTCATTCTCCTGGCCAGGAGTGAACCCGGTGCGAACCGGTTCCCACGGGCCGCGCCCGCCGATGCCGCCGTCTTCCGCCTTGGTGATGCGGATGAGACATTCTTTCGGCACCGTATTGACCGCGTGGTTGTCCACTTGGTACCCAAATTTAAACTTCCACCCCACGGCATGTTTGCCCGGCAGGGAGTCTAACTGCTGCATTGGCATCAACCAGTCGCGGGTAAACGACTGTTGCGCCCCATACCGGAAGTTCGATTGATACCCGGTGTCCATGGCAATCGCGCGCCCGTCCGGCCGCGTTTCATGCCCTTTGACCGATTTGGCCGTCCCCACATACGGCGCATGCTTGGCCATCGTCACATGGTACGGGAAGGCCGGGTTGTACTTCGCCCGAATCATCAACCGCGCCACTTTGTAATAGGGGTCACTCGGCTTCCAGCCCCGATACGGCCGATCCACCGGGTTGCCATCGACGTACACATAGTCCCCGTCGTTGATGCCCCGATCTTTCGCCGCTTGCGGGTTGATATGGATTTGATGTTCCCCGACCCCCGGCGTCCGTTTGTCCATCCGATACGCATCGCCGAAGTTCGACTCATACATCTGCACCCAGTCATTGACCGACCATTGACTGTGCACCCGATGCCGCGTCTTCGGGGTCACACAATAGAATTGATACCCCTTCTCCCACAACGGGTTGGAGTACCGCTTGATTTCCTGCCACGGCAACTTGATGTTCCGCACCGTCTTGTCATCATGGTGCTGCGCCGTGATGGGAATCCCATAGTCATCCGGGCGCACATACGGGTTCGACGACATGATCGCATTCGGCAGGTACGGCGTCGCTTCCGTCCCTTCCCGGTGCGAGATGAAGTTCTCCCCATACTCAATCGCTTCCGGCTCGACCCGATAGTTCTCATACCGGCCCGACCGCGTCCATTGGGGTTTCGACTCGTTCGTCTCTTCCCAGAACGGTTGCCGCGGATACGTCCGGCACATCACCATCCAGCCCTTCTCGGACTTCAACATGGTATCCACGCTGTAGCCATAGCCCGTCGCACTGGCGTCCAACAACCGTTGCACGTACACGTCCACCCGATTGTCGTACACAAACTTGAAGTAGTCCCGGAACCGCCCGTCGCCCGTCATTTCGGTCAACTTCGCGGCCACCCCGGCCACCGTATCCAGATCGTTCCGCGTGTCATACAACGGCCGAATGCCGCCTTTCCACACCTGGAACCACGGGTTCGACACCGTCGCCGTGTGCTCCGGATAGGTAAACTCCATCCACGTATTCACCCCCATCGCGATATCGTTATGATTCACGTCCGAGGTCATTTCCACATCCTGCGTGACTAACGTCTCCAGATGCGGATCCACATTCTTCACCATGTCATAGTGGTGTTTGGCGTTGTTCAACACGTTGACGTTGGCCACCCACCGGAATTTCGACGGCGTCGGCATGTGCGTCTTCCCCGTGAACACCCGGCGACCATACTTCGGCGTATTGACGATCAACGCCGTGTCCCCGTGGTTCCAGTACGCCACTTCTTCCCCGTAGTAATACCCTTTGACATGCACTTCTTTGCCATGCACATTGGCGTCCGTCGTGATCTTAAACGGATTTTCCGCCGTGTGCGTGCCCAAGCCGCCCCCACTCCACGGGGTCGCACACCAGATCCCCGCTTTGTAGTTGCCCGCCCAGGTATGTTGGCCCGTCCCAAACTTCCCGGCGTTGCCGCAGACGATCAACACCATCGCCGCGCCCCGCGCGATGATCGTTTGATGGAAGTAATGGTTCGTCCCTTCCCCGTTGTGAATGGCATGCGGTTTAATCGTCCCCGAATCCCGCGCCCACCGCACAATCAGGTCTTTCGGCGCCCGGTTGATCTGGTGCACCGTATCCAAGTCATAGTCCTGCAAGTGCACTTGGTACATCTGGAAGACCGGCATCACGTCCACTTCCCGCCCATTGAGCAGCTTCACCCGGTACGTCCCCGTCAGGGCCGAGTCGATCCCGCTCTTGCGATAGTGCCAGCCCACCAATTCCCGATGCATCGGCACCGCTTGGTTCTTGTTCAAATCCCACACCATGAAGCCGCCCAACCGCGCGATCTTCGAGGGATTCAACGTCTGCACTTTGCCCGAATAGCTCTTGGAGAAGTCCGGGAACGCATAGTCTTTGATCACTTCCCGCGGATCCAAGTATTGCAACGTATCCGTCCGCACCAATAACGGCATGTCCGTATACGCTTGGCAGAAGTCATGGTCATACATGTTCTCATCGAAGATGATCTTTAAGGCGCCCAAGAATAACGCCCCGTCCGTTTCCGGCCGCACCGGAATCCAGTAATCCGCCCGATACGCCGTCGGATTATATTCCGGCGTGATCACCACCACCCGCGCGCCCCGCTCAATACTTTCGAGCTTCCAGTGCGCTTCCGGCATCTTGTTTTCTACGAAGTTCTTCCCCCACGAGGTATTCAACTTCGAAAACCGCATGTCGTTCATGTCGATGTCCGAGGTTTGCACCCCCGACCAGAACGGATGCGCCGGGTTTTGATCCCCGTGCCAGGTGTAGTTCGACCAATACCGGCCCCCTTGGGCTTGGTTCGGCTTCACTTTCCGAATGTACGTATCCAATAACGCCCCGCAGCCCCCATTCATCCGCGTGATCCCCATTTTGCCAATCACGCCTAAAATGGGCATCCCCGCGCGGAACTTAAAGCACCGCACCGCCGAGCCTTTCGTCATTTCGATCATTTCCGGGGGATAGCCTTGTTCCCGCAACCGCCGGGCCCCCGCTTCGCCCGAATACCGCTCGGCAATGATGATCATCGCTTTGGCCAGGTACGTAAACGCCGTATCCCAGCTCACCCGCAACATGTCATCCAAGTACCGCGCATTAAACTTGTATTTCGTCATCACGGCCGGCGTGAACTCGGGACTGCCATCATCCATCCACGCTTTCCAGCCCCGCCGCATCAACGGCCCTTTCAGCCGATACGGGCCATACACCCGCCGATGCATCGTATACCCCTTCAGACACATCCGCGGATTGTGCGCGAACGTGCCCCGATTGCCGTACAGATCTTCGTAGGTTTGGTGATCGTAGTTCTGCTCCACCCGCATCACCACCCCGTTGCGCACAAAGCTGCGGACCCGACAGGCATGCGTGTCGTTCGGCGAACAGCACCACGTAAAGGAGCTGTCATACCGATACTGATCGTGATACACCCGCTCCCACGACCGGTCGGGATATTCCCCCAAGGGATTGCCCACTTCGATCACGGGTTGTAACGCGGTGAGGGCTAACGCTTTATCCGCCAGCGCCACCGCAGCCACGGTCCCTGCCGAGACCTTTAAAAATTGACGTCTAGAAAGAAACATTGCTTACACCTCCTAAGTAAGTGTAGGACACACGGTCCACGAATACATTCATAAAACCAGCCAAATAATGACCTATCACCCCCCTTTCCTTTTGAATTTGTTGATTTTTTTGGTTGAAAACTAAACTGGAAGTACTTCGTTGCGAGGAACTACAGAGAAAAAGCATATAGGCCTATTGAGCAAAAATTACACCGTAATCTTTTAGGCCTAAAATATTCTTAAGTCTATGAAATAATTGAGAAAAAAAATAATACTTTTCCTTAGGCCAAAAGGGTAATGTTTCTTTTTGGTAACGTAAAAAACCATTTTAATAAGGGGTCTTGCCATAAAAAGAATTTTGATGACAGTTTTTCGCTATTTATTGCGTTTTTTCGCGAAATTTCAATGGCAGCCCTAGCGTTACCCATTGGTAATAGCCAAACGCCCGTGGTAACCAAAAATTTGGTAATTCTCTTTGAGCAGAAAACCGGGATGAAGGAAAAAGTGAGGGTGGGACTAAACCAGTTTTTGACAGTACAGGGAAAGCGGACAAGACTCGCATTTTGGGTTTCGGGGAGTGCACTGGTTCTGCCCAAAGGGTACGAGCCAGCCATTAAAACCAATCCAATATCTTCGGGGAAGTTTTTCTCGGAGGGCCTTTTCAGTATCGTCCGGATAGGAGGTCTTGACATATCCCCAACGGTTGCAAATCCGATGAACATGGACATCTACACAAATTCCAAGCTTCCCAAATCCTAACCCTAACACCAAGTTAGCGGTTTTTCTCCCTACTCCGGGGAGGCCCAATAGAGCATCCAAAGTATCCGGAACTTTCCCTTGATGTTTCAGAAGAAGCTGTTTTGACAAGGCTTTGATTTGTTTCGACTTTGTCCTGAAAAATCCGACGGGATAAATCGCCTTTTCAATCTGAGACACGGGTAATTTTGCCATGGAGTAGGGGTCAGAAGAACGCCCAAAAAGCCTTTGGCACGCGGTGGCGGTCGTCGAGTCCCTGGTTCGTAAACTCAAAATACAGGCGATGAGGATCTTAAAGGGGCTTTCCGAAGCTTTTCCGAGTTCATCAACAACGGGAGACGACCATTGGGAAATGGCCTTTCGCACGAGACGAATGACGGTAGGGAGATCTTGTTCCCTCATCTGAGGAAAAAAGGAAAGGGAAGACCAGTATTAATGGGAAAATAAGAATATCAGGAGGAGATTTTCCGGGTGAAGATCAAAACATGCGGTGTTTGGAAAGCCATTTTTGGCGTCGCCTGGCCGCTTCCCGTTCTTTGGCTTTCTTCTTCACACTTGGCTTTTCATAAAAGCGGCGTCGTTTTAACTCGCGGAACAACCCGTCGGCAGCCAATTTCTTTTTGGCAACTTTTAGGGCTTTTTCAACATTATTATTTATGACTCGTACTTCCACAGTTCCCTCAACGCATTAGGCTAAAATTAAGACGATGAATTCCAGAAAAACAACTCAGTCACAAGAATCATACTCTATCACGTGTCCCCTACCCATGCAAGGCAAAAATTAAATGGTCACATTTAAATTTTTATTTAAAATCAAACACTTGCATCAACCTTACGACATACCACTTATTATAAATTTTCACCTATGATTCTTTTAGAGCGGCAATCATGTCCAAGACCGCCTTCTTCCCATCTCCAAACAGCATTAAAGAATTATCCAATGCAAACAAAGGGTTAGGTATTCCGGCAAACCCAGGGCTCAGGCTTCGCTTGATCACAACGACCGTTTTAGCTTTATCAACATCAATGATGGGCATCCCTGCAATGGCACTATTTGGATCAGTCCTCGCTACTGGATTCACCACATCATTCGCGCCAATGACTACCGCCACATCCACTTGATCAATATCCTCATTCGTTTCATCCATATCTCGCAACGCTTCATAGGGGACATCCGCTTCAGCAAGCAAGACATTCATATGGCCAGGCATCCGCCCAGCCACCGGATGAACCCCATACTCGACTTTGGTTCCCCGACTTTCCAAAAGGGCCGCCAAACTGGCAACCGGGTGTTGCGCTTGGGAAACCGCCATCCCATATCCAGGAATAATGCAGACGCGCCGTGCCGTCTCAAACAACATCGCCACCTCCTCTGAGGATGTTGATTTGACTTTGCCGGCATACACTTCATCAGCTGACGGCCCACCACCGACCGGAGCCAAGACTCCGAACAAAACATTCGTCAATGATCGGTTCATGGCCTTACACATGATTTGAGTCAGAATAAGCCCCGATGCTCCTACTAAGGAGCCCGTAATGATTAAGACATTATTCGATAAAACGAACCCGGTCGCGGCGGCAGCTAAACCGGAATACGAATTCAGAAGTGCGACGACGACGGGCATATCAGCCCCACCAACCGGAATAACCAGGAGGACTCCAAGCACCGAAGCGACGGCCACGACTAGCCAATAGGCCATCACGTTCGTGGGTTCAATCACCACCCAACAACTCAAGGCCAAGAGTATCGCGGCCAAGACCGCATTGATGATTTGTTGCCCGCTGAACAAAATGGCATTATCACCGATGATCCCCTTGAGCTTTCCAAACGCCACCAAACTTCCCCAAAAGGTGACGGCTCCGATTAGCCCTGAGGCCGCAATCGCGATGGTTAATTGCATCATGGGGACTTCAGCGGAAAGCATGCTTTCTAGCAAGGCCGCTCCTGCGACCAAAACAGAGGCAATACCACCAAATCCATTAAAGACCGCCACGAGTTCGGGCATGGAGGTCATTTCGATTTTAATGGCGAGCACCGCCCCGATGACCCCGCCAACGATCAACCCCAAAATGATCCATTCATAGCTAATGATTCGTTGATTGGTCAGGGTCAACAAGACGGCCAACAACATACCTGTGGCCCCCAGTAGGTTACCCCTGACGGCGGTCTTGGGGTGGGTAAGTCCTTTGAGGCCCAGAATGAACAACACAGAGGCCACTAAATACCCAATATTGATGAGTGAAGGCATTTCTTTGGGTTTTCCTCTTTTGTTTATTTCTTCTTAAACATTTCCAACATCCGGTTGGTGACCATAAAGCCCCCCACGACATTGATGGTGGCAAAGATCACCGCCAACACCCCCAACGTTGTCGTCACCATGGTATGTTGGGATCCAGAAGATAATACGGCGCCGACAACGGTAATACCGGAAATGGCATTGGATCCTGACATTAATGGTGTATGAAGGGTTGGTGGAATTTTAGTGATAATTTCAAATCCCACAAAGATAGCAAGGACAAAAATCGTTAAACCCATGATAAACATTTCCATAGCAGTTTCGTGTCCTTATGCTGATGAGGCAGGAAGCCCGAGCAATTCCCGAATCCGAGGTTCAACCACTTCACCGTTTTGCGTCATCATCGTTTCTTTAATGATCTCATCATTCATGTCTAAGGTGAGTTCGCCTTTTTTGACGAGGTGCAAGAGAAAGGTGGCCACATTTTTTGCCCACATTTGGCTGGCATGATAGGGAACCGTTGAGGCCAAATTTTCTGGCCCCTGAATCGTGACTCCGTGAGAGACAACCGTTTCTCCCGGTTTGGTCAGTTCACAATTCCCGCCTCGTTCAGCTGCCAAATCGACGATGAGCGAGCCCGGCGCCATTCCGGCGACCATTTCGGCTGTGATAAGAATTGGGGCCTTTTTCCCAGGAACCGCGGCGGTGGAAATCACCACATCGCTATTCGCAATCACTTTCCCCAGCAACTCTCGTTGCTTTTGATAAAAGGCTTCATCCTGTGCTTTGGCATACCCGCCTTTATCTTCTGCATCCCCTGTTTCCAATGGTAATTCAACAAACTTGGCCCCCAAACTTAAAATCTGCTCTTTCACAGCAGAACGAATATCGTAGGCTTCTACCGCTGCCCCTAGTCGTTTGGCCACGGATATCGCCTGTAATCCCGCCACACCCGCTCCAATAATCAACACTCGGGCAGGTGTCACGGTCCCAGCGGCCGTCATCAACATGGGAAACATTTTGGGAAGGGAATTGGCTGCGATTAAGACAGCTTTATAGCCGGCTACTGTTCCCATAGATGAAAGAATATCCATACTTTGGGCTCGGGTGATCCGCGGCATGAGCTCTAAAGCAAAGGCCGTAACTTCCCGGGAAGCTAATTCTTGAACCGATTGGGGATTACTCAGGCACTCAGCTAGTCCAATAACCAATTGCCCTTTTCGAAAATTGGGTAAATCGGATTGACCTTCTGAAGGATTCGCTCCAACTAGCCTTACTTGGACTAGACAATCCGCCTCCTCAAATACCTGCTTTCGGGATGTCGCGATAGTCCCACCCTTCTCGGCGAATGCTTCGTCGAGAAAACCGGACTCCTCGCCCGCCTTAGACTCAATGATGACTTCCATACCTCCCTTTATTAAAGAAGGGAGGACGGAGGGAACGAGGGCCACGCGACGTTCGCCAGGGTAGGTTTCTCGTATCACGCCAATTTTCATGATGTTCGATCTCTCAACAATGGAAAAATCCGTTTTTTCTTTTTACTACACAAACCCACACTTTTTACCCCAAGGCAAAGTCTTGATTGTTATCATACGATTTCAAGGAGAATCAATATGTCGTTGGGTCTAGGAGGAAAGGGGCGAAAGACCTAGATCACTGGGTAACGGGAATTCTTTCCTCTGCCGAAAAAAGGGTCCCCCCTGTCGGGCTAGGTAGGTTTGGGGTAAAAGGCTCCCACAATTTCCAATGCTGTGAATAACATGGAGCGACTATGGGTGTAACAAGCATGCCCGTAAAGATGCTGATGGGGAAGGGCTTCTTCTTCCTGAACGCCATATTCAATTAACAGACAATGGCCATCATTGGGACACCGGGTTGATCGCCGAGTGCACTCCAACCAGCGCTCAAAAGTATCAAAGGGCTCAAAAATTTCCTGGAATTCGGAATTGGCTTTCAGTAACTCTGGAGTACTGGGAACCGCATCCGTCCCAGCCACCGCTAATTGTTGCACATAATCGCCACCGGTTTGGTAGGGCATTTCCCAGGCTGTTTGAGGTAATTCCATTTTCGCCAGCCACCGCTTGCCATCGGGGCGTATGGGACGATGGTTGATGATATGGAGCAAATTTCCGACTCCATCCGTATCCCATCCGTACCGTACAGCCGTGCCTAAAGTAACCACATCAATAGTGGCTCCCTGTAAAAAGGTTTGGTTCGTCACTGATTCAAAAATCTTTTCCAACCGTTCAATCACATCTGGGGAACAAGAAGCCGCTTCCCAATAATTAGCCAATATCTCAAATACCCGAGGCCGGGCTTCAGAAGCGGTGCGGGTCGTGATATTGGACAGTAACGCTAAAAGCTGTCCGCTATGACCATGCCCGATGAGCAGAAGGCGGTCTGTCGCTGAAACTGAAAGAGCATTCCCCCACTGTTGTAAATATTCCATTAGAGATATCGTCGCCTCAACCCGCCCGGGGTGATGGAAGAGAGACGACCACACATAGCGGGAACAGGCGATAGGATTTTCACCAGTCCTTCCAGCATTTATCGCCTTTTCAAAGGTTTCGACATATTTTGTTGCGAAATTTCCAGCTTCCAAAGCCAACGAATCCAGAGTGTGGTGAGAGGATTCGGTATTTTCCAAGGGAGGGATCCCATTACTTTCAGGTCGATCAAGACCATTTGTTGAAGGTCTTAATAAGGCAAGGAGAGATTCCAGGCCCGATATTCCACGGGAATACCCTCGCTTCAACCCTCCCACTTCGTCCAAACGGGCTGCACCAAACAGATCGCCAAAGGGATACCCACTCAGGAACAGCACACCCTTGACGTTGGCTGCCGCCAATTGGGCTCCAATCCCAGACATGGCCTGTATCCAAGCGGGAGACTGAGACGCGGCTCCCACCTGGAAAGTCCCATAGCGTACTCGATCACCTGGATCGGCTCTGGAATACTGGGCATGTTGGAAATTATTATTCGAAGGCATTCCGCAAAAACCCTCACCGGCGATTACACATAGACTATCTGACACCGGAAGAGCAAGCGTGAGGGAAAATTATTCACCCCGAGGAGAACCCTTACCTCCTGACGGGGATCCGGTTGACCGCCTGAAAATGTGCATGATAAGTTCAAGATCGATCATAGAGTCCCCCTTGAACCCAAGATAGATTTGGGGTGATAAGGTAAGACAAAGAATTGTCTTTTTCGGATTCTTAATAAATGAATAATCTTGAAGTGGAGCATCGTGGGTATGAAGAGCAACTTCCCGACAATACTGCGGCACTTTCTGACAGATATCCTCAAAACCCATCTATACCTTGGCCTACTCACTCTCTTCAGCATTGGGGTACTTTGGGGATTCCCCTCCAAGGCAGTCGCCTCGCAAGCCGATCACATCATCTTAGTTGTTCTCGAAGGCATTAAATCCTCTACAATCCAAAGCGGGGCTACCCCAACTTTGGCTAAACTAGCCAAGGAGGGAGGAGTCACCTGGTCTGCGCAATCCATTTCCCCTCCTCTGACGGTCTCCGCCATGGCCTCGCTCCTCACAGGACTTCCCGTGGCCAAACATCGAATTACCGCTGATTGGGAAAACTATGATTTTGCCAGGTCATTCATGCGGTCACCTACGGTCTTTGACTATATGGACCTCGCAGGAGGAAATGATACCGGGGTGTTCCTTATGGATGAGCGTTTATACCAACTTATTCGTCCAGAAATTTACGTGGATTCCCAAGTCTGCGGCTATACCAAACCCCAATGCACCCCTGAAACCGTTTCCGTTTACGTCGAGGATTTTTTAAAAAAAGTGACGAGTGAAGGCGGGTACGGTTTTCGGTTATTCGGTGTGCCAAATTTATTGCTCACTCATTTCCCGACCGCTGCTCGAATCGGTCAAAAAAAGGGATGGGACTCCCCAAAATTTTCCTCCGCCCTCACTTCAATCGATACGGCCGTGGGGAACATTATCAAGACCTATGAAAAACTTAAGGTCCTTGATCAAACCATGATTATTATTACGGGGTTAAATAGCGGTCCCCTCCAGCCTCCCTCAAAGAATGGCAAAAAGGGAGGTGCTCATTCCCGTACCGCCGATTTGGATTCCACCATTCCATGGATCGCATGGGGTGCCAACATTAAACCGGGAAATACGATTTCGAGATCTGTGTCATTGTTAGATACCGCGGCGACCATTATGTATGCCCTCGGGCTGGAAACACATACCGAATGGGACAGCCAGGCCATTAAAGAAATCTTTGAAACCACCCCAGAAAAAAGAACGACCGAAAATGAACTACAACAAATTTACCAATAACTCCCAGTTCCTTTATGGGCTCTTGAAAATCGTTAGTCTTACCAGTCTGTGCTTGGCGATCTTAATGGGATTGTTTTTAACCCCGGAAAAGGGTGAAGCTGCCGAGCCCATTAACCCCTTGTTACGGGAATTTTCGATTACGGTAGACCCCTCAGCACTGAATCCTCCGACCTGGTGGCATGTTCCCGGGCATACCCCTTTAATTTGGACTAAAGACCCGATCAATATGGATGCCTACAAAACCACGGAAATTAAACAGCTCAAGTTAAAACCGGGCGAATATCGTTTTGGAACCTTTACCTTTGATTTTTTATTTAAGGTGACCCTATCTGGAACCCTGGAGTTTTCACCGACGCTCGATCAGTGTGTGAATGGCCGGGGCTCTCACACTCTGACCATCCAATGCAGCCATACACAACCCTACCCCCAGGAACCAGATTACCTAAAATAAATCCTGAAACACGTTGAGTTAGGTAAACACGATTATGTCGAATTCTGTCCAAGATTGGCTTGAAGCCCTCGAAGACGTTGATGACGCAACACGCGAGGAAGCGGCCAAGTCCCTCGCTGAAATTGGCGACCCCAAAACCCTGGAACCCCTCTTAACCGCCCTGGAAGATGATTATTGGTCAGTACGTTCCCATGTCGCATGGGCGCTCGCCAAGATTGGTGGAGATAAATCCGTTGAAGGCCTCATAACCCTTTTTAATGACAACATGATGGAAGTCCAGGCCGAAGCAGTCCAGGCCATGGCCTCAATGGGGACCCCAGTCGTTCCTCAACTCATCGCCTCATTAAAAGACAAACGTTGGCGAGTCCGTGAACAGGCTGCCAAAAGCTTGGGCGAAATTCGAGACCCCCAAGCGGTCCAAGGGTTAATTTTGGCATGCCGTGACCGCGATGGAGCGGTAAAAAGTGCCGCGGCCGAAGCCTTAGGAAAAATTGGGGACCCTAGAGCGGTCCCCCCTTTAATCAAGTTATTTAAAGATACATCCAAAATTGTGAGGGAAACGGCGGGAACGGCTTTAATGTACATTGGCCAACCTTCCATCGCCCCGCTACTCGTGACCTTAAAAGACCCACATTTTGTCGTGCGCTGTCACGGAGTTCGGGCCTTAGGGGGCATGACAACCGATTATCAAATGGGGAAGGCCTGGGTACGGGATCCCCAGGTGGTCGATGCTCTCATTAAAATGTTAAAGGACCCCGACCGCGCGGTGCGGGAAGATGCCACGATTGCCTTGGGCAACATTGGAGATCCCCGAGCCGTGGATGCGCTCATTGAAGCGATGAAAGACGGGGCCGTGAAACGCCATGCGATTGCGTCCCTGGGAATGATTGGAGACCCCAAGGCCTTTCCCCCAGTCCTGGATGCGTTAAAAGGAAAAGGCATTCATCAGGATGGCAAGCCGATGCCTGGTTGTATTATCAGCGAAGAATTATTGATTAAAGAGGCCGCGGCCACGGCTCTCGGTCATTTCCGTCATCCCAGGGTCATACCCGATCTTATTCTCTTGCTCAAAAATCTGGTGCTCAGGGACTATGCGGCCAATTCCCTGGTCTTGATCGGAGATGCCGCCATTGAACCGCTGGTCTCCTTTCTCCATGATCCGGACTTATCCAAAGTTGAGAAAGAAAGTGAACGAGTTTTGGCCTTCGCCACAACCAGGATGACCGCAGCCGGGGCCCTGAAAAACGTCATCCTGGACACCCTAGACAAATTAGGCTGGCAACCGATAGAAACGCTAAGCAAGGAAACGCGTGAAATTGAGTATACCGATACGACGAACGTATTAGGTGAGGGAGGAGAAGGCCGTTTTGGTGTGAAAGGGGATATCGCCCAACCGGCAAAAGCTCCCAAGATTGAGCGGTAGAAAATCTCTGGACCGAAACCTTTTAACTGCGGGTCAAATTTTTCGAAACTGCAATATTCCCCAATTCAGGTGTCCGGCTTTCCCAGCCTCAACCCAGTGCTGAAGTCCCACTTTCATATTTTCTAAATACTCTTCTGTACAGACTCGAATAAGCGTGTGATGTTGGGCGACAAGTTCTTGAAGCACCCGTCCATAGTGGGCTGCGAGGTTGGGGGTCAAATCCTCCACACGCATTTCTTTAAACCCTAATTGGGTGGCCAATTTTCGGTAATACTCAACAGAACCTAGGGAATCCAAATGGATACGATCGAGAATAGGCTGCAAGACATCCGCAGGACACCCTTCATTTTTCATGGGATCGGTAAATATAAATTGTCCGCCCTTGGCCAACACTCGATGGACCTCCTGAAATACTTTTTCACGATTTCCGCTATGAAGAATGGCATCTTGTGACCACACCACGTCCACACTACTATCCGGCATGGGAATCGCTTCAAAACTTCCATCAACCACATTTATTGACAGGCTAATTCCTTCCTTAATATTTAAATCCCGGTTCCGTTGGTTTTGGACCTCACTGAGATTGAGGCAGCCCACCTGGCATCCATAATTTTTGAGGAGGAAACGGGCGGACCCCCCGTAGCCTGACCCAATATCCAATACCCGACTTTCGGCATTTAAGTTTTCCAGATAGCCCGCCATCTTCTTGACGGTCCGTCGACTCGCATCCACGATCGAATCATTTTCGGATTGGTATAGCCCGATGTGAATATCCTCCCCACCCCAGATGGTGGCATAAAATCGATCCGCATCCGAGCTATTGTAATACTCCCTAGCCGTATCCACCGTGGTGGAATAATGCAGATTGCCCAATTTGGCCATGATGGTCGAAGAGCGTTCCTCATTTTTATAGAGTTTTTCCGCCACATGCACAAAAAAGTCAGGATCTTCAACTTTATGGGTTTCTTGGAAATCCGCGTAGGTTTTGACTTGTTGAAAACCGACCTCATTCATCAATCGACGAGTATATTCCTTCCGGAGCGGATACATGTTTAAGTGAAAGGCTTCGCCGTCAGCAAAGGTGTACCGAAATCGGGCCAATCCCTCATCCACGTATTCCGGTTCGGCACTCACATTGTCTCCACAATAATAATAGACATGTTTTGAGGTAAATCCATTATCCAAAATGCCATCGTAGTTTCGTTGGTCCAGAATCAACACACCGTCATGATTCAGCGCGGCGTAGAACTCCGCAAGAGCCTTCCGCCGATCTTGCTCCGAAAATAAATGGGTCAAGGAATTGCCTAAACAAATGACCGCATCGTATTTATTATGAATATCCCGACTCAGCCACCGCCAATCAGCATGGATCGTCCGCATGATAAATCCCGCCCGTCGAGCATTCTCAAAAGCCTGGGCCAGCATTTCCGGGCTTCCGTCGGCACTAATGACATCAAACCCTGCCCGCAATAAGCGAATGGAATGAAAGCCCGTGCCGGTGGCCACATCCAACACCCGACGGACCCCGCGTTCTTTCAGGATCCGAATAAAAAAGTCCCCTTCACTCGAGGCCCGGGCATCCCAATCAATGAGGTCATCCCATTTTCGGACGAAACTATGGACGTACTCCCGTTTGTACAAATCGGTTTTTCGTTGCGCAATGGGGTTATCTCCATACATCTGTTCAGTCACGCCTATGGTCGCTTTCTGGGATTTCATGGGAATACCTCCTCGAGGGTCGCCGCCCTCACAACCTCCTTAGGTGGTGGGTACGATGAAGGAAAAATAAAGGTCAAATTGCTGGTTTTGTGAATGGAAGCCTGGATCACCACTGGCCAGGCAAATCCTCTCCACATGGTTCAAAACCAAGAATTAAAAAAGCCCTCCGAACTTCTCTTGCGAGCGTAAGGAAGGCCCGAATAGGTCCGCGAGGGACTCAATCTAACCCTTTATGCCCAGCATAGCAACCCCTTTGGCCCCATGATTGACATTTTCCAACATAAAGGGAGCCCGAAATTAAGTTTTTAAAACTAGGTTAAATATACTAAATTCTATCAATACTGCTATTGTCTCTCTCAAAACTGTATCCGTCGTTTTAAAAAGGCTCTTTATTCTAAAACCTAGGGGATTTTCCTTGTTCATTAGACCTGAATATGGTAAGCCCTCTTCGACCTTGTTCATTTCCGATTCCCGATGAATATTTTTGGGTCCTCCACACGCGTATTTACTATCTCCTGCGGTTTGGCGTTTCTCTTTTTGCTCTGGGGAGGGATGGCCCCTGATCACCTCGCCCAAATCACCGGTGCCTTTCAGAAAGCCCTCTTGGATTCCTTTGGCTGGCTTTACGTCCTGGCTGCCTCAAGTTTTCTCATCTGTGCATTGTGCCTCATTTTTTCAAAATGGGGTGATATTCCCCTAGGGCAGGAAGGAGCCAAACCTGAATTCCCCTTGCTGACCTGGTTTGCCATGTTGTTTTGCGCCGGGATGGGCATCGGGCTGGTGTTTTGGGGGGTCGCGGAGCCCACCTCCCATTTTCATGATCCACCCATGGGAAAGGGCGGCACCAACCAGGCCGCCCGATTAGCCTTACAATACTCTTTTTTCCATTGGGGCCTGCATCCTTGGGGTATTTACACTATGGTGGCTTTGGCACTGGCCTATTTTCAATTTCGAAAAGGCACCCCGGGGCTGTTCAGCCTCGGGTGCCAACCGGTCTTGGGCTCTCATTCGAAAGGACCCCTGGGGACCGCGGTGGATGTGATTGCCGTGTTTGCCACGGTCTTTGGGGTAGCCACTTCCTTAGGGTTTGGGGCCGTCCAAATTAGCGGCGGCCTCTCCTATGTATTCAACGTTCCCAATACCCTCTTGACTCAATTGGCGTTGATCGCCATCGTCACCGTTCTTTTCATGCTCTCCGCTCAAACCGGGCTCCAGCGTGGCATAAAATATCTCAGTAATCTCAATATGATTTTGGCCCTCTCCCTACTCTTTTTCTTATTGTTCCTCGGGCCCACCCACTTCATCATGACGGTCTTTCCTTCCACATTTGGCCATTACCTTCAAAACCTTTCCACCATGAGCCTGAATCTGGCCCCTTTTTCGGATTCCACCTGGATTCACGATTGGACCCTGTTCTACTGGGCTTGGTGGATTGCCTGGGCGCCTTTTGTGGGCACCTTCATCGCCCGAATTTCCAAAGGCCGCACGGTTCGGCAGTTCGTCCTTGGGGTCCTACTGGTCCCATCACTATTCTGTGCCTTTTGGTTTACCGTGTTCGGAGGAACGGGCATCAGCTTGGAGCTCTTTCAAGATGTCCCCTTGAAAGAAGTCATGGAAAAACAGGGGATCGAAGTGTTGCTTTTCACGGTTCTGGAACAATATCCCATGGGCATCGTCATGTCCCTCATCGCCATTTTTTTAATCGGCACGTTTTTTATCACCTCTGCCGACTCGGCCACGTTCGTTCTCGGCACCCTCACCACGAATGGCAGCCTCAACCCTCCGAACCAAGTAAAGTTTACCTGGGGCGTCATTCAATCCCTCTCCGCCGCCATTCTCCTCTGGTCGGGCGGACTCAAAGGCCTCCAAACTGGCGCGATCCTGGCCGCCTTTCCCTTTGTGTTTGTCATCATCATCCTTATCATTTCCTTGTTAAAATCCTTCAAAGAAGAAACCCAGCCCTAGACTCTGGAAGTCAAGAGACGGAACACTTCACACCTATCCGGGCAACCCTAAAAGGACTCAGATTTCTTTTATAAGTGTCCTTAAATATATGAATTGTATTCCTCTCAATTTTTGAGCTGGCTTTCTAGCCATTAAAACTCCACCCATTTGTTCAGGTTCAAAACAGCCTTAGGAAACCCAAGCTACACCGTCGCTGGGTATCTCGCATACCTTTGTCTAAGGTTTGTTGCCTTTTAAAACTGTGCACAATGCAAGCACTCGATCATCTCGCCTTGGCAAAGTTCATCTCCGGTATTTTCTGTGCTAAACAGCCGAGACAGGAGAAAGAACCCTATAGACTCGGTCAATTTTTCCCATAGATTTTATTCAATAATCTCGCTAACCTGTCCTCGACTTGAGCACGCTTTCTCTTTCGTCGTTAGGATTCCACACAGTCTATTTTTAATTTGGAGGCAAGTGTATGCTGCAAATTTCCACCCACGTGGAACAGGGGGCGGTCATCCTTCACCTATCAGGGCGCTTTGATTTTCATGTAATGGAGCACTTCCTTTCTGCACTCGACAACGCCGAAGTGACCCATTCGCCCCAACATGTTATTCTTGACCTCAGTGAGGTCACGTTTATCGACAGTATGGCCATCGGCCGGGTGGTCACGATCTGGCATCGATTGAAGGAAAAAGCCATTCGTCTTACTCTTGCCGGTCAACGAGGGCATGTGGATACGGAATTACAAAACATTAACCTCCACGCGATGATTCCAACCGTCAAGACCGTGGAGGAAGCCTTGGTCTTGCCTTCCGTTGACCCTCCACCCTGAAAGGAGTTCCGATGTCTGAGGAAGTGAGTCAACCACATATTTCTACCACCGAGACCGTGCTGAGGCTCTATGTATTCTTGGGGCAATACATCGATCGATGTTTGGATGAAGAACACCGGCGCTCCCTTCCCGAGGAAGAATTTCAACAACATTTAGCCACAACCCACGATGAGGTGGCCAAATTATTGGCGACCAATCGGGTGGTGAAAGAGAAAACCGAGGTGGAATTTCAACGGGTCATCACCATGTGCGAAGATTATCTTCAACATCCAGAGGATAAAGAATTTCCGCAGATCCTTCAAAAAGAACGAGAAGTGTTACGTGTGAAAATGTTGGCGCTCAGCGATCTTTTGGCCGTCTTTCGCTCAGTTTAGGTTGACCAAAAAATATTCCTCTTGCATACCGGTGAATGTTTTTCCCCAAATTAAGGTGCCCCACCCATCCGCTGCAATTGCCGTAATTTGAGATGCCCTAGACAAAGGCCGTCTTTCCAGTCCAACCCCAAAAAATTTACTCCATTTCTTATACTTCTTATGAAACCTCACCTGTCGGGACCCCCTTTTTTCAATCTTCCTCCTTTCCTTTGATGAAGGGCGCGGTTTATCTCACCATTCCCATTCTAGGTATTGGGGAATTCATCCTTACACTCCCGTGCCACCGCTTTCTTTTCCCCTGCGCTTTACCTCACGATTGACCGGCCAAAAAATCGTGTGGTAACGTCGCCATTGGGGTTTTCCCTAGGGTTCCAGGGGATTTCCCCTTCTTTTTCTTGGGAGGTATGCCAACTTGTCTATGGAGACCCAAATGGCCGATTCAGTGGCTGAACATATTGCGGCCTTGGACGATGAGGATTGGGGCGTCCGGGAAGATGCCGCTACTGCCCTTGGCCAATTAGGAGACCCTCGAGGTGTCCAACCGTTGATTCGGACTCTTCGAGACTCAGACCGAGCTGTCCGGGAGGCCGCGACTTCCTCATTGACCGCCCTAGGACAACCGGCAGTGCTATCCTTGGGCTTCTGTCTCCAGGATTCCAATCTTCAAGTGCAAGAGACTGCGGCCTGCATCTTGTCTACGATAGCGGATGAACAGGTATTCGAACCCCTCATGGCCGCCCTGCTGAACCCCAATTGGATCGTGCGCATGTCGGCGGCTAAAGGATTGGCCCGGATTCAAAACCCCGAAGCCATTCCAACCTTGGTGCTGCTCCTTCAAGACAAGGTCCCCACTGTCAGGGATGAGGCCATCAACGCCCTGAAAGCCATCGGGGAAGCCAGTGTTCCGAGTCTCCTGGAGGGATTGCAAGATCCCAATTGGAAAATTCGACTACGATCGGTCGAGGCCCTGGCGATTTTAGGTCCTCCAACAGCAGTGCAACCATTGATGACCCTTATACAGCAGGATTCGGATACGACCATCAGGCAAGACGCCATTCGTGCCTTAGGTCAGATTGGGGACTCGCAAGCCGTCGACTTGTTACTGACCTCGTTACACAATCCTTCGTTACGATTGCCAGCGATAGAAGCCCTAGGGAATATTCGATCATCTGAAGCGGTACCCGCCCTCATCACACTCGTGGAAAGCCTGCCCACCGAAGCTTATGAAGGGCGCATGGAAGGTTGCACGGACCCGAAGTTCAAGGAGGACCTACCCCCTTTGGAGGCCGCGGTCAAGGCGTTAGCGAATATTGGGGATCCCAGGGCTATTCCCACGCTTATTCAAGCCCTGCGAAGCACCCTGTTGTGCCAGGAAGCTGCGAGTGCCTTAACACACTTCGGGCAGGCTGCTCTGAAACCTCTTCAACAGGTGTACAAAACGACCCAACAGGATAATATCCGTCGGCATGTTCTTGAGGCCTTGGCTGAGTTAGGGTGGCGCCCCGGACAAATCCGTTTGTAGGGGATCAGTTAAATTATGCCAAAAGAAACTTTTGAGAATATCATCGCCGAGTTAGATCACGAAGAAGATTGGCGTCGGATGCGGGCCACCTCCACCTGCATGAAGGGGGGGCCAAAAGCGGTTGAAGCCATTATCCAAGCCATTGGGAACGGCACTCCGCATTACAAAATCGAAGCCATCAAAATGTTGGCACGACTCGGTGACCCCAGAGCTGGACTGGCCCTTGCGGGCCTCGTAAAAGATGAGGATGATCAAGTCCGTCAGGCGGCAATCGACGCACTGGAACACATGGCAGGGATTCTTGACGAACCGACAGCGGCAGCACTCCTGGAACATTTACAGGATGACCACCTTCGTGAACGTGTGACAGCCCTTTTGGGAGTCATCCCAACCTCCATAGGACCGCTTTCAGAGCGGCTTCGTGATCCGGATGAAACGATCCGCCAACGCGCGGCTGAAATTCTTGCCAATCTCCTCGACCCTCGATCGGCCGATGCCTTTGTGGATGCGATGGCCGATCCAAACCTTCGCGACCTGGCTACCGACACGTTGCGCAAACTCGGGGCCATTCGTGACCGCATCGACCAACTTCTGGATGATTTACGAGCGGTGGAAGAGTCGGAATTAAAAGAAGGTGTTCGGCAAGAAACCGTCATTCAATTACACCAGATCGGTCGACCGGCTGTTGAAATTCTCCTGGAATATTTGGAGGATGATGATTGGATCGTGCGCGAAGCGGCAGCCGATACCTTAGGAAAAATTGGTGATGTGCGGGCCGTTGAACCTCTCATGGATCGGCTACGAAAGGACAAAGATACGGGCGTGAAGGAACATGCGTTAAAATCTTTGGGGCTCATTGGTGATTCCCGGCCTATCGAGTTATATATCGAGGTCATTCCGATTCGTCCCCTTCGCATTTTGGCCGTGGAGGCTCTAGAAAAGGTCAAAGATGTTGAAGTCTTGCGCCCTCATGCCGAACTCTTTGCACGATTAAAGAACGATCGCGACGGGCTGATTTCCTATAATTCAGGGGTCATCCTTGACAAACTGGAAGCTGCCGCTGCACAAATGGATGAAGAAGCCTGGGCTGGAAAGGAGTAATGACCGATGACCGATGGTAATTCCGTTGACCCCCTGTTATCCGCACTTCGAGACGACAATGAATCTCTCCGAGACCATGCCGCATCCCGGTTGGGTGAGGTGGGATCAGAGGCGGTCCCCAAACTCATCAATATGTTCTTAGAAGACGATTGTGTGATCCGAGAAGCGGCGACCAGTGCTCTGGTCCAGATCGGAGAACCCGCCATTGATCCCCTTCTTGAAGCTCTTCAGGAGGATGAGGAATGGTCAGTCCGGGAACAGGCGGCCACGGCTCTCGGAAAACTCCGGGCAGCGAAGTCCGTTGGCCCTCTTGTTCACGCACTGCGACACGATAAAGATGGTGGCGTCAAGACCGCAGCCATCTGGGCCCTGGAACGCATTGGCCATCCGGATGCCGTCCCGGCTCTGGTGGAAGCACTTATGGATGCGACGTTAAGGGAAGATGCCGCGCGCGTCCTGAAAAAACTTGGGGACTCCCGTGCCACTGAGGCCCTCGTCGAAGGCCTCCAAGCTTCCAACTGGATTGTTCGAAGACATGCCGCAGAAGCACTGGGGAAAATCGGGGATCCACAGTCCTTTGACCCTTTGATTCAGGCGTTGAGTGATGAAGATTGGTTGGTTCGCCGAAACGCCGCCGAATCTTTAGCCCGTCTCAAGGATCACCGGGCCATCGATCCTTTAGTTTCTCTGCTCGAAGATGAAAATGAAATGGTTCGGGATACGGTCGAGGGGGCCTTGAGCAGCTTAGGCTGGACCCGGAGTTCATCACAATCATCATAGAAGTTTTATTGACTTTATTGTTCACATTTCTACTCAAGGAAGCGACATTATCATGGCAAATGAAGCACCAACCAAGCTGATTTCTATCGGTCCCAAAGGGGGCAACAAAAAAGATGGCTTTAACCTGGTCACTGAAAACGTGACCGCGATTAATCTCGACACCAGCCAGATCGAGGTCGAACTCTTGGCCTATGATGGGAAAACCGTGCTCCTGGATGTTGGGGAAGAAGCCCTGGAAAGTCTTAAAGCCATCAAGGTGGGGGACGGCGCCACCTTACGGGTTGTGGAAGAAGATGGAAAACGCATCGTAAAAAGTTTTCGGATTCGATCAAAAGACCCGAATGTCGCGGCGGCAGATGCCGCCCTCCTGGATCTAAACGACACCCATTGGCTTAATCGCAAACATGCTATCGAAGTTCTCGGTGAATTGCGGGTGGAAGCCGCCGTCAAACCCTTAGTTGAGATGCTCGAGGATGAAGTCGGAGATGTCCGTCAACGAGCCTACGAGGCCCTCATCAAAATTGGGGCCCCCTGCGTGCCGGATGTGGTGCCTCTGTTAACTTCCGAAGAAGATGATCTCCGTCAATCGGCCACGGAAATCCTGAGAAAGATCGGGAAACCGGCCGTCGAACCCTTGGCGCAGGCTTTGACCGAAGCCGATGAACGGTTACAAAAGCGAATCATGAAAGTATTGGATCGGATGGGCTATAAACGCAAATAAGGATGGGAAATTCACTGCCGGGCCTTAGGTTTTCACGTGAGGTGGCTCACCTACCTCTTTTCGGCCCACCGACACATAATAAAACCCCTGGGCTTCCAACCGTTCCGGTTCGTACACATTCCGGAGATCAATAAAGACGGGAGAGGATAGATTCTCCCGAATTTTTTCCACATCCAGGTTTCGAAAGAGATTCCATTCGGTGGCTAACACCACTGCGTCGGCCCCTTGGGCTGTCTGGTAGGCATCGGAGCAGGCGGTCAGACCAGGTAACGCTTTCATGGAAACCTCCAACGCCTCAGGATCATAGGCTCGCACCGAACACCCGCTCTCGAGCAGTTTTTCGGCAATCCATAAGGCTGGCGAGTCCCGTATATCATCCGTATTGGGCTTAAAAGCCAATCCCAATAACGCAATCGTTTTGCCCTGAAGATTGCCAACCGCTTCACGGATTTTCTCCAACATTCTTTCGCGTTGAGCTTCATTCACGTGTTTAGTCGCTTGCGCCAGCTTCATTTCATAACCCGCGTCAGTGCCGATTTTAATCAGGGCATCCGTATCTTTCCCAAAACAAGACCCACCAAAGCCCGGACCGGCATGTAAAAACTTGGAGCCTATGCGTTTATCCAAGCCCATCCCCTTGGCGACCATTTGAACATCCGCTCCAACTTTTTCACAGAGGTTGGCCATTTCGTTAATAAAAGAAATTTTTGTGGCCAGAAAGACATTGGAGGCATATTTGATGACTTCGGCAGTACGGATATCGGTGACGACGATGGGGGTTTCAATGAGATAAAGGGGACGATACAAATCCCTCATTATGGCCACGGCCTCCTGACTGTCTGCCCCAATAACCACGCGGTTCGGCCGCATAAAGTCCTCTAAGGCCGACCCTTCCCGAAGAAATTCCGGGTTCGATACGACACTGAATTTTCCCGGCGTGGTTTGGTGCTCTTGGATAATGGCTCGAACTCGGTCGGCTGTCCCGACGGGCACCGTGGATTTATTGACCACAATTTTATACCCATTCATTCGGGCTCCGATATTTCGAGCCACTTCATCGACAAACGACAGGTCGGCAGACCCATCGGAACCCGAAGGAGTTCCGACGGCGATAAAAATCACTAACGCTTCATCGACGGCTTTACCCAAGTCCGTCGTAAAACGGAGCCGTCCAGCCTGAAGGTTTTTGTGAACCAATTCAGCTAGGCCCGGTTCATAGAAGGGGACTTTCCCTTTTTCTAAACTGGCGATCCGGGCCTCATCCCGATCCATGCAAAGTACATTTAACCCATACTCCGCAAAACAGGCTCCAGTGACCAACCCGACATACCCCGTTCCAATGACGCTAATATACATTTGGTATCCTTCCTCCTAGCCATTTGGGAACACTTCAGCTCCCCGTGTTGAGAGGGGTCGAAGTGAACATTATACCCTTTCCCCGTTTGCTTGACAGCCCCTAGAGGGCCTACTAGAATCACATCACACGATTCAAGCGAGCGGGAATAGCTCAGTGGTAGAGCATCGCCTTGCCAAGGCGAGGGTCGGGGGTTCAAATCCCCTTTCCCGCTCCAATTTTTTCCCACCACCCTGGAAATTGTTACCCCGCCTCGAATTCGGTTTCTAAGATGAAGATTGCTTTAAAAGGCGATTCTTCTTCTCACTCTTCGATGAAGTTCTAGAAGTTCTAAGGGTTCGGCCAAGAAAGAATGGGCCCTCTCTCCTTTCCGGGCTGCTCGATGAAGGTTGTTGGCCCAGGCTTGGGCTCCAGGTTTTCTAGAATTTCCCGTCTTTTGGGAAACGATCATCCTTGTCCGCAAAATCCTGAAACCACCGCGTCGTGAAAACCCTGCTAAGCATCCCCTGGGTAGCTGGAGGAAAAGTCTTCCTTGACGCAAGGCTGCCACCACTTGTTAATAATGTCCACACCAGGAGATGGCTTTATCTTCGAAGTTGACACGACCATCACAAAAACAGCTCAAAGCCATCACATTCCTTCTGTCCATGAAGATGAATTTGGTTTTTGAGAGAATGGAGGAGTGGCCGGCTCTTTCCTGGCTGGCCATATGCGAGCGGGGAGCCAACCAGGTCTTAATCTTCCATGGCCAACAGATTGAAACGGCTGAGTTCTGGTTTTGTGAAGCCGTCTGGGATGGATCGTATGCCGAAGCGAACTTTGACCAGACCGACTTGGTCTATGGGAGCGGGGGGCGATGCAGGGATCAATCCATTCGTTTTGTTTCTTCCGGAACCACCGTCGACCGCCTCCACGTCCTTGAACGCGAGTCCTTCATCTTAATATCCAATTCCCTGGTTGGCCTGCTCTCTGTTTCCGACTCACATCCCGATCCCAGAATTCGGGGTTACATCGAACTGTTCTCCTCCATCAATCGTGGGATCACCCACTGCGATCATCAAATCCCTCTCACGAGAGGGCATCTCCAACTTGTGTACTTTCAGAATCTGGAATGGGATGGGTGCAATTTGCAGAAGGTACCCAAAGTCAAGTTTTCATGGTGACTTTTCATCCTATGAAACCTCCATCGACTTTTTACGGTCCAGCCTCCAGAGAATATCCGCCAATATGTCCAGTCCCCAGAGAACCTTCCCCTATGAATGGATGGGAACCCATTCCCGAGGCTATGATTCCCCCACCTGTGTCGCTCTCGCCCAAGAAGCCGGTCTTCGCACCACCCTTTCCTTCAGTCAATCCCGGCCCGGAGTTCAAGACGATGGACATGCCCTCGCTGAGGTGCTGGGTGTGACATGCAAAGGAATTGACAGACTGGGGTGGACTCAGCAGGGAATCTGGGAACCTGTGTTCCTGGCGGCAGACGGCCAAGGAAAAGAAATCATGACCGCTTCGGCCAACGATTGTCTTTCAAACCGGGTGCTCCTCACAGGCCATGGGGGCGATTACACGTGGGCCTTAAACCCAAAACCTCTGACACCCGACCTTCCCAGGGGAAGTTACTCTGGCCTTTCCCTCTGCGAGTTCCGCCTTCACAGCGGTTTCCTCCATCTGCCCGTCCCATTCATGGGGATCAGTCAGGTGGGGGACATTTCTCAGATTACCCGCTCTCCCAGTATGGCCCTGTGGGACACGGGTGGTAAGTATTCGCGGCCCATTTGCCGACGGGTACTGGAAGAACGGGGAGTTGCCGGCGAATTATTCGGAAAAGAAAAAACGGGAGCCTCCGTCAGATTTGCCATCGGTCAGGACCCTTGGTCCAGTCAAGGCCGCAACGCGTTTCTCACATGGATGCGAACAGAGCTTCCTCTGTCTCAACGATCATCGGCCATTACCATCGCGTGGTTAAGACTCGTCATGAGGTCTCTTCAGCTCTGTTTGTTGGTGGGAGGCATAGCGCCGGGAGGCCTCGGCCGCATCATTCAATTGGTTGCGGACCGGCACACCCGGTATCTCCGTCGATGTGGAATCGAAGACTTTGCCTTCCTCTGGGGAATCGCCCGTGTCCGATTTTCCTACCCAAACAACCAAAAGTTTGGCGGAGGAAGTCCGAGTACCGACTCTGCTGAGAAATGATTAATGTCTCTCTAGGAGAGACCTCAAAAGGAGTGTGGAAATTCGAGGGAGGCCTTCAGCATTCCCGACCTCGCACTCAGATAAAAAGGGCAACGCGACGTTACATTAACCGTCCCAAGGCCAATGTATCTAGTAATGATTGCTTTCTATATAGAAAAAGATATTTCGTGGGGAAAGCACTCCGTATGGAGGGGTAAGAGACTTAAGGAGCCGGCGGGGAGGACAAATCGGTGGTCGGACTTCCGCGGTTGATGGTAATTCCCCGCTGCTCGAGCGTCTGGACCAACAAGGCCGCATTCGCATTACCTTGGTCAGCCAGCACCGCGGTCTTGCGGGCAATGGAGTCTAACTGCGCTCGCATGGCCTGGGATTGCTGCACCGCCGGTTCCTGTTGGGCATAGCGTATGGTCAACGCCTCCCGCTCTTGCCAGAGAGTGAAGGTTTGATAGCCCAACATCAGCAACAAGGCGAGGATCACCAACACCAGGGGCACGACCAAGGAAGCGGAACCACGAGAGGAGGGTTGGGTCATTGGAATCCTCCCTCGTTACTCGGATGGCTCCGCCGAAGGCGGGTTGATGGTAAAGGTGATGCCATGGTTCGCCAACAACTGTTTCAATTGGGCATCTTGATGGTCCGCCGAGAGCTTCGCTAGGGACCGAATGATCTGGTTGTTCAATTGACTGAGCGACACGCTTTGGGTGACGTACTGCTGGCGTTGCGCAATCTCTTGCTTCATCGTGCGATTAGCCTCGAACAGCACGATATTCAACGCCGCCAGTCCCACGGCGAAGGCTGCGAGGACACTCACGATCCACATGGCCGTGATACTTTCTCGACGGTGCGGAGCCGATAGCTCAGAATGGTCCACCCTTGGGGAGAAGCCGGTACCGACCCTTGAGCCAGAGCAGGAGGCCGAGCCCCGTTAGCCACAACAGCCAGGTGGAAGGTTCGGGAATGGGAGGAGTTCCGTCCGTCCCGCCGCCATCCATGTGTAGGTTGGATTGGGCGAAGGTCAGGCTCGTATCGAGGAAGGTCAGGGGGACGAGGCCCGAAAACTCACTGCCGGAGACGAAAAAGTCCACGCCCTCAAAGACACTCAGGTCGGTCCAAGGCAACAGGGCACTATTGGGGTCGGTCGGCTCGGAGAGAACGAAGAAGAAGTCCACCGGCCCGGCAAAGTCTTCAGCAAAGGCAGAAAAGTCCAGACCATCTTCGAGGGCAAAGATGACCTCCCCGCCCCCGAGCAACAATTCTCCACCAAGGGCGAAGGTATCAAACTCCAGTTGACTGGCGATTTCAATCAAGAGCTTCCCGCCGTCAGTAATGTCCAAGTCACCTTGGATCGTCAGTGGCCCGCCCGGCGAGAAGCCCGGGCTGATGGTGGAGCTGGCCAAACCGATGACATCACCCGTGACGGTCCCTTCGCCGCTGAGGGTGGCCCCGCTTTCTACGGTGAGTTCTTCAAGATCCAGGACGCTGTCGGGTAATAACACCAACTCCCCTTCGCTGACAGTGCCGGTATCCACGGAGAGCGTGCCGCCCAGTTGCAGTTTCTCATCCCCGGACTTGTCTAGTATTTCAAAGTTCACATACCGGTCCCCTAAGATTTCTTTGTCAGACCCTTCAATGCTAAAGGTTAGCCCATCGACATCTTCCCCACCATCAACAATGCCCGTGACGCCGCCGGTAGCGGTGGCAATGAAATTGTCTTCGTCGTTTCCCAGCTGTACACTTCCATTGATCAGTCCGCCATTATGCACGGTATCGGTCCCACCCCCCAGGTCAATGCCTCCCACAATTGTGCCGGTGTCGAAGTTGCTCAACGAATCAATCGTGCTGCCCTCCGAGACGATAGCCACCCCACCACCTGCAACAATCATCCCGTTGTTGGAAACATGATTGATATTACCCCCCAATCCGAACACGATCGGCACGGCACCAACGCCGGTTGAGGATAGGTTAGCAGAGTTCTCCAGCACGAGCCCGAGGGAGTCCAATTTAAACACGTATTCCTCGGTCACCATAAAATCAGCGTTGTTGATCAGCCGGCCACTGCCCACAACCGAGAACCCCTGGGAAAGGGCCTCCTCATTGTCGTTTAGGACGAGTGCCCCTACACCCATCGCATTGGCTGTGCGAGTTTCAAATCCCTCAAGATTGCCAAGTGTAATTTCTTGAGTGACGGGAAGGTTCGGATCATTAGCAATTAAAAGATTGTCATCTCCTGGGCCTCCATCCAGGAGGCCGGTTATGGTCGTGGGGCCAGAGCCCAGCCCCCCCCCCTCGATTTTTACGGTATCATCCCCTCCCCCCAATACCACGTTCCCTTCCACTTTTCCGCGGTTGATTGTCGCCGTGTCATTTCCCTCCCCCAATACAACATCTCCCTCCATTTCTCCACCACGCATTTCAAACAAATCATTTCCCGAAAACAGCCGGATATCACCTTCAACCTTTGTGGTAAGTTGGCGCCCGACAAGCACAACTTCTTCAATGGTGGGGTTGTTAGGATCACCCTGTATGGCAATACCATTTCCACCACGGATGAGATGATTAATTGAAATAGTATTAGGACGATTATCGGAAGGGCCTAGGAGGCTCACCGCAATGGCAGGAGCCTGTTGCGAAACGATGGCCGAACTATTACCAAACGAGTTTCCCGTATTTCGGAACAATACCCCAACGGCATCCTGACCCGTAGTCTCAAGAACTGGAGTTAAATCAAAAGTATTATTACCCCCAATCCCCACCAAGTTGTCACTACCAAGAATTACAATGCCGTGGGCGGAGTCTCCCGCTGTCACCAGGCTTAGAGACTGATTTAAGTTTACTTCGTTGTGAGCTCCACGAAGTTCAATGCCATGCGAACCGGCTCCGGAGGTGGACACGCCCCCATCAAAAATATCCGACCTTTCAGATATTATATTAATACTATTGGGTGTGAAGACGTCCGCCCCATTTCCCTCGACTACAATCCCGACCGCATTATCTCCAGAGGTTTCAATGCTTCCGCCATTTTCAAGTTCAACTAGATTGTTAAAACCGGTTATCTGGACACCATAAGCTGACTGGCCCGTGGTTTGAACAGTACCGTTTTCCTCTATATTTAATACGTTACTTCCGACCCCCACAAACCCATGGGCACCTTGGCCCTGAGTCATGACCATGGCATCCTCAGTTATATGAATTTCGTTGTCGATACCGCCAAATACAACCCCCACCGCATCATTGCCCAGTGTTTCGATTTTCCCCCCGAATTCCAAGACCAGTTTGTTTTCGGATCCCAATCCCATGTCAATGCCATTCGCTGAATGGTCTAATGTTTTTACGGTCCCTCCAGAATTTATCTTCACGTCGTTCAGGCTGCCCTCTATCACAATTCCACTAGCGTTTTGTCCTTGGGTAACAACCATGGCGTTTTGCGATATATTTATGTCGTTGTCAGCAATCACCGTGATCCCGTTTGCAGCGATACCTGTTGTGGTGATCAGACCGTCCGGACCTTCAATAGCAATTTTCGTTGAGTTTCCCCCCTCTACCCCCCCTCCAATCGACTCAATGCGATTCAAGGTCGTGAGAGAATTGTTGCTGCCCATCGTGATGGCGGGCAGGGAGGGATCAGTTACCTTGATCATGCCTTCCTGTTGAAGTGTGGTGGCACTCCCATCGATGAATTCAATTGCCGAACCCTCAGTTACCTCGAAATCGGCGTGATTGATGATGGTCCCGCCTCCGGAGATGGTCAGAGTTTGAGCGAAGGGGGCCACGCCCTGGTTGAGGGTGAGTTCCGCGGAGTCCCCCTTGGCCTCGGCGGCCAGTTCTTCAAAGCCCGCCGTGGGAGCCAGTGTGGTCGACTTCACTTGAGTGGTGGACACGCCAAAGCGATCTTGGCCCGGGCCTGCGTCGATAATCCCCGTGACGGTGGGAGGTGTCGCCGCATCCAAATCGATGAGGAAGGTATCGTTCCCTTCGCCTAAAATCACATTCCCGTTTATGGTGCCGCCGTTGATGACCGTGTCGTTTCCATCAAAAGCCTGGATGTCCCCGGTGATCGTCCCATGGTTGCGCACCATGTCGTTCCCCTCACCCAGAAACACACCCCCCAAAAGCTGCCCAGTATTGGTCACGGTATCGTCCCCTCCCCCGAGCACGAGGGACGCCACTGCCCCTTGGATGATGCCGGCATTCGTCACGGTATCATCAAAGCCGAGCGGGCCTGTCACTCGCACACCGGTGCCAGACCCACTCGTGTCCTGATCGCCGATGATGAATCCTTGATTCGTGATATCCAGGGCGCCGCCTCGTCCTTGGATGCCGTCGCCGGTGCCCGAAATGGTGCCCGTATTGGTATTGTTTATGGTAGCCGCCCCAAAGACATCGATCCCTTCGCCGTTCAGGCCCTCAATGCGCCCCGCGTTGGTCAATTCGTCCAAGGTTGTATCGAGTTCCATGCCGTCTATCGCCCCACGGATGGTGGCCCCGTCCTGGTTCTCAATAATGATGAAGGTCGCATTGTCGGAGACGAAAATCCCATCATTGTTGCCCCCTTCGATCATATTAGTGTTGGCCAAGAACAGATCACCATCGATCTCCAAGCCACGGTTGTTACCCGTAATTTCTCCGTCGTTGTGAAGAAAGAGCGTGGCCTGCTCCACCCCAGAAATCGTTTGGACTCCTGCTCCGCCCAGGGTCGTAATCGTGCCCGTGTTGCGGATTTCTCCAAAGCCAAGGCTGAGCCGAACAGCATCGCCCCCCGCTCCCCCTTCAATGGTTCCCGTGTTCTCCAGACGATCCAGCGTGCCCGTTATGTCGATCCCGTGCGTCGTGCCACGAATGAGCTGGTGGTTGATAATCGTTATCCCTTGGTCGAAATCGCCCCCCCCACCCTTGATGCCCACGGTGCCGATGATGTCGCCCGTATTGGAAATGACCCCTCCATCGCCAACGCCGATGCCCCCGAGAATATCCCCGGAATTGTCGATCATGACGAGTGCCGCGGAAACGCCCTCATTTCGTTGGCCTTCGATAGTTCCCTGGTTGTTCAGGTTTAGATCTCCGCCGACTCTCAGTCCCCACGTGCCCCCCCGAATGGTGGCGTTCTGCAGATTGGTCACGGTGGCGGTGCCTGGCTCCGCGTTGGTGCGCAAATCCAAAAAGACCCCCTCCTGGTCCTCCCCAAAAATCCTGCCCCCATTGTGTAGGTTAACCCCATCACCACGCACAAAAATACCTTGGACCGTCCCTTGAATCAGATTGTGATTTTCGATTGTCGCCGTGGTTTGGACGGGCTCGCCGACATCATTGATCACGAGTCCGATTCCTCCCAATAACTCTCCTCCGCCAAAGTTGCGGACCACAAAATTCGTCTGATCGCCTGGCTGAAATGAAACAGGACTGAGGGTAAGACCGGTCGCAACCCCTAAGATCCGGCCGTGGTTGAGCACGGTATTGTCATCCCCAGTTAAGACCAGCGCATTTGAGGGGAACGAGGGAGCTATCCCCACTGCCGCCCCTGCCTCCACCGTGACCGTCAAGTCGCTCGCGATGGCGCTATAGCGTTCGGTCTGGTTGGTACAGGTCACCGCATCGCCATCCTGCACGTCCTCGGGTAGGGGAATACAGAGGGCCTGCACCGACGGCGGAGACCCCCAGCAAAGAACACCAAGGAGCACAAGGCCACTAAGGAGGCCAATCTTTCTCAGGAGCTTTCTGTGTGGCCACTGGTGAAATGCGCAAGGGATGATTGCGGTGGCGCAGGAGAGGTATTGTTTCATGAGAGGGAAACACCTCCTTTTATAAAACGAAGGAAAGGCCTCTCCGTCAGAGCCAAGGCCCTCCAAACACAAAGGCCTTGTGGACGCATACCCGGTCCACAAGGCCTCGAATGATTCTTATACCAAGCACCCGTGAGGGACGAATTCTACCCCATGGCGCTCCTCCTTAACTGAGGGGTGATATTTGGGAAGAAGAGTCTGCCTCTCAGCCTTTTTTTTGTCAATCCCCCCCGAAAGAGGGGGTCGAGAAGCGGGCACAGGGTTCCTGCCACCCTTCTCACAAAATTATCCTACCCCTTATCGCCCTCCCTCTATCGATCGGGGACAAACATGATCCACCACGGGATCGATTCTTCCTTCATCTGGGCATATTGCTTGGCCGTGAAACTGCTCGGGACACCTTCCAATAGGGCTCCCCGCCGAATCTCGACATATCGAAGCCGACAGGTCCCGGATGGCTCATGTGAAGGGGCAGAGGAGAACGGCAGGGCCTCTCGCAGGGGGGCCACGTCTGACAGGTCGACACGCTCTCCTGCTTTGCACGAAGACAATCGTTGATACACCTCTCCAAACATTCCGGGAAGTGTGTCCCTGGAAAACAGGCGGTTAGGGGGTCGGTATTGCTCCCCCTCTAATAACTGGCTCAGCATTTCCCAGAAGACTTCATCATCGACTGCCGCTAATATTCCCACCGCGCTGCGTTGGACCATCAATTCCAACAATGCCAGGGGACCCACGATGTCAAATTTCCACGGAGGGAACGTCAACACCCGACCCTCATGGGAGACTTCTAAGACGGCCTCCCCATCCATCCGATCCCGACGAAAATTCCCCCGCGTCGATCGAAGATGATCGCGAATGACTGTTGGTGAGATCCGGCTTGGTTCGTACGCAAACGTCGGATTCGCGGGAGCAAAACAGGTGCTGATAGTATACCGGGACAACGGACCTTGGAGTTGCTTGAATTGCTCGAGATCCTTCCCTCCCCAAAATGTAAATTGTAAATCTTCGGCCGGATAATTGCGTAAAAATCGCTCGCATTCATCGTTTTTATGGTAAACACCCCCCACAGACGATCCGGGCTTGAGCCGATCAAAGGCATGTAAGGTGAATGGGGCGGACTTCTCCGGTAACGTCGGGATCATCTGCTCTACCAATTCCCGTTCAAACGTGAGATCCCCCGCCCCAATATCCAACAGGGACGGGGTTGTGGAATGCCGTAACAGATCAAAGGGATTGGTCGTGTGTCGAATGATGGATTCCACTTCCTCCCCAGAAAGCGCTTCGGCACCCTGGGCTTCTGTCCCATTCCCAGCCAAAAGACCCCACACAATGATGGCTCGAAGGGCTTTGGTAGGGGGCAGTCCGGTTAATTCTTTTAATTGGGGGTTCGTCAATTTTGTCTGGTTGGGTTGAGCACATTGGTGTAGCACCTGGAGCAGGCGGGATCGCAGGGGCGGGTCAAGCTCCTGAGTTTGAAGACAATCGGTGATTTGCTGGAGCGTCTCAGGCAACGCGTCCGGTGTTACATAGGCTCGACTGGCTGCCCAATGATGAGGATATCGCTCACGGCAGGCTTTCATGGCCTGGCGAAATGCCGAAAGGCCTAACCTCTGGCTTTCCCTTTCCTTAAGATCTCTTTTATCGGTATTCACGACTACCCCCTGCACCTCACCATAGCGACTTGAGCCACTGAGTCACAAGGAATAGAGATTGAAATATTGCTCACGGCCAGGGACTGTGGTACATCATCATTTCGATTCGTCGCCGACCATGGTCATCTTATGGGACTTCGGACTCTACCCCTTTTATTTCTTATCATCGTTATGTTCGAGGGGGTGGGTTGTACCACCCTTCAGGCCCAAACCCAAGCTCGCTTTGCGGTAGGGACCATTGTTGATGTGGGCCAACACCAATCTGTTTCCTTCGAAGACCTGATTCCCCACTTGTTAGCTGCGGATGTTATTTTTATCGGGGAAGAACATTACACCCCTTCTCATCTGGAGGCCGCCCAACAAATCCTTGAAACCCTTTTAACCCTTCGCCGGCAACCCACTGTGGCGATGGAAATGTTTAGCTGGGACGGTCAGCCCAGTTTGAATCACTATATTGAGCAACCCACTTTTTCCGTGGATCAATTACTCAAAGGTTCACGATGGAAGGATAATTGGGGTGGGGAATTCTCGGATTATCAATCGTTGGTCATCTTTTCCAAAACGAATGGGCTCAATCTGTTAGCCCTGAACCCCCCGCGTCCCTTGGTTCGTTCGGTGGCACGGAAGGGATTGGATGAGGCCCTGAAGAGTCCAGAGATGAGCAAATGGTCAATTGGGGAAATCGTATCGGACGACCCGGAGTATGAACAACTCATTTTCAACCAAATTGAAGTGTGCCACCCTGGGATGCCCAAACACGCCTATCGTCGGTTTTTTGAAGCCTCTATTTTTCGAGACCACGGGATGGCTCAAATCATTACGCACTTTCTCGAAACTCGTCCTTCACCACAAGCCCCTTTGGTCAGTTATACTGGTGGTGGACATATTCAATACCGGATTCCCATTCCAAAACGAGTTTTGCGAAAACGACCCGACACAAAAATCTTGACTATTTATCTTGTGGCTTGGGATCCGTCAAAGAAGGATGAGGTCGAACAAGCTATCACGGAGAATATTGCCGACTTTCTTTGGCTCACGTCACTTGGCCCCCAGGGGGTTCAACCCCGATGCGGATAATGGCTCGGGTAACCTGTTCATACATTAATTGTGTTCCTAACCATGAAAGGAGGAAAATATGGGAGACCCCATTAAGATTCCGCAGCGAGCCCCCTATGTTTTAGACATGGAACCCGGCACCTACTATTGGTGTCGATGTGGTCGGTCCCAAACTCAACCCTATTGCGACGGGTCCCACACTGGAACCGATTTTTCTCCCATGGAAGTGAAGATAACGGAAAAGAAGAAAGTGGCTTGGTGTGGATGTAAACACAGTAAAAGGTCGCCTTTTTGCGATGGGTCCCACTCTCGATTAGAGCCTTAGCCAAGGATAAACATCCGAGGAGCTCTGGGAGGTTAGAACAATCCCGTTTTCACCAGCCAACCCGTTCGATCGCTCGGGACACCTTTGATGATAAGTATCATGGTATTGTCCGTATTGTCCTTTTTTCTATGGAACTCAAATTTAATACTTAGGATTTTTTATTTATAAACTTGCTCGTGGTCATGGGTTGCATCAGGAGAAGAAAATTGTCTAAAATCCCGATCGCCGAACGAATTTATTGGCAAAAGCCTGTGTAGAGCTCGAAGTTGTCCAACGTCAGAAAGTGAGGGTGTTCAAATGAGCCGAATCTTTTCACTATGCTTGCTGCTTGTCTTGACTGCCAGCCCGGCATTGGCCAATGCCCCGGGTGGTGGGTACGAGGGAATTACGGCTATGTACTATGGGTTTATTGCTGTCGTATTAGGGTACGGGGCCTACGATATTTGGAAGACCTGACGATTTAATCCTTCTACTTTCCTCACGTTTCCAGATTTGGCTTTGACATTTTTCCCCTTATGGGGGCGTCGGTTCTGCTTTACCTTTTTCCAATTCCTTGAGAATGGGGATTAACGTTTTCCCCACGTTTTGAACCACCAGCCCATAGCCTTCAACGGTAGGGTGAATCCCATCACCCTGATTTAATTCGGATCGAGCGGCCACTCCCTCCAAAAAAAAGGGGATCAACGGAATATCCAGCTCCCGAGCCAATCGTGGATATATTCCGGAGAATTCCTGGGTGTACGCCTGACCATAATTCAGGGGAATTTGCATTCCCGCCAGGACCACTTGAACCTTTTCCGCTTGTAAGCGGGTAATAATGGCCTTGAGATTCTCATATGTTTGATCCAAGGGATGCCCTCGGAGTCCATCATTGGCACCCAATTCTAGGATCACAAGCCTGGGGTGCGTTTTTAAAATCCATTCCACTCGCCTTACCCCCCCAGCGGTGGTTTCTCCGGAAACGCCCGCATTGATGACTTCATAGCGTATTCCTCTCTCACCCAACCACCGCTCAAGCTGGCTAGGATAGGCCTCATCCGGTGAAACGCCGAGCCCAGCGGTCAGGCTATCGCCAAAAGCCACAATCCGGGGTAAAACCCTTTGTGATCTATCATTTTTGCCAATCCCAACCGATTCTTTCTGGGATGCAACTTTGGCAATCTCACCAAGCCGAGCGTTGGGATTTTCGGATAACGGTGGGGAAGGTTCTTCCGAACCACAACTCACAAATGCCAGACAGAAGACGCATAGGATTGGTATGATTATAGAGAATGTCTGAATACGAGGCCTCCAGGCCCTCCGATATTTAAATTTGTCGATCCCCTCATTATTTCTTGCACGTGGATTCATCCTCATCAGTTCCTTCCCTTCCCAATCCCTGGGTCGAGACTTCTCCATCGCTTATTTCCGTGAATCACCTCAGTATGCAACTGAACGCCGGCCATCAACCGGTACGAATTTTACAAGATATTTCCTTTGCCATTCAGGCCAAACACACCATGGCCATTATGGGCCCTTCTGGAAGTGGCAAATCAACCCTTCTCGGACTCCTGGCTGGCCTTGATCGCCCAACGGAAGGCTCGATCTGCATCGATGGAACCGAGATTACCGCCCTTTCGGAAACCCAAATGGCCAGGTTCCGGCAACAACACATCGGCTATGTATTTCAGGCTTTTCATCTTATTCCCACCTTAACTGCCTTGGAAAACGTGGCCCTCCCCATGGAATTACAAGGGGAATCAGCGAGTGAACCGCGAGCCCAAGCTTTGTTGAAATCTGTCGGTTTGGACCATCGGCTCCATCATTATCCCATTCAACTGTCCGGTGGAGAGCAACAACGTGTGGCCCTCGCACGAGCCTTTATGAGCCAACCGCCCATTCTTCTCGCAGACGAGCCCACGGGCAACCTGGACAGTGCCACAGGAGAACGAGTCATTGAACTCCTATGGGAACTCCACGAGCAACATGGAACCACCCTGGTGTTAGTAACGCATGACCAAGCTCTGGCTTCAAAAGCTCAACGTATCCTCGCGTTACGCGATGGCTCCGTGGTCGATGAGATGTCCTCGTCCTTTTAACCGTCTTCATTCTATACATGATACCCCTATCGTTGAAAATGGCTTGGCGGGAAACGTCCAGTTCCTGGTCACGCTTTATGTTTTTATTTCTTTGCATCGCATTTGGAGTAGGAGCCATCGTTGCCATTGATCTCTTTGCGGCCAGTGTCGAACGCATTATCTTTGGAGACGCACGAGCTCTTTCAGGGGGAGATATTGAAATCTCTTGGCGTCGAGCCTTAACCGAAAAAAGCCAAGACATCCTCCATTCCCTTTCTAAACGGCAAGTGACACTTTCCCATGTCACCGAACTCGCCGCCATGGCCAACACAGAACTCACGACCTCACCAACACTCGGATCCCTACCCACCTCCCAATTGGTTGAACTCAAGGCCATTGATTCCTTCTACCCGCTGTACGGCAGGATCATCACTGACCCATTACAAACTTTGGTCTCCCAACTCGCCGAAAACCCTCCAAAATGTCAACATTTCCCTTGCTTTGGAACCTTGGTCCAAGAGTCTTTCCTCATCCGTCTTAATCTCTCTATCGGTAGTGAAGTACGAATAGGCCAAGCCTATTTTCTTATCACGGGTATCCTGCAAAAAGAACCCGATCGTGTCGCAACCGCTTTCAGTTTGGGCCCCCGTCTCCTGATTTCTCAGAAAGCCTTACAAGCCACCCAACTTGTCCAAACCGGGAGTCGGATTCGAGAACGGTATCGACTGAAGCTCCCCGATGGGGAAAATTTGGAAGCCTGGCTGGGTGAACTCCGTGGGCGCCTTTCTCCGGAAGGGGCCAAAGTAACCTCCTTTCGTGAGGCTCAACCTCGGCTTCGGCGTTTTCTTGATCAATTAACTTTGTACCTGGGACTGATTGGCTTGACCATTTTAATGGTGGGAGGGATTGGTGTGGCTTGTACGATTCAAGGCTTTGTCTCTCAAAAAATCCCTATTATCGCCACCATCAAAACATTGGGGGCCGACTCCCCACAAATGATGCGTATCTATCTTACCCAAAGCCTTGTTCTGGGAGGCATTGGGAGTTTGCTCGGTGCATGCCTTGGTGTGGGATTGCATCAACTCCTACCCGGGTTCCTTGAGGGAATCATTCCCCTCCACTATTCCATGACCCCAACTTTCACCCCCATACTTCGTGGGATCCTCCTGGGAATCCTCGCCACGATGGCCTTTTCCCTCTGGCCTCTTCTAGCCATCCGAGATGTTTCTCCTGCCCTTGTGTATCGACAGGAAATTGAGCAGTCAACATCGGTTGACCAAAAGGTCTCTTGGGTTCAAACCTGGAAACAATCGGTTCGAAACTGGTGGGCCGATCGCATTCGCGTTTGGGTGAGTCTGATCATCATGGTTTGCATCACAGGCTTGGCTATTTGGCAGGCACGCTCTTTTTCTTTGGGTTTCTTTTTTACGGGAGCGTTTTTACTTGCCGTGTTAATCTTATTGGGGACGTCAAATGTGCTGTTTTCTCTGGTCCGTCATCTCCGGGTTCCTCAACGGTTTCTTCTCCGTCATACGTTGAATAATCTCCAACGTCCTGGAAACTTTACCAAAGCCATGACCTTGGCTATAGGGATCGGGGTCATGCTGTTGATCACACTGATGACGATTCAACGTTCTCTGCTGGACCTGTTGGGCAACCAAATCCCCGAGAATGCCCCTTCCTTTTTTTTCATCGATATTCAACCGGATCAATACACTCCCTTTTCCACTTTATTAACCCAACGCCTCAACCCAGAGAATTTTTCGCTCGTCCCTGTGGTTCGATCCCGCCTTCTGGCGATTAACCAGAAACCCATTGACCCGGAAGAACACAAGGGAAAACGAAACGGTTGGTACTTCACCCGAGAATATGTCATGACTACGTCCCAGACTCTGCCCCCTGACAATGAAGTGACGCAAGGGAACTGGTGGGAGACCATCGAATCCTTTCCCTCAACCGTCCCACCCCAAAATGAAAACTTGATCCCATTCGTTTCAGTGGAAGAAAAGGCGGCTGAACATTTAGACCTGGACATAGGATCTACCGTGACATTTGATATTCAGGGAGTTCCTTTCGTGACTCAAGTCAGAAATTTTCGAAAAGTCGATTGGAGCAGTTTTTCGATGAATTTCTTTATGATTTTGGAGCCATCCTCTCTGGATGGCGCCCCTTTAACCTATATTGCGACAGCAAAAGTCCCGGCCTCATTGGAAATTCCTCTTCAGCAAGCGCTGGTTCAATCTCTGCCCAATGTCACAGCGATTAACGTGGGGGATGTGCTCGATAATATTCGAACCATCTTCCAACAATTGGCAAAGGCCATCCATGCCTTGGCGGGGCTCTGCTTGATTACCGGTGCCGTCGTGATGGTCGCCGCGATTTCCATCAACCGATTTCGGAGAATCCGGGAAATGGCAATTTTAAAAGCCTTGGGGGGCAGTCGTGGAATGCTCCTGTTCTCGTTAGGGATGGAATTTGGCCTGATTGGGGCCATCGCGGCATTGGTAGGCCTGGGGTTGGGCTGCGTACTTTCTTGGTCGATTCTGTATTTCTTTTTTGACTTACCATGGGATGGGAATGTGTCCTTCATGATGATCGGGTTCATCACCACGGTGGTCCTTACCCTCCTTACCGGTTTTCTTGGGACCTTCCGTTTATTGGGATCCCCACCCTTAGCTGTCCTTCGCCAGGAATAATAATTTTCATTCAACTTGTCTTTCCTAACCTCTATTCTCCGCCGTCTTTAAAAAGTTGTCAAAACTGGCAATCCTGCCCATTTATATTTTCGAGTCTCTTGGTCTCAAATAACGATGAATCGTATCTTTTTCGCACGTTTAGTCCTGTATATTCCCGTGTTCGGTAGAGCCGGGTCCATTTCAATTTTTTAAAAAAGGATTTCAAAAAATTGCGATAACAATGGGAATTTTCACCACCTTCTTGAGATGGATTCTAGGACAATCTGGCAGAACAGAACCATGAACAGAAATGGTATAGCGCTTGCTTGTTCTTATTATCAGGAGAAACTGGGCTTGGGACCTCTTAACTTGTCCCCTGGCCGGATGGAGATGTGAGTCAAGCGGGTCTTTCTCTAGATGCCCCTCGAAGAGAGCTTTCCCAATCCCCTGAACCTGGGAAGGAACCCCCATTGAGGGAAACCCGGAAGAATTGTCTTTACCCTAAATCCGGCAAAAGGGAAACATTTTTATCACGCACCATAGGCCAAGCCAAATTTCGGATAAGGAGGTGGCACGGATGTCTAAACACATCCTCATAATTGAAGATGATGTGGTGAGTCGGGATTTACTCCGGTTGGTCTTTGAATATGACGGGTTTCACTGTACCGAAGCTGCCAATGGAGCGATTGGGCTCGATTTGATGGATAGTTTTGCCTTTGACGCCATCATCTTGGATAACGCCATGCCGGTGATGACGGGTCTGGAGTTTCTCGCGAAAAAAAAAGCCCGCCCCAATAAATTCGATCCCCCAGTCATCATGATTACGGGATGTGTATCTCCCGAAGTCCATGAGGAGGCGGAAACCCTTGGTGCCTATACCATTGTCGGAAAACCCTTCGATATGGGAAAACTGCGATCTCTGGTCGCGCATCTCTGTCATCCATCCACGCCATCTCCACAGGAATTTTTCCGAGCCCAGCATCAATCAGGAAAAACTCCCCTTTCTTTTAATTAAGTTTCAATAGGCCCAGGAGATAGTCTCATAATCAGCTCCTCACCAAGATTGCCTTGACGGTGAAAACCCCAGGTCAACCACTCACAAAACAGCACGCTAGTCTCTTTTTTTTTAATCCTCCCTCTTACCCGAAAAAGATGGAGACCGGGAAATGCCCAGGGCATCCTGGTTTCATGGGACCCACAGACCGGATGCTAGTTGGGAAAGAGTTGCTTTAATAAATCCTTCCCCTCGTCAAGAAGTTTCTGTATTTCCTGTTCGTCCCCTTCAATGACTTTTTCAATTCGACCCTGAAACTTTTCCCTTAACTGATTCCCCAGGGAACGTACATCCACCTGAAGAATGGGATCTTGGGTGGTTCCCTCAATGAAGAATGGCAGGACCAATCGTCCTTTCTGCCTTACGACTTTCACCATAGGGAGCTGTTGAATGATTTTGTCGGACAACTCGGCGGACAGGGCCATTTTCCCTTGAAGGTTTACCGATTGATCAAATCCCAGTTTTCCTTCACCCTCCAAAGAAAAAGCCGGTGCTGTTACCGTCAATCGATTAATGACCAAATCTTTACCATGTAATTCCGTTTTGGCCTGCAATCGAGAGAACTCCGTGACCCCCGTGGTTTCACCCAGGGCACCCGCCATACGCAGAGCCTTTTCGAGAACGTGAATTAAATCAAATCCAACAATCTTTCCACGATGAATGGCCCCGTAAATGGGACCTGTAAACCATGTTTCTCCACCAATTAACGTTTCTCCTCTCACTCTCCACTCAAGATTGCCGACACCTACCACCCTGACTGAAGAAGTTGACAAGGCCCTTGCCAATGGCTCGACATCAAACCGTTTAAAATTTCCCTGTAAGGAGAATGAGGAAGGAGGAGCCGTTCCTTCCCACCCTCCTTGGGCCCTGAGAGATCCGTTAAGGGCCTTGGCTTCGAATGAGGTCAGTTCCCCCTTCGTTTCCTGAATTGCACCCTCAAAGCGTATTTGCTCAAGGGAAAGAGGTTGATGCAATGGCAAGGCAAGGGGGAGGTCCTGGGAGGAAAGTGCCGCCGCGTTTCCACCGACTTCTACCCTTGAAAAAGTTCCCTGCCCTGAAACCTTGATAATGGAATCGTTCAATTTCATAATAAAGTTCAAAGGGTCGACCTTCATCGTGTGGGCGTGAGCTTGACCGGGTTGAGATAAGACAGGCCCATGAAGCCGCGCTCGAAATTCGGTGATTTTCACCGGGCGAATCAAACCCAACTTGACTGGTATATCCTCAGATGAAACGGTTGGGGCTTGAATTTTCAGGTCAAGATTCCCGGCTTCAATCTGACCTTGGGCGTGCATTTTCACCTTCCCCAGGGCCCCATCTATCTCGATCCGGGGAATATCAAGATCGAGGCTGAGAGGACCAATTTGTCCTTCAATCTCCAAGGGTAATTGGTAGGGCAATAACTGCCCCTGCAACTTGATTTTTGCCGTTTCTCCCAGTTGAACGGAGTCGGTATGAAATTCGAAATTATCCAGGGAGTAGGATGTGGTGGAATCTTGAGCCCGATCTTCGAAAGAAAAAGTTCCCCGTTCGATGGCCAGTTGCTCCACCCCGAATAGAGCCAAGAAGGGTGGCGTGGAAGATTGAGAAGGTTCATCTGGATTCGGAGAAGGACCTTTGCCAAGCGTGGCTGTATTGAGTACCCCGGATGGGGAACGGATTACTTGAATTCGCGGTTCTTGAACTACCAATCGTTCGATTTGAATTTGCCCCCGAAAAAGCGGTAACCATTTAATGGTGAGGAGTAGGGAAGGAGCCTCTAGAAACGGCTTCGAGCTAAAGGTAGAATCATCCGCGATCGTGACCTCCTGACACCGTACACCTAATGCGGGAAACACCGTCAGACTCAGATCCTGAATGGAAATGTTTCTTTGGACGGCCTGTTCCAGCAGGGGAAGATATTCGTCTCGATATTGGTTCAGGTCAATGATAAAGGGAAGAAGAAGAATCCCACCCACAATGAGCCCCACAATAAGAGTGAGGCCTATGGTCAGTTTCCTCATGGTGTCTGGTTATTCCTTAGATAAAGGTGGGAGGGGCATTCCATATTACCATGGTTCATGACATTCTGAGAAAACTCCTCGACATGATATCGACACCGTTTCGGGTATCATGTATCTTCACTACCGAAATGTGTGACCGATAGGATTATCGCTTGTGAGTTCTTCCAGTCAACCTTCCCCCTCAACACCCCTTCACCATGTCGTTCTCGTGGATGCCTCAGGGTTCATCTTTCGGGCCTTTCATGCCATTCAGCTTTTAACCCGACCCGATGGAACCCCCGTGAATGCCGTATATGGGTTTGTGACTATGCTGATGAAGTTACTCGATGACATGAAACCCGATCACATTGCCATCATCTTTGATTCGGCTCGAAAGACCTTCCGGAATGATATCGAACCCTCGTACAAGGCCAATCGGGACGAACCTCCGGACGAGCTCATCCCTCAATTTGCTCTGGTGCGGGAGGCCACTCAAGCCTTTAACTTGGATTGCATTGAGTTGAATGGATTCGAGGCCGACGATTTGATCGCCTCTTACGCCAAGGAAGCCCAGCAGGTGGGGGCGGCTGTCACGATTGTTTCTTCCGACAAAGATCTCATGCAGCTCGTCACCCCAGAAATCACGATGTACGATTCTATCAAAAATCGTCGGATTGGCCCGGAGCAGGTTCAAGAAAAATTCGGTGTCCCTCCGGATAAGGTCGTCGATGTCCAAGCCTTAGCGGGAGATTCCACTGACAATGTACCCGGAGTCCCCGGCATTGGGATTAAAACTGCTGCACAATTGATACAGGAATATGGGGATCTGGATAGTCTTTTGGCTCGAGCATCAGAAATAAAGCAGAACAAACGCCGAGAAAATCTTCTGCAATATGCCGATAAAGCCCGACTGTCCCGTGAACTGGTGAGACTCCGGACCGATGTGCCTTTGACGATTCCATTAACACAACTCGAAAGACGAGAGCCCGACCAAGGACAACTTGAACAGTTTTTAGCCGAACAGGGATTTCGCTCTATTCTTGCCCGGGTTCAGAGCCGAGGGAAAACCGGGAAACCAAAAGACACCCAAGCCGCTCCTGCCTCAGGCCCTCAAGAGCCTCCTCCATCCGAGGAATCCTCTTCTTCACACTATACCCTTATTCACACGATTTCAGATTTGCAAGCTTGGATAAACGGGGCTATCGAACAAGGTTTTCTCGCCGTCGATACCGAAACCACGTCTCTCGATCAGACACAAGCGGAACTCGTGGGAATTTCATTATGCCTTACCCCTCATCAGGCCTGTTACATTCCGGTAGGGCATGTCCCACCTGGATCTTCGCCATCCGGAGATTTATTGTCACAAGCTTCACCCCCACCAAACTCTGATTCCCTTCCTCAGATTCCACTTGCCACGGTCCTGGAACACCTGCAACCCCTCCTGAGCAATCCCGGGGTCCTCAAGATTGGACACAATATTAAATATGACATGGTCGTCTTTCGACGGTACGGAATTTCCGTGTTTCCCGTGGACGATACGATGTTACTGTCCTACATCATTGAAGGGGGGCGACACGGGCACGGGATGGATGAGCTGGCAGAACTCTATCTGGGGCATACCACGATCAAATATAAAGAAGTGGCTGGCACGGGGAAATCCCAAGTCACCTTCGACCAGGTGCCTTTAGATCAAGCCTTACATTATGCGGCCGAAGACGCTGACATCACACTCCAATTATATCGAACCCTTAAACCTCGTTTAGTCAGCGATCGTTTGGTGACGGTTTACGAAACACTGGAACGCCCACTCATTCCGGTTCTCGCAAACATGGAACGGCAAGGCATAAAAGTCGAAGTAGGGCAACTCAAACAGGTTAGCCAAGAGTTTTCTCACCGTCTTCAAGAATTAGAGCAGGAGATTCATGATTTAGCCGGAAAATCATTCAACGTGGGATCACCGAAACAACTGGGAGAAATCCTCTTTGAACATTTAGGTTTTGAGGGGGGACAAAAGGGTAAGGGAGGAAGCTATGGCACCGGAGCGGATGTGTTAGAGGGCCTCGCATCCCAAGGGCATACTCTTCCCGCCCGAGTTTTGGAATGGCGGCATTTAGATAAACTGCGGAGCACCTATGCTGAAGCGTTGATTCACCAAATCAATCCGGAGACCGGCCGAGTCCATACTTCCTATGCGATGGCCTCCGCTGCCACCGGACGGTTATCTTCGACCGATCCCAATTTACAGAATATTCCCATCCGTACGGAGGAAGGTCGAAAAATTCGACGGGCCTTTGTGGCCAAAACAGGGAGTCTTCTTCTTTCCCTGGATTATTCACAAATCGAGCTGCGCCTGTTAGCCCATGTGGCCGACATTCCCGTGCTCAAACAGGCCTTTTGGGAAGGGCAAGATATTCATGCCCTCACCGCTAGCCAAGTCTTCGGTATCCCTCTTGCTGAGTTAGACCCTGGGATTCGGCGAAAAGCCAAGGCCATAAATTTTGGCATTATTTATGGGATTAGTCCCTTTGGATTATCACGGCAATTAGGAGTAGAACAAGCTGAAGCGGCTTCCTACATTCAAACCTATTTCTCGCAATATCCCGGAATTCAGGATTACATGGAAGGGACAAAACAATTCGCGCGCGAGCACGGCTATGTACGAACGCTCTTCGGTCGTCGGTGCCATCTGCCCGGTATACATGATAAAAACCCTGCTCGACGAAATTTTTCTGAGCGTGCGGCTATCAATGCACCTCTCCAAGGGACGGCTGCGGATATCCTCAAACGAGCCATGATCCGAGTGCCTCAAGCCTTGGCCACACACGGGTTGACGGAGAAAGTATCCATGCTGCTCACGGTGCACGATGAGTTACTCTTTGAAGTGGAATCAGACGTCCTAGAGGCTGCCACCTCCACTCTTAAAGAGGTCATGGAATCGGCTACCCTTCCTGCTCTTCAACTCTCCATTCCACTCACGGTGGAAGTTGGCCAAGGTCCGTCCTGGGACGAAGCCCATTGAATGTCAAGAATGAACACTTTAAGAAAGGGGACGCGGTCTTGATGGAACAACCAGGATATGTGGAACTGTTAAAAATTGTATGGTTTTTAGTTTGGCGAAATGTAGTGATTTTATTCTTTGCTTTGATGACCATTGGGTGGAGTCTCCCTGTGATTCTGAATACCACCGTTCCTGAGTCATCCCAGTATCTCTTAAATATTTGTAGCTTTGGGGTTTGGTTCTTTGGCATTGTCCCTTTCATCTTGAAGACCCTCTTCCAAAAGCAGTTTCAAGGGTTTCAGGTGAGTTTTAAACGCGAAACCGAACCCCCTTCCGTAGTCGCTTCCTAATCATTCAGAATTCTGGACCGTATGAAAATCGCCACCTGGAATGTAAATTCGATCAAAGTGCGGCTCCCCCATCTCCTACGATGGGCCAAACAATCCGATCCAGACATCATCCTTTTACAGGAACTAAAAACCACGGAAGATCAATTTCCCAAATCGGCTATTGAGGAGTTGGGTTATTACAGCGCCATGGCGGGGCAAAAAACATACAATGGGGTGGCCATCTTGTCGAAAACCCCAATAGAAGTGGAGAAAACGGGTCTACCCGGAGATGATTCGGATCAACAAGCTCGGTACCTAGAAGCGATAACCGGAAAGGTCCGAGTCGCTTCAATTTATCTACCCAATGGGAATCCTGTAGGGACAGAGAAGTTTGTGTATAAACTGAGATGGATGGACCGGTTGCTCACTCATGCCCATTCCCTGTTAAGTCTTGAAGAAACGACTATCCTGGGAGGGGATTTTAATATTTGCCCCACCAAGGAAGATGTGTATGACCCCAAGGGTTTTGAAGAGGACGCTTTATGCCGGCCAGAATCCCGAGAACGGTTTCGAGCCCTTTGCCATGCAGGTTTTTTCGATGCCCTTCGAACCCTTCATTCTGATATAGGGTTGTTTACCTATTGGGATTACCAAGCCGGGCGGTGGAACCGAGACGAAGGCCTTCGCATTGACCACTTCCTCTTGTCTCCGCAGGCCGCCGATCGCTTGCAAGCTGCAGATGTAGACCGAGTTCCCCGGGGATGGGAGAAACCTTCAGATCATACTCCGGTCTGGTGTGACCTGAATCTATAAACACTTTATTCATACCATGGTCGGATACCACTACCGGTTTGTTTTTCTCAGCAGTTGAATCAGAAACTCGTTCATGAACGAGTTTTTCCTTTTTGAATAGGGTGGTTAAAGGATCCCTTCCCACCCATTTCATTGTCGATTGAACGTCTAAGCTATGACGGATTCTCTCTGGGAACATCCTTCTCCCTCAGTTTTTGATAAGGTCCATCCAGGGCATGTGCACATTTGGCGAGCCCTACTCTCTCAAGATCCCTCTCAATCCCGCTATCATTACCCTTTTCTTTCACAAGATGAACAGCACCGCGCGGAAAAACTTCGCACACCCCATCCCCGAAATCAATTTGTGAGTACACGGGGAATCCTGCGGCTCCTCCTGAGTCGCTATGCTGGGATTCCCCCATTGGACATTCAATTTTCGACTTTACCCTATGGAAAACCCATCCTCGCTCGTCCCTCCACCCCGAATTTTCATTTTAACGTCTCTCATTGCAAGGGAATGGCCATACTGGGAATTTCCCGCGACTACCCGGTGGGGGTGGATGTGGAAGGCATCGACCGGGAGGTGCATACCCAAGATATTGCCGCACGATATTTTTCGGCCCGTGAATCGGCCCATTTGGCTTCCTTACCTTCCGACGAACATATTCACACATTTTTTGATTATTGGACCTGTAAGGAAGCGTACCTAAAAATGATAGGGAAGGGCATTTCTGGTGGGCTCTCAGAATGCGAAATCACCCTTCGTACTGGAAATCTTGCAGTAGAAGCCTCTCCTAAATCCGAACCTGGGCCACCCTGCACCCTGTCTCGGATCCGACCTGGCGAAAAATACACCGGTGCAGTGGCTGTAGAAACGTCCCCAGCTGATTTTTCCTTTTTTTCTTGGGTAGACGAGGGAACCTTGGGTTTTTAATTAGAATGTGTTTTGCCCTAACTTTTTCACGATGCCCTAAATCTCGACTTCAAAAGACCTCTCCCGTTCAGTACCTTTTCCTACAAGGGGTGTTGGCCAAGCCCTTGTTAATGAGTTCGACAGTTTTTTGGAAATCACTCCTAACAAATCTAATTGATAATCCATTATTTTCAATTAGTTGCAATTTTTTCTACCATCCACGAAATCTGTTGATAACTTTGTGTGTAACCTCATCACCGGTGGCGTAGGCAGCACCTATACCTACACAAACTGCAACTTGCCTACTCTTTAGGCATTGTGGGGAAAAGATTGGGTGGTACAAAATCTAGAGTGAGGGGATTCCCCTAAGACCATTACGTATGTAAAAATAAGGGACACAATAATATGGAACCTAACTCCCTCCCGTAATATGACAGGAAGGATTCGTGATGTTACTCCACATTTTTTCTTGAGGTAAACGTTGGCCAACGTGGATACTGATCAAGGCAGGGGACATGTTCTGATTGTCGATGATGAGCCTGCTGTTCGAAGAACGGTGCGTGGGGTCCTGGAATCGGCCGGGTTTGCTTGCGAAGAATCAGAAAACGGGGCGACGGCTCTCGCCTGGTTGGAGAAAAACCATACGGATTTAATCCTTGCAGATTATAAAATGCCCGTCATGAGTGGCCTTTCTTTACTGGAACAAGTAACGACCACCTTAAATGGGAAAACACCAAGAGTCATCATGTTGAGTGGCGTTCTTGAAAATCAAGAAAAAAATAAAGCCATAGAACTCGGGGCTTATGCCATTATTGATAAGCCCTGTAATTTTCGCGAGTTGGTGGTAAAAGTGAATGAGGCCATTAACCCCTAGAATTGGCCATGGTTTCAGGCCTTAGACCTAGGGGCCTTTCTCCCTTTTCTTTCGACGTTTTTCCCTTCGATTGTTTTCAGGCAAGCCTTGAGTCCTTACGCTCCGCACTCATGTTTTCTCCACTAACAACCCTGGCTGATTCCTCCAAGGACCCGTAGCAAATTTATCGGGCCTCGACCGTAAACAATCTCTTCCTCTTTTTGAAAAATGGGGATCCCAAAGATATGATCTCATAATAGAGGGGCCGGAACAGAAAAAAGTCAATTTGAAACAGAGGTATTCCTGGATACTGTGGATTTTACACCCCTGCTTACTGGTCAAAAACCAGGGTACCAATGGTTAGGTCCTCTGCGTCACTCTTTCCCATAAAATAATGAAGATAAGAAATAGCCTTAAGCCAAAATCTTTAACGATACTCTTTTCGCGAACACCGTTCGTTTTTTTCCCGAGACGATAAGGCCCTTTTTCCTTTCGTGTAACGTTTGGGGGAAATCCCTCAAAAAACATATGGCACGACAATCAAAAACTCCGTTACCGAATTCCTATCAAGGCGAATCTCTTCCCTTGGATTTTCCCCAAAGTGATCCGCCTGACTCCCCTTCCCAACCGTTGGTGGCGATTGTGGGGCGTCCCAATGTGGGAAAGTCTACGTTATTTAATAGGATTATTGGACATCGAACGGCCATCGTGGACGACGTCCCAGGCGTCACACGGGATCGAAATTTGGCTGAGTGTGACTACCAAAACCGCGTTTTTTCGATTATGGATACAGGAGGGCTAGATTTCACCACCGAAGATTCAATGCTCGAACAGATCAAGGGACAAACCCAAAAAGCGATTACGGAAGCAGACCTCATTATCGCGGTGATGGATGGTCGAACTGGGGTAACCCCTATAGATATTGACCTCGCTGCCCTTTTGCGACCCCTTACCAAACCGGTCTTTCTTGCCGTCAATAAAATCGATACTCCAAAAGCTGACCCCCTCCTGGCAGACTTTTTTCAGTTGGGCATTCAATCGCTATTTCCCATTTCTGCGGAAGCGGGCCTCGGCGTGGATGAGCTCCTTGAAGCCCTCTTACCCTACCTTCCTGTGGGCTCGCCGGGGGTCCCCACAGAAGTTTTACCGCGCATTGCGGTAGTCGGGAGGCCCAATATGGGCAAATCTACGTTGGTTAATGCCATTCTCGGGGAGGAACGTTTAGTGGTCAGTGATGTCCCCGGTACCACTCGTGATCCTATTGACTCCCTGGTTTCCCGAGGTGAGCGCCGGTATATTTTCACCGATACCGCCGGTCTTCGCCGCCGGGGCCGGGTCGACCGAGGTCTGGAAGGGTATAGTGTGGTGCGCGCCATGCGCGCCTTAGGCCGGGCGGACATTGCCGTGCTCTTATTGGATGGGGTGGAGGGTGTGACGGAACAGGACACCAAAATTGCCGGCCTTATCAACCGACAGGGGCGGGGATGTGTGCTCATGGTCAATAAATGGGACTTGGTTGAGCAGGATTCGGAAGCCTTTACAAAATACAATCTGGCTCTGGCCAGACGTTTCCCCTTCTTTTCTCATGTTCCCGTAATTTTTGGAGCGGCGACCCAACCCGATTCCCTCACTCGGTTGTTCCCTCAAATCGATCGCGTGATCGACAATTTCACCAAGCGGATCCCAACCCGTAAGCTCAATCTTTTTTTACAAGGGGTGTTAGAAAAAAACCCAATTTCCTTGCGGCGTGGCAACCCCCAAAAATCGGTCTTTATCACCCAGGTGGCCACCCAACCACCCACATTTGCTCTTTTTATCAAATCTGCCCAACAAATTCCTCCTTCCTACGTACGATATTTGGAGAATGCCATCAGGACTGAATACAACTTTTCTGGAGTCCCACTAAAGATTTTACTACGCGGGAAATAATTCCTCTAAACTTTGAAGTCTCATCTTCAGTTCAGTACAATTTTCACCATGAAGCGACTCCTCTTCTTATTCTTCCTCACCACTAGCCTCCCCCTGAGCATAGGAATAGGGAATTCATCCGATTCAACGATGACAGCTTCACAACCTGACATCGATCAGGGGAGAGAGATTTATCAAAAATTCTGTTTGGAATGTCACGGTGTAGGTGGGAAAGGTGATGGTCCCCGTGCACCCATGTTAGCCCCCCGCCCCGGCAACTTAGTTTCGGCGGCCACCTCAACGAAAACCGATGACGAGCTGTTAGCCATTTTGGCGGATGGAGTGCCGCGAACGGCCATGAAATCTTGGAAAGATCGGTTAACCCTGGATGATCGCCGGAATGTGTTGGCCTACGTCCGATCCCTCGTGCATTTTCCCTGATTCCTCACAGGAAATTGGCATTAAATTTTCAGCTGAAAATCAGGGAGGAGCCCGTAAGCCGAAAAGGGCAACTCTGTTCCTTCGGAAAACTCTGGCCACCCCAATAGTAAAAGTGGAGAATTTTCAATATTCTGTGCGATTTAAGCTCGGCGGGATTCCTTCGTTTTGCGAGTGCGAGAGGGTTTTTCTGGGGATATGTTTTCGAGAGGAATAAAGACCGCGCAAGCGACAACGGTGGTCCAGACATTCGGTTTTCCGATCGCTGATTGCGTGATATTCTGAGTCCGAACGATATCCCTGCCCATTTTGAAAACTTGTTCCCGCTCCTTCCAGGCGACATTTGGATCGAATTTAATTCCAAGGGTCGTGGCCAACATCTGAGCCGCAAGATCCTCGGTGTATTCTCCCGCCTCCTCATCCGTTTCTCCATAGGCATGATGTTCTGATAAATACCCATAGTTAAACTTCCGGCCCGAAGGAATGGCTAACCCAATGGAAGCCGAAATGAGGCGATTCCGTTCGTTTGTATCCGATCGTGCCATGACACAATAGGTGATCTCCCCAGGGTTTAAGAGCTTTTCTCCTCGTTTACGGGGAATGATTTTGCAATCGGGAGGAAAGATCGAAGAGACACTCACCAGATTGCAGTAGGCAATCCCCGCACTTCTTAACGCTTCCTCAAAAGAGGATAATTTTTCCTTGTGAATGCCCACACCCTTGGTGAGAAACATGTGCGTTGGAACCATTGAAACTCCTTAATTGATTCGTTAGGGGTGAGGGTAGGGCCTGGAACACGTATCATCGGAAAAGAGTCCGGAAACTCCTTTCCCTTCACATGGCCAAAAAAGCGGATGAGCAACTACCACGAACAAAACCACGCCAACTAACTATATTTCCACCACTTATGGGAGATATTTACCAAGAGTCAGGAGTCAGGTCAATATCACAAAACCCGTTCAGGGGAAAAAGTATAGGGAAGTTTCAACTAGGGAGAGTTTTTCAGGATCAATAATTTGGGCTCGGTCAGTTCTTGGATCGCATATCGCACTCCTTCCCGTCCAAGGCCCGAATCCTTAATCCCACCATAGGGCATGTGATCGGCACGAAAGGTTGGAATTTCATTGACCAAGACACCCCCGACTTCCAAGCGATCATACGCATCCGACACGACCGCAAGATTATTCGTGTAAATCCCAGCCTGAAGGCCAAATGGCGAATCATTCACAAGATCCAGGGCTTCCTCTAGTTTGGAATACGCACTCACCGACACCACGGGTCCGAAAATTTCATCGCAACAGACTTTCATGTGTGAGGTGACATTGGTTAAGACCGTGGGTTCAAATAACCGCCCTTGTCTTTGACCGCCCGTTTGCACTTTCGCCCCATGTGACACAGCTTCTTGAATCCAGTTTTGGATTCGCTCGGCCGCTTGATCATTGATTAAGGGCCCCACAACCGTCGTCTCCAAACTCGGATCTCCGATGGGCAGACCCCGAACCTGGCCGACAAAATTCTCTAGGAATTCTTCATACCGAGATTCCTGGACCATAATGCGTTGAACCGAGATACAGGTTTGTCCAGAATACCCGAACCCTCCAGCCACACAACGGGTCACCGCCACCTCCAGATTGGCATCCGGTTCGATGATCACACCCGCATTGCCCCCGAGCTCTAACAAGACCCGCTTGCGCCCGGCTTTTCCTTTTAACATCCAACCCACTCCAACCGATCCTGTAAAACTCAGGGCGTGAAACGCGGAATGCTCGACCATCTGTTCGGCTAAGGCATTCGAACACGGGAGAATGTTCAGGGCGGTGGGAGGCAAATCAGTGGATAAAAAGACTTCCCCTAGTAACAGGGAGGTTAACGGAGTTTGCGGTGCGGGTTTCAGCACGAACGGATTCCCCGCCGCCAGACATGGCGCCAACTTATGTGCGACGAGGTTTAGGGGAAAATTAAACGGGGTGATTCCCAAAACCGGCCCGATCGGGAAAGGCTTGACGGATGCGGTATAAGCTTCACCACCAGGGGTCAAGTCCATTGGGATCATTTCCCCAGCGATACGGGTACTTTCCTCAGCCGAAAGCCGGAAAGTTTGAATTCCCCGATCAACCTCACGCCTGGCGTCCGTGAGGGGTTTCCCAGCCTCTTCACAAATCGTCCTGGCAAACTCTTCATGGCGGGCTGCGATACCCTCAGCCATTTTCGTGAGCCCTGTTTTAATGACGTGTGCGGGAAGGGCTGCCATTTCCCTGGCACTTCGCTTCAAAGATTCAAGAACTTCGTTGACGTGGTGTGATTCGGCCTGGCAGACCGTAGCAAGAATTTCCCCGGAATAGGGATTGGTGACCGGTTCGGCCGAGGCAGTAGATACCCATTTCCCGCTAACTAAAATTGGTCGTGCGGTATTCGCCGGCATGGAAAGTCAAACCCTTGAAAGGGGAATTATAAAACCGGTTGGTCAGAATTGGTGTCTGAAGAGACCGAAGAGAGAGAAACCTGTTCAGCTTTTTGGATCAGTTCGTGCGTACCCCACTCCCTAATGGCGTCCAAGTTGAAGGCCTCAAAGTCAGCAATCGCCCCACAACTCGGGCATCCATCAACAGGAACCTGGGCACGAAAAACCTCCTCCAGGCACGATAAACAGACGAACAAATCAGGGTCCCCTTGTTGACACTCAACGGGCCAATAAGAAGTAGGCTCACTCATGACTATCCTTTATATTCTGAGATTGCGGTGAAGCACTTTGCAAGCGCCAATGTACACTGATTGCAGGGGAGAGATCAATCAGGAAATTCTTGGGCAAGACAAAAGGGTTAGGGTGCAGCAAGGCACCCTAGGAAGCAGGGGGAACTTGGTGTTCAGAGAGAGATTGCAAATTCAATAATTTATCAATTTGTTCCTTAAAGGTCTCGTAGGGAAAAGCTCCAGGAATAAGTATCAGATTCGGATCATCAGGAACCTTGGTGGGAAACAACACAAAGGCAGGAGTCCCCCGAATGCCCAAGGAGCCGGCATCTTGGAGATCTTTTTCAATATCGGGGAAATATTTATGGGAGTCCAGGCATTGGGAAAACTTCTCACCATTAAGTTGCAGCTCGCCGGCGAATTTTTTCAGATTGCCCGGGTCAAATTGCCCATTGCTGTTAAAAAGGCGGTCATGCATGGGCCAATAGGCATTCTGTTCTCCCGCACATCGTGCTGCATCTGCCGCTCTCAGAGGTGGCCCTAGCCCCCGAGGAAAATCCCGGTACACAAAACGCACTTTTCCTGTTTCAATGTATTCGGCCATAAGCTTGGGAAAGGTATCGTGAAAAAATTTTTTACAAAAATGACAGGTAAAATCGGAATATTCCAGCAAAGTAATCGGTGCCTGGGGGTCTCCCCGCACGACATCATCCGATTGCAGTAAAAAATCAGGGGCTTTCCCCAAAGCCAAGTTTCCGCCACCCAAAAGGCCCAGTGAAAGGATAAGGCAAACTCCCAGGCTTCCCCATCGGTGAGCTCGAAAAAAGGTATTCGTCATCATGTTGTATTGTCCCATTCTCATCCAACCTTGTCGAGGGAAGATTCGAACCCCTTCCCAGGATGATCCTCGATAGGTCTTATCGGCATTTCGTGTTTTCAAGTAAACCCATCACGAGAAGAGGCCATACCACCGTGGCATCACTTAAGACTTCAGCAAATTGCCCACCTTCTTTCCGAGGAACGAATTTGCCCCACGAGACACCTTCTTCATAGGTACATCCGCTCAAGCCCCCCCAATAATCGGGTTCGGGGCAAATGCGAACCCCATAATGAAATCGGGGTGGAGTCAGTTGCGTTCCCAGCCGGAGATTGAGGATTTCAATATAGGGGGGTGTTTGTTGAGCCCAATTACGGGGAACTCCTCCCCCAATCGTAAAAATGCCCAACCGTTTAGCGGAGAGCAACTGTTCGGTGTAGCTATTCAAATCCAAAAAGGGATTAAAAGTGGGGCAAGATTGCCGTAAGTCATTCCACAATTCTTGATCGGTTTTCCCTCCCGATTTTGCCCCTGAGGCGGCCTCTCCGGCACTCATTCCCCAAATAGACACATCCAGCCCCAGTTCTGAATCCGTAAAAGCCGGGATAAAAACCGGGACGGACTGTTCATAGGCACTTTTTAAAATGCCCGCACCCGGATAATGATCGTGCAGTGTTTTTCCCAGTTCTCGTGTGAGTATTTCAGAGGAAAGAGGAGTGTCCGGCCGAATCCGTTTGAGCGTCTCGCCCACGACTTGTTCCACGTGGTTCAGGTTCAGTTCCATCTCCAACGTGTCATACACCCGGTTATACCCCTTCTCAAACAATTCCGTATCCGTCATAGAGGGATGATATTTATAGTGGGTTTTGCCCACGGCTTCGGTTAAACCATGAGCGATGAGGGCTCCAGTCGACACCACGGCTTGCACCATGCCTCGATCCAGCATCGTACAGATAATCTTGCCCATCTTGGCGATCGTCATGGCCCCAGACAGCGTTAACACCACCTTGCAATCAGGATCCTGAATCATAGCCGACAAAATGTCGAAAGCCTCCCCTAATCGGCGACCGCCGAAAGCGGTTTTTTTCATAGCCTGCAATAAATCTGAGAATGAATGGATGGATTCCGGATCAAAAGCCTCTAGCGCTTCAAGCCCATCGCTTTCACCGTCGTGAAACGTTCGGGGTGTCATAGGAGTCATCCTTATGGAAGATAAAAAAGTCGATTAGATCAGACTGTTCGACAGCGAGGGGAAGATGCTTGTCCGAAACGAAAAGACCATCCTGGCCATTGAAGAATGGTGGTCCCAACGGGATTTGAACCCGTGTCTGTACCTTGAGAGGGTACCGTCCTAGACCAGCCTAGACGATGGGACCAGTCGATCGTAACTCGCTTGTTTTTTTAATTAAATATGGGCCATTCAGCCGTACTTGAGAGTCCAGAATGTACCACTGCGGACAGATCTCACGCAACGCGGGAGGATACCGCAAGCATTTTCACATCAATGAAAGGTTTCTCTATATGACAAGGAGGTTACGTTTAAATATCCGAGGAGAAGGAGCGGGGGGCATGGATAGTCAGGAAGCCCCGCATGAAGGGGTGGATACCACAATGGTAGGGATAACGTCCGGGGCCCAGCCGCGGAAGGGTGTACCGCCCGCTCGGACGAATCAGACCGGAATCGAAGGAGCACACGTCCCGTGACCGGCAGTCGTCTGAGACGATGGAGTGGGGTTCATGACCCAGGTTTTCCCATTGGAGTGGAGTCCCCAAGGTAATGGTCAGACGATTGGGGAAAAAAAATGGGGGTTCCTGGTGGATTTGAATATGCGAAGAGGAAGCCCACAACGATGACTGGCCCACCAGGACCACCCCACTACCAAATAGCAGTACCGCCAGCACCCAGAGGAAAAGATTGGTTCGCCACATTCGTCAGACTCGTTTAAGACCCCAGGGTCGTACAATCAGGACAAAATACGGATTCCCACAGCAGAGCTAATTAGGTATTCAAAGGAACGATCCAATAAAAAATCTCCCTTCTCCCCTTTTCAATGGGGGAATCTGACTGGATACCCCGTCACTAACTTTGGGGAACGGATCATTCTGCTCCTTACGGTTTGATATTCAGGAAAATTGTACTGTTCCCCCGTTGAATCAACAACAAGACAGAATCCCCAGAACCGAGTTGAGCAGTCACATCCTCGAATTCCTGTGGGGTCCGAATCACCGTCCGATTGACTTCCAAAATTAGGTCTCCTGCCCGAAGGCCAGCCTGATCGGCCGGAGCATTCGGTTCGATTTTGGTGACGACCACTCCGTGATCTCCTCGTGACTGGCCCGGCTTGGGTCGTTGCACGGTAATTCCTGAAAGAGCATGATCCCCCGTAATCGCCCCAGGTTCCTTCTTGGAGAGAGAAGCCACATCTTTCGGCATTTCTCCGATCGACACGGAAAGAGTCTTGGCTTTTCCATTCCGCCACACTTCCAAGGGAACCGGACTGTCAGGAGTGGTATCGGCCACGAGGGTCCTCAAATGGGTGGAATCCTTCACCGCCACACCCGCATAAGTCCGGATAATATCACCCCTCTCAATCCCGGCTTTTTCCGCTGGACTGCCGCTAATAACATCTCCCACGAGCGCCCCATTGGTATCGGGGGCATCAAATTGCTTCGCCATATCTTGGGACAGCTCTTGGATAGACACTCCCAGCCATCCACGGATCACCTTGCCATGGCCGATGAGGCTCTTCATGACTCCCTGGACCATTTGACTGGGAATCGCGAACCCAATGCCCATATATCCCCCAGTCCGAGAGAAAATGGCGGTATTTATCCCGATAAGTTGCCCTTGAAGATTGACGAGAGCTCCCCCTGAATTGCCAGGGTTGATGGCCGCATCCGTTTGAATAAAATTTTCATAGTCCACGATTCCCACGTTGGCTCGCCCTACCGCACTGATTATCCCCATCGTCACGGTTTGGTTTAATCCAAAGGGATTCCCCACGGCCAAGACCAATTCCCCCACCTCTAACAAGGTTGAATCTCCCCAATCCAAGGTGGGAAGGCCGGTTGCGTCAATCTTGATCACCGCCAAATCCGTCTTGGGATCGGTGCCGATGAGTTTGGCGGGGAATTTACGCTTATCCCCCAACAGGACCGTCATGTCATCGGCTTGTTCCACCACATGATTGTTGGTCACAATGTACCCATCCTCGCTGACGATCACGCCGGAGCCGAGTCCTTGCTCGGGTTGTCGGCGGGGCTGTTGCCGACGGCGCTCAAATTCGTCGCCGAAAAATCGACGAAAAAAGGGGTCGTCAAATAAGGGATTAGTGGGTGTCTGGGTTATTTTTCTGGTTGCTGAGATATTGACCACCGAGGCCATGGCCTCTTTGGCCACTTTTACGAACGTTTCATTGGATGCCAAGAGAGGCGTGGAAACTTTGACAACGGGAGCCGAATCAGAAGCCAACGCCATGGCCACCCGCGATTCCGAAGAGAGAGAAGGTGAGGTGGTATTGGTGACTATCGTGGTTGGTCCAGAGGACTCGGAGCATTGCACCAGAGTCAAGATGAGAAATCCCAGAATTATCGGATGAATCCAGCAGGTTCTAAGGTTATTAAAGAACCCCTTTCTGGCTTTGTGTGACACCATCAGACACGACTCCTTATTCGAATAGTACATCGGGCCTTAGTATAGGACCCGACCCTCTAGGAATTTTCCCCTTGAGGCCAACTTTTTCCCTAAACTGGTTGTATCATATCATCCACCCTGGCGATGGTGGAATGGCTGACTATCTTAAAAAAATCAGAAATAATCAGCGAAAATTAGGGGTGGGCCGCAAATTTGAGATGGGGGCCTTCCGCGGTTCCCGTAATGACCAGAGAGGTCATATTGATGAAGAGACCACATTCCACGACTCCAGGCAGCTGATTGAGAGTCGACTCCAGGGTGGCGGGGTCGGAAATTTTTGGGATAGGGACGTCCAGAATAAAATTTCCGTTATCGGTGAGAAAGGGGGTGTTGTCCCGTTGACGCAATTTGGGTTTCCAGCCCATGGCCTCAACATGTTGTTGCGTGGTGGCCCACCCGAAGGGCACGATTTCAACTGGCAAGGGAAAGGGAAGGCCTAACGTCTGACAATGTTTGGCCTGATCCACAATCACGATGAATTGCCGGGCCGCCTTGGCGACAACCTTTTCTCGTAGCAGAGCCCCTCCCCCGCCCTTTATCAGATTCAATTGAGGGTCGACCTGATCGGCTCCATCTATGGCCACATCAATCTCCCATGGGACATGGTCTTCCAACAAAGGGATGCCCAGTTGGCCCGCGTAAACGGCCGTGGCTTGTGAAGTAGGCACTCCCTGAATTTTTAACCCCTGTTGGATTCGTTGACCCAGTGCGGTCAAAAAATGATGTACGGTTGAACCGGTACCCAGGCCAAGAATCTGGCCCTCTCTCACCAACTCCACAGCCTTTTGGGCTGCCATGACTTTTTGTTGATCGGGAGTTCGAGAAGAAGCGATTGGCCGCATGACGCGCAGTGTTTAGGCACCCATCGAGGCGGCCATGGACGCCGCCCCCAGCAAAGCGGTGTGAGGATTTAAAATGACCCGGACCGGGATCTTGCTGAGAATCCGCTTATACCGGCCCTTGGCTAGAAAAGATTTCATGAGCGTCCCCTCTTGTAAGGCTGGAAGAATCTTCGGAGCAATACCCCCGCCCAAATAGACCCCGCCAAAGGCGAGAGTTTTGAGGGCCATATTACCCGCCTCCGCCCCATAAATCGAAACAAACAACTGAAGGGCTTCCTTGCAGATATCAGGCTTTCCTTCAAGCCCAGCCTCGGTAATGAGAGTTGCCGGGTCACCCTTAGGGAGTTTTTCCGCAAACCAAGTTGGCTCGTTTTTTTTGGTATCACGCAAAAATTGATAAATCAGATGCAGGCCAGGGCCAGACAGCACCCGTTCGTAACTCACATGCAAATAACTCGAACGTAAATACCGCAAGAGTTCAATTTCCAAATCATTGGTCGGAGCAAAATCTGCATGGCCTCCTTCGGACGGACAGATATGATACTTCCCCTCATTCCATAACAGAATCGATTCCCCTAACCCCGTCCCGGCGGCCAACAAGGTGCGTGTTCCATTGGGTGGCGGAGAGGGAGCGTTGGGATTGAGGTCTTCAATTTCCTCAGGGTTTAAAAGCTGTAATCCATAAGCCGTGGCTTCCAAGTCATTTAACAACCGAACTTGAGGAACGTTTAAAAACTCGGCCAGTTTGTCCCCTTCTACCATCCAAGGAATATTGGTCGTTCGACAGGTATTATTGAGCACAGGTCCCGGAACTCCAAAGCATGCCCCGGTGATGGTAAAGTTTGAGATCGGTTCAGGCTCAGAAGAACTCTCCGAGGAGAAATCCTTTCCCTCCATTGCCTCTTCCATTTCGAGGGGGGACTTCACGGGTTCCTCTAAGAACTCCGTTAAGACTTCCTCAAGCGATTCATAGTCTGCGGTCCATACCGAATCCTCACGGACCGGATCCACCCGTTCCTTTTCCCAGTCATACAAGGCCAAATTGATTTTGGTGGCCCCGATATCCCCAGCTAATATCACAATAACCTCAAGAGTGAATGGTTTGTGAATCCCTACGACAACCAATCTTCACCATAGCCCAGGTAAAATCCTCGAGGCAAGGGACAAGAGAGTTCTTGATACCCATGTTGACAGGCTCAATAGGTTTCTACCCACCCCATCTGGATCCTTTCCGAACCGACAAATTTTCTAGGTAGGGCCGATATCTTTTTCGACCTATTCCACGCATATTCATTGGACACGGCAATCAAGAAGAAGGGTGGAAGGTCAAAAAAGCACGCCCATCAAGGCACAGAATTCTTTGCCTCGTTCCCCCTTATGTAAGTGGGAACAATTGAGTTCCAGTTTCCCCTCTACAAAAAGGTCCAATGTGAAAAGGTCGCGGCCTGACCCAAAGGGTTGCCCATGGAATCATGGAGGTTCCACACGGTCGCCCGGTCCACCAGAAACCGTTTCCCAGTGCGGGAGATCCTTATGCCTCGGTAATCAGCGATGAAACCATGGGTCTTGGCCTGATCCAGCATGTTTGCTCGTTCTTCACGATTTATCGGTTCGGCTGTGAGACGAGAAGGCGTCTGCGTAAAATCCCTCCAGCCCATTTCCCATAAGTCCAAGGCCGCCTGATTGCCGTAATTCAGGATGGGATCCTCTTGAAGGCCGTGTGAGGCCACCACAAAGGGACTGGTAAACAGCACCTCAGCTTGGACCAGCGGTGTTTCGTTCCGTGGGATGAGTTCGTGTTTCAGGAGCCGGACATAGCTGTCCAACAGATACTGCGTCCATTCCACTATCCTTGAGTCTCTCCAAATCTCTTTCATGGGTATTCTGAATGGTTCAGATTTCCCCCCCTCAGACTTTACAGAATGATCCCCAAGGAAAGTGAAAAACGTTTTAGCTGAGGCAGAACTGAATGTGTTCCGCGAGCCACTGGGGAGAATGGCCATCCGTGGAAATGGTGAAGTCGGCGGCACCCTGATACTTCGGCGTGCGTTCCTGAAGAATGTCTTGGATTTCTTCGATAAAAGACTTGGTACCAGACAAAGAGGGCCGCTGAGTATCCCCGGAGATACGTTTGGCAATCGTGGAGATCTCAGCCGTCAACCAGAAAAGTTTCCCATTGGATTTCAGAATATCCACATTTTCTTCTTTCAGGACGATACCTCCCCCCGTGTCGATAACCAGGTTGTCTTGATTGGCCAGTTTCCGGCACATTCGCGTTTCCAATTCACGAAAATGGTCCCACCCCCATTTTTCGACGATTTCTGGGATAGATTTTCCGGCTTCCTTTACGATTTCGGCATCAGTGGAAAGAACGGTGCGTCCCAGCCGTTGCCCAAGGACCTTTCCAACCGTGCTTTTCCCCGTTCCGCGATAGCCGATTAAGACGATGTTCATGTTTGATGCGGTTTTGGAAACTTTCTTTCCGTTTCCCTACCCCCTCCTAACCGAAGCAGGGTTGGCGGAACACTTCCTCTATCACTCCGGGAAGGGCCGGCTGTGTTTCTCCCATCCCCCCAACCATGTGGAATCCTCTTCTGGGTCATTTTTGAAAAGGCAAGGTATGGTGTTTCGTGAGCATCACTGGAAGTGCGATGTTAGCACCTTTCGCATGACTTCCACGGGTGCGGATTGCCCAGTCCAAAGCTCAAATTGTCCGACAGCCTGATGGAGAAACATTTCAATCCCTGAAATAGTCGAGCACCCGGCTTTTTCGGCTTCTCGAAGCAGTTGCGTCTGGAGAGGATTGTACACGATATCCATGACCGTTAAATGGGAATGGAGCAAATTTTGGGGGACACAACTTTGAGCCACATGGGGGTGCATCCCGATAGGGGTACAATGAATCAATAAGGTGGATTGGGATATGGCCGCCCGGAGCGTTTCAGGAGTGACGGGAAAGTCGTCAATGGCAATGAAAGTATTGGCTCGAAGGTGGTCGGCTAAGGTTGCCCGTTCTTGATCGTCGATACCCAGAAGACTCAAGTGTCCGATTTGCCCATCCATACACAAGCCAAACGCAATGGCACGGGCCGCCCCCCCTGATCCCACCATCACCACGCGTTCACCAGCCAGCTTCACACCTCCAAGCCGGAGAGCTTGAAGGGCGCCGGAGGCATCCGTATTGGACCCAATGAGTTTACCCCCTTCTTTGACAATTGTATTCACCGAGCCAATGTACTGAGCCGTGGTTTCTACTGAATCCAGAAGAGGAAGGATGGAAACTTTATGGGGTATGGTCACACTCAATCCCCGAACATGGCCTAAGGCCCGGAGGCCCTGCATCGCACCTGGAAGGTCTTCCACGGGAAAAGCCACATACACCATATCCAGCCCCAAATGTTCAAAGGCCGCATTGTGAATGGCAGGAGAAAGGGAATGCTCGACCGGATTGCCAAGCAACCCACAAACTTGTGTGGTGGCTGTAATCTTCAAGAAATGGCGTTCCTCGGTTAGGCCTTGGGTGAGGGGGAGTTATCACATAACCGAAGAGGGAAACTCAACCTTAAGAAATATTCGTCTGGATGAAATCGGGGGAAAAACTGGGAAGTAAAGGAGAAATGTGTAATCCGGAGAGTAAATCGTTACTCTCCGGATCCACACATTTTGGCGTCCGAGGAGCGTTATCGCGACGTTTTTTTGCGCCCCGTGGTTTTCTTCATACGTGTCGTCGCTTTTTTCACTGGTTTCTTCTTCGCTACTACTTTCTTGGCCATAACATCACCTCCCTTTGGATAATTGAGTAAGCAATACTATCCACGCTTATCGGCAAACAATAAAAAATCCTGAGGGGTATGTGGAAATTTTTGCCCAGAAAGTGTAATTCGGGGTCCACAATAGGCGACAGGAGTGAATGAGGGGCTTCGTTGTAGGTTGGATATGGAGGCTGGAATGGAGAGCTCTCAGATTGGCGAGGCCAGGCTTGCCAATGTGCCCCGAGGCATTTGTATCGAAAAGGTCGTTCCCCGGCCCAGAGCGCTTTCTACAGAAATAGACCCTTCCTGAAGATCTACTAATTGCTTCACGATCGACAGGCCCAACCCCAATCCCTGGGTCCCAATTTCTGGCACTCGGTGGGCTTGATAAAAAGGGTTAAACAATTTCTCCTGAGCCTCTTCGGAAATGCCTGGGCCGGTATCCGTAACGGTTATGGTGATCCGATCCGGAGAAGCCACACAGCCTTCCAGATGAATTCGTCCTTCCCGTGGAGTAAATTTATGAGCATTGTGGAGGATGTTGGTCAAAATTTGATGAAGACGATCCGGGTCGGCCAGGACCGTCAGGTCCTCGGAGGACGCGGTCACGGTTAACCGTTGCCCTTTGGACTCGGTGAGAGGGAGTAACTCCTGCGTGACTTCATCGAACACCCTGGGAAGGCATAGGGTCTGCCGATCCAGACGAATGGTACCGGCTTCAATCCGGGAAAGATCCAGGAGATCTCCGATCATTCGGGTTAATCGATTGGCATTGGCATTAATCCGAGTAAGGTACAAATGTTGGCGCTCCACTAAGGGCCCAACCAGTCCCTGAAGCATATTTTCCGTAAACCCTTTTATTGAAGTCAGAGGTGTTCGAAGTTCGTGGGAGCAATGAGACAAAAATTTGGATTTGGCACGGTCGAGTTCCTGCAGGCGAATATTTGCGGCTTCCAGACTCCGGTTGGCTTCCTGAAGTTCAGCGGTCCGAGCTATGACCTTTCCTTCCAAATTTCTATTCAACCCTTCGATCTCTTCATACGCTCGTGCGGAATCCAAAGCAATCCCTAACTGGTGCCCCACCGTTTTAATGATATTTTGATCGGTTCCTGAGATTGCGGTCCTATCCGATTTCCCAACTAGTAAGACTCCCAGCGGTTGGGTTTGACTACTAATGGGTACCACCATCCCCGTAACAATGGGGCCATCCATGGGCTCGATCTGTTTAAGAGGCGGGCAAGTGTTGAGCCATGCTTCGTCGTGCTGAAACACCACGGATCGTCTAGTTTGAATGGCTCTATAGAGAAAATTTTCCGGAGTCGAAGAAATGTGGACGTTTTCTCCCAAACTTGTGACGGAATTGGAGGAAAGGGCCGTGCGAATATCACAAAGGATTTCCTTGGAGGGATCCCACGACACAAACCACGATTGATCGAAGGGTAAGGAGTGAACGATGGCTTGAAGACCGGCATCGATGATCGTCTGTTTGTCCAATGTGGAGCCAATCGTTAAGGTCAGCTGATGAAGCATCGATAATTCGTCTACTCTCCGGCGCATTTCCACCACAATATGTTCCTGATTGATGTACGCTTCTCGCAAAGCTTCATGCCGTTGCTCAGCCGCTTCAAACTGTTCTTGAATGATTTTCCGATGCTCTTGAAGTTCATTCCGGTCTACCCATAAGCGATTCGCCACAAATAACAGCCCCACCGCGAGGAGCGCCCCCCCAAGCATCGCCCATATCGAGACCTCAGGAAACAGCATCCACAAAAAAACAAAGGTGAGGAGACCCACGCCCCCCCCCACTACGCTCCATCCCAATCGATGAGCTCCCTGCGGTTCCCACGAAAACGTCCATTCACAATAGGGTGCCCCTTCTGCCATGCAACTGGAATCTTGAATCGTGGCAGGAGGCCGGCCAAACATGCGGGAAGGAACTTCCGCGATGGTCGCTTTCGTCGTTTGGCAAATCCGTTCGGCACACCCTTGAAGATAGGGGCCAAATTGTCGAATCGTGGAGTCAGACAGTTGTAGTCGCATGACGGCATGACCATTGACCAGGGACCGCACTTCGGGTTTCAAGGCTCCCTTGGTAAATTTTTCTACAAAATAAGGATACAGACGATAAATTTGCATGATGGAAAAGGGTCGTCCAAGTATTTGAACGATGGGCGAGAGAAACTTTTCTCGTCCAAGATTAAATGCAAAGTTCTGTTGACCGGTCAGTTGCACACAAATTTCCACTACATACATCACGAATTCATATGAATAACTGTTCCAGGGATTTCGGAGAAAATCCAAGGTCACGTGGTAGGCCGGATCTAGGATTCGAGCATTTAATCGATCTATCAGTTCCTCTAATACCTGTCGAGCCCTCTCAGGACCATCCCTTTTAGTAATAAGATCTTCTAAATATTCCAGATTGGCCTTCACACTAATGCCACTGACGTCTTGAATAGCCTGTCCTTCGGCATCCTTTCCAAAAGGTCGGAATTCCAGAGTAGGTTTTTCCAGAATGCGGTGTTGTTTGGACAAGAATGCCAAAAGGCTCACTCCAGGTTCGATGATAGAGTCACTCTACTTGAAAAAGGGAAAAGGGTGAAGGGAGGAACTAAACATTTTTGCCAAAATGCGGGAGTGGGGGAAATTCCCATCCCGGGTCCTACCCTACTCTTTGGCAAATCGATTGTGAGAGAAGAAAAAAATGACGGAACCTTTTTGGCCCTATCCTGAAGTCTAAAAATTCATGCGGAGGGAGATGGCTCCTACGTGGAGGGTCGTATCCCATTCACCATTGAGGAGAAATTGTTGATTGTTCTCAATGGTGCGGGATTCATACAGCAGAACTTGATAGGCCACATCCAAGCCCAAGGACTTCACCCCAAAACTATGACAAGGAAGTACGCCAAAGATTTTTCCATGGCCCTGGCACATCACACCCAGACCGACGGAGAAGGCGTTGTAGTCGGCATCAGGGTTGGAAGGATCAAAGGTTTTACTCGGGACTGGGGTTTCCGATCGAATGTAACCTCCACGAACCGACACATCCCATCCGGGCATGACTGTCGGGGACCGAAGGGTATATTCCGTCCCTACCATCACAACCCAAGCCTCCCCATAATTCCGGCGCTGCGAAATGACGGCCCCATTTTCCAGATGCAGGTCCAGGTTTTCGAAGTCGGTCCAATCGGCATATTCGAGATCCACCTCCACTTTCCATTCCCGTTGGGCATTCCTGATAGGCCACCCCGCAATGGCCCAGGTGTAGATATCGGGGAGTTCCAGGGTGGTCGTCGAGTCAAGCAACGACTGCCCACCAGCTAAGAATTCCCCATCAAGGTCTAAATCCGCCCCATGATGGTACACAAACGCGAGATTTAAGAGAGGGCGGTTGTCGGGAAGGCGAATCGGTGTCCATAATAGGCCAACTGAAAATCCGAAGGCCGTATCCTCCCCATTGGCTTCGAGCCCCGTACCGGCAGGGATCCCGAACCCATTGCCGGGGGCAGCCGATTGTTGAAGTTCAGCCTGCCCTTCTCCTAAAAAATTGGCAAAGGTATAAATATCCAAGCTGCCTCCGAAAGCGATGTACTCATTCAGTTTGTAGGACAGAGTCGGCTTCAGATCAATGAGGGGGAGCGCCGCGCTGGTCAAAACAGGCGCGATCAGACTATCCTCGGGGTATTCGAGGCGGAGAGCAAAGGGAGAGGTAACCCCGAACCCGACAGTCCAATCGGGCAAACGGGACAAACCCAGGGAAGGAAGGTCGGCCGTCAGAAAAATGGTGGAAGGGGGAGGATTGGCCACGTTGCCGCCAAGGTCCCCTTTTACCTTGGGGCCCAGGTCACTTTTATAGCGGACGGTTCCTCCGATTAACAGCGTGCCCGTGGAAAACTGGATGCCCTCCAACTGAGCCATGCCTGCTGGGTTATAATGGATGGCGGCCGGAGTATCGGCCTGAGCCGCGAAGGCCGCGGCTTGGGCTGTGGCTGAGGCCCCGTGATCTAAGATGCGAAAGCCTTCAGCCAAGGCTAATGGAACACCGACTGCACTACCCAACCAGAGACAAATGATGACAATCCCACACCACCGACCCGCAGGGTGAATCACGCCTCCTCCTTGAGCGTGGGGGAAAAAGGGAACAATCCATGGCCATGTGGGTTAAGGGGGAATGGATAATGACATTGGGCCATTAGGATAATATTCGTATCGAGTTAAATATTGGGTGGAAACGGCGACTCAAATAACCTTTAAGAAGAGATGGAATGGGCACCAGGTTCCTTTCGTATCATATTCCATTCAATATGCCTTGGTATCTTAGGGTAAGTGAAAGGAGGGCAGCATGCAAGTCAAAAAATTATTACATACCCGGATGCGGGTCAGTAATATGGATCAAACCCTGTCATTTTATCGGGAGATTTTGGGGTTGGAATTGGTTGAACGTAAGGTATCTCCCCGAGGGTCGGAACTCGCGTTCTTGGCAGTCCCCAACAGTGAAGAACTCATTGAAATATGTAGCTTTCCCACAAGCGGTCCTGTGAAGGTCCAGGAAGATCTCGTTCACCTGGCCTTTGAGGTTTCGGATTTGGACCGCACTATACAAGAATTACAAGCAAAAGGGGTTCCCGTGACCGATGGCCCCACCCAAACATCTTCCGGTAGCCGATTTATTTTTATCGATGCCCCTGACGGCTACGAAATCGAACTGATCCAACGGCCGGAAGGAGTGGCGCTTGTCTGAACAAAGGGATTCCCAGTCTTCCATAACCAACTTCCCAGACCCTGGGAACCGTCTGGAAGCAAAATTGGAGCACATTCCAAAAGGACCGGGAGTGTATCTGTTTAAAGACCGTGAGGGCACGATCATTTATATCGGGAAGGCCGCGGTGCTTGCAGACCGGGTCCGATCCTATTTTCAAAAGGGTGCGGACCTGACTCCGAAAATACGTGTTTTGGCTCCCCAAGTAATGGAGGTCGACACGCTGGTTACTCAATCAGAACTGGAAGCCTTAATCTTAGAAAGTAATCTGATTAAACGTCATCGCCCACGTTTTAATGTGGTATTACGGGATGACAAGCAGTATCCCTACTTGCGGTTACCTATTCACGAAGATTTCCCTCGACTCTCGATTGTTCGTCGCGTCAAGGACGACCATGCCCTCTATTTTGGTCCCTACGTGCCAACAGGGGCCATGCGAGAAACGCTCAAGGTGATCAGAAGAGTGTTTCCCCTGGCTACGTGTACCATCGATATTGACGGAAAGGCCGACCGAGCCTGTCTGGAATTTGAGATCAAACGTTGCATGGCACCCTGTACCGGAAATCAAACCAAGGAAGAATACCACCGGATCGTCCAGCAAGTCCGATGGTTTTTGGAAGGGCGTGATCAGGATTTACTCCATGCGCTCAAAACCCACATGCGCGAATTCGCCGAACGAGAAGAATTTGAGGAGGCCGCCCGCCTCCGAGACCGAATTCACAAAATTGAGCGAACGTTAGAAAAACAACGTGTGGCCCAAATAGGTCCGGTCAACCAGGACGTTTGGGGGCTCGCTCGGGCAGGAACGGCGGCCGATGTACAATTGCTATTCGTTCGAGGAGGGCTGCTGATCGGTCGTCGTGATTTCTTTTGGGCCAATGCCGGAACGATTTCCGATGAGGAATTGATCCGAACCACCCTGGAACAATTCTATACCAAAATGGTCATCCCTCCCAAAGAAATATTACTTCCGGTCCCTATTGAGGATCAACGATTGATTCAACAGTGGTTATCCGAAAAAAAAGGAGAACGGGTTCGGGTCCTGGTCCCGGAACGAGGGGCCAAGCACCACCTCCGAAAACTGGCTCAGGAGAATGCGACCGTAGCCTTACAGGATCACCTTCGAATTGAAGCCGAATCTCAGGACGCCCTCGAGGAATTGCAAAAAATCTTGGGTTTGTCCGAATTACCCCATCGCATCGAAAGTTTTGATATTTCGAATACCATGGGGGCGCAATCGGTGGCCTCAATGGTCGTGTGGGAAAATGGACGGATGAAAAAAAGTGATTATCGACGATTTCGCGTAAAAACGGTGGAGGGAGCCAATGACTTTGCCAGCATGCATGAAGTAGTCACCCGTCGATACGGAGGAACATTGGCCAAAAAATCAGGAAAGGTCCTGCCACAACCCAACCTCGTCCTGATTGACGGAGGATTAGGCCAATTAGGGGCCGCCATGGATGCGATGGCTCATCTTGGCCTGTCGCATCTGGCTATTTGTGGGTTAGCCAAAGCTCGCAATGAAAAAGACGAACGAATTTTTCTCCCGGGACATAAAACGCCTTTTGTTCTTCCCCTCAAGTCTCCGGCCTCTCGGCTGGTCCAAGCCATTCGAGATGAGGCTCATAGGTTTGCCATTACCTACCATCGCAAGCTTCGCAGTCAATCGACCATACCTCTCAAACCCACCCGGTTAAACAAAAAATCATAATCCAAGGCCTCTCCCACATCCCCTCCTGCTATTTTTGGATGTTTGACCCTCATGACCTGTTCACCTCATGTATTCAAAAAATTTTATCCTCTTCTCCCCTTAAGGAACGTCTCACTTCCTCCGATGCAATAGGCATATCGAATTGCTGTGTGATGAGAGGTTAAAGAGATGCAATGCCCAAGATGTCAGGGAACCATGGTTGTTGACTATTTTGTCGATATGGCGACCAGTGGAGATATTTGGGCACCGGGATGGCGATGTTTAATGTGTGGGAATATCATTGACCCCCTCATCGCCAATCATCGCCAACTCCAAAAAGAACACCATGAAGTCGTCGGAGCTATTTCCGGCTCTACGGCCCGGCCTCCCGCCCCCATCTCGGTCAAACCACGAAAAGGGTCAAAAGGAAAACCGTAAGTCCCTTCATTACTCATCAAAAACTCTCTCGGTCGTTATTCTCTCTTTATTCCTGTTTCCTTTCACTTTCCGGGCTTGCTTGTCGGGGTTCTTCCTCTATGCTAGATTGCCCAACGACCTGGTACCCGATCTGGCAGTTTATCACTCCCCCAGGAGGAGTCTTCAATTTTTCCGTTGGCTAGCGGAACGGGGAAACCCCCTTTAGGAATGGGCGAAACTCTCGTGCCGTCAATCTTGTCTTAGGAAGTCCTATGACCAACACCTACGATCATCGGTCCGTTGAAAAAAAATGGCAAACCCATTGGGCCCAATCGGGCACCTTTAAGGTCCAGGAGAACCCCAACAAACCCAAATATTATTGTCTGGAAATGTTTCCTTACCCCTCAGGACGAATTCATATGGGTCATGTGCGGGTGTATGCCATTGGCGATGTCGTGGCACGTTATAAAACGATGAAGGGCTTTGAGGTCCTCCATCCGATGGGATGGGATGCTTTTGGTCTACCCGCAGAAAATGCCGCCATCGAAAAAGGGGTCCACCCCAACAGTTGGACCCAAGAAAATGTCGCGTACATGAAGGGCCAACTTTGCCGAATGGGTTTATCCTATGACTGGGATCGAGAAATCAATACTTCCCAGCCCGACTATTACCGATGGAATCAGTGGATTTTTTTGAAGATGGTAGAACGGGGGTTGGCCTATCGCAAACGGTCTGCGGTGAATTGGTGCCCTTCCTGTGAAACCGTGTTAGCGAACGAACAAGTCTTGGCCCAAGAAGGCAAGGACGGAGGCCTCTGTTGGCGATGCGAATCGATCGTGATTCAAAAAGAACTGGAGCAATGGTTTTTCCGAATCACAGAATATGCCCAGGAACTGTTAGACGGATGCGATCGCCTCACCAGTTGGCCCGCACGAGTGTTAGCCATGCAACGGCATTGGATTGGGCGAAGCCAGGGGGTGGAAGTGGATTTTCCCCTCGCAACCCCTACCCCGGACCTTTCCGCCATTCGAATTTTTACGACACGGCCTGACACCATCCATGGGGCCACTTTTATGAGCTTGGCCCCGGAATCCCCTCTAGTCGAACAGCTCATCGCGGGCCAGCCTCAGGCCTCTGTCGTGCGAGAATTTGTCACACGGGTCTCACGCTTGGACAAAACTACCCGGACCGCTGCTGACCGAGAAAAAGAAGGGGTATTTACCGGAGCGTATGCCATCAACCCGTTTACGAATGAGCGTATTCCCATTTGGGTCGCCAATTTTGTGCTGTATGAATATGGCACGGGGGCTATTATGGCGGTGCCGGCCCATGATCAACGAGATTTTGATTTTGCGACCAAATACGACATTCCCATTCGCTTAGTTATTCAAAACCCGGATACCAGTCTCAACCCGGACAAGTTGGAAGGCGCCTATGAGGATCACGCGGGCATGTTAGTAAATTCCGGAAAATTTTCAGGTTCACCTACGTCCGAAGCCAAAGACGCCATCGGGGAACATGTCGAAAAGGAAGGCTGGGGGAAACGTACGGTGAACTTTCGGCTTCGGGACTGGGGGATTTCTCGTCAACGGTACTGGGGAACCCCCATTCCCATGATCTACTGCGACCAGTGCGGCATCGTCTCGGTTCCGGAGGGGGACCTCCCCGTGATTTTGCCCGATGATGTACCCTTTACGGGCAAAGGTGGATCTCCCCTAAAGGATTCACCCTCCTTTGGCAATGTATCTTGCCCAACCTGTGGAGGGCCCGCTCGGCGAGAATCCGATACGATGGATACCTTTGTCGATTCCTCTTGGTATTTTCTCCGATATTGTTCACCTCGGGAAACGGCCCAACCAGTCAACCCCCAAGCCGCCCAACATTGGATGGCCGTCGATCAATATGTTGGGGGAATTGAGCATGCTGTCCTACATTTACTGTACGCCCGATTCTTCACAAAAGTATTGCGCGACTTAGGGCTCACCACCGCGGACGAACCGTTTCTCCATCTGCTCACTCAAGGAATGGTGACCAAGGAAACCTATTGGTGCGAGGAACATCGTTGGTTAATGCCCACTGAAATCACCAAAAAGGGAGGGACCCGGCTCTGCGGTCATTGCGGGAGGGCGCTTTCGATCGGCCGAACCGAAAAAATGTCCAAATCCAAAAAAAATATCGCCTCCCCTGAGGAACTCTGTGATCGCTACGGGGCCGATACCGCCCGCCTGTTTTCCCTGTTTGCCGCGCCTCCCGAAAAAGATCTGGAGTGGAGTGATACAGGAGTGGAAGGGTGTTATCGATTCCTGAACCGGGTATGGCGGTTAATGAAGGACCTTCTTCCGGTTATGCAAAAGGGGCCAATCCCCGAACAGTCAGAAAAGTCGGAATTACTGACGAACCTCCAACGAGTCACCCACCAGACTATTCAAAAGGTTACTGAAGACCTGGACCGGGATTTTCAATTTAATACGGCGATTGCCGCGCTGATGGAATTGGTGAATGACCTCTATAAACTGCGCCAATCCGCCGCTGATCATCCCTTCACAGAGACCGAACGAGCGGGGTGGCACTCCACTATGGAGACCCTCGTATTGTTACTGGCACCCTTTGCCCCACATGTGAGTGAAGAACTTTGGAATATCTTGGGGCATACAACCAGCATCGGCAAAGAGCCTTGGCCAACCTTTGATGCCAATCTGGTCGTCACGGCCAAATGGACGATTCCTTTGCAAATTAATGGAAAATTCCGGAGTAAAATCCTGGTCCCCGCCGGTTCCACGAAAGACCACATCATTGCCTCCGCTCAGGAAGATCCTAAGGTGAAAGAATGGATGCAGGGGAAAACACCTCGGAAAATAATTTATGTGGAACAGAAGATGGTGAATTTTGTTTGCTAAGCCCACGTATACAGCAAGAGATTCCCTGCCAAAGGAAAAGATTCCTGTATGGTGTCTAATTATACTCATCATCAGCAGTGGGGGCTGTGGGTATCAATTCACGGTCGAGGGGCCAGGGCCGGTTATCGGGGGAGCTCAAAATCGTCCCACACTGGGACCTCCCATTCGATTAGCCATTCACATCCTCAACAATCGGACTTTTGAGCCCAATCTCGAGATTAAATATACGCGATACCTTCGCCAGGCTTTTCAATCTGGTGGAGTCGCGACGGTCGTCGAAGATGATCGCTCGGCAGATTTTGTGCTCGAAGGGGCGATCGCCTCAGTAACGATCCCCTCTCTCGCCTTTTCTCAGATCCAAACACAAGAAAGCCGCGTGAGGGTGAAGGTTGCCGTGAAAGTCAAGGATAGGAAAACGGGAAAATCTCGATGGGCTCAAACCACTACACAATCTGCGGAATTTTTCGTAGGCGCCTCTTCCACGGGAGGGACAGTCTCCACAGGATTACAATTTAATCGAGTTCTGCAGGATCGAGCCCTCGAGCAAGCTGGCCAACGAGTGGCTGAGGACTTGGCCGATGGGTTTTTATCCGCTCAAGAACAGGGGAAATTTGATGCCAAGCCCCAAATTCCTTTACTTGAATCCGAGGATTCTTCCCTTCCATCGAAATCCCTATTGCCCTCACCCAAGAACTCCTCCCTATCCGATGACCAACCTCGATAATCTCTGTCAATGAACCCAGGCTGATGTTCCTATTTTTTCTATGAAAGCCCATGAACTATCCCGTCACATTTTGCAAAAGGGCCTGGGGGCCCTCTATGCGGTCATAGGGGAAGAAGCCTTCTTTCGGGATCAAGCCCTCACGTTGATCCAACAAGCATCCCAAAGCCAGAATTCCCAAGAAAGGGGCAAAACCATACCCAGAGAAAGCGATTCCACCCCGTTTTTTTCAGACGTCATATATGGGGACGAAACCGATTCATCAGAAATTTTGACCCTCTCGGAGGAAGTGCCATTTTTTTCTTCGCGACGTGTGGTGCTCGTGAAATGGGCCGATAAGTTACCGGCCAAACAGGGTGAAGCCCTCATTCCCTATTTGCAGGAACCCAATTCAGCCACCACCCTGGTGTTTGCGGCTTCTAAACTTGATGGGCGAACCAAATGGGTCCAGGAGCTGAAGAAACGCGCGATGGTGGTCGAATGTGTACCGCTCTTTGACAACCAACGAGCCACGTGGGTGACTCAGGCAGCCCGAAAGTTGGGGTTGGACCTGGAGCCCTCCGCGATGGAACTTCTCAAGGATCTTGCCGCCGAAGGGTTGTATGCCCCACTCAGAGAATTAGAAAAACTGGCCGCCTATCTCCCGGAAAATCAACGGGTCACCGCACAGGATGTCGAAAACGTCAGGGGGAAACCCCCGGGGATCTCCGTTTTTGACTGGTCTGAGGCGGTCGCCCAAGGAGATCAAGGACGGGCTTTAGATATTGTGGCGAAAAATTTAGAAACCGGGGAAGCTCCCTTACGGATGCTGGGGGCCTTTCTTTGGCAAATGCGAAAGATTTGGAAAACCAGGGCCCTGATAGCAGAGGGGAAGGAACCAGGTCAGGCCGCACGGCAGGCAGGCATTCCCCCATTTCGGGCCCGAGATTTTTTGATGCAGGTTCAGAGTTGGTCGGAACCCAAGCTCCGGCGGGCTTGGGATGCATTTGCTCAGGCTGACTCCGGCCTGAAAGGAGGCCGGGCCGGAAATCCCAAGCTCCTGTTAGATGAATTAGTTCTTCACCTCTGCCAATCCGATCACACCTCGACCGGGAATAAACCAGCCCGGCATTAGGCTGGTTTATTCGTTGACCAAAACTTCAAAAAGCGATTTTGTGGATAACGGGGAGAAAGGTATTATTAAATAGCATTCACCCGGGTGGTAAGACGGGAGATCCACCGGGATGCCGTATTGCGGTGAAGAGTGCCTTTCGTCACCGCCTTATGCAATTCGGAAGTCGCGTCGCGGAGAGAAGTCTGTGCTTCATCTCTCTTTTTCTCTTTGACCGCTCCGTGAACTTTTTTCATAAAGGTTTTCACCCGACGCAGGATAGTCCGGTTTCGTTCTTGCCGCTGCACAGATTGCCTGGCCGCTTTAATTGCCGACCGATGTCGATTCGCCATGAAAGTCCTCCCAAAAAAATGCGCAATCTTTTGTTTACCATACCATCTTGAATTCGGTCAACATCCCTGGGATTCAGGTAATGATCGTTTTTCATTTTATTGCGGCAACCTAATTGCGCAGGTCATCCCCTCCCCTTGGGACCCAACTTCTGGAAACGCGGAAACCGGGCATCAGGACTCCCTTGCAGGCCTTTTGGCCCTTTGATAAGATTCCCCTCTTGCTTTCAGAACACTCCTTCAGCTCTGTGGTGGGTGTAGCTCAGTTGGTTAGAGCGCCGGATTGTGGATCCGGAGGTCGCGGGTTCAATTCCCGTCACTCACCCCATACATTTTAAAGACTGAGGTATCTTCCCCCCGAACCTTGGGAAATGGGTTCATTGCTGCATCGATCGGTTGGGCAGGTCATCTTTTGCCTTTATGAGGCATGGCAATGCTTTAAGACCACTCCCGTAACACCGTGCGATCTTAATTAGACAGGCGTGATTCGGAATGCAGTGGTACATAGAACCACGGGGGCATTTCTCCTTCCTCGATTTCCTCCAAAATCTCCTTGAGAAGTTTGTTTCGTTTCTTAGGGCTGTACCGATTCCAGGTGGAGAAATTTATTCTTCCCGGCCTTCATGTACATCCCAGGCTAAAAGCCAAAATGCAGGAGCCACGTGGCTTTACCAGGGCCACTTGGTCTCGTGAGAATGGCAGTCATAACAGGCGCGTTTGAGAATGAATTTGACTTGCGGTGGGGTTGCAATATCTTCTTGGACAGGCGGATTGATTCGGTCGACCGGGATAAACTGAATGACCCCGCCCAGCAGGAGCAGTTTCCTAGTGAGGGGCAGCATTGCTAATGCTCCTTCCTTTGGCAGGGGCCCTCAGGGAGAAGAATAGTTCTTGGGCTTTTTATTGGATTGGCCCTACCTCTTGACCCAAGCCCACGCTTCGTCCAGTTGCTCGGCGGAAAAGGTTTTGACTTCCCCACTCAATACCAAGGCCCCAAGTTTGGTCGCCCACTCTACCCAACGGGGGCCTCCCACCACCGCCACTTTCTCAAAATCATTTCGGTGCTGGACGCCAAATTTCGCATCATCCCATGCGGCCTCTAGTTCCCAGCCCCGAAACTCCTCGGGCATCAAGAAGAGACACCGGATTTTCGGGTAATCTCTGATCATCCCCTCCAACCGCGGAAGCAGGATCGTCTTGTAATCCAGATCGGTCAGCTTGCCGATGCCCCTCACCCCCAGGATGTTGTCATGGCTTTCCGGTAGGACTTCAATCATGACGGCTTCCCTTCGTTGTAGGTAAAGGCGATGCGACCTTGAATTTTAATTTATGGAGCCATTCTTTCTTGACCTGTTTTCTTTCCCAGTCCATGGCGTTCCTTACAAGGGCCCTATTCCCAAAGTACCCTAAACGGTTGGCAATTGGACTATAAACATTGATCCTTTCCCGACCTGGCTTTGCACCTGGATTGTTCCGTCATGGGCCAGGACGATTTCCCTGGCTATGGCCAAGCCCAGTCCCGTTCCTCCACTCTCTCGATCTCGGGCCCGATCGGCTCGATAAAAGCGGTCAAAGACATGGGGAAGATGTTCGGGTTCTATCCCCGAACCCGTATCTTCAACCGTGAGGCACACCTTATTCCCTGAGGGTTGTAACGTGACCGTCACTGACCCTCCCCGTGGGGTATGGCGAATGGCATTATCCAGTAAATTAATAAGGAGTTGTTTCAATTGCCCGGCATCCCCATGAATCAAGGGAACATCCTGAAGGTGTTCGTTAAAAACGCACTCTTTTTCCTGTACCAAAACAGCTAATTCTGAAACAATTTCTTCAATTAAAGGTTTCAAGAGGACCGGTTTTCGAGAGATTGGAGGATGTTCTCCTGCAAATTGGGTGAGGGTAAGCAGGGATTTAACCAGTCTGCTGAGATGTTCTATCTGCCCCAAGCATGACGTTAACACCTCTTGATAGTCTGCGGGGCTGCGGTCCCGTTGCAACGCCACCTCTACGTTGCCCTTCATGGCCGTCAGCGGAGTTTTCAACTCATGTGCGGCATCTCCCACAAAGCGGCGTTGGGATTCAAATACTCGTTGCAATCGCTCTAACATACTGTTGAAACTCTGAGACAATTGTTGAAATTCGTCGTACGGGGCATCCAACAACAACCGGGTATCAAGGGATTGAGCAGACACTGTCGTTGCCGTCTGGCTGAGAGTATCGATCGGGGAAAGAACCTTTCCAGCCATCCAATGACTGCCCGCCCAAGCACACCCTAGCATCCCGATGCTGACCACCCCCAAGGTGATAATGAGCCATCGAAGCGTGTCATGGATCAGTTCGAGAGAGGTCTGGGCTTGGAGGATATATTGGACTTTTCCCTCAACGGGGATGGGGTACGAAATACGTCGAAATGATGAGCCTGAAGAAGGATGCAGGGTTTCGTATAGCGTTTTCCCTTGCAACACCTGATTTTTTACGAAAGGGTCTATAGCCACGACCGATTCGACCCCCTCGCCTTTCCATTGGACTATGCCCTTCCGATTCAGCACAACGCTGTCACGGATGGTCTCCCGCAACTCATACTCTTCATGTTCATGATGGTCGTCATCGTCGGTTTCATGCCGGGAGGCCTCGGAAAGAAATTCTTCAAGATCTCCTGTTTCTTCTTTCACCCGATCAGCCTGCGTATGTACGGTGGAGAGTAACTGAGCATCGATATGCCGATGCAGCAGGAGGGACAGGGTCGTGTACAAGGCGACACAAAATATCAGAAGAAGCAGGGTAATCAGCGAAATGCTTGACCACCGAATGCGTGATCGAAAGGAGGACATGACCTATATCTCGGGAACTTTTAGCACATAGCCCACTCCGCGAACGGTATGAATGAGGGGCACGGGGAAATCACGATCAATCTTGGTGCGAAGGGAGCGAATGTGGACATCCACAATATTCGTCAGGTTGTCATATTGAATGTCCCACACATGTTCAATAATGGCCGATCGGGACAACACCCGATTTTCATTTCGCATCAGGTACTCCAAGATCGCGTATTCTTTGTTGGTCAGTGACTGTTCTTGGCCCGCCCGCCACACACGATGGGAAACAGAATCTAGTTCCAGGTCCTCTACCTTCAAGCGGGTGGTTGTCTGCCCACCACCACGTCTGAGCAAAGAGCGAATTCTGGCCAGCAATTCAGGGAACGCGAAGGGTTTGGTGAGGTAATCATCCGCCCCCATGTCTAAGCCTGTCACTCTATCTTCAATGGCATCCTTTGCCGTCAAGAGCAAGATAGGGGCTGAGTTCCTCTGACTTCGTAACCGTCGACAGACCGTCAGGCCATCTAGCTTGGGCAACATAATATCCAAGATAATCAAGTCATAGGGAATAGCGGTGGCCATGTTGAATCCCTCTTCTCCATCTGAAGCCAGGTCAACGGCATACTGCTCCTCCTTGAGCCCTTTTACGATAAATCCCGCTACCCCGGAATCGTCCTCAACCACTAGAATGCGCATAATTGCCCTCGCCAGAGAATTTAATCTTCCTGGGTCTGTTTGGCAATGGGTAAGGAAAGTTAACGTCTGCTATATTCCTCACCACGGTTCACTGGGAGTCTGTCTTCCCCCTTTTCTCCAAATATCCCCCAAAAGAGATTAGCTAGGAGGAAAAAGCACCCAAGAAGCAATCCCCCAACCCCAATAGCCACAAAGCTCTCCGTTAGGATATGAGAGTGGGCCGGCCCACGACCAATTGATGGGGCTAACACGAACATCGTGAGCCAGGAAAACGAATAGAAACTGCTGAGGCCAAGCAAACAAGAGGTTAGCGTCTTCATTTTTGGTTTGAGCCGCGAAAACATCACGAGCACAATCAATCCTAACGAGAATGCCGCAATCCCGGTTGCATGAAAATGGGCGCGTTGGGCATAACGCCAAATTTTTTCTTGACTCTTGGCGTCGTGGACAGTGGGATTGGCGGTGATTCCCTCAGCAATAAAATTTTTGTAAAGATCTTCATTGACCCCAAAGCTAATACCCATAAAGAATCCAAACAAAAGTCCCACCAACACAAGGGCCAGTCCAACTTTGACTTGGTTCAATTCAGTGGTCATGGTCTATCTCCATTTCTCACAATGCTGTAGCCACCCGGTTCGGTTAAGAAAACCCAGGAAGTCTGTGTGTTTAGATTTAGCTTCTCCCTTCTTGATTGCCCGAATGGCACCCCAACGTGTGAGGTCAGGGTGCCGTTGATGTGCACTCCTTGTCCTTGTCTTAGGACATTTGGTGGTATCAATCATCGTGTTCCTGATCTTCAACCTCACTGCTCAGCAATTCTCCGGATTGGGCATCAACCTTGATTTCGTGCACGCCCCCCACATCGCTGGCAATTTCAATTTCATACACCGCCTGGCCATCCTCGTCCTCAAGCTCTGCTTCGAGAACCCGGCCTGGAAACTTTGTCTTGGCTTTGGCGATGGCTTCCTCCAAAGAAAGCGTGGCCGTGGACAGAGCAGGAGATTGATTGGGGGTGTTTTCCGAACTGAGAGCCCAACTTCCTGTCAGTAAGACTCCACCAACGAGCACGGCAGCAATCATGTACACAACACGTTTCATGGTGACTCCTCCTTAGAAAAGGTGATTAGGGTAAATTGAATCATAAAAAGATCATACCCTGACTACATAAAGTACCCATGAAGCTAAAATGAAGAATTTTTCATGTTGAGGTGGGAGAAGAAGAGGGACTTCTCCCAAAAAATTTGGGACCCAAGGGTTGCACCACCGTGACGGTGCTTCACCACCAACCCTGCGGGAAACAAGGACGGTGGCCGGGGTTTGGTCCCTAGCAAACCTTCTTTTTAATGACATTTATCAACATCCCCATCTCCTCCGGTGTGGGGCTTTTCTATTGTTGGAAAAAAAGGGAATAAATCGGTTGCGGATAGGTTCCGGGGTTGCGGACAGATGATCCCGTTTGGTCTATTCCTGTCCATCCAAACCCCTTTAAATCATTGATATTTTTATCCTTTCCTAGAAATTCAATTCCCGTCACTCACCCCATTTTTCCCCTTTTCCATCACTCTCACACCCGAGTTTCCATTAGCGTTTCGGAGGTTCTTCCTTCTCTAGCTGGATTTTTCCTTCTTCCAATCGTTCCAAAAGTCGCCCCTGCCAAAATAAATCGGGAGGTCCTACCCACAGGTTTGTTACCTGGAATGGATGGAAGGTTGGGATTGCCGTTTCATGTCCGAATGGCCATGGAGTTTCACTTCACTCCACTTATTTGGGAGGAAACTCTAGACGTCGTAAGGGTGCGAACTTTTTGACCCCCACAGGGGGGCGCGGGAAAATCCCTACTCCAATATGAGGAGGACGGTGAAAAATTTAGGAATCTAAATTGGGAACAGTGTTTCCCAAATGAGAAGGGCCAGGGAGGGACGGGGGCACGCTTTTCTCAATGTTTCCATCTTTGGTGAGAGAGGGGTGTGTTTGATCGGGTAATTCGGAGAGTTGTTGCGCTCTATTGATCAATTGGTCTAAGGCTTGGACTGCCAAGGAAAGCCGTTTGAAAGAATCCCCCCCCGAGACACAGCTGGCATGTCTTACCGTTGAGTTGGAAGCACGCTTCATCGTTTCTTCTGAGGTCATGCCCTATTGTACCGAATTGAGAGGAAAGGTGCATTGAATTGTTGTTGCATATTGTGAGAACTTCTTTGTAGTTTATTCCAATTCGCCTATTCATCAGAGCGGCACATGCCACTTGGGAGTTGGCCTTTGGAAATTCTTTCGATGCTGCCATGAACCATTCATTCACCAAAATTTCATAGATTCACTAACGCCCCCCACCCTCCACTGGAGCCCCTATGGAACGCCGTTACTCCCTCATCATCTGTGCCATTCTGTGTGTCCTGTTTTCTATTTCCCCAGCCTGGGGATCGGAAATTACGGCACGTGAGCGAGTCACCAAAGGGACCCTTGAATTTGGAGTTCTCACGAGCTTTTTTCAAGGTCACAATGTCTTTGACAATCAACCCTCGGCCAATCGCAGTGCCATCTTTGTGTTACCACAATTGGGACAAATCATCACGGATGAAATCGGGTCGGGACCGATTATGGGAAACGTGGAATTCATGGTTGAACCCGTGGCCGCCCACTATTACCAACCGTTTAGTGCTTCGGCCTTCGGGGGCTCCCTCGTGTTGAAATATAATTTTCTTTCTTTTGGTCGCTGGATGCCCTTTTGGGATGGGGGGGCCGGCATCGTATGGACCGATCTGGCACCTCGGATTCCCGAGCAGAGCATTCAATGGAATTTTATTCTGGAAACCGGAATAGGGTTGTCGTATTTTGTATGGGAACCTCTCGCCATCACCGTTGGCATCCGGTTTCATCATATTTCCAATGCTGGCCTTGGCGAACGGAATGTCGGAATCAATGGTTGGTTATTTAATGCCGGCTTTTCCTTTTTTACCCCCTAAGGTTTGTCAGGGATGCCGCCCCACGCCACTCTCCCCATCGATTCGAATTCTTCCCTGTGGGGCAAGTTTAGGGACGGCCTGGCCACCTTGCCTCTGATCCATCAAGCCACTCACACCGATCATCAGTTAGTCGATATTCTTCAACACACATCCATGGAAGATTTTTGGGAGACTCCCATTCAAAATCGCACCCACGCCATAATTGTTCAGGCAGGCTTACAAATGATCGCCGGGGAGTGGGACCAGGCCCACAATTTGGTTCAAAATCTAGAAACCACCGAAGCTTGGTATTGGCATGGAATTCTCCATCGACGAGAGCCCGATACCTCCAACGCCCGGTATTGGTTTCGCCGTCTCCCTACACATCCCGTTTTTGAGGCTCTTTCCCTGAAATTGCGCGAAAAGGGTTCCTTTTCCTCCGTCATGTCCAAGTCTGGGCGATGGGAACCCATGCAGTTCATCGAAGCATGCTCCATAGCTCAGGACAATCCGACTTCTACCGACATTCCCACGCTTCAATGGTGGCAAGAGCAAGAAATTTGGCTGTTATTAGAGCATGGCCGGAGCTTGGCCGTGGGAAAGACCTAACCTTAAGGCACGGGGGGGAATTCTTTTAAAAAGGAAATCCGACCACACTTCGTTTGGTCTTAGACGGTTCTACACCCCTAATAGCTTTCATCTGCCTCATCATGATTGGGTTTCTCCTGGTAAGATAAGAAAAACCTGAGCTCTCATTCTGTTATGCGACTGATTTTACTCTCCATAATTTTCATTGCGTTGGTCATAGGTCCACAACTGTGGGTGTGGTGGGTGTTTCGACAATACCGGGGGCATCGGGAAAATTTCCCTGGCACCGGCGGCGAACTCGCCCGTCATCTGCTCAACCGCTTCGGTCTGCAACAGGTACGAGTGGAACCCACCCCTCTAGGCGATCATTATAATCCTGAATCAAAGTTCGTCGGGTTATCCCCGCAACATTTTAGCGGCAAATCCCTCACGGCCGCCGTCATCGCAGCCCATGAGGTGGGCCATGCGTTGCAAGATCATGACGGCTATGGCCCGCTTCAAGATCGCACGCATCTGATCAAATTCGCGCAAAAAGCCGAGAGGGTCGGCTCGTATTTAATGCTGGGCCTTCCCGTGTTGGCCGGAGTCACGAGAATACCCGCGGTGGGCCTGGCTGTGTTGGTCGTGGCTATCGGAACCATGAGCCTCTCGGCATTGATCCACTTACTCACACTTCCCGTCGAATGGAACGCCAGCTTCCGGCGGGCCCTCCCCATCCTCAAGGAGGGAGGGTATTTAGCCCCACCTGACTTAGTCGGTGCTAGGCGGATTCTCAAAGCCGCTGCATTAACGTACTTGGCCTCATCCCTGTTCAGCCTGGTCAATTTGTGGCGGTGGATCCGGCTGGTTCGACGATAATTATTTAGGATTGAAGGTGAGGTGCCAGTATTCACTCCGGTCGTTACGGGAATTTTGTATTTATCTAGCAATGAGCCTCATACCCAGAGTTTTTGGGAATGCTAAAATTATCAAATAAATTATTTACGTAATTTAGGAATGTTATGAATACGCAGATAAATTGTCCAATTTGCAAGCAGATTTGTACCAATACATCGACAGATCCCAACCGCGATATAACTTTTTTCGAGTGCCCAACCTGTGGAGAATATAAAATATCGCCGCAGGCCAATCGTGGATTAGAAGACCGCTCACCAATTGACAAGACTAAGCTCTCCGCCTATCTCCGGGAGCGTTATCTTCAGAAAGAGCCTATTATCACTCTTGTAAGCGAAGAGGCTTCCAAAAAATCTTTCGATACTCCCGTGATCTCCGCCGATGATATCCTTTCAGAGCGTTTCCCTTCTCACGTGAGCGACAGGCTGGATCGAATATTGAAAATATTTATAGGAGTACAGATTTTCCGGGAGAAGGAATCCGATTCTCTATCGAACAAGATTACCCGGTCTTTTTTGCCGAGAATGCTAGAGCGATGGTATTTCTCGCAAAAACACTAGAGGAAAAGGATTGGATATCTTGCTCGTTATCCGTGGGAGCTGTCGATGTTACTTTGACGGAAGGTGGTTGGGCCCGAATTGCTGAACTGGAAAGAGGGAAAACAAACGAAGTTGACAAACAGGTTTTTGTGGCCATGTGGTTTGATTCATCATTGGAAACTGTCTGGAGAGAGGGCTTTCAAAAGGCGATTGAAGAAACCGGATACCAGGCCCTAAGAATTGACCTGCACGAACACAACGAAAAAATATGTGATTCCATAATTGCAGAAATTTTGAAAAGCAGATTTTTGGTGGCAGATTTTACCGGCCATCGTGGTGGGGTCTACTATGAGGCCGGATTTGCTAAGGGCATAGGAATGGATGTGATTTGGACCTGTAAAGAAGATGAAATAGAAAAAACCCACTTCGATACACGTCAGTACAACCACATTGTATGGAACGATGAGAAGGATCTATACGAAAAATTGAAACGGCGCATTGAGGCGACCATCCCCTCCCCTTAAAAAGTATTGGTCCCTAAATCAGTCTAATACTCTCATCAAAAAGCATTCTCTAAAAACTATTTTCAAGGTCATTTTCCGCCAAGAAAATAATTCATGGGTTTGTTTGCGGCCCTAGATCGGGGACGACAGGTCATGGTATGATTTATTCATACCAGAGGTCATGCGTATGGGATCTGCCGTTAAAAAAACTATTTCGCTTCCCCCTGATTTGTCCAAGGAACTTGAAGAATTGGCGCAGGAAGAAGGTAAGACCGTGAGCGCGATCATTCAAGAAGCCTTGAGAGTTGCCAAAAGAGAACGACTCAAATCACGGTTCCTGGACACTCAGCAGTATTGGACCCGAAAGGCCAAAGAAAAGGGCATCCTTACCGAACGGGATCTTCGGAAATATTTGGCTAAATAGTGCGAGTCGTTTTCGACAGTAACATTTTCATTTCGGCTCTCGTATTCCCTGAAAGTCAGGCTGAACAAGCTTTGCTTTGTATTCTTGAAGGCACGGATTCCCTTGTCTTATCCAAAGCCATTATTGATGAAGTATTGCTGATCCTCGCTAGGAAATTCAGTCGAGATGCCGAGGGCTTGAGTCAGACTGCAGTTTTCTTGGCTGAAATAGGAGAAATGGTGAAGCCAACTCGTAGAGTTGGCGTGTTGCAAGATGATCCTGACAACCGAGTTCTAGAATGTGCCGAAGCGGGTCAGGCTGATTGTATCGTGACAGGAGATAAAGCCATGCTTCAATTGAAAAAGTTTCAAAATATCCGAATTATTTCCTTAAGAGAGTACCTCTCTTCAGGTTGATAACACCCCAATTGCCCTATTCCTCGTCATCCCACACTTGATTGAGAAGGGATTCTACTGGTGTATCCAATTGTTTCTTCTTATTGCAATCGGGACACGCGGGGACGATGTTTCCGCGTGTACTTTTCCCGCCCCGAGCCAGGGGCACCAGATGATCCATCGTGAGTTGATCGGTCCCTACCGATTGCTGACAGAAGTGACAGAGCCCTTTCTGAACCTGGTTTTTCCACCATGGCGATTTGCGAAGCTTTTTGGCCCGTTCCCGTTCAACTTTTATATGTCGCTGGACCGTCTCCTCATCCCCTAGATCGTAAAAACGTTCCATGGCTTACATTACCGAAACGGTATGGTGATTATTGCCTAATTCCTTTTTTTAGGCTGACTTGGTTTTCCAAAAAAATAAAAATTGGGAACAGGGAAGAATTCTACCCCTACCGGCTATAACTTGTCGTGACCGCGAAGCACGAGTTTGCACGACTCATCCTAAAAGACCTGGCCAATGCTAACAATGGAAGAGTCGGCTTCCTTAGCTCATGAAAGTTCATTGAACGCTTAAACGAGGGCGAGGGTGAGACATTTGGCGGAGCCCCCGGCCTTGAGGAATTCGTCCAATTCCACAGGATGTGGGAGATATCCGTGATTGGATAACAGATCCATGGTTTTGGGACATCCGGTGGGCAACACCACATCCTGTTCAATACAGACCGCGTTGCAGGCGAAACGCAGGGCCTCATCTGAGGGAACCACCAAGCGTTTGGATTTCTCAATTTTCGATTCAATGACCTGTTGAGCGTAAGAATCAAACGCGGGAGGGAAATACAGTAGCTCTCCACCACTGAGTGGACAAAAGCAAGTGTCTAAATGATAAAACCGCTGGTCGACCAATTCTAATGGAAGAATTTCTACGTGAAAGATTTCCGTGAGACGGTCGTAAGCTCGAATGTCGCTTCGTTGACGATATCCGGCGAACCACACCTCCGTCCAGCCTAACACATCTCCGGCTCCTTCAAAAAAAACTTCGGGATCCAGGGAACACACCTCATAGCCTTTCTTGACAAACCACTCGATAAAAAAACGTTCCTCCCCCTGACGTTCCGGGTGTCGAAATTGACTGGGCACAGCCTTCCCACTAGAGACGACACCGGCATTTGCCGTGAACACTAAGTCAGGTAGGCCTGAGATGGGATCCAGGTATTCAATTTTGGCGCCCACCTCTTGGGTTAAGACGGTAGTGAGTCCCTCCCATTGCGCCTGGGCCCGCCGGGCATCGGATTCATTGGAAACCCGCATCCACGGATTAATTTCGTATTCAATACCGAAATAATCCGGCGGGCACATGAGAAGGCGGCTCATAAATTTTCCTCATTACCTATCCCTTCCACCCTAACTCCCGAGCCAGTTCTCGTAAAAAGGAAGAGGAATCCATAACCAACCCCACGGCTTGAAAACTCCCCCGGTCGCTCAATTTGGTCGGGACCGCAGGATTAATATCGACACAGACGGTTGGCACCGTGGCCGGCAACAAATTGCCGGTGGCCACCGCATGAAGTGTGGAGGCGACCAACAACGCGAGATCCACTCCGGGTAACGCCGCTCGCATAGCCTCCTGAGCTTGGACCGAATCGGTGATGACATCCGGCAATGGGCCGTCATCTCGAATCGTTCCGGCTAAGACCATCTGTACCTGCTGCCGGATACAGGCCGCCACGATGCCTTCGTGGATGACCCCCCGATTCACGGCTTCTTGAAGGCTGCCAAGGCTTCGAATATGATTAATGGTTCGAAGATGATGTTCGTGTCCGTGTGGGACGGATCGCCCGATGCCTAAATTGTAACCTAGGGAGGTCCCGTATAAACTGGCTTCCATATCATGGGCAGCCAGCGCATTCCCACAAAACATCACATGGATGTAGCCTGCCTCGATGATCCAGGCCAAAGCCTCCCGCCCCCCGGCATGGACAATAGCCGGCCCCCCGGCGAACAACACCTTGATCTCGCTATTTCCCGCATCCCTTCGCTCTTTAATCATCTTCATCCGATTCGCCACATCCGCGATGATATGGCGGTACGGACGCTCGGAAGATACCTGGGCTTCCATAAACCCAAAGACGTCCCGCTCTTGTGGCCGCTCCAGCGGGGACACATGAATGCCTTCCCTCCCGGTCACCACAAGATCCCCTTTCTGGACGGCACTCATGGGGATCATGTTGGCTTCTGGTGTAGAAGGGTTGAGGACAATCGCCAGGTCCATTTCGGTTTGTTGAACGGCCAGCCATTGTCCTTGCCACCGAATCTGTGTCGGAAGGTGGGATGTGGCATAAAAATCCTCAGGGAGAACGCCATCTGAGGGAGCCGGCGTCAGCGTACAATCTCGTTCATCCTCGACTTGGGCTCCATGAGGTTGAATAGCTTCCAAGATTTCTTGCATCAACTGAGAAGTAGGAGTCTCGATCTGAATCGTGGCGTAGGAGGAATCTTCTCGATGGGTCCCCACCATCACTTTGGTCAGGGCAAACGTCCCACCCAACATCACGATGATGTCCAAGACTTTTGCCAGAATCAGCGAGTCAATAATATGACCCTGCATCTGAACGGTTTGAGTGGCCATGACTCTATTGTATCACGACCTCCGGTTAAGGCTTTGGGGAAAAAAGAAGGATGACGCGATGAGTCACCGAAAATAAGACCAGCGTCTTGAAAGCCCCTTCCTAACTCCAAGAAGAAAAGTATTCCTCTGGATTCAAATACCTCTTCTTCCGATGATATACTACACACCAGTATGCTTTACGGAGGGTTCCTGGATTGAAACATCCTATCTTACATTCTCTCCTGGTCATGGGATTTACCGGATCTCTCCTATTGACCGCCATGCCTCTGCTTACGTGGGGCTCACCCGGCGGGGACGTGTTTCAAGGTTTAACCCAACACATTCGCGCTCAAATCGCAAAGGATAAGAAAGCCTTCTCGCTGGCCGATACCTGCACGACCTGGTTTTATCGCCATATGGGGAAACCACCCCAAACCAAGGCTGAGGTGGAGAAAATTCACTTTCTTCCCATTAGTGAGGAAGAACATGCGGACTGCGTTAAGCGGTATCCTCAAGGGTTAGAGGCAGCACGAGAGGCCTTTGGTCAAACTCAGCAAGAGTTATCCTTCAGTCTCACCTTCTTCCAAATGGCACTGGTGGGGGATGGGGATGATAACCAGGAATACAGCACCCACGAACTCCAGGACGTTCTTCATGCCTTTAACCTCCCTGAGGTGGATGGACAACCCTCGCCCAGATCTTTACAGGCCCTGACGGGGTTATTCGATACTTTCAGGAAAGACATTCGGTTTCAAACCTTGATGGACGGGATGCAGACGTTGATGGATCAAGGCTATCGTTTTACCGAAACCGATCAAACCGCACTGAACAAAGAATTGGGCTAGACCTGCTTCCTTTTCGGGCGCCGCCCAAACCCGTTTCAGGGCCACACCATACTCCAAACACGACTATTTTCTATCCTGGGATCCGCTCTAATGCTTCGCGAGAACGGCTTCTTACGGTCTGATCCCAATCCTCCTTCATAGTTTCCTCTAATTTCGCCTTGGCTTCTTCTGCCCGCATGCGACCGAGCGACAAGGCGGCATTGGCCCGAACATAGGCATGATCATCTTCTAAAAAACGGATTAACAGGGGAATGGAGGCCCGATGTTGCAAAATTCCTAAATAACTGGCTGCCATCCCTCGAATACGGTGCTGCTTGTCACCGAGAGACGTGTTCAAGGTCCAAATAAAGAGTTCCGCCATCGGTTCCGCGATGGACTCTAACCCACTCATTTCAAAACGATTGACTTCAATCAGCGTGAAGGCCAAATCTCGTCGTTTTTGGGGAGAGGGTTCTTTTTGAAACCGTTGAATTAATCGATCTCGGAGCTGCTCTCGCTCTTTCCGACCCTGCCATTTCCGCCATCCAATCCACAATCCTCCGCTCAGGACCACACTCGCCATGATCCAGGGCACGATTTCATCGATGATGTAATCTTGGGTATCAAAGTTTAGGTGATTCCAAACCCAGATGCCTGCTACGATAAGGCCCAACACGAACAGTCCCGCAAAGGGGTTGATCGATCGGGATGTGTCAGTCTTTATGCTCATGGTTATTATTGTGACATTCGGCCCTTACCGTCCCTGCCTGCTTTTCTTATGAACGTGACCATTTTAGGCTCCGGAACGAATCTTCATCCGACTCGTGCTGCCGCGGGGTACCTTTTTCATACCGACCGGCCGATTGTACTGGATTTCGGGCCCCGAACGCTCACCAATTTACTGAAATCCGGCACAGACCGCCATACTATTCAACACCTAATTTTTACCCATTACCACGCCGACCATTTTTCGGATGTGATTACCTTCTTCTTCGATGCGGTTTGTCAATCAAAATTCGGTTCGGTTCGTCGCCCTCCCCTCACGGTTTTTGGCCCTCCGGGGACAAGACGGATATTTCAATCAATGTTCAATACTTTCCCCAATTTTTCGGATGCCCCCTTTCCCGTCACCCTCAAGGAAGTGAAGGACCGACCTTTTTTCATCGGACCCACTCGTGTGATCCCCAGGCCAATGTCCCACTCAGACCAACAGGTATGTTTAGGGTACCGTCTGGAATATGGTGGAAAGGCCATAGCCTTTTCGGGTGATGCCATGGCGAGCACGAACCTCATCAAGCTTTGTCAGGGTGTAGATGTGGCTATACTAGACTGTTCGTTCCCTGCTCGGAATCCCGGGGCCACCCACATGCATGCCGAACAATGTGGGCAAGTGGCTCACAAGGCAGGGGTCAAACAGCTTGTCCTTTCACATTTCTACCAGGCGGCTGACAGGGCTAACGTGGTAACCCAGGCCAGGAGGTACTTTTCAGGTCGAATTATTAAGGGAAAGGATCTCCTTACCCTTACCGCCTAAAGTTTTTGGGGGCCACCAACATGAACACCGGATTAACTCTTTCCTTGATTTCCCAACATTGAACCATCCATGGTCGTGAGGCCTACATCTTCCCTAAACAAGTAGGCTCTTCATCCTAACGGTGTTAGGCTTGAAACCGAAACCCTTGCTTATTTCCCTCCTGTTTCTGGGTTGTTTGGTGGGCGGGGTCGCTTACCTCAAGCCTCGGATAGCGCTAGGTGTCGCGTATAAAGCCAAGATTCTTTGTTCTGGCGTTTTTGTCTCTCATCGGGATCCCGATTCCATTCTCAGGGAGGACCTGGGAGCAGAAGACCTCTCCAGTCTACGAGTGTTTAACACCCACATTAACCACTCAACCCAGTTGGTCACGGCGAGTTTTTTCGGAATAGTTACCAAAAGAGCTCGGTATCATCCACGTCTTGGTTGCTCCCTGATGCCCGATGCTCACATCACCGCGGACTCCTATAACAAACCTTTTCCTTCCCAGACCACTTCTGATGGCGATTCAGCAGAATATGTCGAAAGGCTGCCATCTTCTCTTCCCCCTAACGCTCCACGGGCTCCGAAGCTCATTCGGAATCGTCTTGAGACGACACTGGATTGGGCCTTTTCCGAATCCCACCCCACCTATCGTCGTCGAACCCGAGCCGTAGTTATTACCCACCATGGTCAAATCGTGGGAGAACGCTATGCCTCGGGAATAACCCACTCCACCCCGCTCCTCGGATGGTCCATGACCAAAAGTGTCATGAATGCCTTGATGGGTCTTTTGATTAACCAGGGAAAACTCTCAATAGAGGATCCTGCACCCGTCAATGAATGGCAGGCTCCTGGGGACCCACGGGCCAACATTACTCTGGCTCAGCTCCTTCACATGACCAGTGGATTAGAATTTCAGGAAGGCCGCCATAGCCTGCTGAACGATGTGAACCTCATGCTGTTGCAGACTCCTGACATGGCGACCTACGCCGCAAAAAAGGACCTCATCAAGAAAGTGGGCTCCACTTGGAGTTATTCCAGCGGGACGACCCTCATCCTTTCAGGAATTCTCCGGAAAGTGGTTGGGGAGGCCACGTATTTACACTTTCCCCACCAACACCTTTTTACACCCCTGGGAATGGATAGCGCTATCCTGGAAGTCGATGCATCCGGCACCTTCGTGGGAGCCACATTTATGTATGCCAACGCCAGAGATTGGGCTAAATTGGGGCAATTATTTCTTCAGGATGGGGTTTGGGATGGGCATCGCCTTCTCCCGGAAGGCTGGGTCGATTTTACGACTACCCCCGTTCCGGAGTCTCCCTTTCATCAATATGGGGCCCATTTTTGGGTAAAAATTCCGAGGGAATGGCAGGGAGGGTCCTTCTCCTCGACCATTCCCGAAGATGCTTTCCACGCCGTTGGCCATGAAGGACAATTCATTTCAATCATTCCTTCCCGCCAGGTAGTCGTGGTCCGTCTTGGTCTGACCCGGAACCCAGAAGCTTGGAATCATGTCGATTTTCTCGAGAGAGTCTTAGAGGCGATTCCACGTTAGGAATCCCTGTCTCTCCTCTTCATCGACAAGGCTTCAGTATACTATGGGGCGGATTATCCGTATCGGTCAGTATCGGACGAATGGGCCTCTATCATCTCGATTAACACTTCAATACGACGAGTCATCGAAGTGTGATCATCTTGTTGATAGACCTGCAATAAATTCCTGAGCATGCGAAGTAAGATGTTTCGAGTCGTGCTTTTTTCTAGCATCTTGGGTTGAAAAGCCAACCCCGAAGCGGCAAGAAATTTCTCGCAATCCTGTTTCTGTAATATGGTTCCCCCGTTAAAACAATCCACGAATTGCGGGGGGGATTCTCCTTCCAGCATCACCAGAAAGTGCCCCGGCATCCCTACGCCTGCTAAGGGAATGCCTACACGGTTTCCCACAAAGACGTAAAGGGCCGATAAGGTAATAGGAATGCCCTGGCGGGTTTCCAGGACACGATGTAGGTAACTATTATCCGGATCGTAGTACTGCCCCTGATTCCCCGAAAATCCCTTATCCTTGAATAAAAACGCACTTAACAACTTTGCCGCCTTTCCGGTTGCGGTTTCCGGGGCTTGCCATTTTTGACGAAACTCTTCCGCCAAAAGATCTAATTGTTTGATAAAAGGATCGGGGAGTAATTCCGGATACCCCAATCTGGCGATGAGAAAGGCCCCCTCCTCCCAGTCCGTTTGTCGGCCACTTCGAGAAACAAATCCCTGAAATTCTTCTTTGAGTTGGCAAAATTGAATTTCCTCTCGAACGAACGCCAGTCGAGGTTCTAAATGAGGATGTTTATGTTGGGCCGGGGAAAGAAAGGGAAGGACCGATGGTCCAATTGCCACTAATTCGTGCTGTATGGTTTGCGCAACCTGCTCATTGGGATCCGATAAGAGCTGAAGAAGCGCTTGAATCTTTGAATCGGGACCGTGAGTCACAGAAAGTTTCTGAAAAGAACCAGAGAGGGGATTGAAAACCTATCATTCATTCCACCTCGGTGGTGAATTCAATCTGTCGAGCTACCCTACCGAACGTTTGAAGGCTCGTGCTCCTCCATATAAACACAGCGCATCAAAAACAGCGAGGACTCCTAGCGCGATAGCCACCTGGGGAAGCGCTTGGCTCCAACCCGAAAGGATCAAGGGCCGGACGGCATCGATGACCCAGGTCATGGGATTAAAAAAGGCCAACGCTTTCATCCAACCAGGCATGGCGACCAACGGGACAAGGGCCGAGCTTAAGAAAATCATGGGAAGCGAGAGGAAGCCCAACACCGAGAAAAAATCCCCATGGCTCTTAACCGAAAATGCCATGGCCATGGAAATGGCGGTCAAGCCAATACCAAACAACATTCCGATAATTAATATGACCCCAATTCCCAGAAGGCCGGTCTCGGCACTCACACCAAATAAAAATGCCACACCTAAAATAACCAGAATTTGCATGGCGGTAATAGCCATCACGAATAGAAACCGACTCAAAATAACCGATGACCGTTTAATGGGGGTGGCCATAAGGCGCTCCAAAAATCCGTTTTCTTTATCGAATAATAGGTCGACACCCCCAGCCAACCCGTTATTGAGGACGGTCATGACCACTACCCCCGCTGCGAGAAAACTCATGTAGTTCGGCGCTTGCACAACCTGCACATCCGCGGCTCGTTGAAAGAGGTTGCCAAAAAATATGAGCCAAAACAACATGGGTTGTACCAGGGTAAATAACATACTGAATTTTTCTCGACTGAGACGTTTCACCCACCGATTGGTCAGGGCGAGGACTTCTTGTATTTGTTCATTCATGGTCGAACCTTTCACTCAATCAATCAGAGTGGGATTTTCAGACACGTTAGGGTGTGGGATCTGGAGGTTGATCGTTCAGAGATCGTCCGGTGTGAGCCACAAAGACATCATCAAGACGGGGGCGATGGTATTCAATGCCATCCAATTGGCATCCGACCTTACTGGTTGTTTCTAAAATCGCTGGTAAGGCCTTTTCGGGACCATCCACCCGAATATCCAACCCTTGGTCTCTTGGGCGAATGGCCCGCACGAACGGGAGCCCTTGAAGGGCAGCGGTGAGAGCCTCCAGTGCTTGAGGGGTCGCATCACTCAGGGTGAGCCATACCCCATCCCCCCCCAACCCTGCTTTTAATTCTTTCGGTGAGCCAATGGCTTGAATTTTGCCTCGATCGATAATGGCCAATCGGTCACACAATTGATCGGCCTCATCCAAATAGTTGGTGGTCATGACAATCGTGATGCCTTGTTGCTGTAATTGGCGAACATAGTCCCAAATATTCAGCCGACTTTGCACATCAAGTCCCAGCGTCGGCTCATCTAAAAACAGAACCTTAGGGTTGGGCAAAAGACCGCAGGCAATATCTAATTTTCGTTTCATCCCCCCAGAATACCCTTTAGCCACTCGATCCGCATGGTCTTGGAGATCGACCAAAGTCAACAACGAGTCAATGCGAGCCAGAGCTTCCTGTTTGGGCAGATGATATAAATCAGCAAGGAGCAATAAGTGCTCACGCCCCGTCAAAAATCGATCAATGGCTCGTTCTTGAGGGACATAGCCAATCAGTCGTCTTACCGTGTCTGCTTCTTGTACGACATCATGACCAAAAATCGTGGCCGTCCCGGTCGTGGGTCCCAGGGTGGTAATTAAAATTCGGAGGGTAGTACTTTTCCCTGCACCATTCGGGCCCAAGAGTCCAAAAATTTCTCCAGTCTGAATGGACAAAGAAAGATTGTCGACGGCTTGAACTCCGTCATATGATTTGCCTAACCCGTTGACTTCAATCGCAATTGATGAGGACAGGCCAGTCATCCTTGAGCCGTTCGTAAATCAGCGAGTTTGAACCGGATCAAATCGATGAGGCGCCGCGCTTGCTGAGGAAGATGTTCAGATTCCAAGAGGAATTGCTTTTCAACCGTGGTTAAATCTAATCCTGCCGAAAGGTTATGGATGAGGATCGAGTCAGTCAATTTTCCCGAGGTAATCACTTCGCAAAGCTCCTTGGCCTTTTTCAAGGTGAGATAGTCCCGAGCCACCTCTTCTAAGCAGGACCGAGTTTCTCCCGCCACCGAAAATTCAAGAGGTAGGGGCATGGGAACCACCTGAGCCTGGCGATAACTCGTCGATACGGTTTGTTCTACATACCTACATCGCTGAAGGCCTTGCAAAACGATATTATAGCGCCCATCGGAAAGCTTGTGTGAGCTAATCATTCTCCCCACGCACCCAACGGAGTGTATAGCGGGCGTCTCCTCATATTGGTCCTCCCAACCTTCTTGTAAGAGCACCATTCCAATACACTGGCCGTGACTAGTCGCATCCTGAACCATATCCCGATACCGAGGCTCAAAAATATGCAAAGGCAAATAAGTTTCAGGGAAAAAGACTACTGTCGGTAAAGGGAAAATCGGCACACAGTCCGGGATGGGAAATGGTTCGTGTTTGGGCGGGGAAACGTGAAAAGACATGCGGTACGATAGCCGAGGATTTTCCACAAAGTCAACGCCAGTTAGGGATGAAGGCAAGCCCTCAAAAATGAAAAAATGCTTGTAGGGAAAGGCGTTTGTACACTTTTTGACATCATGGTATAACCTGACATGGTTGGAAAAGTGTGAAGGATGTTCTACCCAAGGTTGGGGTGATGACGATAGCACACTTCCTCCTGTGGGTTCGTATTGGCCTGTTCCTCACGGGTGGAATTGTCTTACCAGGATCCCTCTTTGCTTCCGATCTGCCTCCTGCAACTCTTCCTTTCTCCCCAGCGTTGCCAGGGTATGCTTTTCTCTTTCCTCGGGACCATGGTAATCACCCCCAATTCCAAACCGAGTGGTGGTACTTTACTGGCCATCTGGCAGGACCACGCGGGCAACAACTCGGCTACGAACTCACGTTTTTCCGCCGAGGCATCGATTCTGCTCTGGTCTGGGATAATCCCTCCTCGTGGGCCATAAGGAATATCTTTTTTGCTCATTTTGCCATCACCGATGTCAATGGGGGTCAGTTCGGTTTTGCTGAAAAATTGAGCCGGGCGGGCATGGGGAAAGCCGGTGCTCGAACGAATTCTTTAGATATTTGGATTGACCAATGGCGAGTTCATTCGGTCGACCTCGAACATCAATCCCTTCATCTTTCTGCCAAATCTCCCCAATTTTCGATCGATCTTTTGGTGGAACCTCAGAAACCGCCCGTCATTCATGGGAACGACGGAGTGAGCCCCAAAGGTTCGGAGACCGGACAGGCTTCCCATTATTATTCGTTATCCCGTCTGCAGACGACCGGTTCGGTTTCCCTTCCTCTTGAATCCTTCTCGGTTAAAGGGACTAGCTGGATGGACCATGAATTTGGGTCTGGGGAATTGGAAAAAGGGCTGGTAGGATGGGACTGGTTCAGTCTTCAATTAGATAACCAGTTTGAAATCATGGCCTATGGGCTTCGAAAAAACGATGGATCCTTTGATTCCGCCTCTAGTGGAACGCTCGTGGCCCCAGATGGTTCTTCCCAACATCTCCGCTGGGAGGAGTTCGCCATCACGGTTCAAAAATATTGGACCAGCCCGGTGAGCGGTGCCCGCTATCCCCATCAATGGGTATTATCGATCCCGGAGGAAGGGATCGAATTACAGCTCATCCCCCGTTTAGCCAATCAAGAACTCAACACCACTCAGAGTACGGGAGTCACCTATTGGGAGGGAGCCGTTGAGGTTTCGGGAAAATGGAAAGGCCAAGCGATACAAGGGAAGGGGTATGTGGAACTGACCGGGTATGCAAAACCTTATGCTCTTTCACGATGATCTGAGGAATAGGATGAAGATGACTGTCCTTCCCATCAAAACGTTACGGTTCCTCGTGCTCCTTCTTTTGGTGGGAATGCCGGCATGCGGGCAACGGAGTGACACCATCGTCTCCATCGCCCTGCACCCGACGAAACCGCACATAATGTATGTCGCCACTGATGAGGCCGTCTACAAATCCAAGGATACCGGAACCACCTGGAAGCGACTTGGGGGGGAATTGTCCCGCACCCGAGTCATTAGTCTTGCCATTGACCCGAAGCTTCCGGCGACGGTTTTCGCAGGAACCATGGGGGATGGGACTTATAAAAGTCCCGATGGGGGACGAACGTGGCATCAATTTAATGCCGGAATTCAGAAGGGAACGATTTCTGCCATCGTGAATCAAGTGGTGTTTAATCCTCGTGGAACGGAAATGGTGTATGCCGCCACCACCGTTGGGGTCTTTCGAAGCATGGATGGGGGGCGAAACTGGACAGAACGTATGTCAGGAATGACTGAAGTCAATTTCGTGGTGTCCTTGGTCCTGGATCCCCAGCGACCCAATGTGCTTTATGCCGGGACCACCGGGGGAATGTATCGATCCATTAATTCTTCTGAAAGTTGGGAAAAAATTTCCACCGGCATGGTGGCAGCCGACGCCAAGATGGCGTCAATGGTCCTGGGGGTTAATGGTATTGCCATTGATCCCAATAATCCTCAAAACGTGTATGCCGGAACGACCAAAGGATTGTATACTTCCAATGATCAGGGTGACCATTGGGTCAAACACCAGGGCAACCTCAAGGAATCGTATATCAGCGCGCTTCAATTAGACCCAACCAAGCCATCGACCTTGTATGCCGGTACAAGTGAGGGATTGTTTAAAAGTCAGGATTCTGGGGTCACCTGGGAGCTCAAACAGCGGGGGGTAGAGGCTACCAGTGTGCGTAGTCTTCAGATCAGTCCAAAAGATTCGGAAACCCTTTATATCGGCACGAATGGTGGGGGGCTCTATCGAAGTGGAGATGGGGGAGATTCTTGGGAACGTTTACCCCTTACCCCGGCGAATTCAAACTAAAAACGTCAGTCGCACTGCAGCCCATTCAGGGGTAGCAAGAAGATTGAAAATCCTCTATCCTTTTATAGAAGTTGATCCATGAAGTTCCAATTCGACGCCTAAAGTATGGAATCAATAAAATTCGGCACCTCAGGTTGGCGGGCGATTGTCGCAGAGGATTTTACCGTCCAAAATATTCGTATTGTCTGCCAGGGCATCGCCCAGTATCTGCGTCAGGAAAAACTCGGGCAACAGGGCATGCTCATCGGATATGACGCACGATTTTTAGGGGAACGATTCGCCCAAGTGGCTGCTGAGGTCATGGCAGCCCATGGGATTCCCTGCATTCTCTGCGATCGAGATACCCCGACCCCGACCATTTCGTATCATGTTATGAATCGGAAACTGGCCGGGGGCATCAATATTTCGGCCAGTCATAACCCCCCAGAGTGGAATGGGATTAAATTCACCCCATCATGGGGAGGCCCCGCCCTACCCGAAACCACCAAAGCCATCGAATTACGCATTCTCCCCCTTTTGCATGGAGAACATAGTAAATGGACCTCCTGGGAGCAGGCCAAGCAAAATGGCATGGTTCGGTATTTCGATGCTCAACCTGACTACCTCAAAGCTCTTGAACATCATATCGATCGCGATCGGGTTCGAAATGGACGCATTCGCGTCGTCTTTGATCCCCTATTTGGGACTACCCGAAATTACCTGGATGAATTTCTTCGACAAGCCGGAGCCAAGATGGCAGTACTCCATCATTGGCGTGATCCGTACTTTGGGGGATTTCGGCCGGAGCCCACTGATGAGACCTTACAAGAACTGAAGGATACGGTCATTCGAGAAGGGGCTCACCTCGGGCTCGCTACCGACGGAGACGGGGATCGATTCGGGGTCGTCGATGCCGATGGGACGTTCATTCAAGCGAATTACATCTTGGCTGTGTTGTTAGACTATCTGATCCGAAGCCGTCAATGGACGGGGGCTGTGGCCCGTTCGGTCGCCACGACTCACTTAATCGATGCCGTGGCAACCCACCATGGGTTGGCTGTACACGAAACTCCCGTGGGCTTCAAGTTTATCGGTGAATTATTGGCTAAAGGGGAAATTGTGTTTGGGGGAGAAGAAAGCGCGGGGATGTCCATAAAAGGACATGTTCCCGAAAAAGACGGCATTCTAGCTTGCGCCCTCGTGGCCGAAATGGTGGCATTTACCGGGAAAACCGTTCAGGCGCTCCTGGCGGACCTTTTCCAACGAGTCGGAGCGACCTTTACCACCCGTCAGGATTTGCCCGTCACGGAATCCATGCAAACAAGCATAAAGCAAGTCATCGAAACACCTCCCAACACATTTGCCGGACTGGAAGTACAACGGGTGAATAGATTAGATGGATGCAAACTGGTTTTGCCAGATGCGAGTTGGTTTCTCATTCGTCCTTCCGGAACCGAACCTATTGTTCGGTGTTACGGTGAGGCTTCGACCGCTGAACGGCTGGCAGAAATCATGAAAGCTGGGCAAGAACTCCTAAACAAGTGCTAATAGACGTTCTTTACTCACCGAGACTTCCAGGTTCTTATCCCCCTTTTTCTCCATCCCCTGACCCTCAACATCCATTCTCCTCTTCCTTTTTTCACATTAAAGGGGGCTGAAGACCCCCTTTCCTCACTGCCTGTTCACGAGTTGTGGGGTTTGTACCTCCCGGGTATTTGAGCGCATAAAAATTTGACGAGCACCAATCCTTCAGGCCAAAAAAAGTATTTCTCGTTCAAGATGGCCAAGGAATGTTCTGAGCAGCCAGGAAGGACTTGGTGTCGATTTTCAGCCGCTCAAGTATTTGAACAGGAATGAGAGATCCAACATCACCCTGGCCCCGTAGGTCGGTCCAAAATCCTTGCTGTTCAGTTGGTCGTTCCAGGTTTCTAAAGAAAGTTGATGTACACGGAAGGCCAAGGTCCAGTACCGTTCCTCTAAAGAATCTCCCTCCAGTCCATTGAATATTCCAGAATCTATGGTGACACCAACTTCTACTTCCACACAGGGTTCGTGGGTGTTCGGATCATACCAGCCATAACTCACAGACCCTTGGGCAATATAGGAGACATGGGCCAGATCACGAAAAGCCGCACCCGTTTCGATTCGGCTGGCTCGTACCATGCCGGATAAACGAAGTGGTTTTAATAAGGTGAGGAAAAGATGGTCTGGGGGATTTCCCCAAAAATATTCCGAAGTTTTCATTGGAGACCATCGACGAACTCCTGCCCGAAGAAACCCTTCATGGTACAAACTTCCCGATTGGCCTCCACCACCCAGATACAGGACGCGAGGTTGTCCAAAGAGCTCCCACCATTTGGTAAGAGAGGCGGAAATGGCAAAGTCGGTTTGGTTACGCTTCTCTTCCACTGGGACTTGGGGAATGCCCCAAACCCCATCATGGATGAGATCATTTTGTAACCATTCCGTAGGTTGGTTTCGGGTGGGGCCGATTCCCAGCGTGAAATTGCTACTCCAGCCTGACGGGTCTGGCGGATCCCAATGATGCGTCCAACTCAGCGTGATAAGATTGAGTCCTATCGTTTCTCTAATCCCATTAAACCGTTCGCCCTCTCCATTGAATTCCGTAAACCGAAACAGTGCCAAACCTGTCTCAAGCACGGTGGTTTGATCAGGATACCCTAAGGCTCCCCAATGGACACCTGGAGCGGGAGTTTCAGCCAAAACTGAAGGAGGGAACCAAAACCCCATGAAAAAGGACATTCCCACAACACCCAGAGAAAAACTCGAGTGCTTTATGAGACTGCGAACGGAAAACCCATATTGGGACATGCTGGGCGAAAACAACATGAATTAGGAAGAGGCAGAAGTCTTATACGAAGTTGAGAGTGGAAGGGGTTTTGATTGTTTTTTTATACTAATGAGGCTCCCATATGTCTTCATCAGATCTAAATCCCCTTCCTGGGATTGGGAAACTGGTAAAATGGCAAGATCGGAATAGTTTTGTTTGTAAGAGTCCCTTACCACGCATCGACGGATTCGATTCAATTTCCAGGCAAATTTCACCCATTTTCCACTGGTGATGACCAGTTTCCAAAACCTCCGAGGGTAGTAGGTGAATAGACTTTCAATCGGTAAGCCTGGTCTCCGATGACTACGAACCGCCAACCGACAGGTCCCTGCCTCCAAGGGATGGACCCCATGAAACGTAATGGAACCATAAAAACACAATAAAAAAAACATCACTTGAATCGGACTCGTTCCCTTAGCGGCAACTCGGCGCATGAGGGTTTCAAAGTGATCATCCGTATAATATTGCTTCCAAGCCATATGGTACGCCTGCTGCCATTCTTGTTTGGTCATATTGGGATGGTGGGTGGTCACATGTTCCAAATCATAGCAATTCATATCCGGTTCCATCGCCACACCCTGAGACACTAAATTTTTATGGTCTTCCGACCCAGGAAGGGGCGTCCAACAAAAAAATTCCACCAAATCGACCGGAAGTTCGCGTTTAATGATGTCGATATCACGAACAATACTCTCCGGGGTATCGTGCGGGAATCCAATGATATATCCCGCCACAGTCGTACAGCCATGGTCCTGCCAAGCCTGGAACATTCGTCGGTATTCCACGATCTTATTCTGCCGTTTTTTGGACTCCGCGAGAGATTGAGGATTTAGGGTTTCCAGGCCAATAAAAATATTACTGCAACCCGCCCGAACGGTCTTTTCGATGAATCGGGGAATTTTATGACAAAGGGTATCGACCTGAATGGTAAAAGAAATGGGTAACCCTTCCACTTCCTTGAGATATATGAGACGATCGACGATTTCTTCCCACCGTCTATTTCGGGCAAAATCATCATCGGTGATAAAAAACCGCCAAATGCCTTGTTTTCCATTCGCCCGAATTAACGCTTCGATATCATCTGCCGACCGCCCCCTCGATGTGCGACCTTGAACATTGATGATGGTGCAAAAACTACACTGAAACGGACATCCCCGTCCTGCATCAAAACTCGCCAATCGCCGGAAGGTTTTTTTGACGATGCGGTATGGCAATAGGGGAGGCCTTACGCCTTCAAGGGGCGGATTGTCGGACAGGTAGTTATAGAGAGGTTTCAATCGTTTATGGAACGCATCCAGGAGTATCTCATCCATGTGACCTTCTGCCTCACCGGCAAAAAGTGTGAGCCCTTTGTCCATGGCCGCTTGAATATCCACCGGTACCACCTTCAGCATGGCGATACTTCCACTAACATGAAACCCCCCAATCACCACGGGAATCCCCTTTTGATAAAAACGGGATCCCAAGTCTACTGCACGGGGAAATTGGTTGGTTTGGACACCAACAAAGCCAACCAATCCTCCAATACCCCTTCGAATTTTTCGAACAATCCGGTTAACGAAGACGAGCGTGTTCGTCTCATCAATGAGGTGGACTTTTATTTGAATATCGGGTCCTAAGACTTTTCGATCGGCACTGTCCATACTCAAGGCATTCAACACTGCCAAGCTATTGGAGGGAATGGCGGACCGGCCCCATTGAATCACATACCCCTTATCATCGTAATGAGAAGGTTTGATGAGCACGAGATGAAAGACCTTCTTAGCCCACATGCTCAAACTAGCCTTTCCTAGATAACGAAGGCTCAAAAAGGAGGGGAGAGAATAAACCCGGGGGATCCGGTTGGTTTAATCGTAGGAGGTAGGGAGGATTGGGGTCAATAAATTTAGCAGGATTTTCTAAAACGGTGAAGGTCCAGACCAATGATTTTTGGGGTACATATCTAGCCTGCATTTTTATACCATTTTCTTCAAAAACCTTGGACAGGTCGGCGGATCCTTTATGCCCCACATGCCGTGAATGCAGGAAAAACACTTTTTAGGTCCAGACATTAGGAATCTTATCAATCACTGGTTCTGACACCCTCACTTCATATCTTTTGAAATTTAAGCCATAATACCTATTAACGAAAGGCAAAAAACACCACTCACCTTCCCAGGGCACGTTTTCAGTAAAAGTGAAGGTCTTCAAATCGGATGAAAATAGTCGCATATAGCCAGGCTTGATCCTTTTCCGTTACTTTGGTACATACCAATTGATTGGCAACGATGTTCCTTCCGAACTTCCAGTTGACCAATAACCACGTTTAGGCTTTGGAACGACCCAGGGAACCTCTTTAGAACCCCCCCAAAAAGATTCCCTGAGGACAAGACAAGCCAGAAGCCTGAAACTATTCATCGACGATACTAATTTTGGAGGGAAGTACCTTGTCTGTCACCGCTCCCCTTGAGCCAGAAGTGGCTCAAATGATCGTCCAAACACTCAACCTCAAGATTACCCCAGAAGAAATCAACCCGTTAGAACCATTATTCGGTGAAGGGTTAGGACTGGATTCCATTGATGCACTTGAGTTAGCTTTGGTTATTTATCAAACCTATGGGTATAAGTTGCGGTCGGACGATCCGGACAATACCCAAATATTCTCCTCTCTCCGATCATTGTGCGAAGCCATTGAGAAGAACCGCACCAAATAGTCCTGGACAGCTCAATACATTTAACTTCCACCCGGTTTTTCCCCTTCCACATTTTTTGATCTTCTCCCTCACGAAACTACCCCAAAAGCTCAACACGGGCGAGGCCCAAGACCTCTAATCGCAATTTTCGGAAGTTTGGTCCCCCGTGAATATTCATTGTCCCCTAACCAACTCCCCTTGACAGATTTTTCCCTGGAACCTATATCTTCGAAACGACCATCCCCCATTCGAATTGACCAGATGGGCCGAACCCTTATCGAGATTGTTTCATTTTTCATTGATTCGTGCTTGTCATGTCAGGTATTCCAGAGAACAGTCGAATGGTAATTCCTCAATGGTTCCAAGGGGATCTCTCAAAATGACCACGTACCGCTTTCTCGGTCCTTATCAACCAGAAGATACCTTGGCATGGAAAGATGGAAATCCCATTACCTGCACCACCTTCCTTTCGCATGTTGCTGCCTGCGTCAAAATCCTCCCAGAACGGTCCTTTGTTTTGAATATGTGTACCGACCGGTATTGGTTTTTAGTAGGGTTTGCAGCGGCCCTCCTTCGGAAACAGATTACCTTGCTCCCTCCAAGTCAAACATTCCATGTTTTAGAACGCATTCATCAATCGTATCCGGACAGTTTCGTGGTCACGGATTCAAGGGAAGCGGTACCGATTCTTGACCCCGTTGTTCTGGGCCATCATTTAGGGGACCGGGAACCACCCGTGCCTCACCTCAGTTTTCCCGGGGATCAAACGGGGGTCATCGCCTTTACTTCGGGAAGTACGGGGCAACCAAAACCAAATATGAAATCTTGGGCTTCCTTGATTGCTATTGCTCAAAAAACCGGAGCTCGCCTATCGGGGAAAAAACCTGATAACCTGACGGTAGTTGCCACGGTCCCTCATCAACATATGTATGGATTGGAAACATCGATCATGTTACCTATCCAATACGGTTGGTCCGTCCATTCTGCTCGGCCTTTTTTTCCGGAAGATATTCGATCGATTCTCGCCAACCTCCCCACGAAACGTATTTTGGTATCTACCCCCATTCATCTTCGTGCCTGTGTGACGGAGCGAACAGTTTTCCCTCCCATGGAGTCTATTCTTTCCGCCACTGCCCCACTTTCCCAATCCTTGGCAAAGGAAGTTGAGGGCCAATTTCAAACCAAAATTACGGAAATTTATGGGTTTGCGGAAGCCGGGACCATTGCCACACGGCAATCCGCCGACGACGATAATTGGGAATTATTGAATGGGCTATCCCTCAAGGCTCAACTGGAGGGATTTTCAGTCTTCGCCCCCTATTTTCCACACCCCGTGCCCATCCCGGATGCCATTTCCGAAAAAGGACCCCACAAATTTATTTTACGCGGACGTCCAAGCGATCTGATCAATATCGCTGGGCATCGGACTTCCTTGAATGACTTAAACTACCAATTAACCAGTATCCAAGGGGTTAAGGACGGAGTTTTTGTCGTCCCCGAAGAAATGAATGAACAAGAAACGGTAACCCGTCTTATGGCGCTGGCGGTTGCGCCCGAGAAAACCGTTGAGCAGATTCTTTCCCAACTGAAATTACAGATTGCTCCGGTCTTTATGCCTCGCCCGCTCTTTTTAGTGGACTCTCTTCCCAGAAACCCTACCGGGAAGTTACCTAAAGAAGCCATCCAGGCCTTAATAGCCCAATCAGGCCAAAAGAAATCCGAAGACAAGTCCTTTGAAATCGAAAAAGGAATCATTTGATGTCTTATGAAATGAGGGTCATCATTCCCGAGGATCATCCCTCTCTTCCCGGACACTTTCCTGGCAATCCTGTCGTTCCGGGGGTGGTAATCCTGGGGGAAGTGTGGGAAGCCCTGCGCATGATGGAAGGGGGAACCATTTTCCTTTCAGGTGCCCCATTATTGAAATTTCATACCCCTCTTCGACCAAAGGAAGTTTTGACGATTCGCTTTGAGGCGCGACAAAACTTAGAACGAGCTTTTACCTGTCTGACCGGAGAGAGGCTTGTGGCCAGCGGTCGATTAACGTATACGATCTTTCCCACCCCACAAAAGAGTGACACATGAGCCAAGGCTGGTTGACCCAACGAGAACGAGGCAATCGCCTTATGTATCGATTCATGATCTGGGTCGCCCTTCGGCTGGGTCGTCCGGTTGGCCGGGCCTTGCTCTACCCCATATCTGCCTACTTTGTCGCTTTTTCAAGGAATGCGACCAGGGGAATTCGTGTGTATTTACAGCGCGTGCTCCAACGGCCCACTAGTCTGCTCGATATTTTCCGGCATTATCATTGTTTCGCTTCCACCCTTCTTGACCGAATTTTTCTCTTAAATGGAAAGATGGAACTGTTTAATTTTAATTATCATAACCATCGCACGCTCCTTGATCGTGTAGATAAGGGCCAGGGATGTTTATTGTTAGGCTCTCATCTTGGAAGCTTTGAAGTGGTTCGTGGGAGTCGAGTCACCCGACCCAATGCGGTCATAAAAATTCTCATGCATGAAGATAATGCTCCTCTCATTAATGAAGTCCTAGGGGAATTGGACCCCGGGATGGCTCAATGCATTATTCCCTTAGGGGAACCAGATACGATGATTCGCGTCAAAGAATGCTTGGATAGGGGGGAGCAGGTCGGCACCTTGGGAGATCGTATTTTTAAGAATGACAAATCGGTGAGTTGCAAATTTCTGGGGCACATGGCCAATTTTCCTACCGGTCCCATATTGCTGGCCAGCATCGTGAAAGCTCCGGTTATTTTATTTTTTGGGTTATACCGGGGTGATAACCGGTACGACATTTTTTTCGAGTTGTTTACGGAACAAATTATTCTTGATAGAACGAACCGAGAGCAATCTCTTCAGGAATGGACTCAACGGTATGTGGATCGTCTCCAATACTATTGTCAAATCGCGCCTCACAATTGGTTTAACTTTTATGATTTCTGGGAAAACGGGGACTAGATTCATACCCCTCGGCCTTTTGGTGTGGCTGCTGTGCCTGATGGTTCCTTTGAAATATCCAGAGGCCATCGCTCAAATGCCATCTCCTCCTTCAACCAATTCCACGACTCAAACCTCCTGGACTCTGGAACAGCTCACCCAATCTTTTGGCTTGAATACTTTGGGTCGGACCCACTTTAAGGAACAGTATTATTCCTCCCTCCTCACGACCCCGGTCCTCAAAACCGGAGAATTACGGTATGCAGCCCCAGCTACCTTTGAAAAACACATCTTGAGTCCCACAAAAGAATCTTTTGTAGTGAATGAGGATACACTGGTATATGAAAATAAGGACCACGGCGTTTCCCGAACTGTTTCGCTTGAAGATTATCCTCCCTTGTTGATGTTATTCGTAGGACTCCGCTCAATTTTTACCGGCAACATAGCGGAACTGCACCAGTGGTACTCCACTGAAATGTTAGGAGGGCCAGCGGAATGGATTCTCACCATATTTCCCTTGGATGAAGAGAATCAAAAAACCTTACGATTTATTCGATTCAGCGGCTCACACAATGAAATGCAGACCATTGAAATTTATGAGACTACCGGAGATCATTCCATCTTGAACCTTTCTCCGCTCCCTCAATAATGAGGCGCCCCTGGTTTGTAGCAGTCGTATGGCTTGGAATCCTGGGGATCGGTTGTTGGTATGCTATCCACACCACCCGGGTCCACACGCAATTAGCACAGTTACTTCCCTCAGATGGATCTCCCACCCAGCAGCTTCTCGTTGATCATATTCGTCGAGGGGCGACCTCTCGCATCCTGTTAATCGCCTTAAACGGACCTGACAAAAAATCCCTGGCACAAGCCAGTCGTCAATTGGCAGAGCAACTTCGCGAAAGTGGTCACTTTACCTACGTCCATAATGGGGATTCTCTGCCATCTATGGAAGAATATAGTCAACTTTTCGACTATAGATATGTCTTGAGTTCCGATAATATTGCCGAACGCTTTACTCCGTCCTCCCTCAAACACGCGTTGACTGCCCGGGTTCAGGAGTTAGCCTCTCCCCTCCCCGCCTTCCTCAAATCCCAAATTCCCAGTGACCCAACCGGGGAATTTCGAAAAATTTTAACCACCTGGATTCCCAAACATTCCCTCAATCGCCATGATGGAGTCTGGTTTTCCATGAATTGGCAAAACGCTCTTCTCGTGACTCAGACCACCGAATCTGGATTTGATCTTGACGCCCAAGAAATCATTCAGCAGTCCATCAAAGATGCCGTTTCTCACCTCGAGAAATCTACCATTTCCGCCCCCCCACTCCATGTCCAAATGACAGGACCAGCGGTGTTCGCAGTTGAATCTCGAAAAACGATAAAAGGGGAAGCCCAACGATTATCCAGTATCGCCACGGTGTTAGTGATCTTGTTCCTTTTGTTGGCCTATCGCTCCCTCACCCTTGTGGGCTTAAGCCTCGTTCCGCTTGCCACCGGAATCATCTCCGGAATTTTGGCGGTCAATTTTGCCTTTGATTTTATTCATGGCATCACTCTGGCATTCGGAGCGACCTTGATTGGAGTGGCGATTGATTACCCCATCCATCTTTTTAGTCATAGCACCCGAGACACATCCCCATTTGCTGTCGCCCAGCACATTTGGCCCATATTGCGATTGGGAGCCATTACCACTGCATTGGGATATTGTGCCATGCTCTTTTCAGGGTTTCCTGGACTTTCTCAATTAGGTCTTTTTGCCATCGTTGGACTACTCACAGCGGTCGGAACCACTCGCTGGATTCTTCCTTTTCTCGTGCCATCTTCCTTTCATGGAAGACCGAACAGTTCGTTCCTCATCAAAGCGGTAAATGTCTTTCAATATTTTTCGATATCCCTCCCCATCCTCCTGATTGTTTCTATCGGCGCACTCTTCTTATCTGACAAACCCCTCTGGGAAAATGATATCGCGAAGCTAAGTCCTATTCCCCTACACCTCCAACAATTTGATGCCGACTTACGCAACCAAATGGGAATTCCCGCCCTCAGAGATGTCCTATTGGTCACAGGTCAGAGCGAAGAAGACCTCCTTCAGAAGACTGAAAAACTAGAGCCCACTCTCCGCAAGCTAGTGGACCAGAAAACGATTTCCGGATATGATTCGATCGTACACTACCTTCCGAGCTCTCAAACCCAACGCCACCGACAGGCCGCTTTGCCAGATTCACAAGTTCTAGAAAGTTATCTAAAAATCGCCCAACAAAATCTTCCGTTTAAACCGGGGGTTTTTGCCCCATTTCTCGAAGCCGTCGAGAAAGCCAAACGCCTTCCACCCCTTCAAAGCCAGAAATTTCAGGGTTCACGACTCGAGGCCAAAATTCAGTCACTCCTGACTAAACATGAAGAGGGGTGGATGGGAGTCATTCCCTTGCAGGCTGTCACCGACAGGGCACAACTTGGCATGGCTTTAGCTGAAGTTCCCCCTTCGGATTTCTACTATCTAGATCTCAAAGAAGCTTCCAACCAAATGGTGACGACCTACAGAGATGAGGTCCTTCAATTCTTGAGTTTTGGGGTCGGGGCCATTATTATCGTGTTACTCTTGGGGCTGAGGTCACTTGTAAAGGTATTCCGGGTGTTCATCCCTGTGGGCAGTTCCATCTTGACCGTCATAGCTCTATTACACGCTCTAGAGGAACCCCTTTCACTCTTTCATCTGGCTTCTCTGCTCCTGGTTATAGGAATCGGATTGGATTATTCCCTGTTTTTTAACCGGGATTATCATTCACAGTTAGAACCCTCTCAGACTATTCTGGCCATTGCCGTTTGTAGCCTGACAACCATAACGGTATTCGGGATTTTGGCCCTTTCGGAAGCTCCCGTACTCCACAGTATTGGGATCACCGCAGCCTTAGGGTCCTTGTTTTGTTTGACCTTTTCAGCCATGATGGCAAAACCGTCCTGGGAGGCGGGGTAAGGACACCACAGGCAACACTTCTATGACCACACAAGCCTATGACATTGCCATAATCGGGGGAGGGTTGGCCGGAAATTGCCTTGCCCGACAACTTCGGCGAAGGTTTCCCCACCTGTCGATTGGGTTGTTCGAAAAGAACACCTCCACCTCGTACAAGGTAGGCGAATCTCTCGTGGAAATTGCGGCGAATTATTTATTGAGGCGCCTAGGCCTCTCCACGTATCTTTATGATCGCCAGCTACCGAAAAACGGCCTTCGTTTTTATTTTGATAATGCCGAAAAAACCTTGCCCTTCACGGAAATGAGCGAAATCGGAGGTTTGTCACTCCCGTTTCATCCAAGTTTTCAATTAGATCGGGCACGCTTAGAGGCCGATCTGTATGAAATGAATCAGAAGGATGGGGTAGATGTTCATTTAGGGCAGCATGTGGAAAATCTCATACTTGGGAAATCCGGGGATAAACACACTTTTTCTGTCAGGAGCCCCTCCAAAAATCAGGCGGTGACCTGCCGATGGTTAATCGATGCTAGTGGAAGGAGTTCGTTGATCGCCAGGCAACAGGGATTACGCATCCCCGAAGAGAATCATGACCTGGGGGCCGTATGGGGTCGCTTTCGTAATATTGAAGACCTGGATGCCATTGACCCTGAGGTATTTCAAAGACGGATACGGTATACGAGCCGGCGTCTTTCCACCACACATTTTTGCTACCGAGGATACTGGATTTGGGTTATTCCTTTGGGCCAGGGGGTCACAAGTGTCGGGGTGGTGAGTGACCGTTCAGTATTTTGGCGAGAGGACATTCGAAAAAAAGAAGGATTTCTTGATTTCCTCAAGGAACACCACGCGGCCTGGTCCCTGCTCAAAAATGCCGAACTAATGGATATCGGCAGTTATGCCCATATTACCTATAATACCCAACGCTATTTCAGTGAAGATCGATGGGCTTTGACCGGTGAATCGGCCGCCTTTACCGATCCCTTCTATAGCCCTGGTTCGGATTTTATTGCCATTGAAAATGATCTCATCACGGATCTCATCGGGCGAGACGAAGGAGGAATGACCGAAGAACGGCGATGTGATCTGACAGAATTGTATAATGCCTATATGGGGTTTCGGTACGAAGCGAGTATGCGCCTGTATCGAAATCTCTATTCTCTTTTGGGAAGTTTTTCCCTTCTGAAATTAAAATGGCAATTCGATTTTCCCTTGTACTATCATGTTTGGCTTTCCCAATATATGCAAGATTTACATTTGCAGGAAGAATTTCTTCGTGAACAACTTGCGGAACAAGACCTCATTCTCCATGCATTGTCCAATTTTTCCACACTCTTTCAAGATTTGGAAAAACACATACAGGGGAAAGGGCAATATTATCAATTGAACCAAGGGATTTTTTCCAACGCCATCGAAGGCGTCGATTGGATCGAGCAGGTTGGTATGCCGCAAACCCAACACCAGGATTTAAAGCGCTTAAATGAGATCCTCAATGCCAGCCGGCGACAAGCATTGGCACTGTTGGGCATTGGGGAGGGAGAACAGACTCCCTCGCATTTGCCCCTTTCTCAATTTTTGGTCCCCCGCTCCCTTGTTTCCTAATGACCGATGAAACCGCTCATTTTTTCACATTTGACAGCGGTCACAGCTTTAGGTCGTGGCCTTCACTCTACCTTGTCCGCTCTGCAAGAACGACGATCCGGGTTACATCCCTGCGATTTTGACGGCGCTTCAATCCCCACGTATATTGGAAGAATCGCTGGCCTTGAAGACTCTCCCATTCCTGAGCCCTTAGAGATTTTCGATTGCCGGAACAATCGTTTAGCCTTAATGGGACTTCAGCAGGATGGGTTAGAAGAGGCGGTCGACGAAGCCATTGCTCGTTATGGCGCCCATCGCATTGGAGTGTTCTTGGGAACAAGCACTTCGGGAATTTTAGAAACCGAACAGGCCTATCGCCAACGTGACCCCCAAACTAGTGCCCTACCCGAACGGTTTCATTCTCGATACCGGTATACCCATAATACGTTCTCAGTCGGTCATTTTGTCAGGAGGCAGTTAAAGCTCCATGGCCCAGCCTTTGTGGTTTCCACAGCCTGTTCCTCCAGTGCAAAGGTGTTTGCCAACGCGTCCCGTTTTATTGAGGCTGGGCTGTGTGATGCCGCCATCGTCGGTGGAGTTGACAGTTTATGTTTAACGACACTTTATGGATTTTCCTCCCTGGAGTTAGAATCTCCAACACCTTGTCGGCCTTGCGATGCCCAACGGGATGGCCTGAGTATTGGGGAAGGCGCCGCTTTTGTCCTCCTTGAAAAGGCTCCCCAGGTTCCACCACCTGGAACGGTGGCCCTACTCGGATATGGGGAAAGCTGTGATGCACACCATATGTCCCACCCACATCCATCCGGGGGAGGAGCCATATTGGCCATGCAAAAGGCTCTGGCCAGTTCCGGTACTTCCAGTGCCGAGATTGATTACGTCCATTTACATGGAACGGCTACCAGAGCTAACGATAAGACTGAAGACCAGGCGGTGAACCAAGTCGTTGGGTCCCTTACCCCCTGTAGTTCCACCAAAGGATGGACTGGGCACACACTTGGAGCCGCTGGCGCAGTAGAAGCCGTGATCGCAGCGTTATGTCTACAACACCAGTTTCTGCCAGGAACACTCAATACGCAAACCCTTGACCCCAGCTTTTCTACCTCTGTGCTCCTGGAAAACCGTCAACAGCCGGTGCAAAGAATCCTGAGTAACTTTTTTGGGTTTGGCGGCAACAATTGCACCTTGGTATTTGGCACAATCTAATGCGTGTGTACCTCAATGGCATTGGCCTCATCGCCCCTGGACTTTGCGGATGGGAAAACAGTCAGAAGGTCCTGCGAGGGACCATCCCTTTTGATAAAAATCAGATTCCTGACCCTATCCCCTCCGTCTTGAAACCCAATGAATTGCGAAGAAGCAGCGAAATTGTTCGTTGGGCCCTCCACACAGCCCAGGAAGCTATCGAACACTCGCACCTTAAACCGCAGGAAGTGGAAACCGTCTTCGCTTCTTCAGGTGGGGAATCAGAAATCCTCCACCAAATAGGTTTAAGGTTAAGTACTCCCGAACTGGCCATCTCACCTACCCTCTTTCATCATTCCGTTCACAATGCCGCCGCCGGGTATTGGAGTATTGGTGTCGAATCTCAGCAACCCTCCACGAGCTTGGCCGCCTATGACTCCTCATTCATTGCGGGCCTATTAGAAGCGATGACCGTATGCTGCAGCCACCATACCCCGACTTTGCTCGTCGCCTATGACCTTCAGCCTCCTTATCCCCTTTTTGCGGCAAGGCCGTTAAGTGTGCCCTTCGGTGTGGCCTTTGTGATGAGTCCACGGCCATTACATCAAAGTTTTTCCTTCATAGAGGCCCAACTCATTCAAGATTCTTCTCCCCAAAGTACGCCGATGGATTCTGCCGAATTAGAATCCCTCCGCGTGGGCAATCCGGCCGGTCGGGCCCTTCCCATTTTATGGGCCATCGCGAATGGAACGGAGACACCTCTCGATCTTGAATTTTTGGAAGACCAATTGGTTCGCATCGAGGTCCACCCGTGCCTTCCTTATCCAGAATAGAACTTTGCCAATTGCTCCCACACGGAGAAAGCATGTGTCTTTTGGAGACGGTGGAGCAATGGGACACCTCCACTATTCTCTGTCTGGCCACTTCACACCAGGATCCTTACAATCCTCTTAGACGGGGTACCTGCTTACAGGCCCTCGCCGGCCTAGAATATGCAGCCCAGGCCATGGGAGTCCATGTGGGCCTTACCTCCCCCAAAGCTGACCCTGAAGCGGTGGTGGGATATTTCGGAGCTATTCGAGATCTCATTGTTCAAACCGAACGGCTTGATTCCCATCATAATGAATTAAGAATTTCGGCCCGGCTCTTACTAGATCAGGGAGCCAATTTTATGTATAGGTTTGCCTTGACGACGGGAGAAAAAGATCTGCTGAGTGGACGGGCCTCTATTTTTATCCGAGGAAAGGAAACCTTCTCATGAAACGCGCCCTGGTTACCGGGGGAACCGGGGTCATTGGTCGGGCCGTTTGTCAGGATCTTTCTCGACAAGGCCTCCACGTGTATGTTCATGCCAATCACCATGTCCAAATGGCTAATGACACCGTGGAACACATCATCCAATCCGGTGGATCCGCAGAACGGGTGGTTTTTGATGTCTGTGATGAACAGGCCACGAATCAAGCTCTGAACTCCATTCTCCAGGAGGGCCCCATCCAAATCCTGATCAATAATGCAGGCATTTTTGACGACGCCCCAATGGCAGGAATGAGTAGCCAGCAGTGGAATCGTGTGATAGACGTGTCACTAAATGGATTTTTTCACGTGACACAACCCCTACTCTTACCCATGATTCGGACACGTTGGGGGAGAATTATTAACATTTCATCTCTTGCCGGCATGGTAGGACATAGAGGACAAACCAATTATTCAGCCGCCAAAGCTGGCCTTCACGGAGCCTCGAAAGCACTGGCCATTGAGGTGGGTTCTCGGGGGATTACGGTTAACGTGGTAGCTCCTGGTTTGATTGCTTCCCCAGCTATTGAGAAAACATTCTCCCAACAGCAGGTTGAAACACTGGTTCCAATGAAAAGGACGGGGCGAGCCGAAGAAGTCGCGCATTTAGTCACTTTCTTGGCTTCGGATCATGCCGCCTACATATCGGGGCAAATTATCGGAATTAATGGGGCTATTGCATAGTGAACATCAAAGAGCCCCAACACTTCCCTGCTCATCCCCCATCATTTGAGGGTACACCTTCTCTGGACCCCCAACAGGAATCCCCCCTCACTAATAAACGGGAACGTGCCCCTATTTATGCGGTAGTAATCCCGGCTTATAACGAAGAAAAAACCATTTTTGATATTGCTCGGCAATCTTTAGTTCATTGCTCCACGGTTATCGTTGTTGATGACGGATCGACTGATCATACCTCTGGACTCCTTCAAAACCTCCCCATCACCTTGTTACGTCATTCGAAAAATATGGGGAAGGCGGCGAGTCTTTGGCGTGGACTCCAATATGCCCACCAATTAGGAATGACCGCTGTAGTGACCTTAGATGGGGACGGTCAACATTCGCCTAGTGATATTCCGCGGTTAATGAGCCAAGCTGAATTGAACCCTCATTCTCTCATTATTGGCGCCAGGAAACGAAAGTGGACTCTTCACACCTGGCACAGAATATTAGCCAATCGCCTTGCGGACTTCTGGGTATCCTGGGCAGCCGGACATCCGATCGCCGATAGCCAATCAGGCTTTCGGGTCTATCCCCTATCTTTAATGGAGCAACTCACAATCCCGACTGGGAAAGAATATAGTTTTGTCTTTGAGAGTGAGGTGTTAATTGAAGGTGCCAAACATGGTTATTGGACGATCCCCGTGACGATTGCCAATGAACCCCGACAAGCTCCTCGTCCTAGTTACTTTCATCCAATTTTCGACATCATGCGTATCACCAAAATGGTGGCGAAAAAACTGGTTTCGTATCGGTTGTCTCCTTTCATGCTCTATCATGGTCTTTTCGGAAATCCACTTAAGGAACAAAATCCCAAGCTTTCCGAACTTCCCTCCTCTTCCCGTCCTCCAAAATAAAAAAGCCCTAGAGCGGAAAGGCTCTAGGGCTTTTCGTGACCTCCTGACACTTTCAGGAATCAGGCTCACCCTCTACAGGCAATTTCTCCTGTACCCGGCGGCAATCCTTCTTGAGGGTTCTACAACACGGAAACCTTGGATTGTATCATCGTACTCAGTCGATTAATCCATTTATTGTAACTGGGGTGAATGGTTCCTTTTTCAGCATCATACTGTAAATCCGCGCTATCCTTAAAAGTAATGCTATAGGACTTGGTCGTATATTCAATATCTACCATGGCCATGTGAGTCCGCGTGTTAAGAGTCCCCACGATATGCCCGGGCTTAATGATTTTCATGATCCATGGGGGATGAGACGTGGTCGAGGCACTTATTATGGCCCTTCCAACTTCATCTAAAGTCAGCTGCTTCCCAGAGGCGGTATTGATAGAGGTATCTTGGATATTCACCAGGGGCACGGTGCGACACCCCACAAACATCACCAGCACCACGGCCAAAAAAACCAGAGATGATAATCTGCGATTCATTGATTTGTCCTCCTCACCAAAAAGTTCAGAAAAAGGAATGATGGTCCATTTCTCAAGTCAGCGCAACCATCACGAGCATTCCGGAAAACGAAAAAGGAACAGTCTCTTTTGGGGGCGCGCATCAGTAGTCTAAAATATCGGGAAAAAATTTTCTAGATCGATGGGTCCCTACAACCCACTTGGCCTCCAGACCCCTTCAATTTCAACGAGCAAGTCTTTTCGGCAAATCTCACCAGTCAAAAAGAAAGTGGGGAGATGCGTTAACTCAGAGTTAGCGAGCACCTCTTTCACGATCGGAAAATCCTTCCTATTCCGCACGAACACTTTCAGGTGTCCGGAATGTGATGGAACGTCAAAACATTCACCGTACTCAGCTTCGGCATGTTCTCGTAACGCCTCAATATTTGCAAGGGTCTCGAGGGCTTGTTTCTGTGGATCGGTATGATGTTGGGTGGAATGGCCAACAATACTGGCCGTTCCAGCCAAAAATAGGTAATGCCCTTTTTCGGATGGGTTCAGAGTCGCCCTAGCAAAAGAAGGACTTTTTGGCCCATATTGTGACGGATAATCATAGGCACTGACCTGTCGCGGATTTTCCAGAGGAAACCCCTTCCGTTTTCCGGCTAAAAACATGACCTGAAACGGTCCGTCCTGGGTGCCAACCGCACTGGCTGCTGGTAATTCGGAAAAAAACTCTCGATGATGGCGTTTAAAACCTTGATGCCTCCCAATGCAAAACCGTTGATAACGTTCCAACCCGTTCTGCTCCGAATTAATTCCTGGGAAGAAATTCCACATACGCAAGAGATGCTGGTAACCTGACTGGATACAGAAATCAAGAATTTGTTCATAAGCCGATTCAGCCACGTGTTCCAGGACACTACCGGAGGATTCAACCGATTCCAGACATCCAAACACCAACTCCCCAGTTTCTGCAAACCGAATCTCCCCCTTAGCCCCCAAGGAAACAGGCAAGGAACTGGTCCATACTTCCAATAAAGGGGGTTGATTTAACTGAGGTAGATGAACTTCTACCGAAAGACCGTCATTCCCCATAGATCCCGGTTGCCCCAACCCATAGCTGACTATCCCCAGAATATGCCCCGGTTGCAGCCCGGACATATCATGTATTTGTGTGGATGGGCAGTACCGTACGTCTAAAGAATTATCGCCGGAGAGGCAGAGGGGGGACGTAGATTTTTCCCAAGGGGACGATCGTTTTAAAGATTCCTCGGGGTGTGACTTATATTGAGGAACGTGGTTAGACATATTCACCAGGCATTACAAGATCAAACACCGGACTGATTAAGAGGATGGATGGAAGAATGGTTGAAGACATCCCGTGGCTTATACAAATAGGACCTTATGCGATAATGCTCGATGTTGCCTTTTTCGTCAAGTAGTATCCGGACCTCTCCATCTTGTTCCCACCCATGAAGTGGCTCTTTTCAGCTAAAAGGTTCGCCAATCGACATCCTCCCTGATAAAAATGGGGGGTAAAAGATTCTCTCAGAATACAGGACATCCATCGTACCAGCCCTTGAGAGAAGAAATACCCCTTGATCCCCACCTTCGCTTGAGAAAATTATGGAAATCGTACCGGGGTCGGCCCCTAAGTAGAAGCATCGAATTCACAATCTCCAATAAGACTGCTATCGCCTTATTACCGACGATCGATCAGGCAACCAGCTTATTTATGACCCAAGACAAATCTGATGACCATTTCATAAAACCTCTTCACAGAACATGGCCGGGACAAAAGGGCTTCTCAGGTTGTCCATAAGAAGGACTGGACTTAGGTTCAGAATAATCCTCCAAAATCATAGGGACAGAGAGAGGGGATATAACTGAGGACCTATTAAATCATACCTGATCTTACGGCAATGTCCAAAAGCCAATGAACACATCTGAACCAATTCGAGATTCACCATATTTTCCCCAGCCTTTTCCCCATTCCCTCCGTGAAAGAGGCCTGTTTTTCTATCTCTCTTCAGGAAAAAAAACTCATTTCCCCTTTCCCTGAAGAGAAGTTTTTTGGTTAGATGCACGAAGAAGGTAAGGTTTGAAGGGAGGGAAGGGCAAAGGAGCATGGGACTCGAAGACGACTTTTGTGACATCATTAAAAAATCAAGATTTGGGCAGGCTCGAACGATCGCTTCCGTATCCGAGCATTCCCAGTTAAGCCCTGCGGATATCGAAGACCTTGAAAAAGGTCGACGGCTTCCCACGAAATCGGAAATTAAAAAGATCGGACAAGCCCTCCATCTGCGAATCGGTCCTCTCAACGACCTGACTCTTGAAGGTTGGATCCCACAAGACCAACCGGGGTGGACCATCGAAAACGATTTGGTTCAGACCATCAAAGGGGATATTGGAGGGTATGAGGTTAAAGGATATCTGTTAACGGATCCAGAGACCAAACAATCCTTAATGATCGACACCGGTTACAATGCCCCCCAAATGTTGTCACAAACCCAAAACCGAGCCTTAACCTTAATTGGCGTGGCTCTCACCCATGGTCACGCGGACCATGCCGGGGGGTTGGACCAAATTTTGGACGCCTGGAAGGTTCCGGTGTATCTGGGAAATGGGGATTTTGATCTTCTTCCCTGGAAACCGCCTGAAGCCACATTAAAAATCCCCACCAACCATCAAATCCTTGCTATTGGAGAACTCACCGTAGAGTGCTTGGCCACACCCGGCCACACTCCAGGAGGGTTTTGTTTTCTCCTCACTCACAAAGGACAAGGACTATGCTTTGTGGGGGATACCCTATTTGCCGGTTCCATCGGTCGGTCCAACCCCGCCTCACTCTACACGGCTCATTTGCAAGCCGTTCGACAAACCATATTAAAACTTCCACCCGGAACCGTTCTTTTTCCCGGACACGGGCCACCCACCACCGTAAGGGAAGAGCAACGTCAAAATCCCTTTGGATAAATTTACTCTGTTATCCCCTATACTCCCGACCGAGGCCATTCTCCACATGAATCATCGCCCTCATGAAGACCCTCCCCCCCAGGAAAATCCTGAATCCGATCAGCTATCCCTTTTCCCGGACGTTTCTTCGCAAGATTCCTATTCGCCAAATCACGCCCCCCCCTTGTTAACCACTTCCATGACAAAGGATAGATTTCATCCATATCGGTCGATGGATGACCCTGTTGATATACCTCGAGACCCCGTGGAGCTCTCTTCACCAAAAAGGGAAATACACCTTCGTCAGGAGTTTCCCCCACCACGGGGAAATTTTTCCAATTGGGGCCTACCCCTCCTGTTATTCATATTGACCGTATTTACTACCCTCTGGGCTGGGGCTTATCAATCCGTTAAATACCAACTGGGGGCTTGGGAATTTCTTCGGGATAATCCTCATTTGTTAGTGAATGGTCTCTCTTTCTCTGTCACCCTCTTAGGAATTTTGGTCATACATGAATTAGGGCATTATGTGCTTTCCCGGATTCACAAAGTGCCTTCAACATTCCCCCTTTTCATTCCGGGCCCTCCACACCTGATTGGCACCTTTGGAGCCGTCATTCGCCTTCGTTCTCCCATCATGTATCGAAGGGCCTTGTTTGATATCGGAGTAGCGGGTCCGATCGCTGGGTTTGTTGCGGCAGTGATGGCCCTTATCGTGGGCCTTTCAAAATCTAGTATGATTCTCAAAGAGCAGGCCTTCGGCCTCCAATTAGGGGAACCCCTTTTGCTTCAGTTTTTTGCCTGGCTCGCCTTTGGACCCCTTCCTCCAACTCATGACATTGTGCTCCACCCCATTGCCTTTGCCGCTTGGTTGGGATTTTTCGTCACGGCCATCAATTTGTTACCCTTGGGTCAGTTGGACGGTGGACATGTGGCCTTTGCGGTTCTGGGATCGGGACAAAGAACTTTGGCTCTCGCCCTCATTCCGGTCCTTTTCTACATGGGATTAACTGGCTGGCCGGGTTGGCTCCTATGGGTTGGCTTGGCCTTCATCGTGGGAATTGGTCATCCTCCAGTTCGGGATCCCGATGTTTCCTTGGGTCGGGGGCGTCTTTTTGTGGCCTGGATTGCGCTGGGCATTTTCATCGTCAGCTTTGCCCCCATTCCCTTTTATATAGGATGAAAATGCAAGAAGCTCATAATTCGACCTTTTCAACGGAGACTCCTCATCGACCTCAAGGCATTGATGATTCTCACATGTATCCCACATTGCCATTGAGCTGACAACGCCCCATGCCCATCCAACTGTCACAATTACCACAGTTTATCCAGGAACAGCGCAAAAATTATGAGGCTCTCCTTGGACGCATGGTGGAGATTCCTTCCATTAGTTCGGATCCTTCCCATAAACCGGATCTTCACCGAATGGCCCAATTGGCGAAAGATACCCTGGAACGATTCGGAGCCAGAGCCACCATCGTCAAGACCAAGGGAGCTCCATGTGTGTCTGGCCAATGGTTTGCTGGGAAACGCCTTCCTTCGGTCACCGTCTATAATCACTTAGACGTGCAACCCGCCACGGAGCCTGAATGGCACCAATCGCCCTTTAGGTTTTCCATTGATGGTGAACGGTATTGCGGACGAGGCACCACGGATGATAAAGGCCCAGCCTTAGCTGCGCTTTTTGCCGCTCATTTTGCACACGAGGCCGGCATTCCCCTCAATATTCGTGTGCTGTGGGAATTGGAGGAGGAAATAGGGAGTCCCAATTTTTCCGAAGCACTCATGAATAAAAGGGCTGTTCCCCCATCCGATTCGGTCCTAGTATCCGACACGATTTGGGTGGCCAAAAATCGGCCTGCCCTCTCCTGCGGCTTACGAGGGCTTCTGGCGGTACGCCTCGCTCTTCGAACCGGGGAAACTGATATTCATTCTGGGCTGACCGGGGGGGGGGCACGTAATCCCTTAGCCGAACTCTGCGACGTGGCCTATTCGTGCCTTGATGCCAAAACTGGGAGGGTGAAATTTCCAGGATTTTACGATGATGTGGTGCCCCCCACACGAAGCGAATTGAAAGATTTTGTTTCCTCGGGATTTCAGGTTCGTCGGTTTAAAGATGCCTATCAATTACGTTCACTCCGAACTTCCGACCCCAAAGATCTCCTTAAACGGATTTGGGCCTCCCCTACCTTCGAAGTCCATGGCCTGGCCGGAGGGCATACCGGGCCTGGTGTCAAAACGATTGTTCCCGCTTGGGGAGAACTCAAAGTCAGTATGCGCCTGGTGCCCAATCAACATCCCAAAAAAATTTTTCGATTGTTGAAAAAACATCTCCGGGAAAGAAACCCGGATATTGAAATCATAAATGAGGGTGAGCTTGAACCCTACAAGGGCATTACCGAAGGGCCTTACGCCGAGGCCCTTCAAGATGCTCTCATTCAGGGATTTGGTCGTCGTCCCGTTTTTGTCAGGGAGGGAGGGTCGATTGGTGCCGTGGCCCTTATGCAACGAGCCTGGAAAGTCCCGATCTTATTCATGGGGCTTAGTTTACCCGAACACGGGTACCACGCCCCCAATGAATTCTTTGATTGGGGTCAAGCCTCGGGGGGAATCCAAGCTTTCGTACATTATTTTAATTCCTTAAGCCGTATGAACCTTCCCAATCAATAATTCTGTCCCTCGCCCTACCCCCCAGGACTACCTCCACTTTTCCATACACTGCCCCTAATCCCCTCTGACAAGGGAAACCCTCTGAAGGATATTCAATAAGGTTCATCCAACTTATCCCTATGACCTGGAATGTCTTGAAATGCCCCTCAACGCTGGCCACCCACATCTAAAGGGTTTGACCCCATAGGATGCGCAGAGCGTACACCCGGCCTGTTAGTGAGAACGCACCCTTGGCCTATCCCATATTGAAAGGCGGGTCGATTGTTTTCTACAGCCCCTCACAGGGAAAACTCAGCCCAGAGTATGGTATGGTCGGAAGGATTTGGTGCTTTCCGAGGGTTCACATCAACTTTGACCTTTTGAGAAAAGGGTAATAAAGGGGACGTCACCATGATATGGTCAATGCGCCATCCCCGGTTGGATTCCAAGGCATCCGGACGGCGATAATCCCAAAAGGTAAATTGTTGGCGGCGAGGAAAATGATACCGAAACACATCGGTAAATCCCCAAGAAACCGTATCGAGGTAGGCATTTCGAGCCTCCTCATGGAAACAGACGTGCGTGCGATGTTTTTCCGGGTGATGGACATCGATGGGTTCGGGGGCCACATTCATATCTCCACACCAAATGGCCGGTTTCCGAGGTGAAAGCCATCGCGTAAAATAGGCTTTGAGCCGGCGAAACCATTCTAGCTTGTAGGCATATTTAGGAGAATCGATGCTAAAGCCCTGTGGGATGTAGGTATTGATGATCGGAATGCCTTGTACGAGGACATGGGCCAGGCGCGTCGGATCATCCTGATCATGTCCATCTTGAAAACCAAACGAAATAGATTCTGGTTCCGTTTTACTGAAAATGGCCACTCCATTGTAGGATTTTTGCCCGCAAAAATTGATGACATAGGGTAACTTCGAAAACGCCGATAGAGGAAAGTCATGATCCTGGACCTTCGTTTCTTGGAGACAAAGGACATCCGGTTTATAGCGCCAAATCCATTTGTTGAGGATATCAAGCCGTTTGCGAATGGAGTTGACGTTGTACGTGGCAATTTTCATGACTAACGACCGGGAAGATAGGACTCAAATAACTTTTCGATTGCTCTAACCATTCTTCACTCCATCCCATTCAGTCTTTCCGTTGACGCCTGATGATTTCCACACATTCTTTAACCATCGATGAGTGGAGCCAATTTGGTAATCATGAGTTTTTTCTCAAGAAAGCCATTATTTCAGCAAAAATAAAGCACACATTGGAAATTCTTCACAAAAAGTTAACATCAGAAGTCATTTCTCACACGTTATTAGCCCCGGATGATTTCGATCCCGAAGCGGTTCAATTCGTGAAGGGGGAACATTTAGAGGATTGCCCCTATCAATATTTAGATTTTCCACGGCATTATACCCGAATCAATAAACTGGCCTTTCGCTCTCTTTTTTGGTGGGGGCATTCGGTAGTGTTTGCGTTAATCGTTGAGGGCCCCCTCCTAAAATCCTATCGCCTCAACCTGTTCAATCGCTTTTCCGAGATAGCAGACCGCCACCTTTGCCTCAGCCTCAGCCCATCCTTGTGGGAATGGAAAGCGGGGCCGGGATTCACGATTGACATCACTAAAAAACGGCGGTCGGAAATCGCTGCCATCCTGGATCATCGCACTTTTTTTAAAATCGGCCGATTCATTCCGGTTCAGGATCTTCAATCGGAAACAGATCTTTTAATAGACGATGGGGTGGCCACATTCCAAGCCATCCTTCCCATCATCACTCCTTAAATTCCGTTCTTAGGGTTAATCTCATCTATTCCAGTCATTTTCCGATTCCTTGTTACCCTCGACCCTTAGCGTTTATTCCTCCTCTGCTAACCCCAATTCGGAAGTAATGTGCTCAACGGAATAGGTTTGGTGCGGATCTAGGACGACCACACCAATTCCGGCTGCATGTAACACAGTGTTCACCACACGGTCACGTTTATCCTGGTTGGCCACTCCCGAAGATGTGTTCTGAAATTTTACGACCGTGACGGCCTGAAGAGTTCCAGGATGTGCCAACACCGCATCCAGTCGGACCGATTGAATCGTGCGCATCACAGCTTTTCTAGCTTCCTCATCTCTATCCTGCACCCCTACTACCTGTAAGATGGGAAGCTTGGCGAACACGAGCATGTGATCTTGAGCGGCTACCCTAATGAGGTTAAATAAGGTGGCCTCTTCTGGCGATAACAAGGCTTTTGGAGTAACGACGCTTTCTGAAGGTTCGGGTGACCCCGAGGCCAAAGCTTCTATCGACAGGGGCTTTTGCCAAATCCACCGGAGCAAAAGGACAACCCCGATCATCAATCCCACTAACAGTACCCAGAGAAATCCATCGTGCGGCATCGTAACGATCAGGTTTGGGGAATTGAGATATGAGTCAGCAGTAAAAATTCTTATGACTTAAGAAAACCTCGTGGGCCTGGAGTAATAGACCCTAGGACCACGGGATGCCGGGCCCCCGTGACCGAGGGAAGATTGGCACAAACACCCTGCAAGGCTTGATACGCCAATACCGCGAACGCCTGAGCTTCAAAGGCTGTAGCATGAGACCCACAGGCGTCCATGGTTTTCACCGAAATCGGAGAAAAACGTTCCTCCATCTCTTGCCATAATTGAGCATTTCGGACCCCGCCACCTCCGACTATCACTTCTTGAAGATCCTCGGGAATCCATTTCTGCGCCCGACTCATCACTTCGGCGATAAACCGACAACTGGTGGCAAGCATATCAGCGATTGACAATTTTCGTCGTTGTCCCCGTAGCCAAACTTGCCGTACGTAAGGGGCACCAAACATTTCTCGCCCTGTGGATTTGGGAGGTCGGCGGTCAAGATAGGGATGGGCCAAAAGCCATGTTAATAACTTGGCATCAACCTGACCTTTTTTCGCAAACCGGCCTCCAGGATCCATTCGTCGGCGGCCTTGGCTTTGCAAGGTTATGAGACCATCCAACAACATGTTGCAAGGTCCAATATCAAATGCTCGGACTTGGGAAAGGGCCCCGTTCCCAGGCACTACGGTGACATTGGCTATCCCACCTAAATTAACGACGAGTCGAGAGACCCGAGCCCGATGAAAGATGAGGGCATGAGCATAGGGCGCTAATGGAGCCCCTTCCCCTCCGACTGCCATATCTCGAGCTCGGAAGTCTGACACCGTCGTCACACCGGTGCGTTCGGCCAAAATTGCGGGATCACCGATCTGCAAGGTGGAACGAATCTTCCCCAGCCCCCGCTCCTGAATCGGATGAGGTCTATGGTAAACGGTTTGACCATGCGACCCTATCAGTCTGACTCGTTTCAATGGGACATGATGGGCTTTGAGGGCTTGAAGAACGGTCGCCGAAAACACTTCGCCCAAGAGGGCATGCATGTGGCACACCTCAGCCACGGTCCCCGATTCCGAAACATGCAACAAACGTTTCCGCAACGACGCTGAATACGTTCGTGCATATTGGCCCAATAATCGAGTCTTCAACCGGTGACCTTTTCCGGTAATGTCTACAATGGACACGTCTACCCCATCCATGGAAGTTCCGGACATGATCCCGACGACAATCATTGTGGTACCTGCCGATTCGGATGTTGCTGATGATCCATACTTGCCAAGGTTAGTCCTGAAAGGAAGGATGTTCTCAAAATGAGGGATAACGGCCGACTTTACTCAAATTTTGGGGGTCACCTGTTTTCGACGATCCCAGACCATGCCGGTCTGCTCCTTATCCGAAAATCCCAAGGAAGCATAAAACCCTTGGTACCGTCTCGTGCACAACCAGAACAATTCCACCCGTTGGAGAGAAGGATGGGCCAGAATTCGAGTGACCACGCCCTTACCAATATCTTGATCATGATAGGTCCGATCCACGATCACATCCCAAATGGAGGCTCGAAACACAAAATCTGTCAACACACGGCCCATTCCCACGAGCCGAGGCCCGTCCCAGGCCGATATGACCAAATCAGTCTGTTTCATCATGTGTTGGGTGGTGTTTAACGTGCGCCCACGAGCCCAATCGGCCTGCTCGAAAAGGGCCAGGACTTGGGGGATTGGTAAATCTAGAGAATCGGAATATGTGATCATGCGTTGGCAGATTGTGACAAGATATATTACACTAAGTCCACAATCAATCTCGACTCGTCAAACGGGGGCCTCCTCTATGTCCATGTTAGTTCGCAAATGTCCAAAATGCGGAAAATTATTCTGGAAAAAAGAAAAAGATATTGAATATGCCGATGACAATACGCTGAAAGTCATCTGCAATCATTGTCAGCAAACCTTACGCATTCCCCTCGTGACGCAGGGTGCCAACGCAGGTGCCCCTAAAATGGGCCACTAAACCCAACTACAGGATCCTGATACCGGTCAGGCACGGATAGGGGCCTTCATTAGGCCCGCTTTCCTGCATTCTTCAACTCCGAAATATTTTTTACGACCATGAGACGTGAACGCTGGGCTGGGTTAGATGTTTGCCTGACAGGAGGACCAGATCGCCAGGGGGGTGGGGAGGGACCTCTGGTCGTCCTCTTTCATGGTTTCGGAGCTCCGGGGGATGACCTGGTCCCGCTTTGGCAATACCTGAAGGTTCCGGATGATGTTCGATTTCTCTTTCCAGCGGCCCCGCTGAATCTCGATATGGGATTGGGTGATGCTCGGGCTTGGTGGATGCTGGATGTGGAGCGCATTACTCAAGCCCGGGGACAAGGCCAATGGGAAGAGTTGTCACAAGAAGTTCCCCGAGGGCTGGCCCAGGCTCGCACGCAGGCTTATGAGCTCGTGAATGTTGCGATGGCCACATTACAGGTTCCACCAGCCTCGTTGATCCTCGGGGGTTTTTCCCAGGGGGCGATGTTGGCTACTGATTTGGTTCTGCAAACTGATCTCAACGTATCCGGGTTGGCTTTGCTTTCGGGTTCACTCATAGCCAAAGACCAATGGCTCAACCGATTACCTTCCCGGAAGGGCCTGTCGGTTTTTCAAAGCCATGGAACCGATGACCCCATTTTGGCTTTTTCCATGGCTGAACAACTCCGGGACCATATGGGTCAAGCTGGACTTTCCATTACGTGGGTAGATTTTCCAGGGGGGCATGAAATCCCCCTTGAAGTACTGAAAGCCCTGGAAGGGTTTCTTCAATCCCAGTTCCCGACCTCTTCCTCTTCACGGTAAATCCCTGTGTAAGTCACTGTCTTTTCTTTTTTGTCACATTGCGTAGAAAATTCTCACTTCGGTATAGTCTTGAATAACTCATATTTTTCTTTAGCTAAACATTAACATTGGCCCAACAATGATGACATTTGAAGATCTCAGTACCCATATTCAACAAGCTTTGGGGGAAGCCCAGGTATCGGTGCTCGATCGAACCGGAACGATGGATCATTTTACCGTCACGGTGATTTCCGATGCGTTCCTAGGGAAAAACCTTTTGGATCGGCATCGGATGATTTACCAAGCCCTAGACGGGCCCATGAAAGATGGACGCATTCATGCTCTAGAAATCCAAGCGAAAACTAAGGATGAAGCCCAAGGAGGATAATCTGATGAGTAATCCGATCGAAGATGAAATCCAACAAGAAATCTCCCAAAACAAAATCCTGATCTATGGGAAAGGCACGAAAACCGCCCCTCAATGCGGATTCACGGTCGAAACCATGGAATTCTTCAATAAATTTGGGTATCCCTATGAACTAATCAACGTCCTCCCCCACCCGGAAAAACGCGAAGCCCTGTCCAAAATGACCAATTGGCCCACCCTGCCCAAAGTATTTATCGATGGCCAATTTTATGGAGACACGGATATTCTAGGACCGATGGAAGAAAAGGGAGAACTGCAACCCCTACTCAAAAAAGCCTTTCCCGAACAAACTTCCTAAAATTCTGCCGTCTGAGGTTCAAAACCCCAAACGATACCAGGGAATCGGGGGTCGTCCTATATTTCAACCACATTTGGGGACGGTCCCTATGGCCACCTTCCCTTTTGGAGCTGATTCCCCTCCCCACACAAAAAATTTTTCGCGAAATGATTTTGTAAAAGACTACCTCCAATTCACCCCCTTGATCTGCTCGTTCCCTCTCAATTAAGTCCTGCTCGTTCTCTTACGTTCCCTTCACTTCTTAACCAACAATTGGCCTTATCATTAAGTACTACTCTGGCATTCCGATATCTCTATAGAATCTCATACGGAAATTCCCCATTTCTTAGGAAGGGAAATGAAAACACCTATCCCCCTCTATGGTGTACATAAAGCCTTGGGGAAAACTGACCCCCCTCAACGGGGGCTGACCCCTGCGTTTGGGCTGACTTTACTATTTGCCGGTACTCTTCTTTATGGAATCTTGGTCCCCACGATCGCTCAAAGCGGTCATCTGGAGCAGCCCCCTTCCTCATCCCATCCGTTTCAATTTAAACAGTACGAGATCAGAAATCCCGCATCCCCACCCAAAAAAACAGGAACGTTCAATCCCAATTCCCAAGAGGATTCACCCAACCAATCGTTATCTCCCAAACCATCACCTTTGAAACCGTCGGTAAAACCCAAACCCCCTGTTTCATCCGTTCCTCATACCCAACGAGGCTGGCAATATTTATTGAAAGGGAAAACGCAATTCGCCCTATCCGCCTACCGAAAGGCGTTGCGGGAAAACCCCAAATCTGCCATGGCCTACCTGGGCTTGGGAATCTCATTAAAGCGGTTGGGAAATTCCCGAACAGCCACGAAAGCATTGATCCAAGCCATTAAACTTGATCCCCAGTCGCCTTCGGTTTTAGTTCACGTGGGGTATTTGTACATGGAAGGACTGATAGGGCCGGCCAATCCCGACCAGGCTCGTCGCCTTTTTCGCCAGGCCGCCAAACTCGGGGATCCCTTCGCAAGAATCGCTCTCCTAGAATTACAGTCTCGCCCTCCCCTGTAACACCTAAAGTTTTTCGGGACATTTTGCCTCATTTCTCTCAAGGCGCTTCATTCTTCCACCGATACACACAGAGGAAGTAGCCGATGAACATTCCCCTCACGTTTGACGGCAAATACAGAAAAAAAGGAAAAGGGGAATAATAATGATTAGAAAACTACTACGACCAACTCCTCATAGTCCGGGATTTACCCTTGTAGAGATGATCGGGGTCTTGGCGATCATTGCTATCCTGATTGCTTTGTTATTACCAAAAATATTCCAACTGATTGCGTCCTCGAATGCCCGATCGATGGCCGCGGCTGTTCGAACCTATGAAACGGCCGTGATCAGTTACTTTGCCGATGTTGGTTCCGTGCTCCCACTCGATGCAGCCGGTATCCCCACGATTGAAGCCACGGGAAATACCGCCACCCCTACTTCATTGGCGGCCCGCTTAACCTTGGATCGATCCGATCCCCTGGCTCTGGTGGGAACCAACCAATGGCCACGCTTTCGAGGACCTTATGTAGAGAAACTCAATTCACTCAGTTCCCCAGGTTTTGGAACAACCATCCTCATACCCACCGGAGCAGCCGTGGCTCTCGGCACCGCCACCGATGGAACTAATCTTGGCTGGGATCTCAAGGGTGATGATGGGAATAGTGACCTTCCCACTGGTGCGGACGTGGCCTTCATTCAAGTTACCGGGGTGACGGTGGGGGATGCCGAAGAAGTTGATGCGATCATCGATCCCGGTATTGGGACAAACCCGACCGAACGGCAACTTCGGGGACGAGTCAAATACGATACCGCGACAAACCAGTTATTTATTTACCTAGCTCACCGATAATTTTTGGCGCCTTCGGGTAGGTACGTTTCTATGACGGACGTAACCCTTCCTTCCCCCTCAGGTACTCAACCCAAGTCCAAAAGGGGACCAAGATCTTGGTCCCCTTGAATTCGTCGTAACGGGCAGTCCCATGCCAACACCTACCACTACGACCACGGGCCGCCCGCAACTCGGGACGACACTCCTTCAAGACGGTTGGATTTCCCAAGAACAATTGGATTTAGCGGTCCGCGAGAGTAAGCGGAAAGGGGCCATGCTGGGCCAGACCCTCATCGGTCTGGGTTTCATCACCGAAAATGTCTTGGCTCATTACCTGGCCGAGGGGACCCAAACGGGGATGGTGGACATCTCCACCCTCTTTATTCCTCCCGACATCCTAGACCTCATTCCCTATGAATTAGCTTCTGAATTCCAAGTCCTGCCCATTAAGATCGAGGGGAAAATTCTCACCCTCGCCATGGCCGATCCTCTCAACATTATCGCCATGGATACCATTGAAAGCCGAACGGGTCTCAACGTCAATACCCAAACCGCCCCAGCCCAAGAACTGATCGAGGCGATCGAACGCCATTACACCCATAGCGAATCCATCAAACAACTGTTGGACGAGTTAACGGCCCAAGGTTTTTCCGAACTGGGGGAGGATGGTGGTCGCGAAGCACCCATGATTCGATTATGCAATCAACTGATTTCCGCGGGCATTCAATCTCGAGTCACCGATATTCATGTAGAACCCGATGAACAATACCTTCGAGTTCGCATGCGGATAGATGGAGTTTTGGCTCAAGAGATTCTGATCCCAAAACCCTTACAAGCCCCCATCACAGCTCGTCTGAAGCTCATGGCCAACCTGAATTTGACGGAAAAACGGACCCCGCAAGATGGACGTATTCCTTTTACCCTTGGAAACCGCAGAATCGATATTCGGGTCTCCACCCTCCCCACCAATTTTGGGGAAAGCATCGTGTTACGGATCCTCGATAAAGGTGCCTTAAAACTGGAGTTCCGAGCATTAGGGTTTACTCCCAAAGACCAAGAACGGGTCCAAGCACTCATTCAACGCCCTCATGGGATAATTCTGGTCACAGGCCCCACGGGGAGTGGAAAAACCACCACTCTGTATACCGCCCTTCGTCATGTCAATGCGAAAGAGAAAAGCGTGTTTACCCTGGAGGACCCCATTGAATATCAAATGCCCATGATCCGCCAAACCCAGGTAAACCCCGATATTGGAATGACCTTTGCGGCCGGTCTACGGGCATTACTTCGTCAAGACCCCGACGTGATTTTGGTCGGCGAAATTCGAGATCAAGAAACGGCCGACCTTGCCATGCGGGCTGCGTTAACCGGGCATTTAGTGTTTTCGACTCTGCATACCAATGACGCATTGGGAGCTATCCCTCGCCTGATTGACATGGGCGTTGAACCCTTTTTATTGGCATCGGCCCTCACCGCCATAATCGGACAACGTCTGGTCCGGTGTATCTGTGTCGGATGCAAAGTCGAACGGGAGGATACGGAAAAAGTTCTCACAGAACTACACCTGGAGATTCCCGACCCCTCTCGTCTTCAACTATGGACAGGTAAAGGATGTCGGGCTTGCGGCCATACAGGCTACAGAGGGCGGGCGGGAATCTATGAAATTATCCAGGTAACCGATCAACTCCATGCCCCTATTGTCCGAGGGCCTGATATGAGTGGCATTCGCGCGGTTTTGAATCAGTACGCCTTCCCAACCATGTTCGAGGATGGATTACAGAAGGCATTCAATGGCATTACCACCCTGGAAGAAGTCGTACGGGTGACCGGTGGCTAATTTTTCCTATCGTGCAGTCGATCTTCAGGGCACCCCCAGAGAAGGTCACATGACGGCATCGAGCCTGTCGCAATTAGAGACACAACTTCAAGGAATGGGGCTTTGGTTGGTACAGGCCATTGAAGCCAGACCCCTGACTTCCAATTCCTCGTCCCCCAAAAAAGGAAAAGTCAAAACTCGAGACCTCATGGAGTTTTCCACCCATATGTTTACGCTCTTGGATGCGGGAATTCCCCTTTCCCAAGCGGTGAAGGATTTATCCCAGGAATCTCCAAATCTCCAACTGCGAACCACGTTAAGTACCATCTTTCAACATGTCCAAGCGGGCAGCCCGCTGCACGCCGCGATGAGCCAGCATCCAACGGTGTTTCCGCCAAATATGACCAACTTGATTCAAGCTGGAGAAGAGAGTGACACCTTGCCAGAGACTTTCAAAGAGCTGGAGCGGTATATGGACTGGGTAGACCAGATCCGAAGTGATATCCGGCAAGCCACGATATATCCAGCCATTGTTCTCCTAGCGGTGACCGGTCTGCTGGTCTTGTTATTCACGTTTGTGATTCCTCGGTTCATTCCTGTCCTTGAGGGTCTCAATGTACCCCTTCCATTCATTACCCTCATGGTCATAGAAATCAGTGAAATGCTGGTGAACTCCTGGTGGGTCTGGGGTGGGGGCCTGGCGATGGTCATTCTGATGGGGTGGATTGGCCGCCGGTTGTTCCCGGGGTTTTCTGGGTGGCGAGACCAAATGCTCTTAAAGCTTCCCCTCGTGGGAGAACTCATTCATATGCTCACTCTCTCTAAATTCGTTCAAAATTTTGCAGTGCTTTATCGAGCCGGCATTCCGGTTTTGCAATGCTTCAATTTATGCCGAGGATTGGTTGGAAACCAAGTTGTCGCACGCGCCCTCAAAGAAGCTCAAGCAGCCATCGCGGAAGGGGCGACCCTTCATGAATCTTTAGGACACCATACAATTTTTCCCCCGATGATGATTCAAATGATTTCGGTAGGAGAAACCACGGGGCAATTACCCAAGACCCTCATGAACGTAGCGGACTTTTACAACCGGGAAATTCCCCGTCGGGTTAAAAAAATATTCGCGGTATTGGAGCCAGTGATCACACTGGGCTTAATCGGGATCGTGGGAATCGTCGCCCTCGCCCTTTTCCTGCCCATGATGGGAGTCATGGGCGGCATTCAGTGAACTCGCCCGGCCATGGCCCTTCGCTCTTTTTCGAAAGAAGATCAGATTCAGTTCACGAACGACACCGGCCTTTCTCTCCTGGCCCTTGTCGGCCTGTTAGGTATCGTGACGATTGGGCTGACCGTCTTTTCCCCTTCCTTCGTGGCCATATGGGAACGCCAACACCAGGAAGAGGAGGTGAATCATCTACAGTTCATTGCTGAGGGCATCACGACATACTTGAGGCAAAATAAAATGTTCCCTCCTTCATTAGTGAGCCTATCTCCAGATTTTGTTCCCCTTGGCCAAGGCCAAATTTCTATTAATTCAAAAGGCTATCCCCGATATTATTCGATTCATCCCAATATGACAGGGTTTCAAAATTCCACGGGACTTACAGCAGGAGCGCTCCCCGACGTGCGGTTTCTTCTCTTGTCCGACCTTGATCAAGATTTGGCACCAACAATCACAAGTCCTGGGGATTTTGATGCGTGGTGGAACCTGGATGAAAGCACTATCCCGAGTCTCAAAATCTATCGAGGCAATTTGGGACACCATTTTGTTTCCTTAAATATTGTTCCTGAGGGAAATGGTGCCAGCTATTTTATTCATACCCTTCCCGCAACTGACTCCGGGGGTGAGCTTCTCCCCGCTCATGGAGCCTTCCATCTAATTGGAACAGAAATTGGTTTTGAAGAAGACGACTTTTATGGGACACCCTCTGAAGTATTTTTTGCCTTAACCACCGATACGACCTACTGGTTTGACCCATTTTGTCCACCGGGGAAAAAATGGAACCCTCTCGATCCCATTTGTGGTGGCAATATCACCGTTCGAGACGAATTCCTAGCTATTGCCTTCAATGGTAATGATGGGCCACAAAATTGGAGTAATACTTGGCAGGAAACCGGAGAAGCAGATGGGCCTTCCAGTGGGAAAATGCAAGTCGTTTCTGACGCCCATTGCCAGATAGGAAACTGCTTCAGGTTTGGCGGGGGAGGGGGAGGACCTTCAACAGAAGTCAGTCGAGAAGTAGATCTTTCCACGACAACCTCGGCCACCCTCACCTTCACATACCGCCGAAACGATGATCAAAATGGAGGGACGATCAAACTTGAGATTTCCAACGATGGGGGAACCTCTTGGACCACACTTCAAACCTATGCCATGAATGGAATCGATCCTATCCCAATTCCTCAAAGCTTTGATGTTTCGGCCTATATTTCCTCCAACACTCAAATCCGCTTTGTTCGAACCGGGAACCTTACACGCTTTTTCTTTGCCGATAATATTCAAATTCAAGGCACTTGACCTTTAAGGAGCTTCGAATGGCTAAAATGACCGTAGAACGCTCTTGCCCCTTTTTCCCCCCTCTTAAATTCCCCTCATTCTAGGCCTGTTAAATGCGGAATTCTTTTCCCTTTGCCCATTTCCCCCTTTGTTGGATTCGGTAGGAAATTCTCGCTTGGCCTCGGTCCCCTGCCATAAAGATTGGGTGGGTCAACACCGACAGATGAAAGAGGGGTATACCCTAGAGAATATTTCTGCGTTGGACAGATTGGGTCAGAATATGTGGAAGGAAAATAAGATAATCATATCTTAGTTTTTGGATTATTCCCTGAGACGAATAGCAATGGATCGGCTCATAAGTAATCAAATGGAAGGTATTTTCATTTCTTCTAGGCCTTGCCGGGCAATCCCGAGGTTATCCAGTAGGTTTCAACCCCAAGGCTTTACCTTGGTTGAATTAATCGGAGTCCTGGCCATTTTGGCCATCCTAGCCAGCTTTATCACACCCAACGTAGTCAACCAATTACGTACCGCCCGTCGGGATGCAGAAGACCGCCAACTAGCCGCTATTGCCACAGGCATAAAACTATTTCTCAAACAAAATCACGCCTTCCCGGCGAATCTCCAAGCCTTGAGTCCGGACTATATACCCATTACGGATGCTCAGCTCACCAACAACCCCAATGGTTTTTTACGATACTATTTCGTGCAACCCAACCTGGTTGGGTTTGATAATGTGGCGGGCCTCCCCCCGGCACAATTAGCGAATGCACGATTTTTACTCATTACCGATCTCTCCCAAAATGCTAATCCGGTCATCACGAATGACGCGGAATTTGAAGGCTATTGGAATTTTGATGAAATTGGGACACCTGATCTCAAAATACAACGGGGGCATGTGGGTTCCTTGTTTCACTTGCTCAGTCTGTCAGCAGACGGCATTGGAGGATCTTATTCCATCGATCAAGGCACTCCCATTGGTTCCTCCGGTGGCACCCTTGCACCCCACATTCAGTATCACATTTCTGGAACTAATGTCCGCCTCGACGAGCAAGACCCATTTGCTGTCGCAGAAGTCCAATTCACCATAACCCGAGATGCTGGATATCAATTCGACCCTGATTGTGCCACGGGATCGCAATGGCGAGTGACTAGCAGTGGCTGCTATGCCCCGTAGAAGCAAAAAAAAGACCATGAATTTCTCATTACCGCAGCGAAATCAAACCTTCACATCTTCCTCAGAGTTCCACATCTTCGGGTTATCACCCTCGATCAAAGCCTGGGGCAAGCGTTCATCGATCTTGAGTCTCAGTCTCTTTAATGGAAGGTTCCGTGCACTTTCTTTGATCAATAATTCCATTCATTTGGGGTGGGAGCATCCTGAGCGAGTAATCGAGGAAACCAACCTACGCGAAGCTATCCGAGAAGCCGTCGAACAAACGGAATTTCCAGGGACACAGGTCACATTCCTAATCGAGGATCATCGATTTATCACCCATACCCTTCAAGTGCCCCCTATGTCTTTATCCGACCTTCTTGCCATTCTAGAGCGAAAGGTAAACCAGATCAAAACTTGGGAAGGACCCGCTGTTTGGCGTCATCGCCCCGGAGTAGAGGCTCGAGGAAAGATGACGGTCCACCTAGAAATCTGGCCTGAATACATCGTGGCAGGCATCGTTCAGATTTGTCAGGACTTGGGACTGCATCTCCGTCAACTAGCACCCATTTCGGCACTGGCAGAAAGTCAGCTGAGTACCTTAACCGTCGATGAGGGAGAGGCGGCGTTATTGATCACAACTATGGAGGGGAAGGTGACATTTGTGGCCGGCCGGGACGACGGGAGTCTTCTCTGGACACGGTATCTCTATCCTACACAAGACCACGTTTCGGTAGGTGAACGGGTAGGAACTGAAGTCAATCGGACCATCATGTTTATCACCCAACAAACCAACCTTTCTATACCCAATGTTTGGTTTTTAGGAGAAAATGCCGAATTCTCAGCTGAGGACCTGCAACCTCATGTTCCTACCCCCATTTACCCCTGTCCCATCAATCCAGACTGGAAATACTGGCTATGGGTCGGGGCGACGTTGCCGGTCAATCATGCCAATAATTTTACGCCCCCTTCCGTACTTCGAGCCCCAATGATGAAAACCTTTAATAAAGCGGTCGCTGCCATGGTAACCCTGTTTCTCATTCTCAGTGTGACCATGTCCAGCATCATAGACGGGCATTTAATCAAATATTCGCAAGTTTCCCAGGCTTTCTCGAGTCGAGAAACCCAACTTCACCATGACCAGCAAAAGTGGAGTGGCCATTTGGTGGCCTTACAAACGCAAAAACAATGGGCACGGACCATTTCTGAGCCAACTCTCTCCCCGTTAGAAGGCCCATTCCTCAGTTATCTCGGGGAAGTGACCCCGGAGGAAATAATTTTACACAAGGTCTGGGTCTCCCGAACATCCAAGGGGTGGAACGTGGAACTCCAGGGAAGCGCCACCAATAACTTGCCTACGACCTACCAGGTGTTGGAACGATGGGTAGGAGAACTCGCCGATTCCCCCTATTTTCTTCATGTTCAGAAAACCTGGAGAGAAAAATTTCTCACTCAAAAGGCCAAAGTCGCCACCGGGACAGCCTCCCCCGCCCGTTATCGGTTCACGATTAAAGGGACTATTTCATGAGTTTCTCAATACTTACCTCAGGGCCTGACCGGCAACATGTCAAACATGTTGGGATGTTTTGTCTGTTGATGATGGCCTTGAGCGGTATCGGTTGGATCTGTCTGGATAAACTCATTTCAATTCAAGCCGTGGAGTCCCAGATAGAGTCTACCCTGGGATTAGAGCAACGGGTTTCTCAACTTCGATCACAATATGAGCAAGCCAACCCTGCGATCCTTGAGTCCGAATTGAACAAAGCCAATCAACGCTTGGTAAAAAATTACTCCGAACTGACCCAATGGGTAGAGGGCGTTCGAGAACATGGTCAGGACAGGGACCTCGACATGGAATATCGTATCCTGAAAGCTGAAGGAAACACTGGCCCCCTAAAGGGAATCCGTTTAATTCCCCTTGAGCTTCACCTCTATCCCCATAATGACCACAGTGGATACCAACCCTTCTTGGAGATGTTGCACGATCTGACCCAATCAAACCCTCGCGTCGATATTCAAGACATCACAGTCATGGGTGATGGAGGAAAGGCCACCCACATGAAACTTGGATTACTCGTATGGATGAAAACTCGCGATTCCGTCGAACTTTGAAAAACCCCATGGTCGTTGGAGGGTTGTGCTTGGTGGCCATGTATGCCGTGTACCACAATATCATGGATTCACCCTTGACCCAGTCCCCTTCCTCCTACCCCTCACCCTCTCATTCTCAAGGAGTCGGTACTCCAACACCAATACAGACTACGTCCCACCCACAGGAAACGAGGGTGGTCGAATGGGTCCATCGTCCAAAACGGGATCCCTTTGCTTTTCCCATTCCTGCTGGCACTTCACCGACGACCGTCACCAAGAAACCGCTCCCCCAAGAGCCCTCCCTAGGGTCACCGGTGGAAAACCGTCTGACTCTAAAAGCCGTGGCCGTGGAAGGAGATACACGAAGTGCAGTCATTAATCGATCGATTGTGTATGAGGGGGAAAACATATCTGGCTATGAGGTCCTTTCCATTCGACCGGATGGAGTCTGGGTGAGCGCTAAAGGGAAAAGACAGTGGTTAACGTTTGGGGAAGAATCAACCTCATGATCCAATTAATGGGCATCACACGAATCATGACGACTTCCTCATTGCCCAGGCTTATCCATCTTTCTCCTCTCCCTTTCTGGGGGACTTACCATGGGATTTCCCCTCTATACCTGTATATGCTGGTCTGTCTCTTCAACGTTTCCCTCGGAGGATGTTCTGGGTTCAAGCCACAACCAGCCGACCCTCCTGTACTCCAAGCCTCTACGGTTCAACATTCCAGACATCCATCGGCCACACGAGCCATTCCGACAGCCCTGGAAGGGCACCATCATACTTTTTCCTTGGAAGACCGCATGCTCACCAGTAGCCTTGAGGATCAAACTCAGGAGAAGCCGCTGCCCTCACTTGGCCCGCTATATTCTTTCCGAGCCCAAGAGCTACCGCTCGTGGATGCCCTCGCACTCTTTGCCCGAACCAACCATCTAAATATCGTGGCCGGCCCCAATATTTTGGGGAACGTCACCGTAGATTTTCATGATTTACCCTTGGAACGCGCCATGTCCGCTCTGCTGGAAGCCCATGGTTTTTACTGGGAAGAGAAAGATGGCTTAATCAAGGTAAAACAATACAAGACCAAATCTTTTGAGGTGGACTACATACGTCTGATTCGAGGTGGGACCGGACAAAATCGTGCCCAACTCAATTCGGGGTCGACCGGGGGGGGTGGATCAGGTGGCAATCAAAACGCCGGACAGATTACCGTCAATCAACAAGACGAAATCAAATTCTGGGAGGAACTCGAAAAACAAATTCAAACGCTCATGTCGAAAGACGGGCGCTTGGTCGTCAATCGCTTGTCGGGAACCATTCAAATAACTGACTGGTATCAACGCGTCGACCAAATAGACCAATTTCTGGAAAAAGTTCACCAAGCCCTCTATCGCCAGGTGGAAATTGAAGTCAGAATCTATGAGGTCAATTTAAACGACAATTACAGTTTGGGCATCAATTGGAACAAAATCAACTTTTATGGAACATCTGGAAACATCAATCTCAGCAATATTATCACGGCTCCTTTTGGGGGGTTTGCGATGAAGGCGGCCACCACGGCCATTTCTTTTGCCGATGGGAGTTTTGATGGGGTCCTTGAAGCCCTTCAGGAACAGGGAGATCTTCGGGTCGTTTCCCAGCCTCGGGTAGTGACCTTAAATAATCAGCCAGCCTTGATTAAAGTTGCGACCGATCAGCCATTCTTTACCCAAACGGTGACTCAAGGCGCATCAGGTACTGGCAATATCGTGACCGAACAAGCCAATTCGGTCACGGTGGGACTCGTCCTTTCCGTGACCCCCCAAATTTCTGAGGACGGATGGGTTATGCTGGATGTGACTCCGATCATTTCCCGTCTGCGTGATACAGCTATTTCTCCCCAGGAAACCTCCAATGCCCCGGTCTTAGATGTCAAACAATCCTCAGGATTAGTCCGACTGAAGGATGGGGAAATGGTCATCATCGGTGGCCTCATTCAGGAAGAATCCTCGGACACCGAACGCAAGGTTCCTATTCTGGGAGATATTCCATTTCTTGGAAGACTCTTCACAGGCACCTACACCGTTAAAACCAAGAGTGAACTCGTGATCTTTATGAGTCCTAAAATCGTAAAAGCCTCGCTATGACCACACTAGACCTAGGGATTTGCTACCAGCAATTAGGGTTCTCTGAGCCCCCGTTTCGACTGACCCCCGATACCGATTTCTTTTTCCCCGGCAGTCGCCATAAGGAAGCGTTAAACCATCTCCGTTTTGGAATCGCCAGTGGGGGACTCACCATGTTGACAGGAGAAGTCGGGCTAGGGAAAACCCTTCTTTGCCGGCATCTCCTCCGACATCCTCCTCAAGGGGTGCGCTTTGCCTATTTACTCAACCCCGATCAATCTTATGGAGATTTATTGATCTCCATTTATGAAGATTTGACCGGGGCTATTCCTGAGGATCGATCATTGGGGGCAGTCCAACGGGAACTCCCAAGAGTGTTGCTCAAGCTCGCCGAAGCGGGGGAGCGGGTGGTGGTATTGGTCGATGAAGCCCACCGCTTGAGCGGGAAAGTGTTGGAAGGACTCCGATTATTATCGAATCTCGATACGGAAAAGGACAAATTGATGTGTCTCCTATTAGTGGGACAACCGGAACTGGAACAAAAGTTAGCCGGACGGGCCTTTCGCCCACTACGACAACGTATCAGTGTGAAATATCGTTTGGAACCGTTTCATTACCATGAAACCCGAGAATATATCCGACACCGCTTGAAGGTCGCAGATTCCACCGGCGAGAAGCTCATCGCGGCTACCACTTCCTGTCTAATTCATTTTTTGAGTAAAGGGGTACCCCGACGTATCAATCAATTGTGTGATCGAGCGCTGTTAGCCGCTTATGCGAAGGGCAGACACACCATCACGCCTTTCATGGTATGGCGTTCAAGTCGGGAATTTATGGATTAATTAAACGGGTGTATTACTGAAGCAACGCATTCCAATAAATGTTTCCAAGAAAAGGCTTTTCGTCCGTATATAGAGGAATCCAGCCAAACGATGAGTATCATTGCTGACGCGCTTAACCGGCTCCAATCACGAGAACAGGAAAGGACCTCAGAGAGGGACTCCTCTTCACTGTCTGCGAATCCCTCCAAGCCGAAAAAAGAGCTACTCAACGGACAGCGCACCCGTTCCGGCAATGGTCGCATATGGTTAATGGGGATAGGAATGTTTGTGGGTTTTGGTATCCTTGGGTTTGCGGCATTCTGGGTGGGTTTCCATCTTGATTTTGGTTTAACAACCTATGCTTCCCCCAATACCACTCCGGAAATATCCCTTCCGCTACCCAAAAATCCTGTAATCTCACCTGACTCCAATCCAGCAGCTCAACCAAACTCTTTTGAACCATTCGACAATACGTCCACAAACCCCATCAATCCTACAGAAAACCCAAATACCCTGGAAAAACCGGTGAGACCTTCACCAACCACCCCTGTCACTACCTCCCTTCCACAATCACCCGCCCCGTCCCCCAACAAAACGGAAGCGGGAAAGACCGTTGAAGACTCTGTGGCATCGATAGGATCGAATAAAGCTCCCCTTGAAGTCACCAAAGAGCCATCCCATACCATTACCCAACCTGAGGAAGAAAGAGTACCCAATGAGGTAGGAAACCAGTTACGGGAATTATCCCCTAGTGACCTTTCCCCAAAATTATCCGTCAGTTCTGAGATCAAATCCAACGACTTATCACCAGAGGCACCCGCTGAGGGGGATTCCCATCCGCCTAAAACAGAACTTCACCTATTAGCGGCCACACTTGAGGAAGAAATGATCGAAAGCGAAGGCCCTGTCGCCCTCGTCACCCCACAAACGACGCACCGTTCGATTCCCTTCCGTCGAAATAGCTTACCAGGCAAGGGGAGGCCGTCCGTGAACCCCCTGCCAAATACCTCCCCTCTGAGTTCTACTCCCGGCAACCGATTACACCGGGCCCAACGACTGATTCAATCAGGGAAATACCAAGAGGCCGTTGCCGTGCTGTCTCCCCTCTTTCACGAACCACCTTCAAATTGGGAACCCTGGTTTTGGATGGGAACCGCTTTCCTTGGGCAAGACAAGGTGGGCCAAGCTGATCAATATTTCCTTAGCGGCTTAGCCAGAAATGACCACATTCCCCAACTCTGGATTCAGCGAGCCCTCGTCGCTCAACAGCAGGGAGATTTTCAGCTTGCCATCCACCAGCTTCGTCAAGCGGAGGCGCTCGATGCCACGATTCCTCATACCCATCTAAACATGGGGTATGCCTATGAACAATTAGGGAATCTTCGCCTGGCGAATCAATATTATGGAAAATTCCTCAAGCTGTCAGAAGGCAACCAGGCTTTTTTTTCCACTCGGAAAAAACTTTACGCCCATTTGACCGAGCAAATGACAAGCGTGCCTCCGGGATCCCCTTCTTCCTCGATTCCCCGTCCATAAGAATGTCAGAGTATGGCAATCCTTCCTATTCAGCAGTAACCTTTTTGCTGAATTAGAGGTCGTTCTTGTTCAGATCTTACCGTTACTGGCCGATAGATTACCTAGAAGTCCCGATTTAGGGTCCTTACCATGAAGCTTGAACTTTCAAGCCATAAAGAATCTCAAGCAGGAATGGCCATTCGACTTTTTGGGAATGGAGATTACGCATGACGGCCATCGATTGATGCCAAGTGAGTGGGCCAAAGATAACATTGAGACCGCACGTAATTTGTTCCTCCAAAAGATTATACAAATTGGGGGTTCCTTCGGAGTTTTCTCTTTCCATGTTCATAATCCCTGTGAACCTCATCATCTAACCATGATGCTTACCCCCATTTCAAAATAGTCCATCGTGCTGCATCCTCTTCTAAAAAAACAATTAAAGGAATTAGGGCTCGGTGATCCCACTCAGGTTCCATCCGAGAAACACTGGATTCAGTTATTGACCCAAATTAGTCAGACCTACAGGGAACACGACCGGGGACGGCCCCCTCATGAAGGATCTTTAGGGCTTTCTTCCAACGAAATGCAACAACTCTATGAGGACCTACGCCAGTCTAGTGAAGCCCAACTGAAAGGCATGGAAGCCCAGACGCAAAGCTTGATTTCTCACTCTCTGGATGGAATCGTGAAGGTGACCTCCGAGGGGGAAATCCTAATCTGGAACCCCTCCGCGGAGGATATTTTTGGTTGGGCTCTGGAAGAGCTCAGAGGGAAAAACTTTGGTGAGACCCTGTTCCCGCATCGATTTCAGAATTTCCTGAATCAAGAGCTACAACAATTGGCTCAGACTCGATCCGAAACCAAAGTTAGTCAACGCTTCGAGTTAGTGGCCCTCCATAAGGGTGGGTGGGAATTTCCCATTGAGCTATCCATCATTTCCGTTTTCGATGAAGGGCTACCGTATTTTTACGGGGTTATTCGTGATTTGACCCAAAGGAAATTGGCCGACAAAGCCTTATCGGAAGCAAAAGAAGCTGCGGAGAAGACCGTGAAGGCCAAAAGCGCCTTTTTGGCAACCGTCAGTCATGAACTGCGAACTCCGATGAATGGCATCATCGGAATGACGGGATTGTTAATGGAAACCCCTCTGACTTCACAACAAAAGCAATTTGCGGAAACCGTAAGAATCTCGAGCGAGGCCTTACTTACCATCGTTAATGACCTTCTAGATTATTCCAAGATTGAAGCGGGGAAATTGGATTTGGAAGTCATTGATTTTGACCTCCGAGTGACAATTGAAGATACCATAGATCTATTAGCCGAAAAGGCGGGAAGCAAGGGATTGGAACTCGTCGGGTGCGTTTCCGCGAACGTTCCGACAGCACTTCAAGGCGACCCAGGCCGATTCCGGCAGGTGCTCCTTAACCTGGTGGGAAATGCGATTAAGTTTACCCCTTCCGGAGATGTGACCGTGTTTGTTTCTCTTCTGAAGGAAGACTCCGATTTCGCCACTATTAAAATCGATGTAAAAGATACCGGAATTGGCATTGACCTCAAAACCCAGTCTCACCTCTTTCACCCATTTACCCAAGCAGATAGTTCCACCAATCGGAAGTATGGAGGAACAGGATTGGGGTTGGCCATTTGCAAACAAATTGTCGATTTGATGGGAGGTTCAATTTCCGTAGTCAGTGAGCCTCAAAAGGGTAGCCTGTTTACTTTTACCAGTCAGTTTAAAAAGCAGATCCACCCCCTTACCCCTTCATCATCTCGCCGGGAATTACAAGGCTTGAAAATATGTTGTATAGACGACCATTCCGTGAATCGGGAATTGCTGGAGCGGTACACAACGGAATGGGGAATGGACGTTCAACTGGCAGAGACGCCAGCGGCCGCCTTGATTCTGATCCAACAAGCCCATCAAATTGGTAAGCCTTTTGATCTGGCCATTTTGGACATGGCAATGCCGGGAATGAATGGAGCCAGATTAGCACAGGTCCTGAAATCAGACCCTCGTTTTAGCGATATTCGATTGGTGCTCCTCACGTCTCTTGGCCATCGAGGGGAAGCTCAAGAAGCTCAATCGGTAGGGTTTTCAGGATACCTAACCAAACCGATACGAAAAGGGGTCCTGCAACAAACTCTGGCTACGGTTATGGGTCTTCGGGAAGCAACCCTGGAATCACCCTCGCCCCCTCTCGTCACCCGCTTCTCAGCCATAGAGTCTTTCAGTACTCAAAAAGGTCGAATCCTTGTCGTAGATGATCAACAGGTCAACCAACAACTGGCCGTTTTAATGCTGGAACGACTCGGATATTCCTGTGATGTCGCATCAAATGGAAAAGAGGCCATACAAGCGGTCCAAAAGGTTTCCTATTCGTTAATTCTCATGGATTGTCAGATGCCCGAGATGGATGGTTACCAGGCTACCAAAGAAATTCGTCATTTGGTAAAAGGCATTCAAACAGAATCACCCACTGGGGAATCCAACAGTTCCCACCATCTCCCAATTATTGCCATGACCGCGAATGCATTACCCGAAGATCGAGAAAAATGTTTAGTTGCGGGCATGGATGATTATCTAACAAAACCCATTCGACCTGGGGAACTTCAAGAAACTCTATTAAAATGGTTACCACCAGACCAATTCTCCAAAATGAGTTCTTCCCACTCTATTCCTGCCGAAGATATCTCACGGGTTTCTCAAGGGAGTCAGCCCCATTCTCGTCCCCTCCCCTTCGATGCCGAAAAAATTGTCCAATGGCAAACCCTCGGGGGCCCTACGGTGTTTGACCATATGGTCAAACAATTTGTGTATGAAGCTCTGGAATGTGTGAATCAATTGGAGACCGCGTTAGAAACCCAAGACCCCACTCACCTTGTGCATGCGGCCCATGGGCTGAAAGGTATCTGCCAATACATGGGTGCCTCCAATTTGGCTTATATCGCCGGTGCCATTGAACAGGACTGTATGACACATATTCCTTCGCATATTCCTGATCAAGTAGCCACACTTCGAAAAGCCATCGATACCATTCCCCTACAACTCCAACACCCTAACGATGAATGATTCGATCTCACGCCTTCGCCGAGGCCTCATTAAAAAAGAATTTAGAAGAAATCTTCAAAAACCTATCTTTTCTGCCCCCTCTTCCTCCCTTCCTCCGAGTGATTCATGAGGCAAAAAATTCCCACTACTCACAGATCTAGTTGAGAGACGAATTTTTTCATAATCCTTCGAGATAAAAAAATGGACGTTACTCCTTTGCCTGAAGTCAAGAACCGGTTTTCCCAAACCGAATATTGAAAGAAGGGAAAACACCCAATCCCCTCAAAAAATTTTCCCCACCAATTGTCCCCAACTCCCCCTCTCACAGTGAATTAATTAGTATGCGTTCCAAAAGGATGGTCAAAGAACTCCCATAGAAAGATCTGAAGAGAATCCAGGTTTATCTCATCTGATCTCCCTCCTTTTGAGATAAGTCATACCTTCAAGAACTTGTAAAACCTTGGTCGACGATCCACTGTCTTCGATTGTCAAACTTTGGACCAATCAATTAGTCAAAACAAACCAAGTCCAATGATCACTCTTTCGCGCAACGCCCTCCGAATTTCCCCCGTTAACCTCCCATGGAGGCCTCAACCAAAAAACCTGATTGCTCAAATCCTTATGTGTTGCCCCTCATTCCCCTCAGGGAGCATTGAATATCTCCCTCACCGGCTTAACCGGAAGCATTGGACTACGGTTGAGGGGCGGGGGTCATCCGTTGGGGGAAAATATCTGAACATAGAGTTAGGGAATGAGTACCATGGCCCTTCTTGGTTCAAGGGGGAGCTAAGAACCCCTTCCAGAAGGGATCGGAATTCAGACCCCACTCTGAGGACGGCCATTAGATGAACGTTCCTTTTCTATACCCGTTCTCAAAACTTTTTCAACGTATATCCCTCAAGAGAAAGTTCTTCATCATTTTGTTCCTGACTTCCAGTTTAAGTCTGCTCTTTACCTGTTCTGCCATCATTGTGAGCGATCTTTTGGAAATCCGGAAGTCCATGATTCAGGCATTATCCACCCAGGCCCGCCTGATTGCCGAAAATAGCACAATAGCCTTAGTTTTTAATGATGCCCAGGAAGCCGAAGAGATTCTGCAAATCTTTCAACACCAACCCGACATACTTCAAGCCATCCTGTTCACGGCCGAGGGAACCATTTTAGCCCAATCTCATCCTGGACCTCCTCCCGGATGGTTTCCGAATTCTGAGACACTCGTCAGTAAATTTTCATGGGAGTCGGTAGAACTTTTTCGGGAAATTTCCTTTGACGGTACCCAGGTAGGCACCATTTACCTTAAATCAAACCTTCGACGATTATACGAGAGATTTACACACCTTCTCTTAGTATCAGGTTCAGCCATGGTGTTCTTTATTCTCTTGGCCTTGGTCATTGCCTCACGATTTCAAAAGGCGATCCTTGACCCGTTGGCCCATCTTACGCAAATTGCCAGTCAAATTTCACAGGAAAGAGATTATTCCTTAAGGGCCAAGTCCCACCGCTCAGATGAAATTGGCATGTTGATTAACGGATTTAACGAGATGGTCCAACAAATTCAAGATCGTGATGTGGAACTGGCCCAACACCGAAATCATTTGGCCGAAAAAGTGGAAGAACGGACCAGTGAATTATCTGAAATGAATTCTCGTCTTCAACAGGAGGTTACCGAAAAAGAGCTTATCGAATCTCAACTGCTTGAAACGGCCAAAACCCTCAAAATACGAAATCATGAACTGTCTCTTTCCCGGGATGAAGCCTTGCAAGCAGCTCAGGCCAAAGCGGATTTTCTCGCGACGATGAGCCATGAAATTCGAACCCCCATGAATGGGGTGTTAGGGATGACCGGCTTATTATTGGAAACCAATTTGACCGTAAACCAAAAGTACTTGGCCGAAACCGTCCAAACCTCTGCCGAGGCCCTCCTCACCCTGCTCAATGATATTCTGGATTTCTCAAAAATTGAGGCCGGAAAATTAGAACTGGAACACATCGATTTTGATCTACATACGACCTTGGATGAAAGCTTAGATCTCCTGGCCGAACGTGCTGCATCAAAGCATCTGGAATTAACTGGACTGATTTTCCCTGATGTACCGACTAGCTTAAAAGGAGATCCGGGACGCCTTCGTCAAATCCTGCTGAATTTACTAGGAAATGCCATTAAATTTACGAACCAGGGAGAAGTAAGTATTCAGATTTTGAAGGAAGAGGAGACCTCGAATGATGTCATTTTGCGTTTTCACGTTTGGGACTCGGGAATCGGAATCCCTGATGAGGTTCAAAACAAACTTTTTTCCTCCTTTAGTCAAGCTGACAGTTCCACGACCAGAAAATACGGAGGGAGCGGACTAGGACTAGCCATTTGTAAGCAGTTAGTAGAATTAATGGGGGGGGAGATTGGGCTCGCAAGTCAACCCGAAGCCTGGAGCCTTTTTTGGTTTTCACTCTGCCTGCAAAAAAGTCCCCCTGGGAACAAACACGAGTGGATTCCTCGAACCGACTTGCAGGGCCTGCGAATGTGTTGTATTGATGATAATCCCATCAATTTATTCCTATTGGAATCATATGCCAAAAGTTGGGGGATGGAGACCTTCACCACCACAAATCCCGAATTGGGGATCAGTGCCCTCCGACAAGCCGCATCGGCTGGCCAACCGTTTGATTTGGCTATTATCGATCGAGAAATGCCACCGAACGATGGCATGACCATTGGACGGAGCATTCAACAAGAGCCTCTCCTTACCCAGACGAAACTCGTCCTGCTTGCGACCATTGGAGAGCGGGGCGAGGCCACCATAGCCCATCAAGCAGGTTTCGCCGCGTACCTGACTAAGCCCATCCGGAAAATGGCCCTTTACAATGGCCTCGCAACCGTCATGGGCTATTGCTATACCAACCAAGTAGACCATGTTCGCCCGTTGGTCACACGGCACACGGTCAAGGAACTGCAACGTCGGTGTCGGGGGAAAATATTGATTGTCGACGATCATACCATCAACCAAGAACTTATTGTTTTATTATTGGAACGGTTGGGGTTTTCATCCGATGTGGCGAATGGGGGGCGAGAAGCCGTTTCCGCTTTCGGCTCACGCGAATATGTCCTCATTCTCATGGACTGTCAAATGCCGGAAATGGATGGGTATGAGGCCACCAAACATATTCGTCAATTAGAAACTCATCGCCATCAAGCCATAGGAATTGTGGAGACGGAAGACCATATTTCTGGTCAGGAAACTCCACCCGACCCTATCCCTCACCGTGTTCCAATCATCGCGTTAACCGCCAATGTCATGCCAGGTGATCGTGAAAAATGTCTGGCGGCGGGCATGGACGATTATTTATCAAAACCCATTCGCTCTGAAGAGCTCACGTTCATTCTTCAACGATGGATCCCTGGTCAAGGAGAATCCCAATCAGAGGAAAATCTTTCTGAGAGCACTCCGGTAGAAGCCGCGGACTTGAGAGCCAAAAGGAGCCCTCTTGTTCCAGACCCTTTTTTGCCCTTTCCCGAGGAGGCAATTAAGGAAACCTCATCTCCAATAAAATCGGAAATCTTGCAAGAATGGCAGGATATGGGAGGCCCGGATTTGTTGAATCGGATGCTCGGACAATTCATTTCTGATGCGTCCCTCTGTCTACAGTCCATCCATTCGGCCCTCCAAAACCATGACCTCATAGCCTTGAAAGAGGCCAGCCATGGCCTAAAGGGCATAAGTGCTAACGTGGGTGCCATCCATCTCCGTGACCTGGCTAGTCAATTGGAGAACACCAGCCAACAAGGCCATTTCCCTACTGACCCCAAACTCCAAGGTCGCCTTGAGAATGAACTCTTTAAAATTCAATCTCTCCTCACCACCTTAAACCCTTCTTTTCAATTTCCCCCACGGTGATTGCGAGCTCATCGCAACATTTTCCAATATCTCCCATCAAAATACTCTAACCAGGAGGGGTTCCCTTGTTCTGGAAAGAATTCCACTAAAAGTGGCGTCAAGTTTCTTGGAGGTTTTCCGAAAATGAAATTAGTGAAGGGAAAAGGGTTTTCCTTCATTATTCAACACCTTGGGAATTTGTAAATCGAGTTCTTTTGAAACACCCTTACTTCCAGCAGTCGCCCCCTTCCACACAACCCTTATTCTTTCACCGGACGTTTCAATGATTTCCCAACAACAATGTCAAAACGCCACGATCCTTATCGTGGATGATCAAATGACCAATATAATGCTTTTGGAAAGTATTCTACAGAATGCTGGATATATGAACGTCCATTCCACGCAAGATCCGACCCAAGTCGTCCCCCTGTTCAAGCAACTGAATCCCGATTTAATTTGTCTAGATATAAGAATGCCGGAATTAAATGGCTTTCAAGTCATGGGTCAACTACAAATTATTAATAAGGATGCGTACCTTCCCATATTGGTCCTGACCTCAGAGGAAGACCGTGGGACTCGTCTTCGAGCATTGGAATCTGGAGCGAAAGACTTTTTACACAAACCATTCGACAAAATCGAAGCCATGATGCGGATTCGGAATTTACTGGAAGCCAGTCTTTTAAATAAAGCCATCTCGCAACACAACGAAACACTCGAAGAAACGGTGAAAATTCGAACTCGCCAACTCAAGGAGACCCAATTAGAAATCGTCAATCGGCTAGCCCAGGCCGCTGAGCATCGCGACAATGAGACAGGCAGTCACATTATTCGCATGAGCCATTATGCCATGACTTTGGGAAGGGCTTATGGTCTCAGCGAAGAGGAAACTGACACGTTATTTCATGCCACTCCCATGCACGACGTGGGGAAATTAGGCATTCCCGATCGGATCTTGCTTAAACCAGGTAAGTTAGACGCAGAAGAGTGGGAAATCATGAAACAACACACCGTGATTGGAGCTCAATTACTTTCCGGGAGCCAATCTCCTATTCTTCAAATGGGTGAAATGATTGCTCTCACCCATCATGAAAAATGGGATGGTTCAGGGTACCCCAATCGGTTATCCGGAGAAGACATTCCACTCGTGGGACGAATCTGTGCCATCGCGGATGTGTTCGATGCGTTATCATCCAAACGCTGCTACAAAGAAGCCTGGCCTTTGGACCAAACCTTACAAGAAATGCGCTCTCTTAGTGGAACCCATTTTGATCCTCATCTTATGAGAATGTTTGATGACCTGTTGCCGGTCATACTGGACATTCAACGAACTCACTCCGACATAGAAGTCCCTCAATTCAACCTGACGGAAGCCGCCTATCATGCCTAAGGAACTCGACAGAACAAGTCCCACCCAGTTTTCTCCTTTACCATCCTTTCGCAAAATCTATCCGATTCGGCCAGCCATTAGCCCCCTTTACCCCTGAAAACCCCCTACAGCAGCCTCAAGTTACCTCACACACCTTGTACTGCTAAGGACAGTTTCCCTCCATAAGAAGGGCTTCCGGCCTTTCAGGGGACATCCAACAAATTAAGGAAGATTCTGGGGTAGTACTCTCGCTGATCATCCGGGAGTATCCTCTCTGAATCCCGTGAGGTCCTTCCCATTCAATGAAAAATGTTCTTAATTCCAATAAATTTCTAACCGAAAGGAAAGAAAGGTCTAGGATTAACTCAAGAAAGTCACCTAAATCATTCGGGAGGATGACGAAGATTATTCGAGTCTCTTACCACTGGGACAATTTTTCTTGACCATGACGATTTAAACAAACCTCTGCCTCTTACCCTCTATGCCTTTTGTTCCCTTGAAGACCGAAGCCCTTCGAATGGGATTGTTCGTGAAGATTGAAGGCTCTTGGTTTAACCATCCCTTTCCAACTAATTCTTTTAAAATCTCTACCGCAAAAGATTTAGATAAACTCAAAAAACTCACTTCGGCAACATTACTTTTTGACCCAGACCGATCTGATCCCCAGACTGTTACCCTGGACAGGGATGAAGATTCCTCCAAAAATATCTTGGATGTAGATATTCCTGAAGAAACATCTCCAACCCCGACTGACCTTCAGCCATATCCCAGCGATGAAATAGAAAAAGAAACAGAGGATCATATACAACGAAAACTTGCCCAGCACGAGGCCTTTCGGGTGTATCAAGAACATATAAAAGAGGTTGGAGGCCGATTCCAGGCAGTCGTACAAGAAGGGAAGCAAATGATCCAAGATGTCTTGTCCGGCCGCCCACGGGGGCTTCGAACCGCACAGCGGATCGTGGAAAATCTCTACGAAATGATTGAAGAATCGAATCACTCTCGTGCCCTCCTTAATTTGATGGGATCGAATGATTCCAATGAAGAATTTTTCCTACACTCGCTGAATGTCTGTTCCTTATCCCTCATGGTAGGGCAAGATTTAGATTTACGACGGGAAGAGCTAGAAAAACTCGCCATCGGCGCTCTTTTTCACGATGTGGGGGAGCTCAAATTTCCCGTGGAAAAATTATTGCGCCGCGGCTCTATGTCTCGTGTGGAACGACACGAGTTCATCAGTTCTCACTCTCGGTATGGTGTGGATATTGTAGAGAACATTTCCAACTTTCCTTACGAAGGTCTCGAGGTGATTCGACAACACCATGAGCGTTTAAACGGGACAGGATTGCCCGATGGGAAGAAGGACGAACAAATCAGTAAATTAGCCAAAATTGTGATGGTCGTCGATGAATACGACGAGCTCTGCCATCACCAAGATCCGGCACAATCTCTGGTGCCATCAGAGGCATTATCGTATTTATATGCGAAATGCCGTCACACCCTCTGGCAGGAGGCGGTGGTCTCATTAGTTAGGCAATTGGGAGTCTATCCCCCTGGTTCGTTAGTTACCTTAAGTAATCAAAAGGTTGGCATGGTAACCAGCGTGAATTTACATGACCGGCTACGACCGATCCTTCTTGTCCATGAGGACCAGGCCCTTGACACTGAACCCAGTGTCCTCAACCTTGGCGAGGAAGATCCTTCATTAACCATCCAACAATCTATTCATCCCGTGAATTTATCCCCCAGAATTCGAGAATGCCTAAACCCTCGCCGCATTATTAGTTACTTTCCCTCGCCCCTCCCCCAGAGCCCGGACCTGTGCCCATCCCACCCCTTGCCTATTCAAAATGGAAACCAAGCTCCCCATCGCAACACCCACTAGGCTTGGGTACCCAACAAACAATGCTTTAGGGGTTCATTGCGATATTTCCTGCTGTTCTCCCCAAACCCCCAATGTATCGCTTTATCAAAAAAAGGAGAAACTGGCAATTAAGATTTGCGTAAGGAGGGAAAGAGACGACGAATCCACTCTATCCACGATGGCGGAGGTATCGAGGGTATTTCAGGATCTGGATAGTCTACCCAGGGCTGTTGATTGCCCAAATATTGGTCGTTCTGAAAGATACACTGGGTCCGTAGTTGTCTGTACCCTCGCTCCTGTAATGCCCCGATTAACCGATGAAGGGCAAGGTCCTCGGAAGGAACGACATCCACTTGAATGTGTAATTGTTCATAGCGAAGACGAGCTTGAGCCCCTCCGGGATTAACGGTAATTTGGGCTTGTCGATTAAAGCCACGCTCCCGTTCGTCAAGCCCGGCAATATGGTAGACATTGACATGTCGGGGGGGGGCTTCCATTGATCATCCTTGGTTGATAGGAAGGTTTTTCAGATTGTTTCTCTATTTACTACTTTCATTCCTGGAGAAGAGCTTCTTATAATATCCCATCATTGAATTCAGAGACTCCCCATAAATACAAACCAATAAGATTGAACTCGCCTCGTTTTGCAACCATTCTCCCTGATAACGGAAAGGTAACATTTTTATATGCGGAAAAGCGTTCCGAATGAACTCATACAAAATTTTCTGGATCATACTCCCACCTGGTACAAACTGACGATTGCAGGGTTTCTCCTTCTCAATCCCTTGCTATTAATCAGCATTGGGCCATTTCTGACTGGTTGGGTGTTAATCCTCGAATTTATCTTTACCTTGGCCATGGCCTTAAAAAGTTATCCCCTTCAACCGGGAGGATTGCTAGCCATCGAGGCGGTCTTATTAGGGATGACCACTCCCTCCCTGGTTTATCATGAAACCTTGAATAATTTCCAGGTGATCCTGCTGTTGATGTTCATGGTCGCGGGAATTTATTTCATGAAGGATCTGTTGCTCTTTTTATTCACCAAAATCCTTCTTGGCATTCGCTCCAAACTATGGCTCGGACTTCTTTTTTCCCTGATGGGGGCCTTCCTTTCGGCTTTTCTGGATGCCCTCACCGTGACAGCGGTTATCATTGCGGTCGCCACAGGCTTTTACAGTATTTATCATCGGGTTGCTTCGGGAAAGTCCTATCACGCCTCCCACGATCATACCAGTGACCATGAAGTTCAGGAGTTAAATCGTGAAGACCTCTTAAATTTCCGCGGATTTTTGAGAAATTTGATGATGCATGGCATTGTTGGGACAGCCCTAGGGGGTGTTTGTACCTTAGTGGGTGAACCACAAAATCTCCTGATTGCCGACAAAGCTGGATGGGAATTCATGGAATTCTTCTTTCGGATGGCACCGATTACGATTCCAGTCCTTGGTGTCGGTCTCGCGACCTGTCTCATCGTGGAAAAAATGCGATGGTTCGATTATGGATTTCTTCTTCCAACACCGGTCCGGGAAATATTGGTCGAATATGAGACGGAACAGCAACAACGCCGAGACGCTGACGATATCGCAAAATTGATCATTCAGGCCATTGCGGGGGTGTGGCTCATTATCGCCTTGGCCTTTCACTTAGCCGAGGTCGGAATCATCGGCCTTACCGTTATCGTCTTTATCACCGCTTTTAATGGAATCATTGAGGAACATCAAATCGGGGAAGCTTTTAAGGAGGCCTTACCCTTTACAGCTTTGCTGGTGGTGTTTTTCGCCATCGTGGCGGTCATTCAGCAACAAAATTTGTTTGCGGAGATTATTGGATACGGCTTGAGTTTAGACGGCACGTATCAAATCGGGATGTTTTATTTAGCCAACGGGATTTTGTCCGCTATAAGTGACAATGTGTTTGTGGCAACAGTGTATATCAATGAAGTGCTTCGGGCATTACAGGCCGGAACCATCACCCGAGAGCAATTTGATCTCCTGGCTGTGGCCATCAATACAGGCACCAATATTCCTAGTGTAGCCACCCCAAACGGACAAGCCGCCTTCTTATTCCTTTTAACGTCTTCTCTGGCTCCACTCATCCGGTTATCGTATGGACGCATGGTTTGGATGGCTCTCCCCTATACGATTACCATGACTTGCGCTGGTCTGTTGACCGCATACTTTCTTTTAGAGCCCACAACCGCGCTTTTGTATGATCTTGACCTTATCCACCATCATGTTTTGGGACTGCCAACGGGGGAGACAACCATTGGTCATTAATATTAACTCAAGAACCTTTCAAAATACCTGTCAGGCTTTCAGACAGCAGTCTTTCAGGCCCTTGCCCATAGTACTCATCAATGGAATAGTGAAGGAGGTCTAAGGCGCGGCAGAAGAATCTTAGCCCCTTTTTCAATTTGCCCGAGTGATATTCGGACTAGCCTTGCTAGGGGTTGAATGAGGCTAGGCAACGGAGACTTGGCAATCTGAAGGAAACGTTCCCACATCCCTTATCTCAAAACTTCCTCTTCAGGAATCGAACACAAAAAATGCGACCCTGCGGGTGGTGCTGGGATATGGTTTTTAGTTAGGGAGCAAGCGTGGCAACAGTCTGATTCTGTTTGACCACACCTTCGGGAAAGAGCACGATTTCTACCCGCCTGTTTTGAGCACGCCCCTCTTCGGTATCATTACCAGCCACTGGCCGGGTATCGGCATAACCGGTCGCAGAAAATTGTTTGGGAGACATGCCGGTTTGCTCAATCAGAAAACGAAGGACCGTCGTAGCCCTAGCTGTGGACAATTCCCAGTTTGTGGGAAACTTTTGTTGAAGACGCCCATAGATGGGATTGGTATCGGTATGACCTTCCACTTGAATATTCTTATTGGGCAGGCTCGCCAACACTTTCCCCACTTGTTCCATAATGTCTAAACCCAGTGGGGTAAGGTCTGCTTGACCCGAGTCGAATAAAACTTGCCCTAACATGGTTAAGATTAATCGGTCTTCTCGCTGAGTTACGACCAAGCCATGGCCAAATTTTTCTTCAAGCGCTTTTGTGATTCGATCAATTTCCTCCCCGACCGTCAGAACTTCGGATTTCACTCTCGCTAACCGTGCCTCTTGTTCTTGTCTTGCCAATTGGGCTTGCTCGAGTTTTTCTTGAACCTTAGCATACCGAACCTCTTCCTCTTTTCGCTGCCTTTGTACCAGTTCCAACTCTTTTCTTAATCGATCTACTTCCTGAAGGCGGGCTTCCAATTGAAGAAGGTTCCGTTCTAGTTCTCCATTTTTCTGTTGTAATTCGGAAAAATGGTTCATTTGAGCCTCAAGGGTATCCCGAATATGCTGGAAAGCTTGGGCGACATCTTTTAAATCTTTCCAGTCGGTATCTTTTATTCCATTTTCCTCTGAATAATTCATCCCTGTCAGATCCCGCAAGCCTGCCACTTTGGCATAAAGCGCCTCCAATTCCGTCTGGACGGCGCGTAGTTGCTCTTCTTTTTCATATTCCTGAGTTTGTACAGCCTGAGCTAATGCCTCTTTTGTTTCCTCAAGTTGAGCAATAGTCTTTTCACTCGCCTCCATGGTCGTTCCCAAGCTTTGTTTCTCTTTTTCCAATTCGATGACAACTTCATCCTTAACCGACAAGGCCTGTTTCAGGTTTTCCTTTTCTTCCTGCAATTGTATGGTCACTTCCTCCTGGTTGGCCAGAGCCTGTTTCAGATCTTGCGTTTCTTGTTGGAGTTGATTCAGGGTCTTTTCCTGTTTCTCTACGATTTGGTCAATGTCCTGTTTTTCCTCCTGAAGTTGAACAACTTGGGCTTGTTGCGTTTCAAGAACCTGTTGGAGTCGTTCCACTTCTTGGGCGGAGTTTTGTGAGGCCATTTCTAATTCTTCCATGGCCCGTTCATGAGCTTGTTGACTCACACAACCAGCAAAAAAGAGGGTACTCAGCAAAATTGGGATAATACGCTTTCGGTTCTTCATATTAAAAATCCTTCCCCTTTTTCCTCCCTGTCTTCCCTCGCAAGGAGATCTCTAATTATTCCTCTTTCTCCCCTTCATCCATGGACTGGGACTCTGTTCTCACTTGCGCCCACCCTTTAGCCTCAAGACATTTTCCTATTCGGTTTTCATCCAACCCAGCTGCACGCTGAAGAGATTGGCATTCATCCTTATCTTGCTGTAATTCGGCATTTCCTGCTCCGGGCTTTGACCAATACACGGTCACAACTTGGTTGCATCCAAAGCCGACAAGGGCCGACACAATTAAGACCCAACTCACATGGAACAATTTCCGGGTATTCATCATCAGCTTGCCTCCGCTTAATTTTGAGCGTATGGAGAACACAGTCTGGATCAGGCCGACGTCCTCATTTTTCCCGTGGACAAACTGATGGCACCTGTTCCAATCTTTTCGGTATTTCTTGGGTCAGACTTGAGATAACATCCAGAAACACCCCGAATTTTCACTTAATGAAGGTCATCTTAGCATAAACCTTCAAATCGTCTATCTTCTAGGAGGGACGGAGTGTTAGAATCCTTGACTCGTCAGCCCCTCACTGAAGAATAGTCCCACCCCTCCTAGTTTTCGAGAGTAAAGAAAATGAGTTCATTCGGGCAAAGAAGGCTCAATCGGGAGGCCTTTTTGCGTGCCCTCGCCTTTGGTTTTGTGTTTTTTTCAATGCTCTGGATGGGCTGTTCCCATAGTGTAGATTCCTGGGAAGTCTCCATCGACGAGGGAACCAAGGCTTATGATCGACGACATTTTGAAGAGGCACTCAAACACTTCCAGGCCGCCCTAGAGTCGGCACGTCATCCCAAACGAGATACACTCCGGCTAGCCAACAGTTTCTACAACGTAGCGAGGACACAATTTGCACTGGGCCATTTGTCTCAGGCTGAGGCAAACTATCACGAAACCATCAATCTTTTCGGAAATTCACTCGGGGACAAACATCTGGAGGTAGCTACCAGTCTGAATAATTTGGCCATTATTTATCGAACACAGGGAAAGCTGAATGACGCAGAAATATTTCTCCACCGAGCGTTGGAGATTTTAGAGATCCAGGGACCTTTTGGATCCTTACAACTCGCTTCCACCTTGACGAATCTCGGAGAGCTCTATCAGATACAAGGAGAATTTTCAAAATCAGAAGCCCATATACGTCAAGCCCTGGTATTACTCCAGCAACATTCTCAGCCCCCGTACCGCACGTTGGGAGTAACCGTCAATACGTTAGGGGAACTATTCCAAGCTCAAGGAAATTACCCGGAAGCCCATCGCCATTATCGACAGGCCATTGGGTACTTTCAACTCGCATCCGGAGTGGAACCCCAATTGATAAGGGTCTTTAACAATGTTGCACGACTTCATCACACACAACAGGAATATTCCTTGGCCGAATCATTTTATAAACAATCTCAGGCGAAGGTTGATCGTCTCCCTTCCTCCGATTTTTCTTCGCGCATTACCTTACAGCAAAATTTGGGCACGCTCTATCTGGACCAGGATCAATACACTTTGGCTCATGAACACTTCGAGCGGGCCTTAACTCTCCTACGACAATCTCCTAACCCTCACCCCCATCAGCACGTCACGCTATTAAACAATATGGCAGAACTCCATCAAAGCCAAAATCACTTTCGAAAAGCACATTCCCTGTACCAGGAAGCCTTGGCATTGGGTCAAGAAACTCTTGGCTCAGACCACTTGCAAGTAGCAACAATTTTGAATAACTATGCGGGTTTGCGGCAGGCACAAGGACAATTGATCCAAGCTCGCCTCCTGTATGAACGGGCCTTAAAGATTCGAGAAAAATCTTTGGGTCTCCACCATCACAAAGTCGCCATCACTCTCAACAATCTTGCGACCGTCCTGGAAATGCAAGGGCTCCACCGCGAAGCGGTCATCTTGTATGAACGGGCCCTCCCCATTATTTCTCGCACCTTCGGTTCAGGCCATCCCACCACTATCCTGTATCAGAACAATTATCAAACCCTTCTCAACAATCTAGAAAAATCCCTAAATAAAAGAAACCCCTAATTTGCGGGCCCATATGATAGTGAGGTCGTGAGGGAAATTTAGCCCAGAAAAACAGAGTAGTTAGTTTTTCGTGATAAGGGAAGTGAGATCGGAATCATAGGGACTCATTTGGTGGACCAAATGTGTCACACTGGCATCCATCATTTCCATCAAGGGGGCGGGATACAAACCTATCCACAAGACCATGATCGCCAGTGGGATGACCGTCGCCAATTCCCGACTCGATAAATCCGGTAAAAGCGCGGCCACTTTGGTGGATGGTTCCCCCAGCGCCACACGTTGTAACATCCAAAGCATGTAGGCCGCCGCGAGGACAATTCCTCCCATAGCCAACAACACCATCACGAAACTCGTGTCTGAGGTGCCCACCAGGACCAAAAATTCCCCGATGAAATTACAAGTCCCTGGCAGGCCGAATGCCGCAACCGAAAACAGGAAAAAGAGCGCAACAAACCGAGGCATGGATTTGTGCAATCCCCCGTAATCATCGATTAACCGACTATGCGTGCGATCGTATAACTGGCCGACCGCGATAAAGAGCGCTCCCGTGGTCAGGCCATGATTGAACATCTGGAGAATGGCCCCTTGAATGCCCTGACTATTGAACACAAAGATTCCCAAGGTCACGAATCCCATATGAGACACTGAAGAATACGCGACTAACTTTTTCAAGTCGGATTGCGCCAGGGCCAAATAGCCCCCATACACGATCGCGAAGACGGACAACCACATAATGAATGGCGCAAATTTCGCCGAGGCCTCTGGAAACATCGGCAGGCAAAACCGCAAGAATCCATACCCACCCATTTTGAGCAACACCCCAGCTAATATGACACTCCCCGCCGTAGGCGCTTCAGAGTGGGCATCAGGCAACCATGTGTGAAAAGGCACCATCGGCATTTTTATCGCGAAGGCCAGGAAAAGGGCTACAAACAGCCAAAATTGCGTGGTGGAGGAATAGGTCTGTTCACTCAACACCAGCAAGTCGTAGGTATGGCCTCCATTCAGATAGAGTCCCAGGATTCCCACTAATAACAAGAGACTACCCGTCAAGCTGTAGAGGACGAATTTGATGCCGGCGGCGATACGGTTGGGACCTCCCCACAGGATAATCATGAAATACATGGGAATCATCGTGAGTTCCCACAACATAAAGAAAAGAAAGAGATCCAAGGCCGTGAAGACGACGATCATCGCGCCCTCAACCAATAATATGAGAGAAAGAAAAGCCCTCACCCTCGTATCGATGGATCGCCACGAACTGAGGACGCACAACGGACAGAGCAAAGCCGTCAATAAAACCATAAGGATGCTGATGCCGTCGACGCCCACCGCATATTGAATGTTAAACGTCGGCATCCACTCGACCCGCTCCACAAATTGCATCCCCTGTTTGGCGAAATCGAATCGTTGGCAGAGGATAAGCGAAAGAACAAACTCAATCATGGTGGCCGCAAAGGCAATTCGTCGCAACCATTCGTGATCGCGAACAAACCCCAGGAGCAGGATTCCCAGAAAAGGAACGGCAATCATCCAACTGATTAAGTGTTCATCTAGCATCGTGGTGAACCTTTCAGCCTCCTACAGAGAAGCTTTTGGCGTTCCCTTTTGATAAGTCCCTGACAACAAGACGATCCCTCCGACCATACCCTAGACGAGGATATACAACAAACCGATGGCAGAGACCAACCAAAACACCATCACTAAGAGTTGATGCTGGAGCGTGCGTGGTTCAGAGTCCGCGAGAAATTGGCCGGCTGAATCAGCCTGTTTGGCTGCCTGATCTACGTTGTATTCCAGCCAACGGATATCTACAACCTTCCACAACCAACGTCCAAATCCCAAACTCTGTTCCCCAATTCCCATGACCACCCGATCGATGCCTTTGACGTCTACCACTCGCCAGAGCCATTCGGCTAATGCGACGGAATACACCGCGATATTATTCACGGCGGAATCGATCCACCGCACATCGATCACCCTCAGGAGCCAATGCGAAAATCGAACGGTTGGTCGGACCACCGCATAATCATAGATTTCATCAAAATACCCTTTGTTCAGAAGAAGCACATACAACGCATTTTTCCAAAGGGCTTCTCTCTTTTTTCGATGATGACCAGATTTCTGTTGAAAGACCGCATAGGCCCATCCTCCGACAGCGACACCGAGAGGAATGCCAAGCCAGAGAGGAAAAACGGTCAAGACGCTTCCTCCCTCCAGAGGAACAGGAGTCGACGAAAGAATGGGACTGAGAAACTTCGTCATCCAAGACCAGATCTCCACAAGGATCGCGATCATGATCCCCCCAGCTATCAGGGCGAACACCAGATGTGACGGGGAGAACACTCGAGGAGCATCATCGAGCATTCGGTCATAATGGGGATGCCCCCCCAAGGGACCGGTTTCAAACAGGGCAAGCATCCCCCGGAACACGTAGACCGCGGTAAAAAAGACCGTGAGTAATCCCACGACCCAAAACATGATTCGTGCGGAAACAAAACCATGGGCAAACCAAAGATGTTCATAAGGACCAGAGAAAATCAGAAAAGGCGGGATACATGCCAGGATCAACGCACCGACATAAATGGCGTAATGAGGGCTGCTGGGCAATTCATGATCATCGGCAGAATGTTGGTTGGCATGGACGCTTTGCAAGGCATTCCCCGTGGATAAAAACAAAAAGGCCTTTAAACATCCGTGCGCTAATAGATGGAAAATGGCGGCCACGAACGCCCCGATTCCACATGACATGATCATAAACCCAATCTGACTAATCGTGGAATAGGCCAAATTCTTTTTAATATCCGATTGCGTCATAGAGACCATCGCGGCAAACAAGGCCGTGGCTCCCCCAATGACCGCGATGAACATCATGGCCGGGGGGGACAGGACGATCAAAGGGCTCAATCGAACCAACAAGAAGGGACCGGCGTTCACCATCGTGGCCGCATGGATGAGAGCCGAGACCGGCGTGGGAGCCTCCATCGCAAACGGCAACCATACATGAAAGGGCAATTGCGCAGACTTTCCCATGGCACCCAGGAACAGAAAGAAGGGAATAATCGTCAGGGGGTGAATATGAAACTCTAACCCTATCCATGACAGCATATTGATGGTTTTATCCTGAAGGCTTTCGGCTTGGGCCAGTATCGTTGGAATATCGAGGGTCCCAAACGTCCAGAACGTGAGAATAATCCCGAATCCAAAGCCCACATCGGCGATGGCATTGACCAAAAAAGCCTTGGTCGCCGCCTGTACGGCAGGCGCACGTTGCGACCAATGAGAGATCAGCATATAGGAGCACAGGCCCATGACTTCCCAAAAGACATACAGCATGAGGAGGTTTCCGCTCATGACCAGCATAATCATGGAGAAGGTAAAGAGGGCGATCACGGCAAAAAATCTATTGTACCGGGGGTCACCGATCATATAACGGGAAGAAAAGACATGGACCACGCTGCTCACCCCGGTGACAAGGAGGAGGAGAAGGACGGTCAGTTGGTCGATGTACAGACTGAGATTGATGTCAAGCGATCCGGATGTGAAGAGATGGTAGAGAGGCAGGGAAATCGGCCCCCGGTTCAAAACCTCAAGAAAAGCCAGGACCGACAAGCCAAAAGAAAGGCCAATGGCAGGAATACCGACCTTGTGACTGTGCTCTCCCCATTGCCTCCCGCCCAAGGCCAACACCGTTGCGGCCAGGAGAGGAATGAGGGGTATTAAGACAAAGATCGCTGTCATGAGGCTCACAAGTCCGGGGGGGAAGCCTGCGTAATCAACAGACCAATGATGGGATCACTCCAAATCCCTAACATCATGATGGCCATGGAAGTGATGCCTAAACTCAATTTAACTTGCAGAGGCATTTCAAGAGCCGGTTCGTCTGAGGGAAGGGGGGCTGAGCGAAAGACTCGTTCAAAGAGTTTGACAAAATACCCTAACGTCAGAAGAGTGGAAAGTAAGACCGCACCCACGGCCAGGTAGTTGGAAGCTTCTAACGCACCTAAGATGATATACCATTTCCCAAAAAACCCACCGGTAGGAGGGAGTCCCACCATTCCCATGGCAATCACCACCAACGCCCCGCTCACCAAGGGGGCCTGCTTGCCGATTTTCCAGACTTCATCCAAAGTGCGAACGCCGTATTTCGCGGCCGCGACCCCGGCCAGGAAAAACAGAGCTCCCTGCATCACCGCGTCATTCAACAAATAAAAAACCCCGCCCACGAACCCTGTTTGATTCCCCTGACTCACCCCGATCAGGATGATCCCGATGTGCGAGATGCCCCCATAGGCAAACATGCGTTTCAAATCCCCTTGAGTCAGAGCCAGGACTGCCCCGATGACCGCGGCGAGAGAACCGACGACACTGATGAGCAGAAGAACCGGAGTATCATGAACCACGACCTCGGCGCCCAACACCCAAAAAATAATTCGCACCCATCCGAGAAGGGCCACCTTGGTGACGAGCGAAGCTAAAATGGGAGATACGGAATCAGGTGCATAGGTATACGCATCGGGGAGCCATCCATGAAAGGGAACCAAGGCCATTTTGATACTCAACCCGATAAACATGAACAAGAGCCCCCCCACGACCGCTTTCGAATCCAAAAGATGAGGGAGCAATTCGGCCATGTCGCTCATGTTGAGGGTACCTGTGGCGGCATAAAAATAACTCACCCCCAGTAAATACAGGGAGGCGCCCAAGGTCCCTAAAATGAGATACCGGAAAGCCGCCACGAGTGATTTCCCACCGGCCACACCCACGAGTCCATAACTGCAGAGGGCCGCGACTTCCAGGAACACGAACAGATTAAATAAATCACCCGCGAACACGATTCCCGTGAGGGCCGAAATCAGCAATAAAATGAGAATGTAAAAATGCACGATGCGTCCACCAAGATCTTTTGGAGCAACGGGTCCGACGAACACCAAAGCCAACAACCCCATGACACTCAACCCCACCATCATAAAACTGGCCAGCCCATCGGCCACCCACTCAATCCCCAGTGGCGGGGCCCAACCACTGAAGGCATACCGCACCTCTCCACTCTTGAGAATATTCACAAGGTTCAGGATTGAGACCCCGACCATGCCGACCAAAACGGTCAATGAAATGGGTCGACTCCACTCACGATGTCGAAGACAAACCACCGGCATCCCAATGGCGGCGAACAGGGGAAGGAGAAACAGTAAGGCAGGAAAGTGATAGTTCATTCCAAGCGTTTTAAAATTTCTTCTTCATCCAGACTGCCATAATTCCTGTAGATCGCGGCACAGAGGGCCAAGGCGACACCCAGTGTGGCCACCCCCACCACAATCGCGGTTAGGGTCAGGACATGGGGTAACGGATTCGCATAGTGACTCGCATCCACGGGCTGAGACAGAGAGAGAAGGACCGGGACGGTGGCTTCCTTTTTGGCACTAATCGAAACCAGGAAAAAAATCACACTCGTTTGCACCAGATACATCCCAACCAGCTTTTTGACGAAGTTGTATCGCGTCACCATGATATAAAATCCCCAAAGAAAGATAATGACAAACGTCAAAAAATTCGGGCGTTCAAAAATAGCCAAAAAGGTTTCAACCATTGGAAATATCCTCGAGAATTTCTTCTGCCGATAAGCTGAAGAAAATAGAAATGGCGGTGACGGCCACATCGACGGCCACACCGATTTGCGTAAGCAGGATCCCCAACGACCGGCGCGAGGCGAGTTCAAGGCCCGGAATTTCCAGGTGCGCGTAATTGAGGAATTCTCCACCCCCGATCAGACACAATCCCCCAACACCCGCATAAATCAGCATGCCGACCCCATCCCCATGAAGGACTTTTTTACTCAGCTGACTTCGGGAAGCATCGTGCCCGAAGATCAGGATGGCCAAAATCATACTGGTTCCCAATATCACTCCCCCCACGAATCCCCCGCCTGGTCCATATTGACCAAAAAAAAGGACATAGAGGCCAAAGATCTGAATGACCGGCACTAGAAAGCGGCCTAAAGACTGAACGATAATGCTGTCATGGGGTTTGATCATGAAGCTTTTTTCCTGAGCAGCAAGGCGCAAGCGATCCCTGCGGTAAAAATCACGACGGTTTCTACCATCGTGTCAAGGGACCGATAGTCCATGAGCACGGACGTGACCACATTTGGGGTATGCGTGTCCTGCAGACTTTGCTCGAGATACTTAGGGGAAATGTGAATGCTCGGAGGGGATTTGGGATCTCCAAACTCCGGAAGGTCCTTGGCAGCATACAATAATAAAATCCCCAAAATCGGAAGTGTCACGACCGCGGCCATGGGAGGTGGGGGCCGGCGAAGCCGGGAATCTTTGGGTGCGGTTCCGAATAAGGTCAACAAAAAAAGGACCGTCGCAAGACCCGCTCCAACCACCGCCTCCACAAACGCCACATCTACAGCCCCCATCCACGCCCACACCAAGGCCAGGAAAAAACTATAGGTGCCAAGGATGAGGACCGAACTCATGAGATCTTTCACCAGAATCGCCCCGGCCGCCGTCACCAGGAGAAGAATCAAGAGTGGGATCTCGAACAAAAACAACATCCGCCTTCACTCCTCCTTTGGTTTCCAGGGCTTCAGCCCGGACCGGACCGCAGCCCGCAAGGTGGCATGGGATATGACCGGATTTTGAAGGTAGAGCAACGCCAACACGGCCAGAATCTTCAACACCTTCATACTCAGGCCCTCATAGATCGCAATCCCGGTCAATAATAAGAAGGCTCCCAGCGAATCGGTCAAGGACACCGCATGAGATCGCGTAAACACATCAGGAAGCCGCACCACACCGATGGCGGCCACGATCAGGAAAAATAACCCTGCCAGAATGAGGGGAATGAATACGAACTCCACGTTAGGGCAGTCCCTTTTGCTCCAGATATTTGGCGACAGCCAGCGCGCCAACCAAGTTTAAGAGGGCATATCCCGTTGAGATATCGACGAACATATCGGCCCGCTCATAGACCACGCCGATCACCACCATGAGCATCACGGCTTTCGTTGAAATCCCATTCAGGCCTAAGACCCGGTCAAAGGTCGTCGGGCCCTGGAGGACCCGGTATAAATACGCCCCGATCAGGGCAACCAGAACCATCAGCACAAAGAGAAAAAACGCCTTCAAGGAACCGGCTCCTTTTCGCCGAAGACCGACGCGATTTTGGTTTCGAGTTTCCGGCTGACCACATCTTCGGCCGAGACATCATCCAACGCATGAACCAGAAGTTCCTGTTCATTGATTTCCGCGGTAATGGTACCCGGGGTCAAGGTAATGGAATTCCCGAGAAGGACCACCGCAGGCTGATACCGTATCTGGGGCCGATACGTTATCAATTTTGGGTTAATGGGGAGTTTCGGATGAAGGATCAGCCTGGACACATGGAGGCTGCTATGAACAATTCGCGTGAATAACCATGGGAGGTACAACACGATGCTCCCCCAAATATGAAATCTGGGGACAAAAGGAGAGTGACCTGAATTAATCCACGCCACCAAAAAGGAAAGGGCAGCACCTAATCCCAGATGAAAGAGGTTGAATTTCCCCGACAGCATGACCCACATGACGAAGAGGGCCAGCGTTTTAACGATGAGAAATTGTGAAGAAACTGGCCTCATACACCCCTTGGGTCAACACGTACGTTTGGAGATGAGCAACAACAAGAGTTCAAAAAAAAGGCCAACCGGATGCTCCGAACCATTCATTCGAAACGCTTCTGGTTGGCGTGTATAGCCACGATTTCCTTATCGCCATGGACCAGTCGCTGAGCTGGCCGAATAACATCTTCACATTATTCCAGCGGCCCCCGGGCCTGAAATCCGGCTTCCTCCATCCCGGAGAGTTCAGGATGTTATACCAGGGTCCCAAACCATCTACAACAAAGAAACCTGTTCCGTGATCGCTAAACCGGCTTTGTCATACGGCTGAAAATTTTTCCATGTGGAATCGGCATGATAACGATGGAACTCAAACGCATGAGGATCGATCGCGACAAGATTGAGCCACTGATTGTGAAACAGTTGCTGAAGAATGGCATGCTTCTGAATGATAGACGAAATCACATTCGGTTTCGCTTCAATAATCGCCAACAACCGTACGGGTTCATGATAATGAGCATCACCATTGTTGACCGTCTGCAAGGGAAACCCCATTTGCAAGTCACTCTGACTTCCCAACATCACCCCCACACCTCCGACGACATTATGAATGACCTTACTGCCGCTCCCGTACACCCAAGGATCAACTCCTGAAAAATAATACCCGGTATTAATCCACTCTCCGACAATCAAGGGGGCCGTCATGATTTTTTCAAGGATGGCCCCTTGAGGATCAGCGATAGGATCATAGGAATGCAAAAATACCCGTCCACCCAGATTGAGTCCTTTCGTGAGAGCTCGACGCCCGATCAAAAAAGCGGCGTTGCCGGCCAGTCCCCATTCAGGTCGGGGATTCGCCCAATCACAACCCCGTGTCTGGACGTGAGCGAACGCCTTTTCAGGAGCCATCTCCCTTGGAGCATTGGGAATGCGATGGCAACGTTCCAGGGCCTGATGAGCTCCAGCTTGCTTCAGATCTTCCTGCAACAAACGGAGATCCTCGGTATGGCTCTTAGGCAACTCCTCCACATCGTAAAACGTGACCCGATCGGTCGTCGTATTGTGTTTTCCCGGAAGAAACCATGTATCCTCAGGAATAGGCAGGCCATGATCGCGAAGGATGACGCGGACTTCCGGATCATTGGCCATCTCGGCAAAGACTCGAGCATTGGCATCTCCAGGGTTTCCCCCACAGGCCCCGCAGTCGAGCGCACCATAGTAGGGATTGTTATCCGTTTCGCTCCCATGCCCACACAGGCACACCAACCGACCAAAATTTTTGGTGAGTCCCATCGCACGGAGACCATTTTCGATACACGTCGCACGTTCCTCCAGGGAAAAACCCTGGGCCAATCCACCGGGAATTCCCCTGGATTCCACGTCACCGGATTTTGGCTGCTGAGGGTCAACTGGGGCATCCACGGCGATCTGTGTGGGTACGGAATGGGAAAACAACCCGCGCAGCTGAGACCGAGCCCAATAATAGGGTTTTAAGAATACGGTTTTTCCGATAAGCCCCAGCGTGAAAAATAACCCCAAGATATCGATGACCATCAGGGATCCAACCGGATTTTGCTTGAGATCATGGAATAGATGGTCGCCAAGTTTGTGCCAACGGGTGCCAGTGGCATACTGTTGAAGTGCGGGTTCCTGTTGCGGGCGAGGGATTTCCGTCACGGCATGATTGGGAGTCAGCAACACGGGGCAGAGAAACGATCGTTCTTCACGATCAAACCCTTGATGACTGATAGGAATCCCGAAAAAACCAGCAAACCCAAACGTCTCATAAGGGCCCTGGCTTTCGATATGGCGACGGAAGGATTCGGATCTCACGTCGATACAAAAGACCAGTTGGGCCCGGGGACGTGTGTCTAACGGTGGGTGTACCCCTCGATGAGCGAATAATTTCCGGGTGATTTCCGTTCGAAATGTTTCTTCATACGCTTCCAGCCACACGGGGCCATGTCGGTCTTCCGGAAAGTTATCCAACCAATCCAGCACCTTTTCTGCTTCGTTCGAGGAACACGCTTGAAGGTCAAGAGGAGATATTTCCAAAAATTGGAAAAGGTGGAACAATCGCCAACCGTTCCGACACATCCCCTCCTGCAAAGGATCAACGGGATGAGTCCGTTGCTCCATCAGCTGAACATATTCAGCTGAGCGGTCCATCCAATACTCCATCAGGGCATCGATATTTCCGTCGATACCCCATTCTCGTTGACACACGACTTGAGTCAGTTCCGCTTCATAGAACAGTCGCACCGCCAGGTATTGAACCGTGTCAATCGGATGGTGACGCTGCGCATGATAGGCCGGGTTTTCTCCCAACCAGCGGATGTATCGAGTCCACCCCTGCAATTGGGATAGGGATCGTGAGAGATATTCTTTCCACCGTTTTTGTGGGACTCCTAATTGGGCTAAACAGCTCGCGATGGTGCCTTCCGGATCCTCGCTCAAGGACTGAACCTTCCGTTGATAGTCTTTGATCCTCAAAAATCGACCTGATCGGTCGTGCACCGAAAGACTTCGCCACGATGCGTAGAACCCAGATTCACGTACCGGCATCCCCCACCCGGCCAACCCTTCATCCACAAAGGCTGCAATCCATTTGGTCAGTTGCTCATTGACCTGTTCCACGATATGCGAGCCCTGTAATTCATCAACCCAATCACCGAGAGTACGCTCGATCGGAAGATCAATCTTTAAGGATGGGGATTCCCGCGCCTCTGCTTGCCCTGGTTCCCGAGTCTGGTGGCTTTCCCAGGAAGTTTCCTCCAGCCCGAGAAGGGCTTTCGTGCTCTTCCAAAGATTCGTCACATAGGCTTCTTCGGGATTATCCCGACAGTGTTCGCATTCTTTGATCGTCCGTTCAACGATTCGCGATCTCGCGGCTTCCGGAAGGTCAAGACGAAACCGCTTGCTGGCTCCTATTTTTAACTCCCAGTCAAACAGTGAAGTTTCCAGGGGCTGAATTCCATACTCGAGATGAATACGCCACACACCCTGGGAGGTGACAAGCCGGTCCCCAATCGTTATGGAATCATCAGCCTGTGCTTTGGCTGCCAAACCTTCAAACACGCGCTTCAGACTTTCGGGTGTGATACGGCCGTCCCGGTATAACCCACGATACTCATCATTGGCCAAATACCCGTTTCCTCCAAGTAGGTGCTTGCCTTTACGAACGGCTTCATCAAAGGGTAAATATTCCAACCCATGAATGGGGTTTTGCGCGATCATGGTGCGCATGGGCCAAAAAGGGGCGATCGGTTCGCTCGCATCCAGGACGACTTGCCGGACCTCCTCCCGACCTGCATCGGTCAACCTGGCCTGTGGTGTTCCTAAAAAATCAGACTTCATGAATAGGTCATCCCTTACTGATGATGGTATTTGTTCCCTCTCAGAGAACGCTTTATAATTGGCCTTTCAAAAAAATAGAGTATTTGTGCCCCCATTGGCTACATGAAAAACAGACGAACCAAAGGTGAAGTGGAAACGGCTATCCGTAATGCCATCATAAAATTCGAGCAGGAATTCATGGGACGCGGCCCCATGGATGTCAAAGCCTTTATTCTTCGTGACCTGATTTTGGTTCGTCTCAAAGGAGTTCTTCCTCCAGCCGAACGACAATTGGCCAAAAGCGAAGATGGGGTCGAGATGGTCAAGGCCATGCGTCAAAATCTCATTACACAGGGGCGTGAAAAACTCTGCGTTCAAATGAACGAGATCACTGGGGCAACCGTATCGGGTCTTTTCACGGACATCGACACCCAAATCGGAGAGCGTGTCATCGTCTTTTCAAGGGATTCTTTGACTCCCATATATTCCTCAAAAAAAAGGCCAACCAGATATTTCGAATGAATGAATCGAAAACCTTCTGGTTGGCTTGTACTGTTACCAGACCGAGAACAAAAGGAGCTAGTCACCCTACGGGCCACAATCATATTTCTCAGCGATTTCCTTAACTCCAGGTAGGCCCACCTCCAATATGTCTACAGCTTGGAAAAACTTTCTCAATACCTTTGTTTTTTAACCCATAGTGCTACTTCATTGCAATACTGTTCCTTCCGGCAAGGGCTACATCGCTTTACCATAAGTGTGTCAAAATTTTTCTTATTTGACTTGCTTTGGTCTCTTCGGGACGAAAATTCCCATATCCCTGACCTCCACCTCTGATTAGGGGTTTGTGTTCTTCCATTAATTTCCCTCAAGACTTGGCACCTGTCTTGGATTCAGTTCCTTTTGTGGATTTTTCCCCCAGTAGTAGATGGGCTCCACCGAAATTCGAAAAAATTTGCATGGGGGGTCGCGAATCGTGCTACCTAGTCAAACAACGCTTTCTGTAAAGGGGGAATCTATTCCACTTTTGGAGTGAGACTATTTTCATACCAGGACCACTGCGGGTTAAACTTTTAGAAATACGCACGGTTTCCAATATTCCCCTTTTTTTCATGGGCTTTCGCGGCCGAAAGAAAATCCTCGATAAGAGGTTTTGACACCTCACAAGACTAGAAGTAGAATCATCAATCTAGAGGTTAGTTAATGGGGTTTTATGAAAAAATTTCTCGTCGAACGTTTCCTTCCTGGGATTGAAAAACACCCGACTGAAAAGATCCTAAAAGGGGTTGTTCGGGGAACGGAAATTTTAAAAACCATGGGCCCGGATATCAAATGGGTCACCAGTTATGTCATGCCCAACCGTCTGTACTGTATCTATATGGCCAAAAACGAAGAAATCCTAAGAGAGTACCTCAATCAAAGTGGAAGACCGTGTAACTGTGTCGGCGAAGTAGTGACAACTCTCGATCCCACCATGATTGAGGAAAACACGGCCTGAAAGATTTTTAATTCCCCCTTAGCACCGAGGGGCCAATAATTAGCGTTTGCCTTTATCTTTTTTCTTTATCCGCGGATGGTCCAATTCTTTTGACTGGAAATTTTCCATTTAAAAAATTTTACAACTGTGGTGACGGGTAAACTTTTTCCCTCAAATACTTGGATTTCCCCGTATCTTCAAATTGAGCTGGCTGCCCCTATCCCATTCATACTCCTTCAAAGTACATGATGCTATTCGATAGTCGGGCTCATTCTTCCTCAACGCCAAAGCACTATTCTTTTCAAGGAGATGAATAACCTGCTTGTGCCCATGTCGATAGGCATCATCTAAGGGTGTCCCCCCCCAGCGGTCTCGAGGGTTTAAGTCAATCTGTTGTTTAATAAAATATTTCACCACCTCTTCATGACCCTCCGATGCCGCCAGATGCAGGGGTGTTCGCATATCGTAATCAGCGGCATTCAATTCTACCCCATTTCCAACCAACCGCAAAATTGCCCGAAGATCATTTTGGCTGGCCGCCCAAATGAGTTCCACAACTTTTTCTAATTCATGATGTAATCCCTGTACAGGATAATCGTCAGAAATTAAACAATCGGGACCTCCTTTCCGTGCTTGGCATGACACACCACCATGACTTTCAATCAACTCGCCTACTTTAACGTGCCCATGCCGATACGCATCATCCAACGGAGTTCCTCCCCAACGATCCCGGGGATTCAAATCAACACCTTCACCGATAAAAAATCGAACGATGTTCTCTTGGCCTTCCGCTGCGGCTAAATGCATGGGAGTCCGTTTGTCATAATCCGCGGCATTTAAATCAAGACCCCGAACCGTCAACCGTTGAATCGCCCCAAGGTCCCCTTTACTGGCCGCCCATATCAGTTGATTGACTTTCTTTGCCTCTGCATGAATTCGATTGATTCGGGGATCAATTTTCTCTGTGGCACTGGTCAAATTATCGTAGTTATGAAAGTTAAACCTTTTCACCATTTTTTGACAAAATTCAATCCCCCGCACGCTGTTCCCATGATTGTCCAGGCGCGGCGACCAGACACACATTCCCATCACGTTGGGGATGACAATCAGAAGGCCCCCAGCCACTCCGCTTTTTGCCGGAAGTCCGATGGTAAAGGCAAATTGTCCCGAATAATCGTACATGCCACAGGAATACATCACCGATAAGCAATTTTGGACTGTTCTGGGCTTGAGTACCCGTTTTCCGGTAACCGGGCAAATTCCGCCATTCGCCAGTGTGGCGGCCATGACCGACATCATATCGGCGTTCACTTCGACCGAACAGCATTGAAAATAAAACTCCAAGGTCCCAATAAGATCAGTTCCTTCAGGGAAGGCTCGATGCTCACGCATGAAATACCCAATCGCATAATTTCGGTCGCCGGTTTGCCGTTCGGACAAATACACTGGGTTACTAAAATGAGGTTTACACCCCCCATTGAGTGCACTCAATTGATCAATTAAATAATCAAACCTATCGGCTACGGTAAACTGGGGTTTTATCAAGGAAGCACACATGATGGCCCCTGAATTGATCATCGGATTATGAGGCTTTCTTTCGGAGTTCAGGGCCAATTCATTAAAAAGTCGACCACTGGGTTCATGCCCCACGTATTGATGAACATACTCTTCCCCATTCTCTTCTAAAGCCAAGGAGTACAGAAACGGTTTGCAACAAGATTGCACACAAAAGTCCGATTGAGCATCGCCGATGGAAAAGCGCTGTCCATCGATCGTGCACAGAGACACGCCATATTGCTCTGGATTGACCCGGGCCAATTGTGGGATATAGGAGGCTACCTCTCCCGACCTGTTTTCCTTCGTGAGTTCAAAGATGACCTCCAGGTCCCGACAAAAATCTTGAAAATCGGGGATTACCAAATTCCCCTGAAGGGCCCGTTCAATGAGCAAGATATCTGGGCGAATAATCTGACAGAATTCTTCGTAAAAGATTTTTTCATCTACTCGATATTTCCCCAGTGCGGCCATGCTTTCCTTCAGCCGGGAGTCTTCTAGCTTAAATCCCATTTCCAAAAGGATCCCCTTTAGGTCATCTGGATACACAAATCCATCGTGATTCCGATCGAGGGCCTTAAATAAGCGGTATTCACGCGCGTCTTTAACACCAAAATTTGGTGGAGATGCCCCCAAGGAATGACCCTCATGGTGATCGGAGTGGGCTGATGAATGTATTGCCATACTGGAGTAGTTACTGTGTCTTGTCGCCATGGCTTTCCTCCACGTGAAAAAAGGTTCTGACTTTTTCCCTGACCCTTAGCTCAGCAATCTCAATGCCAGTACATGTAACGACAATCCCATATGCCATACTAATCAACAATTAAAAGGTTTTTTTATACGGTTGGTATGGGTTGAGCGGGAGTAAAACCAAAGATGAGGGCTCCACATTTTGGCAAAATGCCAAAATGCGAAGAATGGTTCACGTGAAAATTTTCAGGTCATGAAGGAAATTTCTAAGGAAAACCTTCCTTCAAAAATTTTTCCGAGGCCAGTGATTCGAGCGTTATTTCAATCAGAGCTTCCATTCCTTAACCCCAATTAATCCAAGAAAATTAAACGTTTACAACCAAATAACAAGATGAAACGGCAATGGGCTCATTACCACACCCGGAAACAGTTGTTCTTCAAATGTCCTTCGGAAAACCACCAAAACGTTTTGATTGCATTTTTTGGCATAGCTCTTGCGGAACACCTTTCCCCAAACGGCAGCACCAGATTCACTTCTTTACCATGCGAGGGCCATACAATGAGACAAGCTAAACAATCTAATTCGTTTTTCTCTTATTTAACGGAGGGGGACACCACGGATCTCAATCGAGATGCGAGGCACCTCAATCTGGCGTTGCGTTTCTTAGCCGGTGTCGATGATGGAAATGAGGCCCCGGGTCTCCGACGCCATCTTCGTGCGCAGAGGGCAGCAGCTTCCATAGGGAGCTAGGGTTTTCCTACCCATAAGTATTCAAAGGAAACCCTTTGGGACTACTGCATGGCTAGTCGGATGAAAAATTGATCCTCCTTGAATGGGTACAAACCCCTATAGTCACCACTCTTTTTTTCCCACACACTTTATAAAATTCTTCTGCGGCAAATCGTACGAGAAAAATTCATTACTTCCGACGAGAAATGCCAAGTTTTTTCATCCTGGCTTCTAGTGTCGTTCGGTTGAGTCCCAAACGCTGAGCCGCCCCGCCTTCACCACTTACCCGCCAATTGACCGACTCCAGGACTTCTAATATATGAGCCCGTTCCTTCTCTTCCAATGTTTGAGTCCGAGAAGTCGACCGATCGGAGAGTCCCGCGTTGGAAGAATTGCTGGAGGAAGGTTGTCTTTGGGAGGATGTGGAAAAGTGAGGGACGGCGGAAAACCAATCTCCCAACTCTAGCCACGTTCCACTCGAAACGATGACTCCTCTTTCGATAATATTTTCCAATTCCCGAATATTACCCGGCCAGCCATGAGATTGGAGTTTTTCAATGGTTGAGTCCTGGGCTCCTTCCACTCTTTTCCCATATTTGGCCCCGTATTTCTTGATAAAATGCTGAATCAGTAACGGAATATCCTCTTTACGATCTCGAAGGGGAGGAATCTGGATCGGGAACACGTTCAATCGGTAGTAAAGGTCCTCTCGAAAACGCTGTTCGGCGACCTCCACCTCCAATCCGCGGTTGGTGGCCGCGATGATACGCACGTCAACCCTCAGTGTCACATGTCCTCCCACCCGCTCGAATTCTTGCTCTTGGAGGACCCGAAGCAACTTGGCTTGAATGTCCAGCGGAAGTTCTCCTATCTCATCTAAAAAAAGCGTTCCCCCATTAGCCAATTCGAATCGTCCGATTCGACGTGACGTCGCCCCCGTGAACGCTCCTTTTTCATGACCGAAAAATTCGCTTTCGAAAAGGTCCTTTGGAATCGCGGCGCAATTGACTTTAATCAAGGGATTCTCTCGCCTTTGGCTTTGCTCATGAATCGCCCGGGCCATGAGTTCCTTGCCGGTCCCCGTTTCCCCGATGATGAGGGCCGTGCAATCGGTCCCTGCCATTTGTTCCATCTCTTGGAGAATGGAGGCGAATGAAAGGCTTTTCCCGACAACCTGGCCAAATGCTTGTGCGGATTTCAGTTCAGCATCCAGGTACTGTACCCTGGCTTGCGTGCGCGTATGAGCTTCGATTTCCTCTTGCAACTTTCGATTTTGTTCTTCTAGTTGACGATGGGCATAAAGAAGATTGAGATGGAGCTGGACGCGTGCGCGCACTTCTTCTTGCTGAAAAGGTTTGGTGATATAATCTACCGCTCCCAATTCAAACCCCTTGACTTTGTTCTGGGTATCGGTGAGGGCTGTCATAAAAATTATGGGGATGTTTTTGGTATCTTGGCGTTGCTTCAATTGCTCACAGGTCACGAACCCATCTTGATTTGGCATGAGAACATCCAACAAAATGAGGTCGGGTTTCGCAAAAGCCGCTCGTTCGATCGCACTTGGGCCATCTTCAGCCACCAGGGTGTCATATCCATCCTTTTCGAATAATTCAGAAAGGATACCCAAATTGGCTGGGGTATCATCCACCATCAGAATGACAGGTTTACGGGGCCATGGAGGGTTCATGATTTGTGGCATACCTCTTCAAGGTATTCACAGAGCTTAGTGACCTGGAATCCTTTCGCCAGCCTCCCAACTTTGGTAGTGAATACCTGGTAATCGGGTTCCCGTGAAAGCTCTTCGATTTGAATCAGGATATTTTTTACATCACCTCGTTTGGCCAAATTAAGAAGGCCCTCTAGTATTTCGTGAGCCGGGAGCGGAATATCAAGTTGAGGGGCGACCGTGGGAGTTACCGGAGAAGGGTGAACTTCTTGGGTCTCCCTGTCATACACCAATTCGATGGGCAGGTATTCACGCAGTAAGTCCAATAGCTTATTAATGCGGAACGGTTTTGATAAAAAATTATCGGTTCCGGCTTTCAAACATTCCTGTCGATTGTGTTCAAAGGAGCTGGCTGATATGGCGATAATGACGACATTCTTTAATTCCGGTGATTGTCGAACCCGTCGTGTGGCTTCAAGACCATCCATATTCGGCATTCGAAGATCCATGAGGATAGCATCGGGATGGACAATCAGGGCTTTTTTCAAACATTCCTCGCCATCCTGGGCTTCGATAACCTCGAAGCCCAGTGGGGTGAGGAGGTCATTCAAAAACATCCGATTATCTAATTTATCATCCACGATTAAAATTCTGGGGCTTGACCCCGTGATGCCAATGACCTTGGGATCGACAGGCACGGATTCATCCAAAGCACCCATCACTTCAGGCAAATCCAGGTCAAACCAAAATTGAGAGCCTTCTCCAAGTGAACTTTTGACCTGTAATACTCCTCCCATAAGGCCCACCAACTTCTGGCTAATCGTCAACCCTAATCCGGTCCCCTCCACACCCATCTTCGGGTCATGCACCCGTTGAAAACTCTGAAAAATAGCCTCCAGAAATTCCGGTTTAATTCCCATTCCCGTATCTTCGACTAGAAATCGAATTCGTTCTTCATGATAACCCACCTTGAGGGCAATCCCTCCCTCTTTTGTGTACTTGATCGCATTGTCCAATAAATTGATTAAGACCTGTCGGAGGCGACGTTCGTCGCCTTTCACCAATGTTGGGAGATCGGATAGGCATTCATAAGTAAATGACAATTTCTTATCCTCGGATCTCGCTCGCATGATGTTACTCAAGTTGTGTAATAATTTAGAGAGATTTAGGTGATCAACCTGAATTTCCAAACTACCCGCCTCTATTCGAGAGAGATCAAGAATTTCATTGATGAGACTGAGAAGATGTTCCGCGGAATGTTCGATGACATCAACCGCATTTTGTTGCTTTGGCGGAATCCCGGTCTCCTTTTTAAGAATTTGGGAATACCCCAAAATACCGGTGAGGGGTGTTCGAAGTTCATGACTCATCGTCGCAAGGAATTCACTTTTGGCCCGATTGGCTAGTTCCGCGGTTTCTTTGGCATGATAAAGGTCGAGTTCGAACTTTTTTCGTTCCGTCACATCACGGCCATACATATTGACGTAGCTTTCTTCAGGAATAGGCGCCACCACGAGGGAGCAAATTTGATGATGACAATCGACTTCCAATTCTTTGCTCTGGCGGCTTTCCAAAACTTCTTGGATGACACCCCTCACGGCCTCCGGCACGACCTCCCCCATCAAGGTTCCCCATGTTTTCAATAATCGGGAACTGGCCAAATTGGCGTACAAAATTTTTCCTTCATTGGATACCCTCAAAACCGGGTTGGGATTTTCATCAGGAAACTTTGCGACACTCTTGATCAACTCTTCGTTACGCTTGCGCTGAGTAATGTCCCGAATAAACGCGCTGAACGTTTTTTCCCCGCGTGAGAAAAACGGAGAAACCGACAATTCAACCGGGAATTCATACCTGTCTCGGTGAAAGGCCGTGATTTCTATCAACTTGTTCATATAGGGACCTTCACCAGTCTTGAGATAATGCGCTAACCCCTGTCGATGGAGATCGCGATATTGAGGCGGAACGATCGCCTCCGCGAGTTCTTGCCCAATGGCTTCCTCACGGGTCCATCCAAAAATCTGTTCTGCTTGTTGGGTCCAACCTGAAATTTCGCCGTGGGCGTTCATGGTGACCACTGCCCCTAAGGCATTTTCAATGGTCAGACGGTAATTAGCTTCGTTCTCCCGGAGTGATTCCTCGGCCAGGGCTCGCTCCCGAGCCTCTAATGCCAGGGACACGAAATTGGCGATGGACCACCCAAAATTGATTTCTTCTAAACTCCATGTACGTTGAGGGCCAATGTGTTCATGACAGACCACTCCGATAATTTGGCCCTCCCGTCGTATTGGGACGTCAAGAAGTGAAGAAATATGAAGTGGAGCACAATAGTTTTCCCACAATTCCCGGGTTCGATCATCATGTCTGACATCAGAAGCGTCGATCACTTGCTCTCTTTCCAGGTGCTGGAAATATTCGGGATAGTCCATGACCTCAATTTTCATTCCTGCGGAATGGAGTTTGGAAGGGCGTTCGAATAATTCCACACATTCCAAGGAATAGTGTCCTTGGTTAAAGAGCCAAATACCAACACGATCTACCCCCAAGGCCTTGGCAGAAGTTTCGGTTATTGTTCCAAAGGCCTCTTCCTGGGAACCCGTTGGGATCGTCCCACTGGTCGCGAGTTCTACCAGTGCAGCTTGGTGACTTTTGATCCGAGCCTCATTGACTTTAAGAGACTCCTCGATTCGACCGCGTTGTTCGATTTCTTGTCGTAATTGTTCATTAATGCGGTACAGTTTCTTCGCCTGAGCATTCAGATGTCGATTTAAGGTTGCGGAAAGAAAGGTAAATCCCAGTATCACAAACGTGCCAAAGGCAATGGCCGCCTGTCCAAGGGCTGAGATATCCACCACCCAAGAAGAAACCTCTAAGGAGGGGGGCTCCGATAGGAAACTTGCGGCAGCCATTCCCGTGTAATGCATACCCGGAATAGCACTACCCATTATGATGGCCCCGGCAATTTTCTTACCGACCCCACCGGGAGTGGTCTCGTCCTTAAGGTTCGCCACCAATTGTAACCCCACAAAGGATACTCCAATGGCAATGGCAATCGAGAGGGCCACGATCCAGGGTGTATACACGATGGTAGCGGCAAGCCGCATGGCGGCCATCCCCGTATAATGCATGGTCGTAATACCCAGCCCCATGAGAAGGCTGCCACTCAAGAGCCACTTATTTTCCAGAGTGGGTTTGGACACAAAGTACAACGCAACCGCTGAGGCCGCCACTGCAGCTAGATGGGAGAGCACGACTAATGGAATGTGATACTGGACCGGGACCGGCAAAGAAAAAGCCAACATCCCAATAAAATGCATGGACCAAATTCCCGTTCCCATCGCAAAGCCTCCCCCTAGTACCCACCCAAGACGGCGTGTTCCAACGGCTTCGGTGACCTGGCCGGCCAGGTCTAGGGCAAGGTAAGAGGCCAGAATGGCAATGATTATGGAAAGCACGACCAGAGCAGGGTCGTAACTGGCGGTTAAAAAATTACCGGTAGGCATGGTCAAAAACTTCCGGGGGTAGAGGGCCTTTTTGACCTCTGTTAAAGATTCACAAGAATTGGGTAAAGTAGAATGCCTCGTCTAATTTGTAAAGTTATGAAAAGATGGATGAGTAAAACATAAGCCATGGGTTAATGGGAAGGGTAGGAGGGGTTCCCGTTTCACGGGTGAGAATAACCCTGTTTTTTTATAGGGGAAAATCAGGAATGATTTCAAGGAATCGGGACGACACTCAACTACACCGCGTTGCTTAGTGAACCTGCCTCCAAGGGTTCCCAGGTGGCAACTACGTTATACCGATAGAAACGCTGTCCGTTGGGATCCAGCGCAACCAAGTTGACCCGTTGAGTACGGAAGAGCCGTTGAAGGATGGCATACTTTTGAATGATTGAGGAAATGATACTGGCCTGGGCTTTAATAATGACCAATTACCGAACAGGTTGGTCAGTTGGGAATTTTTCTGTTCCATGAGTTGGCAAGATAGGCTTCTTCAGGATGCTCTCGAAAGTGCTCGCATTCCTTTATCGTTTGCTCAACGATGGGTTGTCGAGAATCCTCTGTAAGATCGGGGCAAAGAGGTATCCTACCAGGACGCTTAACAGGCAAGGGCCATATCCTTTCTCATTCCAAGGTCTTTTTCATTGTTCCACACTCGGAAACACTTTATAATCCGGAAATGTTAATTGGCTGGCCATGACCTAGGATGAAAAACGGACGAACCAAAGGAGAAGCGGAAACCGCCATCAGAAATGCCATCATCAAATTCGAACAAGAATTTATGGGTCGGGGTCCTATGGATGTCAAAGCCTTTATCATCCGGGATTTGATTCTGGTTCGGTTGAAAGGAGTCCTTACGCCCGCTGAACGACAACTGGCAAAAAGTGGTGAAGGTGTCGAGATGGTCAAAGCCATGCGTCAAAATCTCATAACCCAAGGACGGGAAAAACTTTGTGCACAGATGACCGAAATCACGGGTGCGACCGTTTCCGGGTTATTTACCGATATCGATACCAACATCGGTGAACGGGTGATCGTCTTTTCCTTAGACCAAGATTTGGAGTCGTACTTCCGCTAAGCCTCTTAAATTTTCTCCTACCCTTCCCTCACCCCTCCAAGGGCGAAATATTAGACTGAATAGTCTCCAAAAGCGAAGAATTCTTGCGAGTTTTCCTACTCCGTCCACATGAAAACATCGGATCTCGCTTAATTTGAGAAAGCATGATTGGAGATCACCCTCTTTTGGGTCTTTTCCTTGCTGCAGCTGAATGCTCCGACAAGGGGTGATGGTGATCCAACCCGACGATTACCAAATTGGAATTCTGTTCGGAAAACTCCTTCTGCATTTCCTGAAGTTTGGCCATGACCGTGTGATCCACCAAATAGGTTTCAGAAAGGTCTAACACCACTTCCGGTTCTGTGATTAATTTATCCAATCGTTTTTTCAGCCCAATCCAGGTACTAAAAATGGCCGAATCTTTCACAAGAACAAGGGTCTTACCCTCTTCGTTGGATTCAATACGCACCTGAGGCTTGAATAGCGATTTGGGAGGGGCCCCATTTTTCAGGTGTACCACAAAGTTCACCCCAATCCCGATTGCGATACCTATGAGAAGATCAGTGGCTAAGACGCCTATGACCGTAGAAACAAAAATGATGAACTGCTCCCGACCCACGTGCCACATATGAACAAATTCCTGGGGCGAAGCCAACCGAAAACCGGTAAAGACCAACATGGCCCCAAGAGCTGCCAGCGGAATTTGATTGATCAAGCCGGGAAGCAATGCCACGAACACAAGGAGAAACAATCCATGAAACATGTTGGCAAATCGGGTTCTCGCTCCATTATCGATGTTAGCTTTACTCCGTACAATTTCAGAAATCATCGGAAGTCCACCGACGAACGCAGCCAGGGTATTTCCCACTCCCACGGCGAGCATATCGCGATCATGGTTGGTCTTTCTTTTCCAGGGATCGATCCCATCTATGGCTTTCGCACTTAAGAGGGACTCAATACTCCCTATGAGGGCAAACATGAGGACGTATTTTATTCCTATGTATGTGAACAACCCAGAAAAGTCCGGGAACGTTATGGCGCTAAACATATTCTCTGGTACGGCAACCAGAAAACTTTTGCCCAAAGGATACTCTTGCCCATTAAACGTATAGGTATGATCTTGTCCAAAATTCAAATACATTCCCAATGGAACGGTCACCAATAAGACAATCATCGGTGCAGGAATGATTTTGAAACTGGGGTTTTTAATAAACGGAAAACTAAACATGATAAGGAGACTTAGGATTCCCAGAAGTCCTACAAGAGGATTCATGTTCATGATGAAGCTTGGGATGCTAGCCAGAAGTTCTAGGGGTTTGCCTTCAGGGCTTAAGCCCATAGCAATCGGAAATTGCTTGGCCATGATAATGACTCCAATGGCTGCCAATAGCCCATGGACGGCCGAAGTCGGAAAAAACTCGCCTAAAATCCCCGCTCGAAACACGCCGAATAAAATTTGAATGAGGCCTGCGGCTACACCCACCCCCAGGGCCAACCGATAGGCCTGAAAATCCGCAGCAGGGTCCTTACCACCGGTAAAGCCAAAGTCCATAACACACCCGATGGCGATCACAATGAGCCCTGCAGCTGGGCCTTTGATCGTCAATTCGGAATTGCTGAAGAAGGTGGCTAGCATTCCCCCGATGATCGCCGTAAAAATTCCGGCAATGGCGGGGTAACCACAAGCTAAGGAAATGCCTAAACACAAGGGAAGGGCGATCAAAAACACCAAAAACCCGGAAAGTATATCTGCCTTCCAGTTTCTGGATAGGGCGGAAAGGGTCCCTCTTGGGATTTCCGTTGTTGTCGTGTTCATGACCCTGGGGAAAGAAATAAACCGGTTGGCCAATTCATCATCACAGTAGCCAAAACAATAAAGCCGGTCAGGGTTTCTGGATTCACAGACAGAACCTCTGACCGGCTTGTACTGAGATTAACCCCCAAAATTTAAGAGGTAACCGCCCTACAAATGGGTCAATGGGATTGTACCGAAAGGGAATTCGTTTGAGCCTACTTCCCGACCATTGAGCTCACACGCCTCCCGAAAAAATCTGACGTAGGTATAACAAGAGACAAATGGATAGCTCAAGGAAATTGGCAAAAAAATCCTTAAATTTCATAATGTTATGAAATTTTTATTACGTATAAATACTTGGAATCTATGGAGTTTTGTATAAAACTGAGGGGAATTATGGAAAAGCGGTAGTAAAACTGAGTTGAAGGGAAAGATCTTTCACATTCCCAGGGAAGCGAGGAACCCGAGGATTGCGTTACCCGAAGATGTTGAAGGCAACCAAAACAGAAACAACGGCAATCATAGCTAAATCAAAAATAGGATCCATCGTGCACCTCCTTGAATGAAATATGTTATTTGTTAAGTGCAAACCATATTCCATAAAAATCCATCTCGATAAATTTTTGTAAGTTATTGAATTTGTTTATAAATTTTTAGATTTTTTATATAGTTAAATATTAATTTACATATCTTATGGCGAATTAGAGCGAAATCGCTCTGCTTGGTTTGTGCGATTCCGCACATGGGTACTAATTAAATTTCTTGGGTGAGATATATTCGGGAAATAGGGAGCGTTACGAGCAGAAGCTTGACTTTTGCCTGAATTGACTTACCTTAGTAAGTATGAAGCAAAACCGCCCCCTCACACACGATGAGAAAAAAGCCTCAGAGGCCGCCTTTCGTGGATTCCCTCTGGATGATAACTGGACAGATTCCGCAAAATTGGTCTATGAAGGCATCCTTCAGGCCCTGGGCAAGCACCCTAGAGAGGAGGAGGTTTTTGATGCAACCCCTTCTTCACCGGATCTAGCCCACACTCCCTTTTCAGATGGATCCCCATCTGTGCCATCTTCCGACCCCGTCGCACCTCAGGAAATTCCCGCGGAGTTGGAACAACTGACCATACGGTCTCGGAAAGAGGCGGTGGAGTCTGGAATCCTGAAAGATGTCACTCCCCTGGCTCAAAGGTTAGGGTTAGATTTTTGTGTAGGCATCACAAACCCTTTGTGGGAACAATACATTTCCTCGTCCCCTGTTATCTCCGAAGATCACATTCATTCTCGTCTACGTGACACGTTAGTGGCCGTTCGGTTGCGATTGGCCAGTCTAAAAGATCCTTCTCCTTTGGTTGATGTCCCGGTGTTATTGGAGTTTGCTCCAGAACCCACTCCTCAGCTATGCCTCACGTTTGCCTTGTTCCACAAGGACCCTGTGGATGGAGATTGCCTCTTGCTCATTCATCCCGGTGAAGTATTCGCCACCCGCCAAGCTTTCGAGAATAACTGATAGCAACCAGCTATCCCTTCAAACGCCTCTTCTCGAATAGCCAGGATAATTTCGTAAACTAGGCCTGTTCTTTTCTACCTTCCCCTTTCAGATTTCCTTTAGTATTTGGGCTTTCTTTCGATGTCCCTCCAAAAACCTAGTTCCCTTTTTTCATGCAATTTGTACCACGGGCCATGAATAAATGGACTTCTGACTTTAAGATGGTCCATTCCTCACCGAGAAGGACTGTACATTCCCCTTAACAACCTATGAACTGGGTATGATGAAACTCGGTTTCCCAATTTCTCGCCTGCCAAGGGACTCTAAAGCCATCCATCTCCTTGGCTGTTGGACTGGCGTTTTGTTTTTCTTTTTTGCCCCAGAGGTCGTACATGCCGAATTTTTAGATCGGCTCGAACTGGTGACCCTCCTAAGGCAAAATCAATTCGCTAAGTTGGAACACATTCTCACCAGGCAGGAGTATCAGTATCGGGAGAAGAAAATTCCAGAAGAGCACGTTGAAGCCGCCTACTATGCGTTTGCCAATTCTGCTTCTGATCTCGAAAATAACTTGAACGATTGGGTGGCCCGGAATGAACAAACCGGAACCGCGCACTTGGCCCGTGGAGTGTATGACTGGAATATCGGATGGAAAAGCCGCGGGTACCGCTACATGTCCGAAACAGCAGATGAACAAGTCCGGGGTATGGAAAAAAACTTTGCGTTAGCATGGCAAGATCTCAAGGGGGCTGCGCAAAGAAAAAGAAACTCAGGTATTCCCTATAATTTTCTCATCAATATTGCCATGAATCTTAGCGATAAGGCCGTGATTAACCAGTTTTTAGATCAAGGTCTTCAAGCCGATCCTCGATCATTTGGCATCCGCTGGAGTTATCTGCAGACGCTTCGCCCATGGTGGAGCGGGTTGTCTCATGCACAAAGCCTGGAAGCCATCGAAACATTCCTGTCCACCTACGTGACTCCGTTTATCTATGATAACCCTGATATTAAATCCCTCTTGGGCTATCCGGATTATCTACGAGCAGAGGTTTTTTATAGAAAGGATCAGGAGGAAAAAGCCCTACCCTACTACCGAAAAGCTCAACACTATGGCCCATACTTTCGGTTCTCCTTCCAGGCAGCCAAGGCCCTGTTTTACCTCGATCGCAACCAAGACGCGCTGGACATGATCGACCGCGCCTTTATCGATCGCCCTCAAGTCCCGGATGTTCTTCATATCCGAGCACAAATATTAAAGGCATTAAATCAGCCGGAAGCGGCACTCCAATAAGGGGCCGAGGCCCTTCAAATGGACGAGCTCGATCCCAACCACCTAGAATTCTTTGCCTGGTGGCTTAACAAGCAGAATAGAAAAGAAGAAGCTAAGGAGGCCTTAACCCGGGCCTTAATTTATAGATCCCATGACCATGGGATACTCATAGATTTAGGAAGGCTGTATCTGGCTGATTTCCATGATCCGGTCAAAGCATTGCCATTTATTGAAAAGGCCGTTCAGTTGAAACCAATGAAAGCTTGGTATTGGTTCAATTATGGATGGGCGTTACATCAGCTAGGAGACTGCAAGGCCATAGAAGCCTTCCAACAATACAAGAGGCAATGCCTCCTCACCCAAAGATGCGATTCGGATGACATCGATTGGGCCAAGAAAACCCTGCAACGGTTGATTTGGAAGCAGGGCTGTTGGCGCGAGCATCCTACCTTGAAACTTATTGGGTCCCTCGTTAAACGGATTTCTAGATTTGCCTTTCCCCTTCGCCTTAAGGAGAAGGCATCGTTCCGACCAACTTCCTTCCAGGGTTAAAGAAAGACTGCTCTTCACTCCCTCAGTTCATGGGGCTACTCCAACCCCATTTGGCGTTAAAGCCACTTCATTCCAAATCGGTTGGATCATTAAAAAGCCTCGGTAATGCAATATTGCCATGGCCTCTTAGTGGAAAATCAGGGGCTTGCGGATCACCGGGGTTCAAATTTGATGTGGTATCGTCGGGCGGAAACAGGACAAGAGAATTCAGAAAATCCAAGATGTCATCTTGTTCAGAGTCCTTTAACCGGGCGAATCGGTTTCGTGAACTCTGGGCTTCCCCTCCGTGCCGCATTATCACTGAATACAGGTCAATATTCCTTCCATCATGGCCATAGGGGGCTGTGGTACCCACACCCCATAATGGTTCGGTCATGAATTCCTTGGTAATCGTCCCATCAAAATTCCTTTCCCAAAAATTGGGCCCCAAATCGTGTCGCTTGAAGTCCGCAAAAAAAGTTCTGGACGACAAACGACTGCTCTTGTGGTTGCTTTACCGGCGGTTCCCCAGATTCAGGTACCTCATGGACGAGAGGGGTAGCGGTAGCATAGAGATGATTAAACACTCCACGTTTTGGATCATACACCGTTTCAACATCCGCCACCCGTCGATCCTTCTCAATCACGAATGAAGGAACATGGCAACCGGTGCAACGAATACGCTCAAACAATTCTCTACCCCGCTTGGAGCCTGCAGTTTTTCGGGAGACGGCCGGCTAAAATAATTCAGTAAATAAAATTCTAAATGGTCGACAAGACTCACAGGAATTTCATTGGCCACCCCATCCAAATCGGGATCATCACTTTCACCGGAGGCTGGGGAAGCTTCAATCCTATCGATGGAACCGTCCAACACCATTCCAGAGGGAGTTTCCACTTTTTCCCCCGCCGATGCACGGGCCAGATCGGGATCAAAAGCCTCTAAGCCCCTCTCGGCATTCAAAGCACCAACCACGAATTCGCGGATTGAAATCGTTTCCCCCTCGTGGAAAAAGGGACGAACCCGTAAATCAGGATTGATACCTTCCAGGGGAGAGGCGTTTACCGACCCATACGGGTTCACCTTTATTCGCCCAAAAGAAATTCCCTTGCTTTTCAACGAAACCACTGCGGGGCGTTGGGTTTTCTGGGCTTGATCCAAGGCTTCATCCCGGATTCCTCGAAGCTCGTGGGTAATTTCATCCGCAAGCATTTCAATAATTCCCAACCCGAATAAATGTGGGGCATCCCAACTATCTGGCCGGGTAAACACATCACCCCCGAACCCTGCCGAACCCCGTGGCCATCTCCGGTGCGGGGGCCTAATCCCTGAGCAACCGTAAATTTTCTTTGAAAAAGATTTCGTCCCCTGCGGATGGAACGAAAGGGGTCACGGCCGATGATATACCGGGAAGAATTGGGCACTTCGAGATCCCCTCGACCTGGACCTATTTGTTCGATGAGAGAATTCTGAATACCAGCCCGTTCTTGATTGGGCGTTTGGGTAATATCCGTTTCCTGTGCATAGATGTCCGCGCCGACGAGGATGACACTCAACATGCCCCCTACCCATCCCCATCCAACCTTTTTTAAACAACGTTGACCTTTCCATGTTCGCATTGGACATCCCACTTTCCTGGGGGAAAAGTTTGCCCTTACTCTGCCATCAAATAATGAAAGCCTTGGCTTCAACAGAAAGACGTCGTCATGAAACCTCCCACGATCCCGCACTCTGGCCATGCGTTTTTTTGTGAAAGCAAGGAAGATGCCTTGGGAGTCAAGACTCGGTTTTCCAGGGAAAACAACCAATTTTTACTTAGCAAGCGGGGTCAACGGTCAAATCGCAGCAGAAGGATTGAAGGAAACGCCCTTCACCATTTCGTATGATGAAAAGGACAACGACTAAAATCTCATGAGAAAAATCACTGGGTGAGTTGTCGCGCAAATTGTGATACAAGAATGCATTCAAGCATCTCAGGATTAAACACCATCAAGGCACAAAGGGCCAAAGATTCTGAAATCTCCCTTGAACCCCCTAACCGAGCCACCTCCTAATCCCCTTGGCGGGAAAACGCTCATCGTCGATCCTACGAATCCCGAATGTTTTTCCCTCCCGAGTGAGGCGATTAAAATCGCGACTCCGGAGGATTATGTCTTTGTTCGTCCCGGGACCTATGAGGATCGATTAATCATAACCGGGCGCACGATACACCTATTCGGCGCCAGCCGCGATCAGGTGACGATTTTTCACCGACGAAGTGGGCCTTGTTATTTACAACGGGTTTCAGGTGGAGAAATCCGTGGGGTCACCTTTCGCTATGTGGGGAGCGATCAACACTCAGCTCTGAATATTTTGGATTCGGTATGCACGATTTCTCAGTGTCGTGCAACGGAAGGGCTTCTCTCTGGAGTCGTCATATATGGACCAGACTGCCGCCCCACCTTAACGGAGAACGAAATTTGCCATAACCGAGAGTCAGGCATTTTCTCCTTCGCGGGAGCTCAACCCTACCTCCGAGAAAATGTCTGCTTTCGAAATCATCATTTTGGGATTGCTGCCAGGGACGAGAATACCCGGCCTGACATCATCAAGAATACCTGCAGGGAGAATATGCTGAGTGGCGTTCTACTCTTTGCCCAGGCTCAGGCCCTGCTCTTAGATAATTCCTGTAGGGATAACGCCCATTACGGGATCGTCCTCACCCCAGATTGTCAAACCACCCCAACACCTGAAGAGCTCCCCCAGACCAACCAACTACAGGATAACCCCCGGGGGCCTTTCACGATCACCTCCAACCCACTCGCAGATATCGGGCGGTAGGACATGCTTTGGGGTGTACTCTTTTAACGAGTATGAGATGCCTAAAATGAATAACCTATGATATGGTTGTTCCCGTTTCTGAACCCAGGAAAATGATCAACCGTGCCTGAGACTCTGTGGCATCAAATCAACGCCGTATTGGGCAGCCTGACCGTCACGGTGGGACTGTGGTTACTTCTTGGTGCCTTACCGGTACCGATCGGAATCGGGTTAACGGTGGCCTTGGCAATCGCTCTTGCCTGGAAATGCCCATCGATTGGCTACATTTGGGCGATCGCAACATTTTTGTTAGGCCTGGAAAGTATCGCATGGCCACTCATGCAAATGGCAGATTTAAAGAAATTGGGTCCCGAACCCCCGATAGAAGAGTTGGAACGGATTTTCACCGCGGTGTTATTCGGCCTGTTTTCCGGGGTCTTCTGGATGACCTTCGCTTATGGGATTTTCAAAAGGACTCGTGGCCCCATCACCCACCGTCCCTTTCCCGAACCAGGCTCATCATCACCCCCAGCTCGGAAAAAGAAATCAAAAAAGAAATCTCGGTGAAGGGGTTCCCTCTCTTGTTCCCCTATTGAATATCAATCGGATCCACGTTGATTTCCACTACCACATCCCATTTCGGAAACGTGTTCACATATTCCTGTTGAATGTCCCAAACTTGATCCTGAACACTTTTCAGGTCTTGGGTTTTGAGCAGAAAGATCGTTCGATTTTTTTTCACCTGTCCAGGTTTTTTTGAGGCCATCGGCCCCAATACCAAGGGCCCCCCAGCCTTTCGGAGAGATTCCTGATCGAGAATTTCCTCCTGACGTATCTTCTTTAAGCGTGTGTCTAAAAATTCAACGACCTGGCGCACCTGAGAAGATTGGGGACCGGTGACCACGAAGAGAAGAAGATGCGTGAAGGGGGGATATCCCAGGGCCTGTCGAAGCTGGCATTCCTGCTCAAAAAAATGCTCGGTTTTTCCCGAGTGAATGGCCTGCATAACGTGGTGCTCGGGCATCCGTGTTTGCAGAATAACTTCTGCGTTTTTCCGCGAAGGGTGAGTGAGATCCCAAGACTTTTCTAGCAAATGGAACGTCCGCTCCGCAGAACGGAAGTCCGGATGATGCAACCCCAAATCCGCCTGTGGGAACCCCACCATAGCAGCCTTCGGAGGAACAGGCTGATGGACCATCAATTCGGTCCCGATCAAGATTTGCAAGGCCTTGTGCTTAAATTGATGAAGGATATAGCTGGCCTGCTCAACGGTTTTAACGTTGTCTCGATCCAAACAACCCAAGGAAACTGACGGGAATAACTTGTTGATCTCTTCTTCCAGTCGTTGCGTGCCCATTCCCGAGAACCGAAAGAAAGTCCCCTTACATGACGGACATACCTCTGGTGGAGGATTCTCCTCATGACAATAGGAACACATTACACGCATGGGTCGGTGAAAAAGTTTCAGCGGGACACCACAATTCACACAGGTTGGGGACTGCCCACATTCCAAACAAACTAAGGCTCGAGAAAATCCTTTTCGATTGAGAAGCAGGATCACCTGTTCTTGGGCTTGGATGGTCTCTGTCATCCGATCCACCATCCTTTGAGAGAGCAGGGTAGCGGGAGAAAGCGACCGCATATCAATCAGCTCTGGAAGGTAAGGGTTATGGTTAGGACGAGAAAAACAAGACTTCATCGTCTCACGGAATCGCGCGTACATTTCCAAGGAAGGTCGCTTTGCAGCATACACGACCAGGGCCTTCTCAATCGTGCCGCGCATCCTTGCAACCTCCCTTGTGTGATAATAGGGGAGATGTTCTTCCTTGTACGAGGGATTGTCTTCCTGATCGACCCATATCAACCCAAGCTTTGGGAGGGGCAAAAAAAGAGCCAATCGAGATCCAACGACGACACTCACGTTTCCACGATGAATGCGATCCCACCGTGCCGCGCGAAGAGAAGAAGAAAGATGCCCATGATAGACTTCAACCAGATCCCCAAACCTAGATCGTAATCGTCGAGCGATCGCCTCAGCTTGATGAACCTCCGGAGTCAGAATGACCGAATCCTGACCTTGCTCTATGGTTTGTTGAAGGATGTATTCGATCCAGTCTTTCCGCTCTTCATCCGATCCCAGGACTGCAACTTCTCGAAATCCTTCACCCTTTTTGGCGTTGCCAATCGGGGTTTCCTTCCACTTTTTTTTCACCTCCATGGACACAGATAACGGAAATGTATGTTTTTCCATCGCGTTGATTTGATCGAATAAGCCCGGCGCACTGGGGTTGGGCCTCTGTCCTTTTGGATTTCCATGCTCTATCGCCCTTAAGGCCTTCCGTTCTTTATGAAGGACAGCCTGCTCTCGTACCCACCCTTTCTTTTTCAAACGTTCAAGGGTTTGGGTGGTTACATGACCAGCGCGCGTCAAAGACGACCGGAATAGGCCATGAGGAGCCCTTTCGAGTTTACCGAGAAGAACCTGCTCTTCGGGGGAGAGTTTTGGCTCCAAAAGCATCGAACGTCCATAATCAGTCAAAAAAACACGTTTACCGACTTTCACGGAATATGGGGGAACGATTAACCGCAAACAGGCTGAAAGAGGGGCCAAATAGTAATCAGAAATATTCTTCACCAATTCGAGAAGTTTTTGATCCAAGAGGTGTTCCTCAGGATCAGCCGGGAGAGACAGAATATCCTTTAAGGGTTTCCCTTCGAATTCCCTCAAGGCCTTGGGGTCAAAAAGACGTACCACGAATCCGGAAAGTATCGCGTTTCCTAAGGGAACCATGACAGGGGTGCCCACAGATAGCTGCGAAAGGAATTGGGGCGGAATCTGGTACGTAAAAGTTTGGAAACGCCGACTGGGCAACACAACATCGGCCAACATATACGATTCACACCTTCAAGAAGAGAAAATTGATTCAGGAGGAGCCATATGATTCCACAGCCAAGGGCTCCCAATACTCCCGCAGTCTGGACAGAACCCTGGTTCAGATGCCATCCTTATAAATAAAGGAAAATAAAGATGGCTAAGCTTTCCCCCATGGAGCATTCCCATACCCAACCAACGCCTTGGGTGATATTGTACGATGGGGTCTGTGGTTGGTGTACCGGTTGGGTTCGGTTTCTCCTTAAAAGGGATTCCACAACACCATTCAAATTTTCTTCCCTGCAATCATCTTTGGGACGACAGGTTTTGGAACATCTCCACCTCTCATCCCGAAATTTCACCACGTTTGTGGTCTTGACCCCGGAGGGGCCCTTCACTAAATCCACGGCCGTGATACAAATTTGCCGACAACTCAAAGGGTTTAAGTGGTTCGGGAAAATTCTGTCCTGGGTTCCCCTAACTATCCGGGATACGGCCTATAATCTCATCGCCCGAAACCGATATCACCTCAGAGGAAAATTGCCATCCTGTTATTTACCACCCCAAGAATTTGTCGATCGCTTTATCCAGGATGGCCAATGGGTAGAAGGAGTGTATCCATCAAATTGGAGATTTGCTCCTCCAGATGATTCTTCTCATGTATAGGCTCGATCCCTATCCTACAGGGAAGGTAAGACTTCAACGGATCCAAAAAAGGAGGCCCAGCTCATGGGTGGATTAGAAATTTTAGGATTTTTGGCCCTCATGATCGGCGTCATTGGGATAATTGTTCTGGTTAAAGGTCGAAAAAAATCATGAAGGGCTTGAAGGGGTTGCATAGACAAGGATTTTCCGATCACATCTAGGCATCAGGTGTTTTTTTGAGTCGGCGATCAAGAGCAAAACGCGTGATACCTAAATGTTTGGCCGCCAGACTTTTATTGTAATCCGACAGACGCATGACCTCCTCGATCACGACGCTCTCAATTTCCGCGAGTGAATGATCCCCCAGTTCAATTTCCAACCGAATGACAGGACGCTCTCCTCGAAGGACCGCTTGGACCAGTGACTTCGTCGCTTCATGAACTTCCCGGGGAAGATCTCCGGGAGTCAAACTGGTTCCGTGACAAAAAATCACGGCCCGTTCGATGATATTTTGTAATTCCCGAATGTTCCCTGGATATTGATATTTTTCCAATAATTCCTGTGCTTCAGAGGATATTAAAGAAATATCCTTTCCCACTTCTTTGCTCTGTCGAATGAGGGTTTGTCCGCAAAGTGGGATAATATCTTCTACTCGTTGTCTTAGAGGAGGCAATTCTAAAGACACAACGTTGAGACGGAAAAACAAATCCTCACGGAAGTTTCCCTTCGCCACTTCTTGTTTGAGATCCCGATTGGTTGCCGCGATGAGTCGAAAGTCCACCTCGATATCGTCTTGTCCTCCGAGCCGTTTGAAGGACCGTTCTTGGAGCACCCGTAACAATTTGGCTTGCATAGCCGGGTCAAGATCACCGATTTCATCCAGAAAGAGCGTGCCCCCTTCGGCTTGCTCACACAAACCTGGCTTGCGTTGGTTCGCTCCCGTAAAAGCCCCTCGCTCATATCCAAACAATTCACTCTCAAACAATTCTTGAGGAATGGCTGTACAGTTCACTCCCACAAACGGGCCACTATGTCGAGGACCATTATGGTGAAGGATCCTTGCCACGAATTCTTTTCCCGTACCGGTCTCACCAAAAAGCAAGACCGTCGTTTTGGGGTTATTGGCCATTTCCTGAATTTGGCTAACCAATTCTTTCATGGATGGGCTATTCGCAATCAATTGATGAAACCCATAGCGCCCCAACGTTCCCTGGTTTTCAAAATCAATTCGCCGGCGTAACGTCAGATACTCTAACGCTCTCGTGATGACTGGCTCTATCGCGGACAAATCGACACTTTTAATGAGAAAATCATAGGCTCCGAGTTTCATGGCTTCGACCGCATCTTCTACCGTCCCATACGCAGTCAATATGATAACCAGGGCCTGTTGGGATTTTGACCGAATCTGCTTGAGGGTTTCTAAACCCGTCATACCGGTCATTTTCAGATCTAACAAAATTAAATCCGGCGAATCCTGTTCCAGAGCCGCTAATAGGGTCTCCCCCGATTCAAAACTTTGAATGTCATGTTGACGTTTGGCTAGCCGTCGACAGATCGCCGATCGCACCACCTCATCGTCATCGGTCACAAATATTCTGGCTTTCATGAATCAGACCGTCGTGAGCTGAGGTTGGTACGAACACGGCAACCAGATGGAAAGAGTCGTTCCTTCTCCGACCGTACTCGTAGCATGAATGTCACCCCCATGCGCTTCGATAATATTCCTACAAATAGCAAGCCCTAGGCCTGTTCCTCGATGTTTCCCAGTGGTAAAAAACGGTTCAAAAATTCTGGGTAAGGCACTGGGGCTGATCCCCTTCCCATTGTCCTGAACAAAGAGGCGAATACCCGATTGATGTTCATACAATTCTTCCTGAATGGATAACCGCAAACTTCCTCCGGAGCTCATGGCTTCAAGGGCATTCTGTATCATGTTTAACACGACTTCTTTAATTTGGTCTCGATCTCCCACTAATGTAGGGAGTGATCCATCCGGAAAACAATGAACCGAAATATTCTTGAGCTTAAGAGGATCTCCCAATACCGTCAAACATTCCTGCAGTAATTCTTCCATCTGAAAGGTGATGGGAATGAGATCTCGTGGACGAGCATAATCCACGATTTGGTTGACAATCCGATCCAACCGTTGGGTTTCTTTCAAAATAGTGACCAAATCTGCGTGCCGTTGATCATCGGCCTGAAAATCTTCCATAAGTAGTGAAGTCGTAGACCCGATACCCACTAAAGGATTTCGAATTTCATGAGCAATCCCTGCCGCCACTTGCCCCAATGTGGCCAGGCGTTCGGACCGGCTCAATTGGTCTCGCATTTGTTCCAAGGCCGTAATATCAACATTAAAGCCCTGATACACTAATGTGACCCCGCGCTCATCCTTAATGGGGACCGCCCGACTTAACACTTTTCTGACCGCCCCATCCATATGAACAAACCGAAAAACTCGCTCAAAAGCCTCACCTTTTTGGAAGGCTTCCTGAAAGGCCTGACGGACATCCGCTCGTTCATCAGAATGGACCGCTTCCCACATCTGTTCCGGATCAGGATGAGACTTGGGATCCACACCAGCCAATATCCAATTTTGCCGATTACAAAAAATCAATTGGTCGCCCTGGGCGGTAAAAATCCCAATCGGAGCAAAATCCACAATCCCCCGGTATTTGGCCTCTGATGAAGACACATCCTGATTCAATGTTCGTAGTTCTAATTCAGATTGTTCAATTCGCCGAATATGGCGGCGGATTTGCGTCCCCAATCCCTGTAAGACTCGGGTCAAATCCCCAATTTCATCACGGCGGTCAAGAACTGGGACATCGGGAACCGTCCCTCCTGGGACATTCTCTACGGTTTTTACCAATGTGGTAATAGGGCCCGTAATTGATCGGGCAATCAAATGTAACGGAAGAAGTAAAAGAATTAAGGCCAAGCTTCCCCCACCCACGACGACACCCATGAGGACGGATCGATCTTGCGCACTACTGGCCAAGGCTTGATGGAGGAGATCGACTTCTCTCCGATCAAACCGAGCCATTTCTTCGCGAATACCTAACATCAGCAATCGCCCCGTCTCAGCTTCGATATATTCTAGAGCCTCCTCGGAATGGCCAACTTTTACCCTCTCAATGAGTTGATCTTTATCCCTCATTAAATGCTCAACCTGCATTTGAACGGATTCCATTAATTTTCGTTGTTCTTCAACATCCTGGACCATTTGGCGTAAAGAGTTTCCCAAAAGCAAGACTCGTTCCTTTGCAGCCTGGTAGGGTTGGAGAAATTGGGGTTGTTTGGTTAACACATATCCACGGAATCCCGTTTCCAGATCGACGACCAATCGCATAAATTCCGCTGAAGCACTCTGCACATGATATACTTCATTCAAATGATCTTCATCCAAGGAAAAGGTTTGCACGCTTTTATAGGTGGCCACACTTAATACCAATACCGAAAAAATAGGCAATCCCGAAACGAGAAGAAGTTTTTTGGCTATAGGCAGATTTGAAAAGAATTTTTTGAGGTTCATGGGCTTATGAAAATCGTGTATTTCCTCCTGACCTTTCGGGGTTTTGAGTATCGTGGTAGATACAACCCTAGGAAAGCCTACGAAATTCATTCGGCCTCTGTCCATGGGTCAGGAAGATGACTCGGTCCTTCAGGGAACCTCGAAAGTTGAAGATCCCCTCTAAGGAGACAACCCAATTTTTAACATTTCCAGAATGCCCACAAGGAGATGTAACTGTGCTATAGTCCTGCACGGTCTCAATTATTCAACCCCTTTGCTTCCCCAACAATGAATATAAAGATGGTCACAATAGTTTTGGCCACTGGAATTTCATGCCTGATCTTAGGGTGGGGAATTGGAATAAACCATGCCCCGAACACCGGAATTCCAATTCGAGTCGTGGCGGATTACCTCCATGCGGTTCTTCAAGCCGATCGGACTTTTTATACCCAACATGTCGTCGAACGAATGGAAGCCATGTTGATCGTGAATTCATCAGAAAAATGGCGAGAAGAACGCACTTTGCCACTTCCAGCCCAATTCTTTAAAGAATCGTCTCGAGGCTTACAAGTACGAGGTAAGCCCTTCCGGTATCGACTTGTCAGTCTTTGGCCCATTAATCAAGAAAATGCCCCAGAATCGGAGAAGGAGCGCGAGGCATTAGAGCAAGTCATGACCTACGGGGAGGTATCCGAGCAGGAAATTGTACTGGATCAACGACGTTATTATCAGACAATTTTTCCTGACCGAGCTATCAGCCGGGCTTGTGTGAATTGCCATAATGCGCATGAAAAAAGCCCAAAAAGAGATTTCAAACTCAACGATATAATGGGGGGACTGGAAATTCGCATTCCATTAGATTAACTCCATCCTTCGTTTCCAACCCCCTCGCTCGTGCCCCACCCAAGTCAAGTATTCTTTACCTAGGCCTTTTTTCGAACCCGTGGTGTAAGGTTCCAAAGGATACCCGCTCGTTCGAATGTTCACATAATTGGAATAAGCCGCAATAGCCCGAAGAAGTTCTCGAATGGCCCCCACTTCAATTCCTTGGGAATGAGGCCCAAGGATGTTCTTCTCTGTGATCATTCCCTCGACCCGTCTTTCCGGGTTACAGAGGGGCGCCGGTCCCGAGGGATCAGGATGATCTCCGGTTTAGCATAACACCACCATGACTCCACCTTTCATTCCCCGACATCCAAATTGAAGGTGGGTTTGGAAGGGTTGCCCTTCTAAATCCTCAAACTGTAGAACGGACGACACCCCCTGTCCTTCTTGAGCAAGCCGAGCGCGAAACGAAACTTTCCCAGGAGTGGAAAGAGACAGAACCTCCTGATACCCATTCACCCGAGTCGCCAACACAGTATGAGGATCGATGAGGGCTTCATCCGCCCATAATGATCCTTCCTGCGCCTGGGCCACAGAAAATCCAAGCCCGCACACCCACATGAAGGCTAATAAAGCCCCTACCGAGAAAATTTGAGACATAGACCCCTCCCTTTGGTTGAACAATGGACAACATTGGCCCAAATCCCCGGTGGCGACAATGGAGTGCATCCTGAAGATTTGGACTATTCCCAGTAACGCTCAAGGGAGGGATTGGTTGACAAAAACGTACTCAGACAAATTGGCCGAAAGGTATGGCTCACGTGGATGGCCTTTCCCTGTTAAGAGGAGTTCCTAAAGAACCGAAACAGAACTGAGAACCAGGACACATGAAATTGAAGCCACGTTTAAATCAAACAGGAGCAAACATCGGGAGGGCACCCACCACCTGTTCCAAGAATGAGACGCCCGTTCATCTCCTGCCCACCCTGGTTGACCGATTGCGCTCGGGTTATCATCGAATGTGGTATGAAGCCTCTCAGGCTTTACGATGGTCTCGGGGGACCTTTCGGGAACCCTCTATGGGACTTCCCACTTCTCTTCTTCAAGAACAATATCTTCGGATAGCCGAAATCGCCCAACGCTACGATGAAAGGTTTGAAACCCACTATGCCCCAGAAACGGCATGGTTAAATTACGGGTATTTAGATTTGTTGGACACAGTCCGGACGGACCTCGATTGGGAGGTTCCGAAAGGCCAATCTCTTTGTGATCTTGGTTGCGGAAACTTTGCCTATGCGAGAGCCTTATATACGTTTTTCAGGCCCGCTCACATGACCGGCGTGGAAGTCGATGGGCACCGGGTGTATAGCAATGGAAAAAGTCGGATTGATTATGCTCAGGGCCATATCCAGGACCTTCCCAACACAACCTATGTCGTAGAGGACTACCGGCAGTATCAACAACGGGCGGAGATCATCACGGCTTGGTATCCCTTTGTCACCCCTAAACCTCTATTAGCCTGGCGGTTACCACTCAGCCTATTTGACCCCTTGGGCCTTTTTACGCAAATTGCCACAAACCTGGTCTTCGGTGGAACCTTTTTGATGGTCAATCACAATCCTTCAGAAGCCCGGGTGGCGAAGGGTATCGCAGAATCGGTTGGTCTCGTCTGCCGTGGACAATACGTACACACCACACCCGTTCGTCCTCGCTCCCAACCCTCCGTGCTTTCCCTCTGGCAACATTCCTAAAGTTTTCACCTCATCATCAATTCCCGATATCGGTTCCTGGACTTGGGTTTTCCATATGTAGAGAGAAGCTATTTCAGCCTGCATAGCTGTTTCCTTCTTCACAAACCCTCACAAGGCATTCACTCGTAACATCTTATTTCCACCCTTTTGAACCTCATACGTTACCCTCTCTAGTCTGACGGCCATTCCTTCCTTGCGCAAAAAAGTAACCACCTCTTCGAAATGGTGAGAAATGTTGTTCCCAAATTCCAGAATGGGAAATATTCGGACTTTCTTGGCCACTCAACAGAGGTCTTGAATGGCATGCAGATGGAAGTCCTTGGAAAACTGTTCGCTATACAAAAAGAGCACATGTGAGCACAAAGCCAGATCAAACTCTTGAGATGTGAAGGGTACCTGCGGCAAGCTTCCCACCACATATCGTCCCTCCCGACGCCCTAGAGGAAAGTCTAGGAGGAATTCCTCCATTGCTGCCATCCGAATATGCCCTTATTCCTCAGGGGTGGGAATCCGGTCCCACACAAAATCTTGAAGATTTTCTCGGACTTTTGCCAAAACCTTAGGGTAAGAAGAATGAATAGCAAGCTGAATGTCGTGACCAGATAACTGATATAGGGGATCCAACGAGACAACCTGTCACCCCTGGCGGGTCAGGATCGTATTGAAATTGGCAGGACCGTCACCACACCCTAAAATATGTTGGGTCAGGTCGAGTGAGGACAAGGAAAACATGGCCACATAGTCCTCAAAGGACCGTCCCCATGGAATCACAGACGAAAAATTCATTCCCATACACTTCTTTCCGCTTAAGAAATGTTCATCACCATTCCCCCCGCTTTTGGCCCGCTTGGCAAGTCCCTATTCCGGCCTGAAAAAAAAAGGTTCCTTGGATACCTTTTTCTATTTTTGGCCATTCCAGGTACACTATAACTATGAATGGGCGGGTAAGATCATACGAGTGTTCCGTTTTTTCGTCTTTTACCTGTGTACTTCAAATTCTTTTTCTTGTTTCGATCCTACTGAATTTCGGTGCATGTGGGTCCGAACAAGATCCTTCCACTTCAACTCCTCCTCGGCTCCCCTCCGTCCCCATTTATCAAGAAAAGGGTGATCTGTCATCTCTGAAGACTCACGGTTTCTTGCGGGTCCTGAGTCCCTCGTATACCCACCAAACCCACCTCCCTCGGAAGGGTTTTCCCCACAACCACGAATTTGAGTTATTAGAAACCTTTGCCCAATCCCTCGGCCTAGAATTGGGTTTTGTGACGGTTGAGCGTTATGAGGATCTCATCCCCTATCTGTTGGAAGGCAAAGGAGACGTGATCGCGGCAAATTATACCGTCACTCCTGAACGAAAAAAACACATTTCCTTTTCCGTCCCATTGACGACGGTGAAGGAACAAGTCGTGATTCGCCTAAAGGACTCAGGACTGACTACTGAAAAACAACTGAAAGACCGGACCCTAACCGTCCGCCGTTCTTCCTCTTTTTGGCAAACGGTTGTAGAACTGCAACGACAACATCCGGGGCTTCAGATTCAGGAAGCACCCGAGCACCTGGACACGGAACAAATCCTGGATGGAGTCGCTCGGGGAGAATTCGATGCCACCGTTGCCGATAGCAACCTCATTCAGGCGGTCCTGACGTATCGCTCAGATTTGCGTCCCACCTTTACGGTCAGTCCCCCCCGTGCCATAGCCTGGGGCGTACGTCCAACGGCCTCTGACCTTCTCGCGAAGCTGAACGAGTATCTCAACCAAACAGAATTGTCCCAGGATCGCACTCTCCTCTCAAAAAAAGATTTACCCGAAATTCGAAAACATCAGGTGTTGCGCGTGCTGACGCGCAACAATCCGGCCACGTATTTCCTCTGGCGAGGAAAATTGATGGGCTTCGAATATGAACTCGCGCGCCATTTTGGCCAATCACAAAAGTTACGAATCGAAACGATCGTTCCACCCACTCGCGAAGATCTCATTCCCTGGCTCCTTGAAGGAAAAGGCGATATCATCGCGGCATCCATGACCATTTCGGAGGATCGGAAGAAACAAGGTATTGAATTTTCCCGGCCCTATCTTTTAGCCTCGGAAATCCTCGTGGCCAGGGCCAATGAACCCGAAGGCCTTTTAGCCGCTCCTGAAGACTTGGAAGGGCGTTCTGTGGCCGTTCGAGCCAGCAGCTCCTACTGGCAAACGTTGAAAGCCCTACAAAACCGAGGCATCGCCGTTGATATTCAGGCCGCCCCTGAGGACCTCGAGACTGAGGAAATCATCGCGAAAGTAGCTACCGGAGAATTTGATCTTACGGTAGCCGATAGTCATATATTGGATATTGAACTGACCTGGCGAGAGGACATCAAAGCGGCTTTTGCCCTGAGTGAACCCCGAGAATTGGGGTGGGCCATTCGAGCATCAAATCCCCAACTCCTCAAAGCCACCAATCAGTTTTTACGGAAGGAATATCGGGGACTGTTCTATAACCTTACTCTCAAGAAGTATTTCAAAAATTCTCGAAACATCAAAAAATTTGTCGAACTTCGAACTACCCGGACCGGGCAATTGTCTCCATACGATAACCTTGTCCAAACCTTCGCCAAACAATATGGGTTTGATTGGCGACTAGTCGTTTCTCAGATGTACCAAGAAAGTCAGTTTAACCCAAAAGCCCGATCCTGGGCCGGGGCACTCGGACTCATGCAGGTTCTCCCTCGAACGGCCAAAAGCTTGGGTTTTCATGAATTGAAAACTCCAGAACGGGGAATTGAGGCCGGGGTGAAGTATCTCAACTGGGTCAGAAAACGTTTTAACCCCGAACTCCCCGTGGATGTCCGAATGTGGTTCACTCTGGCTGCCTACAACGCCGGGCATGGTCATGTTAAAGATGCCCGGCGCCTGGCCCGCAACCTGGGCTTAAACCCCGACCGGTGGTTTGGGCATGTGGAAAAGGCAATTCAATTACTCGCCAAAAGAAAATATGCCAGACAGGCCCAACATGGATATTGCCGCGGATCGGAACCCGTTAAGTATGTTCGGGAAATCAAGCGCCGGTTTGAAGCTTATCAACAGGCCACCACGTTATAAAATTAGGCCACATTCTGTCACAAACCTGCCCGCTGTTACTCTGACTTCTCCCTTCATTCTGCCTTAAGCTTCACCCATCATGTTCGCTACTTGCCAAACCCCAAACCAACCGCTTCACTCTGTGGGCAGCAAAGGATGTTCCAAGAAGACCGAGATGGGGAATTGCCTACCTGTTTCGGAATGGCGCAGGGTTCGTTTGAGCACAAAGTCAAAGAGTAAGGGATTATAATCGTAGATTTCATTGAGGGCCTCCCGCTCAGCTGAGCTGATGTACCCTGAGGATTCTAGGGTCCGAGTCTGAATCACGATATTCACTGCGGGAAGAGGATAATCACTGCCATTGATGAGTTGGGAGTGAATGGCCGTATTAGCCAATAATTTGTCAAGGTGGTCTTTTCGATTCACTTGGGTCAACGCCGAGATATCCGCAAACAACAAATTTTTATACTGTGGCTCTTGTAGCATGTTGATCGCGAGGTCAATATAGGGAGTGTCCTCTGGGCAAACAGCTGTATCTTCCTCTTTACAGACCCCTAAACTGGCCACGTGAGCCATGACCACTTTAACCCCCATCTCCAAGGGTTTTCGTAAATATTCCGGATTTCCCAAATGCTGAAATTCCTCCGCTTCGGTCGCTTTTTCATCCCCCGTATGGGAGATGAGTACCATGTCAAATTCGTGCATGATTTGATAAAAGGCTTCAAGCTTGTCTTTCATTTTTTCGGATGCCGGATGGATACCCATGGCATTCGGCAACCATTTGACGAATCGAACCCCCCTTTCCGCGTATTGTCGTAACGCTATCGTGGCATCGTCTCGATACGGATGAATAGAAATGATGGGGAAAAAAATACCCGGATTATCCTGGACAATTTTCATCATATATTCGTTGGGGACATGAAAAGTCGTTAATACCTTATCGGGCTGTCCGCGTTCGTCATGAAAATAATCAAAGGCCATAAGGCCAAACTTGCCTGAGTGAGGCATGTGTTGAATGAGGTCTTTGAGGCGTGTAAGGTATTGGACGTCCGCCTGTGTTTCATCAGTGATGGCCGCGGCACTTTTATAGACCTCAAACTGAATGTAATGGATCAATCCATGCCAGGGTGATTGCCAGCCCTCATTCACAAATGTCCCGTTCAGTTCGGTATTCATGCCCAGCAGATGCGTGTGATAGTCACGACGGGTGGAGGTTTCAATGCCCGCGAAAGCTTGCTCCATGAGAACCCGAGCTTCCGGGCTCAAATTCGCGTCTAAAGCCTCAGGGTTATTTTCAAACGCTCCCCCAATAACATTACATCCAGTGCCAATGAACAAGAAAAGGCCAAGCCCTGGGAAAAACATGTCTCCTAACAAAATTTTCCAATTGAGAGGGAGAATTTGGTAGCGATTACTTCTATTCATTCAGAACATCATGTCTGGGGAGAGAAATATAAATTCACCGAATACTCTTTTCGAGACACCTTTGACATTATTTGATCGTGGAGGTCTCCTTAAAACGTGGATGGGAATACTTTGAGGACCCATTACGGACGACATTCAGCGCGTTTCAAATATCGGCTGACCGTTGAATAATGGACACCCAGGAATTCCCCTATTTCCCCAAGTCGGTAGCCATATCGCCGGTAAGCCAGAATAAGGGCTTCATCTTGTGATCTCTTTTTGGAAAAAAGGAGAGCCAATCCAGGACGAACCGCTTGGGTTTGCCGACGTGGGATTTCCGAAAGGACAGCATCGGGTTGATGGCGGGCCACAAAGCGATCGCTCCCCAAATAAATCTGACCTTTCAGTGAGGGCCAGGGACTCTCAACTTCCTTTCCTTCCCCGACAAACACTTCATAACGGCGTTGGGCCACCTTCCGGTATGATCCGAAGTTCTCCAGAACCCATCCAACCGTTAAAAAATCTGGAACCGGCGCTTTTCCTGCCGTAGCCAAGAAACTACTCCAGGACCACTGGCCGGGGGTTTTGACCAACCTGGCTCGGACGGGGTTGAGAACAATGTATCGGCAAAGTTCCAACAAGTGCGCTTCCTTCTCCACCAAAATCGCTTGAAACCTCCCTTGAAATAGATGCCCACCCCGACGATGCTCTCGGTTAAAAGCCTGAGTGTAGGTCCCATTGAGCTGCCTCATGCCACGTGACAAGTTGGCTTGTGGGGTCTCAATTAATAGATGGTAATGATTTTCCATCAAACAGTAAGCATGAGAAATCCAACCAAAGCGATCCACCACCTGGGCCAAAATTTTCAAGAAGGCGATTCGATCCTCATCATTTCGAAAAATTTTCTGCCGAGCATTCCCACGACTCGTGAGATGGTACACAGCATGAGGAAATTCCGGTCGTAAGGGGCGCGCCATAACACAAAGGTAACGGAATAAATATCGTGGTTCAAGACCTGACCCTGTATATGACCCTGTTCAAGGTGATCCATAACGGCCCCTCTGATAAATATTTACGGGGCAAGAAAAAGGTCCTCACACGAGAGCCGAAACGAGGAATGTCTCTATTTTATGGAAAAAGGGGAGGATGTTCTTCCTGCCACAGCGGTCTCTTCCAAACAGATCAGAACTTCCACGCCATTGCCATGCCTCAGATTAGTCCTGGACAGGGTGATTGATACGATGGCCATGGAGACTTTGGACGCGAACGGGTGACGGGAGATGTGAGTGATCGCTAAAAATTCCGGACGCCCTCTCTGCGTAATGTCGTGTTAACTGGTCCCTGGGGACATGATGGAGCCTTTAATTCATTGAAAACGATGGTGGTGCATCACTTAAACCCCGAAGACTCCCTCTTGCATTATGAAATCCCTCACGGGGTCCTTCCCGCTCGACATCACCTCACAGCTATGGATTTTCCTCTACAGAACGATGCAGGACACCTGTCCCACATAGCAGCGGCAAACGAATTGCCCATTAACTCTTTAACCGAAAAACACATCCATTACTTGATCGCATTTCTCTATGCCTTGACTGATTCATCCAGCATGGATTTGCGCCCTGCAGTTCCTCAATCTGGTCCCAGCCATCTGCCCATTGGAAATTAACTAACTTTGGACCCAGTGAAAAAATGTTGAAAGCCCACCCGACCAGCCATGCTACCCCAAAAGCAGCCTCCCTCTCACCCAAAAAAATACGTTACGTTTACGGTGATTGGATTCGAGGACGGCTGTCACGAAGGACAGCCGTCTTAGGAAGTAATAGGCAAAAACTATTTCTCTTGTCGTATAGCTCATCAAGCCATACAAGAATTCTGGAACTATTTGGAATTTTCAGAATTGTTTTTGGGGGTGGACGAAAAGACGTTCAGACAACAAAACCATTCGGTTTGTTGACTCTGGTAGGTTGAAGTGTAATTCCCTTTTTCATCCTTCCTCAGAGAGTAGGTGGATTCGTAGTGGTATGTTCCAGGGATAGTTTTCTCAATCCGTTCCTGATGCACGACCTGAGAAGATCGTTGGTCTTCCGAGGATAACGTTTGTGCCGCAACGGGTTGGGCCATCATCGTGAGCATCCCAAGGATACTTATTTGTGCAAATGGGGTCAGAAAGAACGCTTTACAATCAATCCTGGTTTGTTTCATATAAACACCCTCCTGTTGATAAAAAAATTCTCCTACTCAGAATGGTGTCATCATAAGGATAAATTTCCCGAGATTCGATTCCCCATAGGAATGGTGAGTTTTTCGGTCTGACTGTGAACGTTAAGAGGAATTGTTAGATTTTTTGGGAAAGTCCGGCATCCCGAATGAGTGCAGGACCTCTGGGAGGCCCTAGTCGTCCGGAGAGTGGACACAGAGGCGGGCTTGAATCAATCAGTTACCCTAGAAAATTACGAAGGAAGGGTTATTGCCCAGATCCAGGAGAAGGATTTTTCTGTGAATGAAGCTTCTTGAATTGATATTTCCCGCCCCATTCTCTTGGCGGAATATTCTTTTGTTTGCCGACTCGTAAATACCACCAAACCCCTTGGGCAGTTTGTCCATCTTTTGAAAGCAAGACCTCAAAGCCACCCTCCCGATCGTTTCCCTTTTGATGCCAGGTCCCGGACCAAAGACGATCGGTGACTTTTTCGGTCCGGATTTGCCCTTCCTGCCAGGTGTAGGGCCCGTTGCCTTGGGCATCCAACGTGGCCTGATAGGCCTTATCCTCTTCCTGGATTTCCCATTTCCCGGTGAGGTCTACCTGCACAAGGTTGGACTCCTCAGTGCCCGCTGGAGTGTTTCGTTCCACAACCAAGGGTTTGGTGGCTTCTCGCATGGATTCATGCCAGTTGACCAGCATCCATGTCCCTTTGCGACGACTCAATACCCCAGTGTCTCGCAAAGGCCAAGTCTTGGTCTTAATCCCATCAGCGGTTTGCACTTGGCGATTATAATTTATTTCCATCGCGAACCACGCGACATCATCCTGTTGCCAGACCTGGAGATCAAGAATTTCGATGGTTAACCCACTGAGCATGGAAAATTCTTCTTCAAACGCTTTTTTTACATCCTGCCACCCAACGTATTTTCGTCCCCCAATGGTATATCCAACCGTATCCTCACCGGCAGCCATATATTTTTCCAAAGTCTGAATATCCATTTCAGCATTGGCCTTGACGATCAACCGAATGACGGCCTCTGGGTCCTCAATATGAGGAAAGGGATCGGAGGAAACACATGGAGCCCACCCTAAAATCAATAGGGGCAAAATCATGAGATTTTTTTTCACGATTAACGGAGGCGGAGAAAACAAGACGCTGAACATAAATGGGTGAAGGTGGGTTAGGTATGAAGATGTTTCATGGCTGCGGCGCACAAGATAATAAAAACTCCCATCCAGAGAGCGACGCGTTGGAAGGGCACCGGTTCAATTGCCATTTCTTCCAATTCCTCTGGATCTTCCTCACCCGTCGGTTCGTTCTTAAAGATGATGGTATAGAGGAAGATCGTGAGCACACCCAGAACCAGGAAAAGCTTGATAAAAAAGACAGTAAGGTATTTAGCATGATGCGCCACACTTTCCCCCGTCTGCATCACCATACCCTCACTCACGTAATGAAGGTTGGCACCCCCAGTGAAAAGGATCACCACCAAAAGAATGCCCACAACTTTTTTATACTGGAGGTAAAACGTTTGGGAAATCGGTCGAATATATTCTTTGGGGACAGATTTTTTGAGACCTGGCGTCACCGCCATGACCAAAAAGGCCAACCCCCCAATCCACACCACGGCAGAAAGAAGATGCAGCCAATGGATCAGGATGGGGATAACTTGGTTAAGGTCGGTGAGAACTCCGAGGAGAGATTCCATTAGAAAGATGGGGAAATGAACCACCGCTCACAGGGTTTTGGAACAGACACCATGCACCAGATACCTGGCTTCCTTTCGGCCAGCCCACTTATCTTGGAGTTTCCAAAACAAAGCTTGAAAACTACCCTATTTCGCATAGATAGTCCCAGGAATCCTTTTCGAGATGAATGAAAGGTCGTGCTCAGAAATCGTCGGGCGTGGACTAAAACTTGAACATAGGTTTCTCATTCCCGAACCGCTTTTTCCGAAGTTCTTCCATGAGTTCGATAGTGACGGTGGGAATTCCTTGTTCAGTTGCGTGTCGCTCCACACCTTTTTTAACCATGGCCCGCAAAAAATACGGAATACGATTGAGCCGTTCTTCGGCAGCCTGGTCCCATTCTATAGATGTCACTTCGGGAACATTAAACGCGACCTGGACTTTGTCTCCCCCTTTGGGTGTGTACAGGCACCATTCGTCCTCATCCATCCAATCTCCATGGTCCACATAGGGGCGAGCGCGACAGCCCCCGCAAATTTCGCTGTATTCGCAATCCCCACATTTGCCCTTCAGATGTGGATACCGAAAAGAATTAAAGATTTCTGAATGTTCCCATAAATCTACGAAGCTATTCTCCCGGATATTCCCCGCTGATAGTGGCATATACGGGCAGGGGGTCAGATCGCCATTGGGTGTAACACGGGCATAATTGGTCCCTGCCAAACATCCACCTCCCATGTAGCCTTGAGCTTTGGTAATAGGAGAATCAGGATCCTTTTCATAAGCCAACCGCTTGAAATGGGGGGCACACCGTGCCCGCACGAGCATATCCTGGTATTTGTCCTGGCACTGGACCAAATAGCCTAATACCTCTTCATATTGCGAAGGAGAAATATCCGTCAACTCTTCCCCGCGCCCCGTGCACACCATGAAAAAGACATTGAGGACTTTGGCCCCCAACCCATGAGCCCAGTCAATGACATCCGGCAATTCTCGGTAGTTCATGGGTTGCGCGCTAAAATGGATTTGAAACTGTAGCCCATTGCGCTTACAAGCCTCTATTCCGCCCAAGGCCCCTTCCCACGCGCCAGGCAATCCCCGGAAGGCATTGTGTTTGACCGAATCGAGGGAATCGATACTAATCCCAACACCCATGACGCCAATGTCGACCATTTCTTTAGCCACGGTATCATTGATCAACATCCCATTGGTGCCAAAGACCACCATAAATCGATGTTTCACGGCATGCCGTGCAATATCCAAAATATCCGGCCGCACGAGAGGTTCCCCCCCAGTGATCACTAGTAGGCTCCCTGGGTTTACCTCGGCAATCTGATCAATCAGACGGAAACATTCTTCCGTAGTCAATTCGTCATGCCCCCCACCCATTTTGGTGGTGGCATCCAGATAACAATGATCACATTTAAGGTTACAGCGCTTGGTGAGGTTCAGTGCAACAAGGTAGGGTTTAAAATCATCCACCGTTCGCCCATCACCTGGTCCGTTGCCCTCAGGGCGAACTTCTTCGAAATGCGAAACCGCGCCCGACCCTAGGGACGAGAGAGAATTGAGGAAGGAGTTGAGAACGGGGAGGGATTTACCCATGGTGACCGGCTCCGGATTGGGCTTCAGATTGAGCCCCAGTGCCGGTTAACCGGGCCACAATGTCTTTAACATTCCCTGACTTCATGGCTTCTTCCATGGTTTCCTTGGCTTGTTCAATGCCCTGGTTGGCCACGTCAAGGGTAATGTGCGTCGTGCCGATTTTTTCGGCATGTTTAATGATTAAGGCTTTCGTGCAATCTCGCATGAACCCAGCGGGGGCCCGTTCCAGTCGTTGAATGGCATCAGATTCCCATGTAAAGGGATCGGCCCCATTGGGGGCAGGTTCTTGATCTTTTTTAGAGTCGGAACTCATTGGCGAGGCCTCCCCAGCATTTTTATTGGCAAAGATTGGCGTATAGTCTTCCGCGGCAGCCTCTTGGATCATTGGAGCAGCATATTCCAACGTAATGGTGGTCATGCCCAGCTTCCTGGCGGACTTTTCAATTTTAGCCTTTGCTCGCCGACGTTGGAAACCCGCAGGGACAGCCCGTATGGCTTCCCGAGCATCTTTTGTCCATTGCATGGGAATATCATCATAGGCGATTTGGGTTTCCAGATTGCCTTCGGCCTGGGCGGCCGCGTCAAATATGGATTTATCCACTTGTTTAAATTGTGCGCCATCGAGCCCACAGACGGGACACTGAACCGGATGTTCCCCCTTTCCAATATATCCACACCCACCACAGACGTAGTAATCCCGGGACATCCTATCCAAATAGTTTTGGTTCACGGGACTCAGTGGGTTGGCAGTTTCTACCGGCTTTTCTTCAACAACCTGAGACATCATACCGCTTAAGGTCGACCCCATAAGGTCTTGGGCCACTTGATTGTCCGCCTGCATGGAATTTCTATCTACCCCTGCGGCATCAAGTGTGCCTCCCAGTGTCTTCATGGCATCCATAGCCCCCTTGGGTAGAATATCTCCCACCGCGTCATCAATGACGGAATTACTGATTATGGTATGCCCCTTTTCAATGGCATATCGATGGATGGCTGTTTTGGCTACCCCTCTGGCAAAGACCGGAATTTTTTCCATTCGAAGCAATGCTTCTTCAGTCCACGCAATGGTGTATTCAGCCTGTGTATCAATAGGGGGGACAAATTTTCTATTGGAGATCAAGACATTACAGGGGGCCGAACGGAGGAGATTTTCCGCGTTGCTTCCAATGTCCATATCATCATCGCTGTGCACTCCAATTCTTCCCACGATGAGCAACCAGGGTTGCTCTTTCCGAACATACTGAATAACCTTTTCAAACGCTTTTCCATCTAGCAACGTGGTTTTAATGTCAGCTTTTTCTTCTTGGGCAACATCTCGAGATACATCCAAGTGGGATTGGTATATTTTTGCTAACCCACTATCTATGACTTCCTCGTGAAGTTTTTCTTGTTCTTTAAATCGAAAGACCTTCCCGGCCTCTTCGTTTAAGACGCCGGAAATGCTGTGGAAAGCCGCATAATGAAAATAGGGGTCAAACGCGGAAATGGCTTCAACGGGTTTATTAAAAGCTTTTCCGAGAGCAAGGGCCGTTTTGAGTCCCCCGAAGGAATAATGGCTTCCATCGACGGCCACCACAATCTTTCCTCCATTCATGGGCTTGGTATCTTTCACGATAAACATATCCGAGTTCCGTACACGTCGAATGACGCGTTCGGTATTACTCCCAATGATGGAATCTTTCACCGCCCCAACCCCCAAGGCCCCCATGATCGTAAGATCATACCCATTTTTGGTGATATCTTCGGCTAGGGCTTTCCAATTTCTTCCTTCCAAGGACCGCCGTTCAAGGGGAATGTTCGCTTCAGCACACTTTTCATCCACATAATCTAAATAGGAGTCGGTGATAATTTGGAGTCCCCGAGTAATGAGGGAATCATGAATTTGTCGTTGCCGGTCTAACTCCTTTTCATCATGATATTCCTCAGGCAGTCCCGCCTCCATTTGTTTGAATCGCTTATCATGCATTTTCGCCGCGTACACATGGCTTCCAACCATTTTTGATCCAAACACTTTGGCAAATTGCACACCCAGCTCGACAGCCATATTGGAATGGTCTGAATTATCTACTGGGACATATATGGTTTTATACATTCGAAACGCCTCCTTACGGGACTCCCCAGTAAAAAGCGGCACGAGGCCATTCGCCTCAACCGACGGGAAATATACTGAACTTGGCTAAAGGTATTCAAACAAAATAAGAGCGGATCTTACCACCGTGAAAATACGTTATGCAACCCAGGCTACCGGGACAAAATGATTTCTGTACCGCCCAAAAATCCATTATTTTTCAATTAAATTTGAAGACAGATCGGCATCCATGTCCAAGCCAAAACAATTAAGTCTAATCACCTATTTTCATTTCATTTTTCAGGGGGTTCATGGGGGGCGCGGAACTTCAAAAAATCTTGGCAACCTTTCTCACTTCTAGGTTTCTCAAGAAAACGCGAAAATATGCCGACACCGTTTCATTCCTTCATTCCACTCATATTTCTTACCTTAACAAACCATTTGCCCAACAGGTCATTAATAGAATTTTTCCAAAATAAATTGCATAAACACCCTAAGTTTTAATACACTAATGGTTTTGGGCTTTGCATTATTCACTGAAGGGTCGTGGTCCGGGGAGGGCATGAGGCCCAACAAAATGTGTAGGGGGATTTGATGAGACAAACCAACTTTTTGTTTACTTCGGAGTCGGTCACTGAAGGGCATCCCGATAAAATTGCCGACCAAATTTCAGATGGGATTCTCGATGCCATCATGGCAAAGGACAAAAATTGCCGTGTAGCCTGTGAAACGCTCCTCACAACGGGATTAGCCTTTGTCGCGGGGGAGATTTCGACCAAAGCCTATGTCGAAATCCCGGATATTATTCGGGAAACCATTCGAGGTGTAGGATATTCCGATGCTACTTGGGGATTTGATCATCGGACGTGTTCCGTCCTAACGTCAATTGATGCTCAATCTGGGGACATTGCCATGGGTGTGGACACTGGGGGAGCCGGTGATCAAGGACTTATGTTTGGGTATGCTACCAATGAAACGACCGAGCTTATGCCGATGCCAATCGTTCTTGCCCACCGTCTCACTCGTCGTTTGGCGGAGGTGCGAAAGAAGAACATTTTACCCTGGGTACGGCCAGATGGAAAATCCCAAGTGACGGTGGAATACAAAAATGGCAAACCCATCCGCATTGACACCATCGTTGTCTCAACCCAACACAGTGATTCTGTGACAACCAAAAAAATTGAAAAAGATATCATGGAAAAAGTGATTGTCCCGGTTATGCCAAAACGACTTTTTAACCCGAAAGCCGTCACTTTTCATATTAATCCCACAGGGCGGTTTGTCACGGGTGGTCCTATGGGCGATACCGGGTTAACGGGACGGAAAATCATCGTAGACACCTATGGAGGTGTAGGGAGTCATGGGGGAGGAGCTTTTTCAGGGAAAGATCCTAGCAAAGTGGATCGATCGGCCTCCTACATGGCTCGATACATTGCCAAAAACATCATTGCAGCTCAATTGGCAGATAAATGTGAAGTCCAGTTGGCCTATGCCATAGGGGTTCCTGAACCTGTTTCCGTTTTAGTCGATACCAAAGGCACGGAAAAGGCTAAAGTGGAACGAATTGAAAAGTTGGTCAGAAAGCATTTCCCTTTAACGCCAAAGGGAATTATCGATCACCTGAAATTGCGTCGTCCGATTTATAAACAAACCGCTGCTTACGGTCATTTTGGGCGGAACGAGCCAGGATTTTCCTGGGAAAAAACGGACAAAGCCAAAACCCTCCGGAAAGAAATAGGGCTGTAGGGTTACCTCCTAAACCGTTCGGGGGCATGAAAGAGCAGGAATCCATCCAGTCCCCATTTTTGGATAGGAAGATATTAGGGAGATATATAGACACCGAAGAGGAGAAAAAACATGAGCACCGCCACCACACTCGAAACAAAAACCCAAGATTATAAAGTTGCTGATATCAACCTTGCCGACTGGGGACGGAAAGAATTGCAAATTGCCGAGACCGAGATGCCGGCCTTAATGGCACTGCGGGAAAAATACCGAGCCTCCCAACCCTTAAAAGGGGCTAAAATTTTGGGCTGTATCCACATGACCATTCAAACAGGGGTCTTAATTGAGACCCTGATTGAACTTGGGGCCGATGTCCGGTGGTCATCCTGCAATATTTTCTCTACCCAAGACCATGCCGCCGCCGCCATTGCTGCCAAGGGTATTCCCGTCTATGCATGGAAAGGAGAAACGGCGGAAGAATATGATTGGTGTATCGAACAAACCATCCTCAAAGATAGGAAACCCTGGGATGCCAACATGGTGTTAGACGATGGGGGAGACCTTACCCTCATGCTTCATGAGAAATTCCCAGCCATGCTGGACCGAATCCATGGAATTACTGAAGAAACCACCACCGGTGTTCACCGACTTCAAAAAATGTTGAAACAAGGGACGCTGAAGGTTCCGGCTATCAATGTGAATGACTCTATCACCAAGTCGAAAAATGACAACAAGTACGGGTGCCGCCATAGTTTAAATGACGCCATAAAACGAGGAACCGACCATTTGATGGCTGGGAAGAAAGCCCTGGTCATCGGATATGGAGATGTAGGAAAGGGATCAGCCCAATCCCTTCGACAGGAGGGAATGATCGTGAAAATCTCCGAAATTGATCCCATTTGTGCTATGCAGGCCTGCATGGACGGATTTGAAGTGGTCTCTCCCTATAATGAAGGAATCAACACTGGCAAGGTGGAAGACATAAACTCTCGTCTTTTGGAGAACATTGATTTGGTGGTCACGTCAACCGGGAATTTTAATGTCTGCGATTCAGCGATGTTGCAATCCTTAAAATGTGGGGCGGTTGTCTGCAATATTGGACATTTTGACAACGAAATTGACACCGCCTATATGCGAAAACATTGGGAATGGGAGGAAGTGAAACCCCAAGTCCACAAGGTGTATCGAAACAAAGTCACCAATGACCATGTCATTCTTCTTTCTGAAGGCCGATTGGTGAATTTGGGTAATGCCACGGGACACCCCTCCCGCGTCATGGATGGGTCGTTTGCTAACCAGGTACTGGCTCAAATTTATCTATATGAACGTAAATTTGCGTACCAAAATGACGCCGTGATCACCGTTCAGGTTCTTCCTAAAAAACTCGATGAGGAAGTCGCTGCCCATATGGTACGTGGATTCGGAGGGGTGATCACGAAACTGACCCCAACCCAAGCCGATTACATTCATGTCCCCGTCGAGGGACCGTATAAGGAAGACAGTTATAAATATTAAAGTATCGGAACTCCGGAGGGAGTAAGGTTATCCACAAGGGTATGACTTCCTAGTAATTCCTCAACCCTCTGGCCTTTATCCAAAAATTTGGTATCCTAGAGAGTAGGGGATCAGGAAAGGTCCATTTAAATCAGTCATCCCCTTTACAAGCCACTAGTTAGCAGGTATCCTCACCAGGCTTTGGCTAGGGGAAATTCTTGACCCATAGATAATCGATAACGAAACAACTTCCCTGACGCCGAGATTCCATTGCATATTTCCCTAGATTTTTTTTGGTTATTTCATCCGTTCCCCTCCCTGTCCTCTACCTGTAAAGGATCCGAACAGGAGTTGAGGGAGCCATTTCTATAAGGACGGTCACGCATATGTCACGAACCTTGGATCCTTCCTTGGCGGGAATTCCTCAACGGGACTATCCAACCACTTTTCTGTTTTTTCTGATTGTTGGTGTCACGCTCATGGGTGTTCCTCTGTATGCCTACTATTATGATTTCAGTTGGTTGGACTGGACCATGTTTTTCGTGCTCTATATTTTTACGGGTCTTGGCATCACCGTGGGTTACCACCGATTAATCTCTCATCGAAGTTTTAAATGTCCGAACTGGGTCAAGTTTATTTTTTTAATTGCTGGGGGCATGGCCCTCCAAAATTCTGCCCTGCGGTGGGCTGGAGACCATATCAGGCATCATGCACGATGCGACCAGAAAGAGGATCCCTATAATGCCACCTTGGGATTCTGGCATAGTCACTGTGGCTGGCTTTTATGGAAAGACCCTAATCGTGACCCCAAATATTCAACTCGCTTACAACAGGACCCTCTGATTATGTGGCAAAACCGATATTACCTTCCCATCGTCGTAACGGGATTATTCCTGCCCTTCCTTGTGGGCTTCCTTTACGACGGGTGGATGGGAGGATTTAGTTGTTTTCTCCTGGCTGGACTTGCCCGAACATTTTTTGTCCTCAATTCCACCTTTTTTATCAATTCCATTTGCCATATTTGGGGTGAACAACCCCACGGGACTTCCGATTCCAGTCGAGATAGCTGGTGGATTTCCCTCCTGACCTTTGGTGAGGGATACCATAATTATCATCACATGTATCAAAGCGATTACCGAAATGGCGCCCAATGGTATAATTTCGATCCTTCCAAGTGGCTTATTTGGACCCTCAGTAAGCTCGGGTTGGCCTATGATCTTCGTCGCCAAGCCCCGAGTTAAATCCAACCCCTATTCCCACATCCCTGGCTCGGTCTCCGGACCTCATCCTTGCAGTCTGCTCAGGGCTAGGGTACTCATATGATTTTCACGCCATGTTTATTGCAGAGGTAAGAACCCCTATGATAGATTCGCCTGCATTCAAGCTGGGTCTGTTGAAAAAAGCGGCCAGGGGCGTTCTCGCCATTTTTCCGTGCTCACGTATAGCCAGTACGCTCCGCCCGCAAAACAAACGTGGCACCCTGCGGGATGCACCAGGCGAATCGCGGCCTTGCCGGACGGACTTTTTTGAACCGACCCAAAGCTTCTGATAGCCAACGTCCTCCTGGCGAAATTCAGCCCTTGATATCTTCATTATTCAACAGGCTCAAGCGGGTTTTGTGATGGTTTTAAAAGAATGATTTCCCCAGAGCTTCAAGAGAATTCCGATCAATACATCATGAATACTTATGCCCGTCTTCCTCTCGTCGTTGAGCGGGGACAGGGGTGTTGTGTGTATGATCCGGAAGGTCGTGAATATTTAGATTGCATCGCAGGGATTGCTGTTAACATTCTTGGCCACGCCCAGCCAGATCTCATCGAAGCTCTTTCCCGACAAGCCCGTCAACTGATTCATACATCCAACCTGGTTTATACCGAGCCACAGGCCCAACTCGCTCAACGCCTCGTTGAGTTGTCCTTCGCCGACAAGGTGTTCTTTTGTAATAGCGGAACGGAAGCCAATGAAGCTGCCATTAAATTGGCACGTCGATATGCCCAAATGAATTTTGGACCTGACAGGGTGGAAATTCTGACCATGTCGCAATCCTTTCACGGCCGGACCTTGGGGAGCCTGACGGCCACGGGTCAACCGTCACTACAGGAAGGATTTGGGCCTTTGGTTCCTGGGTTTCGTTATATTCCTTTTAACGATATTCAAGCCCTCGAGGCAAATCTGACGCCGCAAACCGCGGCGGTCATGCTGGAACCGATTCAGGCAGAGGGTGGAGTAGTGGTTCCCCACCCAGGGTATCTCAAAGAACTTCGAGACCTCTGTACCAAGCATAATGTGCTTGTCATTTTAGACGAAGTACAAACCGGTATGGGGCGGACTGGGTCTCTTTTTGCCTACGAACAGTTCAGCATGCAACCTGACATTATGACATTGGCAAAAGGTTTAGGCGGGGGGATTCCTATCGGGGCCTGCTTAGCAACGGGTTCCGTAGCGGAGGCTTTCACCCCAGGCACACATGCTTCCACATTTGGGGGTAACCCCTTAGCCTGTGCTGTGGCCCTAAAGGTGATGGAATTACTCCTGGAAGGTGGAAAGTTATCCCAGTGTGCTGAACGCGGATCCTATCTTGCCAAAGGGTTGGCCTCCTTGAACGAACGCTTTTCCTGTATCCAAGAAACCCGCGGAATGGGGTTATTACAAGGAATGGAGCTTTCTATTGAGGGGAGACCGCTTGTCCTGGATTGCTTGGAACGGCGAGTCCTCATCAATTGTACGATGGGCAATGTGCTGAGATTCGTCCCTCCTTTTATCATCAGCCATTCTCAAATCGATCGGTTATTGTCCGTCTTGGCCGATGTTCTTTCCAAACGGTCTTGACCTCATGCCATCGACTAAGTTGTCCTCAAAAAACATGCAGGCTCCACGTGCCTCGGCAAGAAAGGCCAAGAAAACCCCTAAAGATTTGCTGACGGTCGCGCAAATACCACGAGAGGTCATTTGGGACCTGATTGACGTGGCTCTGAAACTTAAATCTCCCCCTGGAAAAGGAAAACTTGCCTATCCGCTTAAAGGGAAAACCCTGGGGTTAATTTTTGAAAAACCATCGACCCGGACCCGGGTTTCCTTTGAGGCTGGAATGAATCAACTCGGGGGACAAGCTCTATTTCTTGCCTCAGAAAAAATTCAATTGAGCAGGGGGGAAAGCTTAGCAGATACGGCCAAAGTTCTATCTCGGTACCTGGATGGCCTTGTCGTGCGAACCTTTGACCAGTCCCTGCTGGAAGAATGGGCCGAACATACGTCCATTCCCGTCATAAACGGTCTCACCGACCATTGCCACCCGTGTCAGGCCCTGGCCGACTTGCTCACCCTCGTTGAGAAAAAAGGTGGGACAAAGGGCATGAAACTGGCGTATATCGGAGATGGGAACAACATTGCCCATTCCCTGATCGAGGTAGGAGCCAAGGTCGGCATGGATGTCACAGTGGGTTGTCCTAAAGGCTATGAACCCGATCCCCACATCGTCCATCAAGCACAGACGGAGGGCGCCAAAACCGGAGCCACCATTAAAATTACGAATGATCCGAAGAAAGCGGCGAAGGACGCTGATGCAATTTACACTGATGTATGGATCAGTATGGGGCAAGAAAAGGAACGTAAATCCCGTATGAAAGCTTTAGCTCCCTATCAGGTCAATCGGCCATTGATGCACCATGCCAAACCCAATGCCATCGTTCTCCATTGCCTCCCCGCACATCGAGGAGAAGAAATAACGCAAGAGGTCTTGGATGGGCCTCAATCAGTCATTCTAGATCAAGCAGAAAATCGTCTGCATATTCAAAAGGCCATATTATTAAAATGGATAGGAAATGACCTTTCATGAAATCTCGTGTGAAACCTTCACGTTCTTCCCGGAAACCACGCCAGTCACAATCCCGGCCAACACGTCCCAAGGTCGTGTTGGCCTATTCCGGCGGTTTGGATACTTCGATCATTCTCCATTGGCTAAAAGAAGAGCGGGGGTGTGATGTCATTGCTTTTTGTGCCGACCTCGGACAGGGGGAAAATTTACGGGACGTTCAAAAGAAAGCCCTTGCCGTTGGAGCAGTAAAAGCTTACGTGGAAGACCTCCGCGAAGAGTTTGTTTCCGACTACGTGTTTCCCATGTTTCGTGGGAATGCGGTGTATGAAAGCTCCTATTTACTAGGAACTTCGATCGCCCGGCCCCTCATCGCTAAACGCCAAGTGGAGATCGCTCAAAAGGAACATGCAATCTTTCTCAGCCATGGGGCCACTGGAAAGGGCAATGACCAGGTCCGCTTTGAGTTGACCTTCGCCGCCCTGGCTCCGTCAATGGAAGTCATTGCCCCCTGGCGAGAATGGACCATGTCCTCCAGGAACGATCTCATTCGGTATGCCAAAAAGCACCACATTCCCATCGCCGTCACGAAGGCCAAGCCCTTTAGTATTGATGCGAATCTTCTCCATATTAGTTATGAGGGGGGTGTCCTGGAAGATCCTTGGATGCCGCCATCTCCAGACATGTTCCAAATGACCGTATCCCCCCAACAAGCACCCGATCGCCCCCAAACGATCACGATAGAATTCCGAAAAGGCAATCCCATCGCGGTCAATGATATCCCACTGAATCCGGCCGCTTTGCTCCATCGGTTGAATCGGTTGGGGGGCAAACACGGAATCGGAAGAGTAGATTTAGTGGAAAATCGATTCGTGGGTCTCAAATCACGGGGCGTATACGAAACTCCCGGTGGCACCATTCTCCTTTCGGCCCGACGGGCCTTGGAATCTCTCACTCTAGATCGGGAAGTGGTCCACCTACGAGATAGCCTTATACCCCGATATGCTGAACTGATATATAATGGATTTTGGTTCTCCCCTGAACGCCACATATTACAGGCAGCATTTGATCAAGCCCAACGACATGTCACGGGAACCGTGCGCCTCCAACTTTACAAAGGAAATTGTACGGTCACAGGTCGAAAGTCCAAACAATCCCTCTATCAGGAACATCTGGCTACCTTTGAAGAGGGAAAAGGCTACGACCAAAAAGATGCCGGTGGGTTTATCAAGCTTCACGCCCTCCGACTCGCCACACGAACATCCGTACAAAAAATTAAATGGTAATCTCTTCAAGAAATCCCATTCTCCGTCCATGAGCCCCACTTCACCTCAAACACCCCAAAAAAGGTCTTCTCGGGTAAGAACCCGGACTCCCACGAAACCACCGAAGAGGTCGGACAAGGAAAAACTGTGGGGGGGACGGTTTCAAGGGCACACCCATGCCTTGGTTGAATCATTTTCCGCCTCCATCAACGTTGATCGACGATTGTATGAATATGATATTGAAGGAAGTATTGCACACTGCAAAACCTTACTCCGGGGCGGAGTGATCTCTAGACGAGAATGTCGATCTATCATCGAGGGTCTTCAAACCATTCGTGAGGACATCAGGGATGGACGACACAAATGGAAGCCTCAAGACGAAGATGTCCATATGAGTATTGAACGTCGCCTCATCCAACTCATTGGACCCCTTGGGGGAAAGCTGCACACAGGCCGCAGCCGAAACGATCAAGTGACGCTGGACCTCCGGCTCTTCCTGCGTGATGCCCTTTGGAACTTGCAGGAAGATTTGTGGCGTCTCCAACATTCTTTATTGACGCTCGCCAAAGACAATCAGGACGTGATCATGCCCGGCTACACGCATTTGCAGCGGGCCCAACCCGTCCTTTTTGCACACCACGCCCTGGCGTATGTGGAAATGCTCGAACGGGACAAAGCCCGATTGACCGATGCTTTGGTTCGGGTGAATGTAATGCCCCTAGGGTCCGGAGCCCTCGCGGGCAATAATTATGCTCTGGACAGACAGTACACCGCTTCTCTCTTAAAATTTCCTGCCATTAGCCAGAATAGTTTGGATGCTGTTTCTGATAGGGACTATGTCCTAGAAGTCCTGAGTGGCTGTGCCATCCTGATGATGCACCTCTCCCGTCTGAGTGAGGAATTGATCATTTGGGCATCACAAGAATTTCATTTCATCGACCTTCCCGATGCGTTTTGTACGGGTAGTAGCATGATGCCGCAAAAGAAAAACCCTGATATTTCCGAACTCATCCGCGGAAAAACCGGACGGGTATACGGTCATCTTATGAGTCTGTTAACTACCACCAAGGGATTACCTCTGAGTTATAATCGTGATCTTCAGGAAGACAAAGAACCTGTGTTTGACACGATCGATACGGTGACCTTCTCCGTGAAAATCTATGCCGAGCTGTTGGCCAACCTCACGGTATGCCGTCCCCGTATGAAGCAGGCCGTGTCGGAAGGATTTCTCCTGGCTACCGAACTGGCCGATTACCTTGTTCAAAAGGGAGTGCCCTTTCGAGAATCTCACCACGTGGTAGGTTCGTTAGTTCGGCAATGCCTGGCAGACGGGAAGGATCTGCGTCAGATTACCCAAGAAGACCTACAGAAGGCCTCCCCATCCTTTGATGTTCAAGCCTTTCGGGTCCTGACTCCCGTAGCCGCCGTCGATCGGAAGAACGTCGTCGGGGGCACCGCCCGGAAGCAGGTTCGATCTCAGATTAAAATCTGGGAAAAAGCGTTACGATCAAATATGAGAAATCCCAAAAGGGCAAAACATGGAAAAGAGCGGTGAAGGGGTGAAGAGTCAGGGCACGGTCCGGGTACTGAGAGGCCTTACCTGTTTGGCTTTTCTGACCGGATGTGCAGCCGTAGGAGCTCCAATCCCTCCAGAAGACGTGGGAATCGCGGCAACAGTCCGGAAACAGGAAAAAGAAAAGGAACGAGCGGCACAGTCCACATTGGATCCCCAAGAAACAAGCTTGGATCCCGAAGAAGAGATTGAATTACCCACCTTCTATCCCATAGGCGTCCGATGAAATTTGTTACACACCCACATACATTTGTTCATGGTAGACCTGAAAGGGTACAATTAACCCCTTTGCCTTGAACTCTACCCGGTTGCGGAGGAACAAACTCATGAAATCTACTGAAATTTCTTGTGGAACACGGCCAAAACTTCTGTTGTTGGACCCGTACCCTCGAAATAATCCCTACCATATGACAGCCAGCGAACGCCGCTCCATTTGGTTTCCCAAACTGAGCTTGCCCGTCATTGCCGCGTATACCCCCCCTACGTGGGACATTGAAATCGTCGATGAAGCCGTGACGGACATTAATTTTGACACACCTTGTGATGTGGTTGGCTTGTCGGTCATGACGTGTTATGCCCCCCGTGCTTATGAAATTGCCGAGGAATTCCGCAAACGAGGAAAGCCGGTTATTTTGGGTGGGGTTCATCCTACGTATTGTCCAGACGAAGCCCTTCGCCATTGCGATGCCATTGTGTGTGGGGAAGCCGAGGACCTATGGCCCAAAGTCATCCAGGATATCGAGTCGGGGACCCTACAGCGTATGTATCGCATGGATCAATTCCCAGCCTTGAGTGACTATAACCCGCCCCGGATAGAATTGCTCAGTCCGGATTCCTATATGACCCGGCTTTGTAGTTTTACCACACGGGGCTGCCATTTTGATTGCGAGTTTTGTAGTGTGTCACCATTTAACGGTAAGACGACCCGTCGTCGACCCGTGCCCGAGGTCGTTCAAGAACTCCGCCGAGCCAAGGAATGGTTGCGGTCAGATATTATCGACCGGATGACCCGAGGCTCACTCTGGAATGCCGTTTCCACTTCCTTAAAAATTTGGGTAGGGTTGGAAGAGGGATCGATCGTCGCGTTTGTCGATGATTTACATAACAGCCATCGGGCCTATTGTCGAGAATTGTGGCAAGCCCTGAAATCACTCGATATTAAATGGGGTTGTCAGTCCACATTATTCTTGGGGGACGATCCCGAGATGGTAAAACTCGCGGCGGACAGTGGATGCGTGTCGGTGTTTGTCGGAATGGAATCTCTTTCAGAAGATTCCCTCGATGAAACCAATAAAGGCTTCAATCAAGTTCGAAAATTCGAGAATCAAATAAAAATGTTTCATGACCATGGCATCATGGTGAACCCAGGCATTGTCTTCGGTTTCGATAACGATGATGAATCCGTGTTTGAAACCGCGGTGGAGTTCCTGACCCGCAACAAAGTAGAGTTGGCGTATTTTAACGTTCTGACCCCTTTACCTGGGACAGCCTTATTCGAACGATATAATCGAGAAGGGAGAATCCTTGATCGGGATTGGGCGAAATATGACGGAAAACACGTCGTGTTCAAACCCAATCGAATGACCCCCGAGCAATTGCAAGAAGGATTTTTCTGGGCTAATCATCAGTTTTATTCTTGGCCCTGCATTTGGAACCGATTGGCCCACACCAGCCAACGGATAATCCCTCGTCTGGAGATGAATTGGGAATTCCGAAAACTGATTTGCCGGTCTACGCCTAAAGGCAGTTTATCCCCCTTGGCTAAGGTGCTAAAAAATCTCCAGGCCAAACTGCCGACCTTTGAAACGAATCAGCTCATTCCCAATGCTCTTCATTCACACGGCCCGCAAACTTCAAAATCCCAGGACCTGTGGTTGAAGGTCAAAGCCCGACGGCATGATGCATTTGCGGCTTTGTTTATTGAACTTGAGGGAACCCTCGATCACTTGAACGCCAAAGAATTGTTAGATCGAATCAAACTTGCCGCTCAGGATGCCAAGATGGATATTGTCGTGAATTTCGAGCACCTGAAGCAGGCAACCCCCAAAGCCCTCCAAACCTTATTGGATGGAGAAGTCCTCCAAGCCATCACACCTCATGCCAAATTACACTACCGAAAACTAAAGGAAGCCTTCCATGCAGCCATGGCAGAATTGGCATTAGGTGATTGGGATGTATTTGATGAGGTCGTGCATCATGCATGATTTTCATTACCGGGGTGAGGAACTCTGTTGTGAAGAAGTTCCGGTTGCACGTATCGTGGAACAAGTAGGGACACCTTGCTATATCTATAGCCATCGAACCCTTTCTCGTCATGTCCAGGCCTTTCAGGAGGCCTTCCACCTCCTTCCCCATGTTTTGGCTTTTGCCATGAAGGCCAATTCCAACATTGCGGTCTTACGAACACTCGCCAATGCAGGATGTGGAGCCGATATTGTCTCGGGGGGTGAATTATTTCGAGCCTTAAAGGCGGGAGTTGACCCAAAAAAGATTGTCTTCGCAGGAGTGGGAAAGTCCAGAGAAGAAATCCAGTACGCCCTAGAATCTGACATTCTCATGTTCAACGTTGAATCTCCGGGAGAACTTCAGCTCATCAACGATGTAGCCGGCAACATGGGTATGAGAGCTCGTGTGGCTCTCCGCATTAATCCGGACATTGACCCACAAACCCACCCCTATATTTCAACCGGATTGAAAAAAAGCAAATTTGGAATTGGGGCTGATCGGGCATTGGACGAATTTGAAGCCGCCCAAACGCTACCGCACATCGAAGTGGTTGGTGTCCATAAACATATAGGCTCCCAACTCACCAAAATCCAACCCTTCGTGGATGCCCTGAGTAAAATCCTCGAATTGATCGCGACTCTTCGAGCCAAAGGCGTCAATATCCAATATCTCAATATCGGGGGTGGTTTAGGGATTACCTATTCTGATGAAACACCACCTCTACCCAAGGACCTGGCGGAGGCCATTTTCCCCCTGTTGAAACCGCTGAATTGCCAGTTGATCATGGAACCGGGACGATCTATCGTCGGAAATGCAGGAATATTGGTAACCAAGGTTCTGTATAACAAAGAAGGTGAGACCAAAAATTTTGTGATCGTGGATGCGGCGATGAATGATTTGCTCCGGCCAAGTTTGTATGAAGCCCATCATGACATCCAACCTGTCCTGAAAAATGAATCCCGACCAGTGAATACAGTGGATGTGGTTGGTCCGATTTGTGAATCCGGAGATTTTCTGGCCAAAGATCGAAAAATGGGCCAAGTGACCCCTGGTGATCTATTGGCCGTCATGAGCGCAGGGGCCTATGCCTTCACCATGGCGTCCAATTACAATTCCAGACCTCGCGTGCCCGAAGTCCTCGTGAAGGGGCAAGAGGTCATGGTCATTCGACAACGAGAAAGTTATGACGACCTCATCCGTGGAGAATCCATACCTGAGGCCTTGACCTAACCGGCTTTTGCCATTCACCAAACATGGGTTCCTCTCCCCAGACCTTTTCCTTAAGGCATGACTGGGTCGAATCCTAAGAGAACGAAAGAGATACCCTTTATGTTTTCTGGTTCATACGTGGCGATCGTCACCCCTTTCTCCAAGGGAAAATTCGATGAGCAGACGATGGGTGATCTGATTGAATTTCAGATTGAAAATGGTACCCATGGTATTGTTCCATGCGGGACAACGGGAGAATCGGCCACTCTTACTCCAAAGGAACATGAACGAGTAGTCGAGGTCACGGTTGAAGTCGTGAATAAACGGATCCCCGTCATTGCGGGAACGGGGTCCAATTCCACAGACGAGGCCATCACGTTTACTCAACATGCCAAAGCCGTAGGGGCCGATGGAGCCCTTCTCATTACTCCCTATTACAACAAACCCACACAGGAAGGGCTGTTTCGACACTTCGAGGCGGTAGCTAAAGCCGTTGACCTACCTCAGATTCTTTACAACATTCCCGGTCGTACCAGTGTGAATATGCTTCCAGAAACGACGGCCAGGTTGTCCCAGATTCCTTCAATCGTGGGGATTAAAGAAGGCAGTGGGTCTCTTCAACAGGTTTCGGAAATCATTCAACGTTCTAGGCAAGATTTCCTGGTTCTTTCCGGCGATGACCCCTTAACTTTGCCGATGATGGCCCTTGGTGGACATGGAGTCATTACCGTAACCGCGAATGTGGCCCCATCGGGCATGGCTCAAATGGTCTCCGCTGCGTTATCTGGAGATTTTGAACTGGCACGGACTTTTCATTATAAGTTCGCTCCCCTTTTTAGCGCCCTATTCCTGGAAACTAATCCCATCCCCGTCAAAGCGGCCTTGAACATGATGGGAAAAGGCTCCGAAGAGGTGCGCCTTCCCCTGACTCCTTTAGCCATTGAATTCCGTTCAAAACTCCAAGCTGCCTTACAGCAATCCGGCGTCTTATAAGGAATCCTCTCCATGGTGAAAACCATCATTACGGGAGCCGCCGGAAGAATGGGGATGCGGCTCGTGGCCCTCACTCAAGAAATGGAGGATGTCGTATTAGCCGGGGCCATTGAAGCCAAGGGGCATCCCGCCCTTGGAAGGGACGCGGGTGAATTGGCTCAAAGCGGGCCTATCGGCATCACACTGACTGACACACTTCTCCCCTGTCTGTCTCAAGGAGATGTGATTATTGATTTCACCGGCCCCGGGTCATGTCTCGCCAACCTCAAAGACAGCGTTACGGCCTCCAAGAGCATGGTGATTGGCACCACCGGATTTTCAGAACAGGAGTTGTCACAACTGAAGGCATTGGCAACACAAATTCCTTGTGTGTTTTCCCCTAACATGAGCGTAGGGATTAATGTCCTTGTGAATACCATCGGAAAAATCGCCAAATCCCTCGGAGATTCCTATAACATCGAGGTGATTGAAGCCCACCATAACAAAAAGAAAGATGCCCCGAGTGGGACCGCTCTCAAACTCGCCGAAGCCCTGGCCGCGGGAATGGAATGGGATTTACAGGAAGTAGGGGTATACGCCCGCCATGGAATTACCGGAGAACGCCAAACTCAGGAGATTGGCATGCAAACCATACGTGCCGGAGATATCGTTGGTGATCATACCGTGCTTTTCGGGGGCCCGGGTGAACGGATAGAAATCACACACCGGGCACACACCCGAGATACCTTTGCACGGGGAGCCCTCCGGGCGGCCCAATGGATCGTCAAGCAACCCCCAGGCCTGTATTCCATGGCGGATGTCTTGGGGTTAACCTGACACGCCCGAATTTTTCCAAAAATCTTTAGGGAGTCTTGTTTTATTCCACGCAGGCTGGAGTACTTCCTTCAAGCCTTGGTACCAAAATTTCTTTCACGGTGGAGGTTCGGGTAAGAAAATTTCTTGCGTCCTTCATTGACAAAAGAAAAGGGCACATGGTCTTATCCTTCAAGGATAAAAAAATACCTTCCCTTGTTTTTTCAGCAAACCACGATGGTTATTGTTTCACCGGAACATTATCGATCTAATTTTTCATTATGACGGGAGGCCGGATTCATGGATATATTCGGGAAAGTTCCATTAGTTGAAATTCCCCTTCACATCACCCCCGACCAAAAAAAATGGTTGGATAAAATGGTAGAAGAAGGGAGGATCGCAATTCCCCCAGGAGGGACCTTGGAGAAAGGTTCCGTGATTTCGATGTTTATCCGCATGCTTATTCACAATGCTATGGAAGAGCAAATGCGACAAGCAGCCCTCGAAGACGAGGACGACGACGACGATGAATAAATGCCCATAGAACCAAAAGGAATCTTCCGCTTTTCCTCTAGGTCTTCCTTTACCTTTGAAAACCTACACATCAATAAATGTATCCAGGCTTAAGCCAATCCCCCTAACTCCGGTCTTGTTTTTCTTCGAAATACCATTCCTAACCTCCATGGGACATTTAGACTTTGAATTGGATTCTTGATAATCGCAGAGATTTGGCTCGGTAGTCGAGGATTGGCCCATCACATCCTGAAAAGGGCCACTTCCTCTTGGTGCGTCTTGAGGATCCTGACCCTGGCTATTCCGTAAATATCACCCCAGACCAACGATAGCCTGTTCGCCCTTTGCGGATGAAGTGGACGCAGATCCGGGGAGAAAAGGTTCAAACACAATACTCACCCCCAGCGCGCCAATCTATAAGAGTATCCCCACCTTAAAACGGACATAGGCAACGATTTGGAGAAAGAGCAGAGTTCCCGGAGGCAGAAACCTTCCTGACGGGTTCCATACCGAATTCTCAAGGCTCAGGGTTCGATCAGCCTCATGAGTGATGCCACACGACCTTGATTGGGAACAAACTTTTATTTTACGGAGATGGATTGGGTTCTGGAGCGGGTGAGAGAGGCGGAGGTTTTGATGGACGGCGGGAACGCAAGATTTCTTCCAAGGTGAGCAGGGCATCTCGCCCAGAATTGGTCTCAAACCCTTTTGATAAACTCGAATCGGCATAGTCATGCCCCTGGTGTTGGGTCGCGCTTTGACTCAGGCTTCCCGACCAGGGCCGAGGATCTCGCGAGCCGTGTTTCCGATTCCAGGCCGCCAAACAGGCTTTCGCGATGAGCTTGTTCAAAGGGGCGGGGTTGTATAGCATCTTTTTAATATTCCATGGTGTGAGGCTCAGTGGATTATATCCATTCGATAAATACCCTTCCGACAACAGGCGCTCTTCCAAGTCCGTATTGGGTTGGATGCCCAGGAAAAACATGAGCGGGAACACTCGTTCTTCACCGAGAATAGAGGCCACTACTTTGTAGGATTCGATGCTTTGAAGGAGGGTTTCTTCCGTTTCCTCTGGAGAATTCAGGGAATAATTCAAAATCACTCGGCCATTAAATCCTGCCTCTTGTAAATACCGGCACCCATCATATAGATGCTCTAACTTAAATCCCATATGAAGGCTATTGAGCACCTTCTGCGAGCCAGCCGTGACAGCCACTTCTAAATCCCCTACACCCGATCGCACCATCAGTTTGGCGAGCCCAGTATTAATGAGAGAGGTTCGGATATAGCCAGACCATTCGATGTCTAATTTTTGAGATATGATGCGCTCCAAAATTTCCGTGCATTGAGGGTAGGCCTCTTTCCCAGTAATAAATTGAGCATCGGTAAACCAAAACCGCCTAGCTCCCCATTGATGGTAATACTGGGCAATGTCCTGCACCACGTTTTCAGCAGGTCGGTATCGCACCCGTTTCCCTTCAATATAGGGATAGAGACAAAACGCACAGTCATAAGGGCATCCACGTTTGCTTTGCACACCGATACACTCCCCGATGTATTCCCGATATTGGGGAAAGATCGAGGTGAGATAGGGAATGTCGACCGACAAGGAGTCTAACAAGGCCGGAGTATGTTTCGTCCCTTTGGAAATTTTACCCTGTTCTCGAAGGATAAATCGTTCTCCCCCTAACGCTTCACCATTGAGGACCTTGAGGATGGCATCCTCCCCTTCGCCTAGAATTCCAATGATTCCTTCCGGAAGCTTTTCGATGAGTTGATCCGCAAAGGCCGTAAAGGCCCCACCGCCAATCATCATTCGAATGGAAGGAAACTCCTTTTGAATAAGCCAAGGATACGAAAGATTCTGCCGAATATCGGTGTAATACCGATACAAATTGCGAAGGCCCTGAAACGAAGCCACGGCTCGTTTGAAGGGATTACTGGCATAGTAAAAATTAAAGGCATGTTCGAGTGACGCATCACCTTCATGAGGGGAAAAGATCTGAATGTCCCTCCAGGAAAAGCACACCAATTCGGGCTGAAAAAACCTCGTTGTTTCTCGCAATTTGCCTGGACGCTGAGCAGGGGGAAAGAGAGAAAGATCCAAAATGTGTTGACGGACATCAGGTCGGCGACGATGAACAAAATCGGCAAGATAGGTGATTCCCGTAGGATAGACTTTTTTACAAGGGAGGAATACGTATAAGAGGGAGTTCATCATGTTACTTGACCGCCACATGGATCGCGACAATTCCTCCAGTCAAATTGTGAAAATCTACGGTTTGGAATCCAACCTCTTTTAACAAGGAAGAAAAGCGTGATTGATCAGGAAAGTTTCTTATGGAGGCCGGTAAATATTCATACACTCCTGTCCCATCTTGGGCGACTTTGGTGCCTATCCAGGGTAGCAGGCGAAAAGAATACCAGTCATACACTTTTCGAAAACTTTTCGACACAGGACGAGAAAATTCCAAGCACACGAAACGTCCACCCGGCTTGAGTACTCGAAAAATTTCCTGAAGGCCTCGGGAAAGATTCCCCACATTACGGATACAAAATCCCGCGGTTACGATTTCGAATGTATGGGCGGGAAAGGTCAGGTGTTCCGCATTGACTTGGACACACGTGACATGGTCATTCAATTCTTTGCTACGAATTTTTTTTTGCCCTACCCGTAACATAGCCTCATTAAGATCCGCAGCACATATTAGAGTATTTCCTTTTAAATGCCTATCCAATAAGACCGCTAAATCACAGGTACCGGCCCCCAAATCAAGAGCTCGAGATCCTGGCAGGACGGGAATCAAGGAAACCGCCTTTCGTTTCCAAGAATGATGTAAACCAAAGCTTAAAAGAGAATTATTCAAATCATAAAACTTGGCAATAGCCGTAAACATGCCCTGGACGGCTTGTTCCCGGGCCGGGCCGGTCCAGGTTGAGGCCTCTTTCCCAGCAATTTCAGCAGATTTAACCGAATTGGCCATTTCAAGGACCTAGCACCCGTTCTTAGGATTTGTCAAGAAACCCTTTCCTGTTTCTCATGAGAACTATCCAAGAAGTTCCCGACCATGACTTTTAAACTACGGATACCCGATTGTCACTCCTTGATAACTCCTCCCATGAAGGAAAACGCCGGTGAGCTATTTGGGGGGGAAACATCCAAAAAATATAACGCAAACCCATCATTTTCCTTCTAAGAAAGCATCAATTTCACCAATGCGGTGGTTAGAAAGTGCTTGATTTTAGAAGAAGACGACATTCAAGGTCCTGGGAGGGAATTTTTTACCCATCCGTAGGCCAAATATCAATCGAATAACTGATAAAGATTTGAAATCCATTTCCCGACTGTTCACCATGAGGGCCTCTTCCGGAAAGCCAAACCATTTTTGAGAAATAGGATGTCAAGGTATCCCCGGGAAACCCATTTTGGTTTAGAACAGGTTGAGAAAGACTAGCCGTGACCAACCCTCATCCCATTATTGAACCTCCCACCGCTCCAATCAAAGATTCGCATGCTCCGTGCTCCCTACGTCTAATCCCACCCAAACAGGGAGAAGACCATCCTATCCCTCCCCTTCATTCAGGGTTAGTCGAACGGAGGCAAATCACACTTACCGCCCTAGGGATCATGGTCTTAACAGCCATAGCAGTCGGAATGGTAGCCATACTCACCCTCTATCAAACAATGCTTTCTAGAGCAGAAACCAACCTGTTGACCCTTCTCCACGCCCAAATCAACCTCATAGAGTCAGTGGCTGAATTTGACCGAGTCTACAGCCAACACGATCACCCTGAAGGAGGAGCCGGGGCCACCACCGAACAATTATTAAATTCCATGAAAAGGGGATTAACGTTTGGCCAAACCGGAGAATTCGTAATAGGACGAATGGGCGAAAAAAAAGAAATCATCTTTCTCACGGCTTCTCAAGACCACTTGGGGTTTATTGAGCCCATTCCCTTGAACCATCCAGGTGGCTTGGCTGAACCCATGCGGAGGGCACTCCTCGGCCATTCTGCAACCATCATCGGAAAGGATTATCTCAATAATCAGGTGTTAGCGGCATACGGCCCCATCCCGTCCCTACACCTGGGTATGGTGGCCAAAATCCACATGTCCGAAGTCCGCCAGCCTTTTATTCAGGCAGCCTGGATCACCGGACTTATCGCTCTGTTCCCCATTTTGGTTGGAGCATTAATTATTTTGAGAAAAACCACACCTCTTGTGGCCCGGCTGATCGATCGTGAAAACAAATTTCATACGTATGCGAATCAACTTAAAGAAGAAACGAACCACAACATCTTATTTTCTAATCTCTTAAAAATCATCGTGAAAATAGCGGACGAAGCGGAGGATACCAATCAGGTCTATAATATGGCGCTAAAAGAAATTTGTGAGGTCACTCAATGGCCAATCGGCCATGTCTATTTGCGTTCTTCACTCACCCCAGAATGTCTTGAACCTTCGGATTATTGGTACTTTAGGGGAGCTGATACCGAGCAAATACAGGAATTTCACACGATCACCATGTCTATGTCTTTCAGAAAAGGAATCGGGCTCCCAGGAAGAGTGCTCAATAGTGGTCGGGCGGTATGGATTGAAAACATGGCGACAGAAACGAATTTTCCCAGAAAAACGGCAGCACAAAATTGTGAGATTCGAGGAGGGCTTGGCATCCCCATTCTTGCCAATTTAGAAATCATGGCGGTCCTTGAACTCTATTCTCCAGAGTTGGTTAAGTCAGATGAGTCCTTGGCTAATCTTTTGACCTACACGGGATTTTTGCTCGGCCGCATAATCGAACGCAAGGAGGTGGAGCAAGAACGCGACCGACTTCAGCAGGAATTAATCACTGTTTCCCGACTGGCGGGGATGGCCGATATCGCCTCCGGAGTTCTCCATAATATCGGCAACGTGTTGAATAGTACGTCGGTGTCGACCTCTGTCGTGCGACAACAACTCAATGACCTGGATGTGGACAGTTTTATCAAAGTCGTAGAACTCTTGAGTGCCCACCACGAGGATTTAGCACAATATCTCACCGACGACCCCATCGGACAAAAAATACCGGACTTCCTTACCGAATTGGCCCAACAATGGGCGCACGATCAAGGAACGATTGCCGAGGAAATGGAAACCATTCGCAAAAATGTCGAACACATTGGCATGGTGATTCAAGCCCAGCAACAGCATGCAAAAGGGGAATCGATTGTCGAACACTTTTTATTAGATGACATTCTCAACGAAGCGCTCAAATTGGCCATTTTTTCCTACCGGGAAGGGACCATCGAGATCGAACGCCACTTTGAACATAATTGTGTCATTCAATCCGATCGACATAAAGTGCTCCAAATCCTCCTGAATCTTCTTCACAATGCCCGTCATGCTCTTCGGGATTCCAAACGTTCGGATCCTAAATTAAAGCTGACGCTTTCGAGATGTAAAACCCGGAACATACTCCTCGCCATTGAAGATAATGGAGTGGGAATCTCTCCGGAAAATGCCCACCGAATCTTCGAAAACGGGTTTACCACCAAATCGGATGGAAATGGCTTTGGTCTCCACACGGCGGTGGTGATCGCACAAGAATTAGGAGGATCGTTAACAGTCTCTAGCGGAGGAATCGGTCAGGGTGCTACATTCTTCTTGACACTTCCCATTAAACACGTTTCTCTAAACCCCGAGTCGACCGTCGAATCAAAAGTGGAAGGGGTGACAGCCTAAAAAAATAAGGGGAAAAATTCCATTTGTCGAAGACTATGGTCAAAAGGTCAATGGCTGATGAGGGAGAAGGGTCGTCTCAAGGTAGGGACATCAAAAAATATGTGCATTTATCGACCGGAAAGAGGCCTATGGGGCAATCGGGGAAATTTTAAATAAATAAGGTAGTTTCGGCACCAGCACAAGCCGAAAGAATGGCAGGAAGACCCATCACTTCATCCACGCCCTTAGCGACGGCCTGAGCATCTACTCCCATATATTCCAGGCCTGCACTACAGGCAACGAGTTTAAACTGGCCGACTTTTTTTGCTTCTTCAAACATCTCGGAAATCAACGGAACCTGTCGTTCCTGAATGAGGCGCGCGACTTCTGGGGCGTGAGAGGCGTATTCTGGGGGGAAATCCATCTCATTCAGCCGCCCATCGGCTAGTTTTCTTATAGTCCAAAACAATAACACCACGGTCACATCCTTACCCATGGCAGCAGCAGTTAACCCGAGGGTAGCGGTTTGGTGGAGCTTATCGTAGGTGGCGTTGTGAGAAAAAATGACGAAACGTGGTTTGGTCGGCATTCGGAAAAAGACCCTTTATCCCTCGCATCCCTTCAGCCATCGTATTCTCATCAATCTCTCGGAAGGAGAAAAATAAATCGGGTTGTCGAAACCATGTACCTCAGGGATTTTATCGTGAGGGTACTGACACGACCATGACTCTAGTACTCATCTCACCGATCAAACTTCTAAAAAAGCCACGATCCTTTCGATTAGTTTCCCGATTTTCCAGGACGAATAAGGGTTGGGGATTTCCGTCGAGTCAGCGCCCACCCCTCCTCTTCATATAGCAAACAACACTTCAAACGGCCGCATACCCCAATTCGATGTCCATCCATTCCTCCTTGAGGTCCTTCGTTACGCCCGCGGGGATAGACCGGTTTGAAATCCGTCAAAAACGTGGCACAGCACAGAACCAAACCACAGGTATCCACCCCACTCAATCGACCCGCTTCCTCGCGAGTTGAGATTTGTCGCATTTCAATCCGACATCCGAAGCGACGAGCCAAATCTTTAACGAGTTGACGAAAATCAATCCGCTCATCAGCGGTATAGGTAAAGGTGAGCGAACGGTGAAGAAATGAACCGAAGACCTCGACCAGCTTCATATCCAGACCAAGAGCCACAATCCGATCGAGGCAAAACTCCCGGCCCTCCTGGCTCAAGCGTTGTTGCCGGGCAATCCCCCGCTCATCCTCCTCGTGGGCCTTTCGAACAATGGTCCGCATCACACGCATGGGAGGGCTAAATGGCATGTGTTGAATCGGAAGGTACACCTTTCCAAAGGTCTGATCTCCATCTAAATCCAAAATAACCCAATCTCCCACTTTAATGTTAGAATCATCAGTCCGGGTTTTCTTGACTTCCCCCAAATCCCGGACCTTCACTCCCACGATCCCAACTATCTCTGGATAGTCCTCTACTTGATCTGATTGGGGTATTGTTACTTCGTCGGTCACCTAATTTTCCCTCAAATCGAATTTAATTTAATCATAACGCACTCTCTATGACAGGCCAACCCTTTCTCTCCCTTGGCAGCCCCAGCCAGTCTCCCTAGTCATACTGCTTTCTAAGAAGGATTTTTTATAAAGGGTGGGGCTTCATGATTTAATTCGTACAGAGAGAGGGGGGCCAGCTGATCGGCTAAATGTCTGGTGATCGTTTTCCCATCGGAGGCGGTTTTAAATACGTTAAAAGCTTGGCCCAAATGGTAATCACATCCTAAGGGTGCCAATTCCTGCCCTAACTGTTCGGGAGGATCCCAATTAGCGGTAAGTAGAGCAGTGCGGGCAGGATTGCGACCGCTAAACATAAAAGACAGATGGTCTGGATACCAATCTGCTCCCCCCGTGGCATACGACACGAAAAGTTGCGCTCGTGCCACTCGGCACAACTCAGCAAGGTATCCATTCGTTAAATATCCGTTTTCCCCCACATCCAACCATTTCCCCGGATGCGAGAGGCAGGCATAGGCTGCGTAACTTCGAACTTCCTTAAGTTGCTGTTGGGAAGCAAACACCAAGGGAATGGGGCCATACTGGGACACCAGATTTGCGATGACATCGTCCACCAAGGCCGATCGGCCAGCATTGGTGGGTCCGCTGTCAGCATGAATCAAGGTATTTCGTCCACGATCACTGATTAAATAACAATTTCGAGGGAGTTCCACATCACACGGATCCTCTCCATAAAAGGGGACCGATACGACTTGAGCCTTACCCAAATGCCAGCTTTCCCCGTGAGCCAATTCCTTAATCTGGGAAAAACCCAATTCTCGAAGGAGTGAGAGATAATCATAATGAAGCATCGTTCGATTTCGTCGACTAGGAACAAATATGGGGATGTCTTTGGGGAGATGATAGAGCGTCCGTGGATCAACATGGTCATCATGGTCATGGGTCAGAAAAATTCCTGATGGCCGAGGCAGAAGGCTGGCCCACAACGACGGGACCGGTGATTCGGCGAACCAAGGCATCAGCCAAGGATCAAACCAAAAAAAATGGTCCCGGTGGCGATACATTAAAGCGGCATGCCCTAAATGAACCACGTCTTGATCATCCGTCACGTGACGCCAATATTCCTCTAAAGTACAGGTAGGGGCCATGGCCAAACAATCATGGTCATGAAGCAACGTAAAAAATTGGGCCAATTGTCGTTCAAGATCCCGACCTCCCGCCTGGGCCACGGTCTGAATCTCCCCCATAGTGTGTCGACCATCGAGGAATCCCAGAAAATGTCCGACTTTGGCTCCAATAGGGCGCTCAAATCCAAATGGGATGGCTTGGCGAGTCACAGCATTGAAAATTCGTAAGCCTCCATATGTCATGGTCGCAGAGGCTGAGGGGTTTTTGGTGTAAGTCCACTGAAAGGTCCCATCCAACTGACGTCCACATTGAATGTGAGATTGTAAGGGGGGGCGAGAAGCCACGACTTCTGCATAGGCATCCTCTAGTCGTCGAGAGATCCCGGGATCATCGATGCCCATCCGTTGAGCCATGATGTCACTAATGGCCGTCTCAATGCCGCTCATCATGATGCCATGAACTTGATGAAGGCTATTCACAACATCCGGTTCGACTCCCCCCAAAAAGGGAAAAGGTCCGGGAGGTTCATGGCTTTCCAGTTGGACCCATACCCAGGGGTGAAGGCCAACCACAGTATTGGGTTGAATTACATTCCAGGGATTCATAACCACCCCGTCAGTTTAGAAAGCAACATGACACACCCAAAATAGAGCCAGAAAGTGTTCACAGACTCTTGAGCATGTCAAAAATATTAACAATCAGAATTACGTATTCCAAGAATTTAGGAGGTTATTGAAGGAACAGAAAGATGACGGCACCTTCAAAAATATTCAAGGCTTTGCCTCCATGTCTATCAACGTTCCTGTCAGACATTCAAACGACAAAATATTTAGGGATTGGTTTCAAATGCTTTTTCTTTCAATTTTTCAATGGCCTTTCTCTAGATTGATTTATGGTCTGGTAATTGCTTTATCTCGGGAATACCCCTCTCTGGAAACAAGAACCCCCTCGGATCTGAGCTTTCCACATTCATTTTTTTATTTACTTTTTTTTTGTGGAGATTCATTATGATGAATTTTCGTGTGTCCTTTTCCTTCATGATGGTCCTGATGGGTTCAACATGTTTGCTTCCATCCACAACCTTGGCGACTTCCTATACCACTTCCGACACGATAAAAAGTGGACTCCAACACAATCTTAAATTTAATGGGGCCAAGTATTTAACTGGGAGTGACAGTGGCATTTTGACGATTAATGAAATTGCTGGAACAGTGAATTACCAAGACCGGGTCCAAAACGCAGCCGGAACTGGAGGCTATGATCTGTTGCTTAATTGGAAGATTGTTTCTTTGGATGATCTTTTAAACCTCGGCTATGGCTCTGCCCCCCGATGTGCCAAAAACGGTGGAGTGGCAGACTGCAATGGGCCCTATTATACGAATAATGGGATCGATCCAACAAATGACTGGTTATTTTTACTTGAAAATGAAAACGAAACCAATTCTTTCACAGGATGGGGTACTTTAGAGGGAATTAACCATGACATTATCACCAAATGGGGACAATTTGGCGATGGGGCCGGGGGGGTTCACGTCCTTCCGGAAGGTCTGGCTTTGGGAGTGTGGTTTGATGGAGGAGCAGATTTAAACGTGAATGCCTCAATGCCTGAACCTTCTTCATTTATTTTACTGGGTTCGGGGATCGCGGCTCTAGTGGGATGGGGTCGTCATCGCCGTCAGGGCAGAAATCAGGAGATTCCCAAGTAATTATCACCTGCCTTTGAGTTGAATTTTTTCTCAACTAAGCTGAAACGTCAGAACTGGCCAAGCTTCGGTTTGGCCAGCTTTTCCCGCTCCGGTGTCATTTCACCCCATTGCGACCTTCTAGTTGAACAGAGGGTTCAAATAACACTTGAATAGTATTCTGATCGGGATCGGCCAAATAGAAGGAAAAGCTCCCATCTCTATGCAGTTTAAGTGGATTGATAATCGTCAGGCCGTGCTCCGTCACTTCTTGAAACAAACTCTCTACCTGCTCGGGAGACTCCATTAAGAACCCAAAATGGTCTAAAGGATGATGGGGACTCTGGGGAAAGCGGTTGAAATCGCCAGAGGCCACCTGATGAAGAGCAAGATTATCAAAACCCGTACTTAAATAGACATTTTCGGGATCGGGCTTCCATACGACCTTCATATCAAACCATCGTTCGTAGAATCGTTGCGACACGTTAACATCCCGAACTCTGAGGGCGAGATGCCGAAGGCCCTTTGTTCTTCCCTTTGGCTCTAGATTCTTCAACTTGATCCGACCCTCCTAATTTCCTTCATATCACCGTTGATAATTTGGTTGCCGGTTACAAAAAAATTTCATCAACCCTAAAAGCTCAATTATGGGGGAAGTCCACTCAGAAGAATGAAACAAGACCGTCTAGAAAAGTGGCCGATGGGACCAGCATGTTTTCGAGATCTAACGGATACAAACGGTACGTGTGCAAAGCCCATAGGGAGAACACCAACCTAGAGGCCTTGTTCCTCATTCCCCGGTGGAGCATCATACCGAGGACCTGGAAAGGCAGCAAGTTCAAGATCCGATCAGGAATATGGTATTTTGAGGTTAGAGAAAACTGGAGAAAGGAGCCCAGGCTTTCCAGGTCATCAAACAAAGGAGAAGAACATGTCTTCACAGGGTGTGCACCGATCGACAGACTGTAAAAGAGGGTTTTTGGCATTGGGTCTTGTCATAAGCTTCCTGGTATTGAGCCATCCATCGGTTCTCTTGGCGACTAAGGGTCATCAGTCGGAGATTCTAGGAATGGATGGGGCCCCTATGGTCTTGATTCCCGAAGGGCCTTTTCCGATGGGCGTACCCATGGCCGCTCGGGATGGAGGAATCGACGAACGTCCCAATCATGAAGTCTATGTCGACGCTTTTTATATGGACAAATATGAACTTACTAACGCCCGATACCTGCAATTTGTGACCGAAACAGGCCATCGAACACCCCAACATCCCACTGATCCCAACTTGGGGCTTTGGAAAGGCAATATGATGCCCGAATCAGTCAGTGAACTCCCAGTCATTAACGTAGATTGGTTTGATGCTCAAGCCTATTGCCAATGGGCCGGCAAACGTCTACCCACCGAAGCAGAATGGGAAAAGGCGGCTAAAGGCCCCAATGATTGGCGATTTCCCTGGGGGGATGTCGAACCGACTCAAGAACATGCCAATTTCAATCAGGTAAGATGGCGAGGAGAGGCCACCTTGGTCCAAGTGGGAATCTATGACAAAGGAAAAAGCCCATATGGGGTGTACGACGTGGCGGGAAATGTCTGGGAGTGGGTTTCCGACTGGTATGATGCCAGCTACTACCAAGTGAGTCCCTCTCGAAACCCACAAGGCCCCGAATCCGGAACCTACAAGGCAGTCCGAAGTTCAGGGTGGCAAGGGGAAACGCCTCAGGTCAGAATATTCACGAGAATTAAAAGTCTTCCCACCGATCGGAATAATTCTACGGGGTTTCGATGTGCACAGGATATTTCCTCTCACATCACCCCATAAATTCCCACATGGGCCTGAAGGACGATGACAATCAAACAAATTAAAGGATTTGGTGGCCTGAGAGTTGGCGCCCTTGAAAGCCGAATGGCTCATGAGATGGAACACATAATAAGCCGGCATGGAGGGAACCCTTTGGTCGCCCCCTCCATGCAGGAACGTCCCTTGTCACATCATCCCGAGGCTCTTAAATTCGGAGAAGTATTAGTATCTCACCAAATAGACATGGTCATTCTTCTCACCGGGGCAGGATTTCGAACCCTTCTCGACATCCTGCAAACAAAATACGGAATCGATGATCTGACCCATGCTCTTCGCCAGACCACGGTGGTCGTGCGAGGGCCCAAGCCGGCTGCTGAATTAAAATCCCTGAACCTTCAGCCCGATCTTCAGATTCCAGAACCCAATACCTGGCGAGACCTTCTTTTATTTCTGGATACGACATTTCCCCAAGGGCTCCATGGGAAGCAGGTCGCCGTCCAAGAATATGGGGTTTCCAATCCAGAACTCTTGGCCGGCCTCAGCCAACGAGGAGCTAGAGTCACCCCTGTTCCGGTCTACCGGTGGACCCTTCCAGATGACCTTGACCCTTTGAAAGAACTCCTCAATCAAATTCTTGCTGGAAATGTGCCTGTCCTATTAGTGACCAATGCCGTACAAGTGGACCACCTGGTCAAAGTGGTGAGTTCCAAGGAGGCGGTTGAAAAATTAAAGACGGCTCTTTCTGGGATGATGGTCGCCTCCATCGGCCAAGTAGCGAGTGAACGCCTACGCCAATACGGGATTTCTGTTGATTTAGAACCCTCACATCCCAAGATGGGAGTGCTGGTCAAAGAGGCCAGTCAGGTGGTCCATTCACTGCTGGCCCAAAAAGCCCAACGATTCGATCAATAGCTTTTCTTCCTTTTCCCTGCCACGGCTTTCCCTAGTTCAACGGAAATCGCAAGATCGGGGTTTAGGTTTCTTCCTGTCTGTCATCTCTGTAAAGAAACTCCAAAAATTTTCCGAGGAAAATTTAGAAGTACACTCTGAGACCCTCGATCTCTACCTTAATGAATTCGGAAGACTTACAATTGGTTACCTCTTCATTTTCGCAAAGCATGCTCAAACTTCGGTCTTCCCTCTTTCAACCATTGTTGCCTGCGGTCTTTTTCCTCGCCGGGGTGACCTATGACTCCCTGACCCTTTCACGAATCGATCGGCTCACGGACAACCTCATCCTGTTACTCTATCTCACCATTTTGGGCACCCTTGTCATTTTGACAGGCCGCTTTCAATTGGGATTAGTGCCAGACCCGATAGATTCCTCCCCTTGGCATCCACTTTCCCTCGTCCACAAAGCCCAACCTCATTTTTCCAAGGGGCTCCAATTTCTCTTAGGAGGCCTTTTTAGTGCTTATGCGATTTTTTATTCCCAAAGCGCCTCCTTTTCCACCACGGCGATTTTCTTGGCTCTCATCGTAGGATTGCTGATCGCCAATGAATTTTTTTCGACTCAATATTCAAGCCTCAAACTCTTGAATGCGCTCTTTGCGATCGTGACGCTCAGTTTCCTCACTTTCTTTCTTCCAGTCCTCACCGGTTGGATGAATAGTTGGGTGTTTGGCTTTGGGGCCCTCCTCACCATGGCCATCGTCTGGCAAGTCGCTCGCGTAACTCTGCGAGGAAATCTTACGCCATCTCCCAACTCGGTGTTTCGAATCTGCCTTCCTGGTTTCCTGCTCATTGGGGTATGCACGGGCTTATATTTTCTCAATTGGATTCCTCCCATTCCCTTATCCCTAAAGTTTGGTGGAATGTATCATTACATTGAAAAAACGAATGGTCACTATACGCTTACGTATGAAGATGGTCCGTGGTATGCACCCTGGAAGGAGTCCAACGATCGAATGGGTGCAAATGATCCGGTTTATTGTTTTTCCTCAGTCTTCGCTCCTGTCACCCTAGAAACGACGATTTACCATCATTGGCAGTGGCGACCCCTGAATTCGTCGGAAGCCTTTTCAACGACTGACCGCATCCCTCTTTCCATTATCGGTGGACGGGAAAAGGGCTACCGGTTGTATACAATGAAACACCATTTGCAACCTGGTGAATGGCGGGTAAATGTCGAAGTAGAAGATGGTCGGCTTCTTGGGAGAATGCGCGTACACGTGGAAGAGAACTATGTTCCTCAATATGAATTCATCTCTTTGACGCGATAAAATTCTTGTAGAAGACCACACGATCTTCGCGAAGAACCTTCGAGCTGACAATTTTATTCATCCAGAAAAAAATCATTCTCTTACTCCCCTCAAAAAAAAATTTAAAAAAATTCTGGAAATAAAATAAAAAACATTGTAGTATGTTCTCTAACATCATCATGCAGATCTACCGAAACACTTTCTTGCCGAAAACTTTTTCCCTTCATCGCCATCATATCCAAGCTGTCTCAACGCAAATTGTTTCACCATTGCAACAAAGAAACCGATTAGTTTTTTCGTGATCGTCCGCACTTCAAATCGATTTGTGTGTTCTTTTCAATTGCTCACTGTCACAAGCAGTGAGCTATTCTTGCGGCTCTCATGTCGCATCGATTCAGAAAGGGGGTGAGTGCATTGGCTACAAAGAAGAAAGCACCGGCTAAGAAAAAAGCGCCGGCTAAGAAGAAAGCAGCCGCTAAAAAAGCACCGGCTAAGAAAAAAGCCCCAGCTAAGAAGAAAGCGGCTAAGAAGAAAGCACCAGCTAAAAAGAAGACGGCTACCAAGAAACGGTAGTTGGTGCTGCTGGGTATTTATAACGCCGGATGGGTCTGGACCCATCCGGCGTTTTTTTTGCGATCTCATTCCTTTCCTGATCCCGCGGGCTAGAACCCTGCTTCATCCACTTTTCCGGAATCTCCGCAATCCATGGTGGTAACACCACAACAATCTTCCGGGTACCCCCTTGACGCCATTCACTCTCTCCTGGAATCATCTCGACTTTACTCAATACCCCAAGTCACTGTCCTAGATTCTTAAAGAGAGGCAATTCCATGGTCACAAAAAAAATTTTTCAGGTGGTTCTTATTGGCAGTATAAGTTTGGCGTTCATTGGCGGACTCGGCCCGTCCAAGTACGAGGCCCACGCCTCCCAAGAATCATCTCAAACTCGATCCACACCCAGTTCGGAAGTCCAAAAGAAAGCTGAACAGGAATTACGGGAGCTTCGAAAGAAACCTGATCAATTCCGAACATTGGTGACGGGAGTACAAATTTTCCTTGGACGATTTGGGTATGGAATCGGCCCCTATACCGGAAAGCTGGATGAAGCCACCAAATCCGCTCTCAAAACCTATCAACAACGAAATGGGTTGGAGGAAATCGGAGATATTAATTTTGAAACACTGCAGCGACTGACCGAGGATGATCAAGTGTTAAACCGAGTGGTCCCATTTCTTCCCTCTTCCCACTTCCGGGATCAGGACTGGATGCAATGGGTAGAAATACAAGGAAGTTGGATGCTAAAGGAAGGTAACACGGATGATGTCCTGAGGACCTCTCGCATTACCTGCATGCGAGAATTTCAGCGTTGTATCGATTCAACGGCTTCCCTGGTCAATGGCTCGGTCCCTCAACTCAACGTTCATACCCACGTGTATGACATTAAATCATGGGATGAAAATCAGATTATCTCCAAACCCTATGGGGGTGAGCCCTGCATGCTGAGCATCCTCCGTATTTCCAAAAATCCTCCTCTCATCACTCGATTTGTGTCCCTTCAAAAAAATCCTGGCCCTTGCGCTAAAGTCAAACCCACAGACCATCAGTATCTATTAGAAGACGGCCAGAAAATTTATCAAATCTTGAAAAGGCAAAAAGCCGAAGCCATTCAGAAAATATTGCAGGTGAACCCCTGATATCTTTGCCAACGAGGAGATAGGCTCTGATGGGTGAAAGAACGCTGTCCTACCAGGTTGAAGAAGGGATGGATCCTCAGGAAGTCGCTGATGTGTTTCGGCAATCAGGGATCCTCAGATCAATCGACAACCTGGCCCGGATTGCCCGAATGGTCAAATAAGCCAACCTCATCATTAGTGTGTGAGAAAATGAACGATTAAATAGGGTGGCTCGGGCTCTTACCGACCCCGGCTACTGCGGCTGCCTTTCCGACCTCACGGCAGACAAGGCTTATCAAAAAAGCGGTATTGAGAAAACGATCATTTAGACCATCCAAGAACGTCTGGGAGAAGAGGTCATGGTGTGTTTGCTCTCAGCACCAGAGGCTATGTCGTATGATCCTCATGCCGGATTTCAGCCAGCCGAGCAGGCCTGGTGGATCCCGGGCCAACATGAATCGCCCCATTTAAGAACAAGCCATTTTTCCCAAAATGGGGAACTTCATTAATCTTTTCCCCGGAAAACCCAAGAGAAATACAGGCCGGCCACTGCAATGGTAAAGAGTTGAATTGTTTGTAGAACAGGGCTACGTTGGGCACCATCGCGGGGGGGAGAAGTAATAAAATGAAAACCTAAAAACTCTGGTGTGTGATCGGGTGAAGCTTCCCATGGCGGAAAGAGCACCGCTAAGATCAGCAATCCCACCATGATGTACAAAATCCGCATATTTAGTGACTCTTCTTTAGGGGCCTGTTGAGGTTTTCGGTCAACTCGATTCCCACATTTCGGACAAAATCGGCCGTTCCCAGCCATTTCATAACCGCATGAAGGACACGCCTTGGTCTCACCCACCCCCAATTCCTCCTTTCTGATACAATGAGTAAAGCGAACTTACTGAGTATTGTGCCGTGGATAGCCCCATTCGTCTAGATAGATTTGGTGATCACATTTGACTCAATTCACAGTTCATTTTTATAATTTTTCTCAGGAAGACATCACAGTTCAACTTGTACCCTTATTTTCTCTCACACCATTTTACCTTTCTCATTACCAGGTTTTGGGCAGGGCCATCCCACCCAAAGCTGAAACAGGTGCGTAACCACCCACCCTTTACCTAGGAGAACCTGTGACACGTTCGTCTTTTCGTGTGCTTTCGGTGATCGGAGCTGGAGCTTGGGGAACCGCTCTAGCGCATTTATTGGCCACAAAAGGGTTGAATATCCGTTTGTGGGCGCACGAGCCCGAAGTGGTCACTAGCATCCACACCACAAGGGAAAACTCCTGGTATCTTCCCGGTGTCATCCTTCCTAACTCCATCCAACCGATGACAAGTCTGTCGGAATGCGTGGGGGAAACGGACCTCCTTGTGTTGGCCGTCCCATCCCATGCTATGACCCCTATGATGAAAAAATTACGACCCCTGTTAAAAGATCCTCTTCCCATCACGATTGCCACTAAAGGAATCGAAGAAACCACCTTACAACTGATGAGTCAGGTGGTGGAAAGCCATTTGCCCCAGAAGTGGCATTCCTCTATCACGGTCATCTCGGGACCCAGCTTTGCTGCCGAAGTGAGTCGATGGAAACCCACTACGATATTATTGGCTGGGCGTGACTTTAACCTCGTTAATCGTCTTCAACAACTGTTCCTCACCCCGCAATTTCGGGTCTATGCCGGGCGGGATATGATTGGGGCCCAACTAGGGGGAGCCCTAAAAAACGTGATGGCCATCGCAGCCGGTATCGTGGATGGGCTGGAACTGGGTTCAAATGCGCGGGCCGCTTTAATCACCAGAGGCTTAGCGGAAATGATTCGGTTGGGACGGGCCATGGATGCGGATGTTTCGACCTTTTATGGTTTGTCGGGTTTGGGCGACCTGGTTTTGACGAGCACCGGAACCCTGAGTCGAAATTACCAAGTGGGGCAACATTTAGCCAAAGGCACTGATAGGACAGCTTTACAAGCCAACACCCGTACGGTGGCAGAAGGCATCCCTACCGCTCGTGCCGCTATGGATCTGGCCCAACGGTATCATGTGGATATGCCGATCGTACAAGGAGTCTTTCAAGTCCTCTTCGAAGGTCAAAACCCTCGTCATATCGTCAGTGACCTGATGTCTCGTACGGCAAAGGGAGAAATGGACGGCCTGCTCCCCACCAGCATGACCACCTTTCAATCGACGGGTTTTGCATGAGTCCAGCGCAACTTCAAGAGTTACTCCAACAGGTGCAATCTGGAGGAATGTCGGTGTCTCGAGCTATCAAAAAGCTCCGAACCTTGCCTTTTGAAGATTTAGGGTTTGCGACAGTCGACCATCACCGATCCCTTCGACAAGGATTTCCCGAAGTCATCTATTGTGAAGGCAAAACCCCCGCTCAAGTGGTCGCGATTGCTAAAAAACTCCTCAAATCGCGCGGGCCCTTTTTAGCCACCCGAGCTTCGCCCACCATTGCCCGTCATCTTAAACGCATATCTCCCAAGACCGTTTACCATAACACGGCCCGCATCGTCTCATTGGAAAACCCTAAAATCACAAAACAAGGATTCTTGGTCATTGTTTCGGCAGGGACCTCGGATATTCCCGTAGCGGAAGAAGCCCGAGTCACGGCGGAAGTTATGGGAAGTCGGGTAGAAACACTCTACGACGTAGGGGTAGCCGGGCTTCACCGGCTTTTAGACCGACAAACACTCCTTCACAAAGCCCGAGTCATAGTCGTGGTCGCTGGGATGGATGGAGTGTTACCCAGCGTCATAGGGGGCCTGGTGGATAAACCGATCGTGGCCGTTCCCACCAGTCAGGGGTATGGGGCCAGTTTTGGAGGTTTGGCGGCGTTACTCACCATGCTGAATGCCTGTTCATCAGGTATTGGTGTCGTAAATATCGACAATGGATTTGGGGCGGCCTGTCTCGCCCATCGAATCAACGTGTTGGAGAAGTCTTCTCAGGGGAAATAAGTTGATCGTTTCCTGGATCCTGATTTCTTAAATTTGGGCGGTCCTCTTCCACCGGGTTATCTCCATTTTGCTCATCTGGGGATCCGTCCTGGAAAATCACTTCTTCGTTTTCTGTTTGTTCTTGCAAGACTTCTTGGGCACCTCCATTCGTGAGCTCATCCATTTCTTGGCCTGAACTTATAGAAGGCACAAGCCCGGAAGGTTCCCCATTCATTTCCTCTTGGGGTGGGGCCGTTTCTTCCGTTATTTTCAGACCTTCTTCTACTACCGGTACATCATCGGCCAAAGCTTCTTCGGATTCCCCTTCCAACTCTTCAGGTTCTTCAGATTCTTCGAGTAGGGGGGGAATCACTTCTCCGACATAGGCTAAGGCTTCAAGAGTGCCATGGAAACGACGGGAGACTATTTTCGTGCGGGGGCCTTCCCCCGCATCTTCCATCAATTTGGCCTGAATATCGTAAGCATAGGCCCCGTCAGCCACCCATTCCTCATGTTGATCCTTCCCATCCCAAATCACTTCGATGGGAAATGTGGGGATTGTAGATAGAAGCTCATGTTGGCTTAATACTCGCCGGTGGGTCACAAAGCTCATGGATCGACGGGTGGGGGAGGTGATCAACACCGTCACTTCCAATACTCTGTCTCCCTTAAGTGAGGAGGGCATTTGCACCACCATCGAAAAGGTCAATGGCGTTTGACCAATCACAAAAGGATCGGGGGATAGGGTGACATCCAGAATCTTTACGGGGGAAGGTGTAGGCTTTCGCTTGCGTTTCGCGTCCGCTTGATCAGATAGACCCACACATAGGAAAAGACTGAAGCATGAAAGGATGAGGATCTTCCAAGGAAATCGAGATAAAGGAGACATAAATTTTCTTTCAAATGTAGAGGACAGGAAATTGTATTGTGCCAAAGTTTCTCTCTCCTGACCAATACATTTTAGGACTCTATTCCCACGTTTAAAATTCCTACTTCGTGACTTCCCGGTTCAAAGATTGGCAATACAAAGTCTGAACTTGGCAGGCCGACCCCACCAAATCACGTTGTGGAAGGGGTCCGGGCCATTATCCCTTTCCATGCCTCATGATCTTGGGGTTTTGGATGATGTTTATAAAGTACTAGGACCAACGTATGTTCAAAATATTTTTTATGTCCCCCTTGGTCCTAGACATAGAAAGGAAATTTTGACAAGGATTGTTTGAACGTAGCACCCCAAGGCCAGAAATATATTTTCTAGTATGGCTACCCAAGTTCCTCTAACAGTTGAGAGACCTTGAGGCTCAGAATCGGAAGCTCACGTTCAATGACATCCCACACTAAGTGAAGGTCAATCCCAAAATAATCATGGATCAACTTGTCTCGCAAGCCGGCGATGGGTTTCCAGGCGATATCTTGATTAGCTTCCTTAAGCGAAGGAGACAGTCGCTTGGTTGCTTCGCCGATAATTTCAAGATTTCGCACGACCGCATCTTGAGTTTTCCGATCGGCAAGGAAACCTTCCTTGCCCGGCGCGGTGTATTCCAAGATGTGTTGGATGGCATCTCGAATGTGTAGAAGATAAATACGGTCGTCCTTCATAAGGGGACGGCTTCGGCATGAATGCGCTGTTCGAGATAAGGACTGAGTCCTTCATCGGTCAGGATATCAACTTTTCTTTCCAGCAAGGCTTCCAGTTCCTGACTGAGTTCAATTAAATCCAACAAACTGCGTCCCGGATCCATTTCAACCAGCAGATCGATGTCGCTGATTTGGGAAGCTTCCCCTCGGGCAACAGACCCAAACACTCGCACGTGGTGTGCCCCGTGTTGCGCCGCAATCTCAATTATTCGGTCTCGTCGGCTTCGAATTAAGTCAGTGGTAGTCATGAAAAGATCCTTCTGGTTTCTCCCTAAACAGGATACTCATTGAGGTCCCATCTGACAAGCATTCCGCCCCTTGGTCAATAGCATAGGGGGTCAACCAGCTGATGGCGGGGAAAGAAGAAATTCTCAGCGTCAGGCATAAGCCGAGGAATGCTTAAGGATAGGATCTATTAAAAATTTCAATACCATATAACTTTTATTGGCGGATACCTCTCAGAAGTTAAAGGCAGAATGGACGCCCCTTACAGTTACCCCAAAGTAAATATCTTATAAAACGCCAACACAAAAACATATACGACAACACCTACTCCTACCATAACAATGAACGACCATTGTCTCGTTGAGTAATATTGCACTATCATCTTTTGGTTGGTTTCCTTCTCGAATGACGCCACTTTATCGATCAGCCGAATGCCCAATCCAATAACGATCCCGACAAAAAGAGCAATGGCGGAAAAAACAACGGTTTTGCAATGAAGATGGGCAGTTAGGCTACCAGAAATATCTTCCGTTAAAGGTATGTTGCAGATAAATCCCTCAACGAAGGATAAGCCAATTAAAGCCCCTACGCACAGATTAAACCCAAAATTAGCGAAAATGGAATTCTGGTTATCAAGGACAACCCCTTGAGATATATGCTGGTTTTTGAATTTCTCCACTAGGGGAGAAGTCACCCATTTTCCAACCATCAATGCAATCAATTGTCCAATGGAAAAAGTAAAAAGAACTGGGAAGAGCAAGATCTCTACTGAAGGAAGGTGAAGTTCTTCTGGGGCCCTAAAAAATTGGAAAACGGATATCAAAGGGCCTAATAAGCCAAAACTCATAAAAACAAACAAATATATTTTGAGATCTTTTGTTAATACTCGGGTGGCTATAACTTCCTTTTCTTCAGGTATTTTCATAAGGAGAATTCTTTGGAATAGCCTAATTTCCAGTGGTCGCACTGAAGATTTTTGTATGGTACCGTTTCATGTCTGAACTTTTCTGCAATACCTTTATGAGTCGACATCTTCACATTGATGCATTTTCTGGTGTCAGCGGGGATATGTTCTTGGGGGCATTAGTGGACCTAGGCGTTTCCCTTCGAACCCTCGAACGTGGTCTCAAGACCTTGGGAGTGAAGGGGTATCGACTTCAAGCCGAACAGGTTACCCGCAATTCACTTCGGGCCACAAAAGTCGACGTGAACGTTCGGGCAGGTTTTGACAGTCCCCTGTCTTTTTCAAAAATTCGAACCATCTTAAAAAAGAGTGGACTTCCCCCGAGTATCAAAGCCCAGGCTTTACAGGTCTTCCAATTCATCGCGGAAGCTGAAGGGGCGGCACATGGGAAGCCGATCACCCGGGTACACTTTCATGAAGTCGGCGTGATTGACTCTCTTGTCGATATTGTGGGCACTTTGCTGGGAATCGCACGGTTACAGATTGAGACGATTTCCATTGCACCCATTAATGTGGGAGGGGGTATGGTAGACACAGCCCACGGCCAGCTTCCCGTTCCCGGGCCTGCCGTGGCGTATATGGCTCGGGGATTGCCTATTTACTCTTCAGGTCCGGCCATCGAATTGACCACTCCGACCGGAATGGCACTCGCAAAAACCCTATCAACAAATTTTAAACCACTTCCGGCCTTAACTCCAGAAAGGATCGGCTATGGGGCAGGGAGTGCCGACCCTACGGGATGGCCAAATGTGCTACGCCTTTTTTTATCGAATGGTTCGTCGACGTTTCCCGATCGCTCCGAACGGATCGTTCAACTGGAGAGCAACATTGATGACATGAACCCCCAGGTGTATGAAGCAGTCATGGACCGTTTATTCGAAGCTGGGGCCTTGGATGTCACACTCACACCCACACTCATGAAACGGAGTCGCCCGGGAATTGTTCTCAACGTTGTTGCCCCCCCAAAATATCAACATACTTTGGCAGCCTTATTGTTTTCCGAAACCTCCACTCTGGGGATTCGCATCCAAGAACTGGATCGATACGTTCTCGCACGCACGTTTCAGACTATTAGGGTATTAGGCCAATCAGTCCAGATGAAAGTGGTCGAGCTGGGAAAGGGGCACACAAAAGTCTCTCCAGAGTTTCGGGATTGTTTGGCCATCGCCCAGCAAACCAATCGGCCTGTTCGGGAAATTTTAGAGCTGGCACGGCAGAAATTTGCTAAGACCATCAAACCCCAGACGGCTCCTCGCTCAAAGACGCCCAAGAAGATTACCCGACGAGGGGTTTAAAATTATTGCGAATTGCAGCGTTCTCATTGTTCGTAGAATTCTACGTTCCAATGTGTTCACCTCATCCTCCTCAGGGCTTTCGGCATGGCTGGTTCCCAGTTGGGACCGCCTCTGGTTGGGAAAATAGGCTCGTGTACGTCGATGTGGAAAAGTTCTGCTACTCTTTACCAGATGAGTTAATACCCAGTTCCCGATAAACTATTTTCCTCATGGTTGCGTTAAAAAACCAGAAACCTCTACTTGCAATAACGATGGGAGATCCGGCTGGAATCGGGCCGGAAATAATCCTGAAAGCCCTGGAAATTCCTAAAGTCTGGCGGGTTTGTTGGCCTTTGGTCGTTGGCAGTCGCTCTATTCTTGAACATACTCTTCAATCGTTTCCCTCCTCTTTAACCATCGCCATGGTCGAGGGTCATCAATCGACTTCCGCCAAGATGCCCTTTCGGCGAGGTCGCCTTCCTCTGCTGGATCCCTGTACGCAATCCGTTCGATCCATACACCCAGGACGGATTTCTGCCAAGGCCGGGGAGATGGCGATGACCTGTATTCAGTCAGCCGTACGATTGGCTCAAGAGGGTTGTGTGGCCGGTGTGGTGACGGCACCCATAAATAAACAAGCCATGCACCTGGCCGGCTATGCATATCCGGGACATACCGAAATGCTCGCGGATCTAACGAAGGCCAAGGAATCGGGCATGATGATCATGGGAGGACCATTGAAAATCGTCTTTACGACCACCCATTTACCCTTAAGCGAAGTGGCCCAGGCCTTGTCGGTGAAAAATATCTTAAAAGCCATTCGGTTGGCCCACTTGGGGTTGAAGCAATTGTTTGGGATAAAGAAACCGCGAATTGCCGTGGCCGGGTTCAATCCCCATGCGGGTGAAAATGGGTTATTTGGCGATGAAGAACCCCGCGTTATTCTCCCAGCCATCAAACGAGCCAAGGGTCAGGGTATCAGATGTAGCGGCCCTCATCCCGCAGATACGATGTTCGCAAAGGCTTTGGGGGGTGATTTTGATGGAATCGTGGCCCTCTATCATGACCAGGGATTGATTCCATTGAAAACCGTAGCCTTCGGGCATTGTATTAATATCACCCTCGGATTACCCATATTGCGAACCTCCGTCGACCATGGCACGGCATTTGACATTGCAGGGAAAGGGAAAGCCGACCCGACCAGTCTGGTGGAAGCGATTGAAATGGCTGCTCACTTAGCCCCTAATTTTTCCTCTAACCGGTAACCGGAAAGGAGCGGCCTAAGGCGCTCCGAATAGGAGTCCAGAGAAAATCAATGTTATTTTCTCTCTCCATAACTCGTTTCCCAATCCAGTCCTGGGAGTTGCCTTCTTCCCGGGAATGACGACATTACCAAGTTTTTTTTGAACAATGACTCCCCCTTCTTTTTCCGGCCGAAAATTGGCCTGGGTGGTCCTTCAAAAGGTCTACCGGTCCGAAGTCTTCGCCGATGAAACGTTCGACGCAACGATCAAAGACCATAGGGTATCCGATCAGGATCGTGCCCTGGCCTTCGAGCTGGTATACGGGGTGCTGCGACATGCCCTCATGTTGGACTGGCGCCTGGACCATGTTTCACGCAAACCGATGGCTCGACTGCCTCTCAATGTGGCGACCACCTTAAGAATTGCCGCCTACCAACTCCTGTACCTGGACAGAATTCCGCATTCCGCCGCCGTAAACGAAGCAGTACAACTCATTCGCCATCAACCCAGGCATAATTGGAGGGGGCTGGTGAACGCTATTTTGCGAAATTTAATCCGTCAACCGATACCCGTACTCCCTGATAGCAGTGGTGCTTCAGTCGAGGCCCTATCACTCGAATTTTCCTGCCCGCCCTGGCTGGTAGAGCGATGGGTAAAAAATTTTGGGAAACCAGGGGCCGAAGATTTATGCCGAAAAACCTTGGAAATTCCCCCGTTAACGATTCGATCCAACACGCTTCACCTTACCCGAGAAGAACTTTTGGAAAAATTGCACCAAGAAGGATATTCCGCCCACGAAACACCCGTCAGCCCAGAAGGTATCAGGATTGAAAAGGGTGGGAACATCACCCATCTCCCCGGTTACGAAGCCGGTTGGTGGTATGTGGAGGATGAGGCCGCGCAACTCATCCCTTTGATCGTCGACCCCCAACGGGGTGAACGGATTCTTGATGCCTGCGCCGCACCCGGGGGGAAAACCACTTACCTGGCTCAATTAATGCAAAATCAAGGAACCATTGTTGCCGGGGATCGCCATCAGGGGCGGCTGAACCGTTTACAGGAAAATTGCCGTCGGTTGGGAGTTTCAATCGTGGAACCCCTTCATTGGGACTTCTCCCAGCCAGAGGATGTCAAACCAACCAGTAAGGGACCACATCCGTGGATCGCTCCCTCATCCCTCCGTTCTCAACCCTTTGATCGAATTTTAGTCGACGCTCCCTGTTCGGCCCTTGGCATCCTTCGCCGACATCCCGAGGGCAAACTTCTCAAAAATCCATCTGTCATTCATCGAGCTCAATCGGTTCAACGACAGATCCTGGATCACGTGAGTGGCCTCTTGAGACCAGGGGGAATCATCGTCTATAGTGCCTGTTCAATCGAACCGGAGGAGACGACTGACATCCTCCGGGGATTTTGCCGGCAGCATCCTGAATATCAGCCAGAGCCCGTCACCGCTTGGTTACCTCCCGCCGGGTACCCACTCGTTACTCAAGCTGGCCATTTGTGTACAGGGTTTCATACGTTTAGTATGGATGGATTTTTTGCAGGTCGGTTAAAAAAATCGGAATGACGACTTTCTCTTCAACCTCACCCCTCATTGCTCCATCGATCCTATCCGCGGACTTTGCTCGGTTGGCTGATGCCGTCAAGCAGGTTGAGGAGGGAGGAGCCGATTGGGTTCATGTGGATGTCATGGATGGGCATTTCGTTCCCAATCTCACGGTGGGTCCCTCAATGGTAAAAGCACTCCGAAAAGTCACCTCTTTACCCTTAGATGTGCATCTCATGATGACAAACCCAGATGCCTTCATTCCGGAATTTTGCAAGGCTGGCGCAGATATCCTCACGGTCCATGTGGAGACCTGCCCCCATCTCCATCGGACGGTGCAATCCATCAAGGAACATAAGGTCAAAGCCGGTGTGACCCTCAACCCGGCTACTCCCGTGTCTACCTTAGAGGAAATCATCTCGGACGTGGATTTGGTCTTAGTCATGTCGGTAAACCCGGGCTTCGGGGGGCAAAAATATATCCCCTCTAGTACGGACAAAATTCGCCGTATTCGACATCTGATCGACCGTTCTGGAAGTTCCGCCCATCTTGAAGTGGATGGGGGAGTGAATGTGAGCAATGCGGGGTCTATTCTCAAAGCTGGTGCGAATGTTCTGGTGGCTGGTTCCGCGATTTTTAAGAGTTCCGATATTCCTACCACCATTCGACAATTGCGCACCGCGTGTGAGACGGTGATCGTCTAAACGGCTTTATGAATTCTTCCTCGACGACCGATAGCCTTCATCCTCTTGAAATTCAGGTGTTGCGGGCTCTTGGGGAACTGGCACATTCTGTCACCGATCCTCAGCTCGTCCAAAAGACTCATCTCGCTCCCTCCCAAGTGAGCATGGCGGTAGGCTGGCTTCTGACGAAGGATTTGGTCAAACTCGCTTCTGAGACCACGACCACAGTCGTATCCCTAACCGAGGTGGGGCAAAAATTTCAAAAAGGTTTTTCTCCACCGGAATGGATCGTGGAATCCGTACGGCAGGCCAGCCAAGAAGGCACATCTCGCACGGTCAAGGACCTCCAAACCAGCGGGGCCTATCAACCAACAGAACTGAGCCGGGCCATAGGTTTATTAAAAAAGGAGGGGGTCCTTCAACTGGGGCAAGGGGGCGTCCTTGAACTGACGGGAACCTCTAGTGGGAGCCTCACGGAGCTTCGCTCCCTCCTGGATACGATCCGGGACCGTGCCCATCCTTTCAATTCGTTTTCCTCAGAACAACAACTCCTCCTCCGCCAGTATTCCGTCAAACGGGGCAATTCCCAGGAACCCTTTCGGATTGACGATCATACCGAACGGGCGTATGTCTTAACCCCGGAAGGCCAGAGTTTATTACCGAATTTGCGAGAAGGAGCGGCTCAGGAGATTTCGCAACTCACGCCTGAGTTAATAAAGGATGGATCGTGGCGAAATTATGCCTTTCGGAAGTATTCCATCAAGCTTCGTCCCCCCAGGCTTGCGGTAGGCCGACGCCATGCTTACCGGGAATTTTTGGATTCGGTCAAGCATAAGCTGACAAGCATGGGATTCCAAGAAATGCGTGGAGAACTGGTCGAAACGGAGTTTTGGGATATGGACGCGCTCTTTATGCCTCAATTCCACCCAGCTCGAGCCATCCATGATGTGTACTTCGTCAAACACCCCCAGCAAGCCCGCTCCATATCCGAGCCGTTTCTCAGCCAAGTGGCCCAAACACACCAAAACGGGGGCAGTACCGGGTCAAAAGGCTGGCAATACCAGTATGACGCGGAACGGGCCAAACGGCTGATCCTTCGGAGCCAAGGTACGGCCGTTTCTGCCCGAACTTTAGCGACGAATCCGCCGATCCCCAGTAAGTTTTTTTCTATTGCACGGTGTTTTCGGTATGACCAGGTCGATGCCACCCATGCGACGGACTTTTTTCAGGTGGAAGGGATCGTGCTGGGCTCGGATATCAATTTTCGGACCCTCCTAGGGCTACTTAAATTATTTGCCACGGAAATGGCTCAGGCCAAAGAAATTCGCTTTTTTCCTGCCTATTTCCCGTTTACGGAACCCTCGGTTGAATTGCACGTTCGGCATCCGAAATTGGGATGGATGGAATTGGGCGGAGCTGGACTGTTTCGACCGGAAGTGACTGTGCCATTGGGAGTCAATGTCCCCGTCATCGCCTGGGGTTTAGGTTTAGACCGGATGGCCATGATCGCTCTGGGCATCCAGGACATTCGTGATCTCTTTAGTTCAGATTTGGAAGCGGTTCGCAATATGCGACGCCAGTTGTAATTTCTCAGTATGCCAACGATTTCAATTTTCCAACAAGACTTTTCTAAGCTGCTGGGACAGGCGGCTTCCCCATCGGAGATCGAGAGCTGGTTACCTTTTGTGAAAGGGGAATTGAAAGATGTCACCCCAGAGACGGGAGAAATTCGGGTGGAGCTTCAGGACACCAATCGTCCTGACTTATGGTGTGTAGAAGGAATAGCGCGTCAAATTCGGTCAATCCTAAACGGAGGGCTCTCTCCCTATTCCTTCTTTTCTTCTCGAGGGCGTTCCAAGCGTCGCATTCAGGTCGCCAAGGGTATGGAGAACGTCCGACCCTTTGTCGCCGCCTGTGCCTCACTTGGTTTTGCCATGACGGAAGAAGGTCTTGATCAATGTATTCAAACACAAGAAAAACTGGCTGATGCCTTTGGCCGGAAGCGAGAAACCGTATCGATCGGGTTGTACCGACTCTCCTCCATTGCTTTTCCCGTCACCTATGGCCTCGTCAACCCTGATGAGATCCGATTCACCCCCCTAGGATTTGATGAAAAGATGACGCCCCATGAAATTCTAACCGTCCATCCTAAAGGTCTTGAATATGGGGCCATTCTAGCCCAACAGGAACGCCTGCCATTATTGTGGGATTCCGATGGGCAGGTTCTTTCCTTTCCACCCATTATCAATAGTCGGGAATTAGGTGAAGTTCGGGTCGGAGACACCGAATTACTGATCGAGGTCACCGGGACGGACTTGAGCATGGTGATCCTCGCCCTTAATATTTTTGCCACGAATTTGGCCGATCGGGGAGCCACGATCGAGCCCATCGACATCGCCTACCCTTATGAAACCGATCAAGGGAAAACGGTGAAGACGCCGCTGGATATGGGCCATGCTCAACGCCTCTCTCTCCATGCGATTGAACAGGCTTTAGGAATTCCTCTAGGTTCGGAGGCAATAGAACAAGCCTTAGTGTCTTATGGTTATCAAGTGAAGGCCTCACGTCAATCGGTATCTGTCAAAATCCCTCCGTTTCGAAATGATTTGATGCATGCGGTAGATGTTGCCGAGGATGTCGCGATTACCCGGGGCTACGATTCCTTTTCTCCTATCATGCCCCAAACGTTTACCGTCGGAGGATTATCGGAAGAAGAGCACACGAGTGATCGCTTGCGGGATCTTTTAGTGGGATTTGGATTTCAGGAAATATTTTCCAATATTCTGGCCTCCCAACAGGAATTAATCGACCGAATGCGGCTAACGGATTCCAACTTCGCGTCTCTGGTGGAAGTGGATAATGTCATGTCGCAGACCTATGCCTGTCTGAGACCCTCTATCTTTCCCTGTCTTCTTCGAGTGGAAGCCCTTTCCCCTCGGGCTTTTTATCCCCATCAGTTATTCGAAGTGGGAGAAATTGCCTTGTTAGATACAGAGACCAATCTCGGTTCCCGAACCACCCTTTCTTTGGCAGCGATTAGTGCCCATCCTGGAGCCAATTTTTCTGAGATTCATAGTTACCTCGACCTATTAATGTACTACATGGCCTGGACGTATGAATTAGAGCCCACGACTCATCCCTCTTTCTTAGAAGGACGGGTGGGGAAGATTCGATACCGGGATAGGACGATTGGCTATATTGGAGAATTTCACCCGGAAGTGTTGGAAGGGTGGCAGATTGATATGCCCACTTCCGGGTTCGAATTTGAAATCATACAATCGGAAACTTAAGCGGCGGTGGGTTGCCCCTCTCCTTTCGTGAGGGCCACGAGGTGGGTAAACCCTTGCGGATCGTGGATGGCCATTTCCGACAGCATTTTCCGATTTATCAATACATTGGCCTTTTTGAGGGCATTCATAAATTGGCTATATGTCACCCCTTGAGCCCGGACTGCTGCATTAATCCGGGTCACCCACAGCCGGCGAAAATTTCGTTTTCGTTGTTTTCTTCCCGTATAGGCATAGGCCTGCCCTTTATCCACCGATTCGGTGGCTGTTCGAAACAGTCGACTTTTCCCGCCAAACTGACCCTTAGCCAGTTTGAGGCGCTTTTTCCGACGTTGCCGAGTTTTCGGTCCCCCTTTTACCCTTGCCATAATGTAATTCCTTCTTCTGAATGTTATTTATAGGGGAGCAATCGAGAGACCGCTGTATGATCTTCCTTACTCACCACCGCACTTTTTCCCAACCGGGCCTTTACCCGGGGAGCCTTACTGGTCAAGATATGCCGCACCTTGGCTTTTCGCCGTATCCATTTGCCTGACCCCGATCGTTTGAACCGTTTACTCGCTCCTGAATGATTTTTGAGTTTAATGCCTGCCACGTGTGTGTTCCTTCTACGATACCCTCTCAAGGGGAATTCAGTTGAAAAGTTACTTGGGAGCCACCACCATAAATAGGTTCCTTCCCTCCATTCTAGGAGGGCTTTCAATCGTTCCGGCTCCTTTTAATTCCTCGATAACCTTCTCGATCGCCCGGAATCCAAGCTCTTGATTTGCCATTTCACGCCCCCGGAACATAACCGTAACTTTGGTCTTATTCCCATCTTCCAGGAAATACCGGATCTGCCGGATTTTGGTTTCCATGTCATGCTTATCCGTCCTGGGGCGAAATTTAACCTCTTTAACTTGCGTGGACTTTTGGTTAAGTCGCATTCGATGTTCTTTTTTACTCTGTTCATACTTAAATTTCCCATGATCCATGATTCGACAGACCGGAGGTTCTGCGGTAGGGGCCACTTCCACCAAATCATATCCAATATCCTTGGCCTGTCGGATCGCATCAGAAGTTTTGAGGATGCCGAGTTGTTCCCCCTCAGCGCCAATGACCCGAACTTCGGGTACCTTGATGAGATGGTTAATCCGCTGTTTAAGGGTTGTCGGTCGAGTCATTCGAAATGAAGCAAACTCGTTTTTACTACCTCGGGCATTTCCTCCCGAATTCGTTGCATGACCTCAGAATCGGTCATCGTTCCTAAATTCTTTCCATTCCGCTGTCTCACGGAAAGGGTCTGGGCTTCAGCCTCCCGATCTCCAACGACCGCCATCAAGGGAACCTTCAGCTTTTCTGCCTCACGGATTTTAAGGCCAACCTTTTCATTTCGCAAGTCCAGATCGACTCGACAGCCCTGAGCCCGGAGACTGTGCCCCACCTTTTGGGCATAAGAGTGATGTTTTTCAGAAATTGGGAGGACCATAACCTGAACTGGAGCCAGCCATAGGGGAAAGGCTCCGCCATAATGTTCCAACAGAATACCGAAAAAGCGCTCAATCGACCCTAACAAAGCCCGATGGATCATTATTGGCTGATGGGTTTTCCCATCTTCCCCGATATAGCTTAAGCCAAAACGTTGAGGGTTATTAAAGTCTATCTGAACCGTGGAACATTGCCAGGACCGCCCCAGAGCATCCTGAATTTTGACATCGATCTTGGGGCCATAGAAGACCCCCTCACCAGGATCCTCCGTGTAGGCATACCCTCCCTCTTTCAGGGCCGTTTCCAGAGCCTGAGTGGCTTGATCCCACTGTTCAATCGTCCCTACCGCTTTGTCAGGTCGGGTGGATAAAAACATGGTAAATTTGGTGAATCCAAAGGTACCCAACATGAGGGTGGTAAAATTCAGGACTTTCCGAACTTCCTCGGCCAATTGATCGGGGCGACAGAAAATATGCGCATCGTCCTGCGTAAACCCCCGTACGCGCATGAGCCCATGAAGCACACCGGAACGCTCGTACCGATAGACGGTTCCCAGTTCACCATACCGAATGGGCAATTCCCGGTAGCTCCGGAGATGGGATTTATAAACCATGATATGAAAAGGACAATTCATGGGTTTCAGCTGATATTCGCTGGATTCCACGGGCATGGAGGCATACATGTTTTCTCGATAAAACTCCACATGCCCGCTGGTCTTCCATAAATCTAATCGCGCCACATGGGGGGAGTAGACTAATTGATAATCGGAGGCCAAATGTTGGGCCCGCCAAAAATTTTCAATCAACAGTCGGATTTGGGACCCTTTGGGATGCCAAAGGATCAAGCCCGGCCCCGTTTCATCTTGAATACTGAATAAATCCAGTTCTTTTCCTAATTTTCGATGATCTCGCCGCTTTATTTCTTCCAAATTATCTAAATGCGCTTTTAACGCCTCTTTTGAGGGAAAGGAAGTCCCATAAATGCGTTGCAACATGGGGTTGCGTTCATCCCCACGCCAATAGGCCCCCGCACTGGAGAGCAATTTAAAGGCTTTGATATGGCCCGTAGAGGGGACATGGGGACCTCGACAGAGATCGATAAATTCTCCCTGTTGGTAGAGAGAAATCTGTTCATCGGGAATGCCTTCCAACAATTCCACTTTGTAGTCTTCGCCTTGTTTTTTGAAAAATTCAATGGCTTCCGTTCTCGTCATTTCCAACCGAGTCACCGTCAAATCCGAAGCGATGATTTCATGGGCTCGTTTTTCAATCACTTCCAGATCCTCGGGGGTAAACGGGCGTTCGAAGGCAAAATCGTAGAAAAACCCTCCCTCAATGGCTGGCCCAATGGTTAGTTGGGCGCTAGGAAAACAGTCTTTCACGGCTTGAGCCATGATATGGGTGCTACTATGGCGGTAAACTTCTTTACCCTCCGCCGATTGAAAGTCCAAGGGCTCAATCGTCGCATTTTCGTCCAAGGGTCCCATTAAGTCTTGTTCATGGCCATTGACCTTCACCGCAAACACTTCTGAGGAGACTTTGGTACCAAGTTGATCCAAGGCCTGCTTGGCCGAAATACCCTTAGGGAGGTCTTGACCTTCGTGATCGGGCAGGGAAAGTTTTATCGTTTCCATCAATGCCGACATCCTTGCCTTCACCCCTCAGATGGGAGGAGGCATGCTCGGGTGGCTTTTGGGCCCATTCAACTATTTCTCACTACAACGGGGACTGCTCCACACAACAAGCACCCCCCTGCCCCCAAAAGAAGCCACTTAATCTTCAATTGTTGTGGGAAATGGTAGGCGCGGGCGGTATTGAACCGCCGACCTCTACCGTGTCAAGGTAGCGCTCTCCCCCTGAGCTACGCGCCTATATCATACTTGACATATGCTAGTCTGCCAAGGGATCCATGTCAAGAAATGGTTGTTTTACAAGGGGAAAGACAAAGATTACCGTGTGGGATCTTGACGAAGTGAGCTTCGTTTTTGGGCTGCTTGCTTCACCCTACTCACGGAAATCTGAAATTCCGTGATTTTTTTTCGAAGGGTATTACGATTAAGCCCAAGAAGCCTGGCCGCTTTTATTTGGTTTCCATGAGTTTCGCGCAGAGCTAATTCAATCAGGGGTCGCTCAACAGCCCGCATTAGAGTGGGATAGAGATTTTTCCCGGACCCCACATTCATGGCCCGGACAAAATCTCCAATTTTTTGTTCCACGTAGCTGGGCAAACTCACATCTTGAGGATCCTCCACAGGCTCATCGGCTCCTGAACTTCCCATGACCTGGGGAATCTGGTTCAACGTCCGCCAAGCGGGTAAAGGCCCGGCATACACGAATGTCTTCGATAAATTTAAATGCCCGTTTAGTTCGGAAAGATTGGGCAGCATTTCGGAACTAGGCTTGTCCAGAATCACCCCAGTAAAATTTTCGGATTCCATCGCCGTTCCTAAAGACGGACAATCTTCAACGACTTTAACTTTGCGCTGGAGATCCCGACCAGAAATTTTAGACTTTAACCCCGGATCTTGGGTCAAAAGGGCAAATCGAGGTGGATGAGCAGGTTTGGCCATGAGGAAATTGTTGGGTGACAAAGAACGCCGATTATGTCGAATCACCCTCGTTCATGCAATTGAGAAAAATGCCTAGGTTGAGATTCTCACGAATCCAATCCCAAGAGGGGACATAGCACTCGCAACAGACACCAAATCACCATGCCCCCGATTAGGTCCAACAGCAAGCCGGCTTGCACCATACGAAGAATGGGCACGCGTCCCGTCCCATACACAATGGCATTCGGCGGAGTGGATACCGGAAGCACAAACGCCAGACTGGCCGCCATACAAGCGGCCAGCACAGGAGGGACAGGAGAAAAGTTTGCAGAATGCGAAATGGCGATAAGCACCGGAACGAGCATGCTGGTAGCCGCGGTATTCGAAGCTAACTCCGTTAATACCAAGGCCGTGAGAATAGCGACACCCATCAAACTCCACACCGATTCAATGCCAAACAACCCGACCATCCCTTGACCGATCGTCAGGGCTAGTTCCGTCTTCACCATCAGTTCGCCAAAAGCAATACCCCCGCCAAACAACAAGATCGTCCCCCAATGGATATTGGCGGCTTGCTTCCACGTGAGGGTAAACGTGCCTTGCCGTAGATCGATGGGTAAAAGAAATAAGAGGCCTGACGCAAATATGGGCACGAGCTCTTTCGGAAGGTGAACCCGAACCCATTGGACGAGCGCATCGTCGGGTTCCAATCCAATGGACAATAAAGCCGGCAACAACCACAGAAACACGGCCAGGAGAAACACCCCGAACGTATACCGCTCACCGCGCGACCAGGGAACATACACCGGTGTTTCCATTTTTACTGAGGATGAGGCCCCGGCTGTGAGAGAACTGGGAGCATACAGCCAATACAACAGGGAAAACATCACGAGAAGCATGACACCGGCCACCGGCAAGCCCATCACCATCCACTGGTCAAACGAAATGGTGACATGGGCTTGCTCAGCCAGCAGCCCGATGCCCAGTAAGTTTGGTGGTGTGCCAATCAAGGTGGCCACCCCACCGATCCCCGCCCCATAGGCCAAGCAAAGTAGAAATCCGGTTTCGAATCGTCCAAGATCTATCCCGCTTTGCCGAAGCGCATTCAACACCCCTAACGCAATGGGGAGCATGACGGCCGTCGCCGCCGTATTACTAATCCACATGGACATACCCGCCACCGCCAGACTAATGGCCATCATAATCCGAATTGGATGATTCCCCACCCATTTCCGGGAAAGGAGCCAATTGCCGAACCGCCGATCTAGTCCATGAACCGATAGCGCTTCAGAAATAAAAAAACTTCCGATAAAGAGAAAAATGATGGGATGGGCATAGGCCGAAAACACCGACTTCATCGTCCCCACCCCCATCAACACACACAACCCACATCCCAAAAGGGCCGTCATGGGCAGAGGAATGGGTTCGGAAATCCACATCACCACCACCCAGGATAAAATCGCGGCTAAGATGCGGGCGGAATCTGAAAGGGTGTCGGGAAGAAACAGAAACATCAGTCCCGCCAAAAGCGGAGCGACGAGTAAACCCAAAAGATGTGGGGAAAATGGTGTGGGAGTTTGGCTGGGAAAGGAACTCATACGGCGAACAAGGAGAAAGAGCCTGCGATCAACATACCAGGTAAAGATCCTAAAAAATAAATCACTGTAGCAGCCCGCAATTCATCGTTGAAAGTTTTTTGTGATTTAACAGACCTATTAATACAATTTCAAAAACTCGATTTTGGCCGATTTTAGGCATAGGCAGCCCAAAGAAAGTCCAGTCCCAATGGGGTTCGTAGATGGATAGGCAAGTTTCCTTATACTGACCTTGAATGAAAAAGGCACCGTGCTAATCTTTAAGAATACCTAAAATTGAATTTTCCAGTATTGACCCAATCATGTTGAATGATTCACCAAAATGTATCCACTGTGGTGGTGGAAAAATAGGGCCGGACAACTGCGAAGCTTGTTCTTGGCCCTACAGTGAAAAAGAATGGTCACAGTTTAAGTTGGGTTTCCACCGAATTACAATTGATACGAATTGCATTAATGTGAAGCAGAAGATAAATGCGTTAAACTTGCCAGAAAAGAGGGGGGAAGAGGGAAGGATGACGATTCAAAGATCCACACCTTTTTCTGATGGAGTACGGGGTCACCTTAAGAGAGAGGCTAAGGCAAACGAATTCGGAAACAATCCGCCTTTTTTTTAATCGGTTACAGTGCTCTGAGTATGGGGGCCGTAATAGCGGGACCGGACAAAAGAAAGGAAAACCGAAGGATCCGGTTCAGGGAATGTCTCACTTATCCCTGAACCAGATGCGGGATATTCAAGACCTTCACGAACACCTCCGGACCGGAGGGCATCAATTTGGGACACAAAACAAGAGCGATTTTATCGCAGGGAATAAAGAGAACCGACTACGGACTTTGGGAAATTGGTGTGTGTTGCCCGAAAAAGCCGTGGATTTGTATATCTCTGTGTATGGGTGGACATAAAGATATGGGGAAAGATTGCTGGGAATACCCCTCAGGGTTTCCCTTTTTTGGGGCGTCCCCTGGGTCGGAGAGTACTTTCGAGGCTTAATCGGCGAGACATGCGCTGAACCCAGACCTCCTTGCCAAAGGGCTTTCCCCGCTGGACGCATTGGCGAATGGCCTCCAACTCTGACTCCGTTTGAGGTTCGTTCGTCCCCTTGGCCCATTGCCGAGGACGAGGGACCGGCCAATCGGCCAGCCATTGGCTTTCTCTGGCTCCTTGGGTACGACGCCAAAAGCTCGACCATTTCCACTCCTCAGTTCGTGACACAAGGCCAGCTCGTACCGGATTTTGTTCGACATAACGGCACAGGGCCAAAAAATGCTCCTCAGCTTGAACGGGAAAGGATTTAAATCGGCCTTGATACAGGTGTCCACTACCCACTGAACGATGATGGGCATGCCATCGTTGGGTGTGGGTTAAGGTGAGCCAAGCCATAAATCGCGATAAATCCCCGTCGCGCCGTGGCCAAAGCACCAGATGCCAATGGTTTGGCATCACACAATAGGACAAAATCCGAACAGGAACCTGATCCTGGGCTTCAAGAAGAACCTGTTCCCAGTTTTGATAATCCTTGGGTTTTTTAAAAATAATCTGGCGGGCATTGGCTCGATTGAGGACATGGTAAATGATGCCCCCGGCAGCTGCGCGTAATGGGCGTCCCATGGTAAAGTATTATACTGATTTTTTTAAAAGGGTCAAATAAAAGGTTCCTGACACCTTTATGGAAAAATTTCTATCACGTCCTAGTCTCATCGACCAGGTAGGGAAGCATCGGCAAAATGGAGATGTCGTGGTCTTTACCAATGGGTGTTTTGATTTGGTACATGTCGGGCACATCCGGTATTTGCAGGAGGCCAAACGACTGGGGGATCGACTGGTCATAGGCCTGAACAGCGATCATTCCGTGCGTCAGCTTGCCAAGGGTCAAGATCGACCCATTATTCCTGAAAGGCATCGCGCGGAGGTCCTGGCGGCATTGGCTTGTGTTGACTACGTCACGATCTTCGATGAACCCAACCCTTTAAGACTTATTGAAGCCCTTCAACCCAATATTTTAGTCAAGGGGGGAGATTGGGATCCAGAACACATTGTGGGGAAAGATATCGTTGAGGCTCAGGGTGGCAAGGTGCGAACCATTCCCCTGGTACCGGATATTTCCACCACCCAGATTGTTCGACGAATTTTGCTCAGCCACGGGATGACATCCTCTTCCTCCTAGATTCCCTTACACATCATTTTCAGGTTGTTTTATGACACTTCCCTCCATGGTAAATCGTTTCAGGCACCTCATTCATGAAGTTGTTCCTTCTATTCCCGAAAAAAATCCCCCGCCGTGTCTTTTGAGTACACAGCCAGCTTGTCTAGCCCTGACGATGAGTCTCTTGACTCATAATGCCGCTCCGGAGTCCTCGGGCAAGAGCCAGACCACACTGATTATAACCCCTACTCAGGAGGAGGCAGATCAACTTTTCGAAGACCTAAAATTTTTCGCGACCTTGTTGGGGCAAGAGAAAGAAAGCCTGGCACTGTTCCCTCCATGGGCCACGGTTCCCTATAACCCTTCTCTCCCAGCGCATACGGTCATTTGCCAGAGGGTTCGAGCTCTTCACCGGTTATGTCAGGAGCACCCCACGGTGCTGATCAGTTCCTTACCGGCCGTCCTTCACAAGCTCGTCCCACCCTCCGTGTTTTCGGAAGCCTGCTTTGCCTTGGAAATTGGAGACACGATAGAACGTGAACATCTCTTACGTTCCCTCATTCGATTAGGGTACGAGCGTGTGTCATTAGCGGAAATCCCCGGAGAATTCAGCGTGCGTGGTGGCATCGTGGATATTTTCTCCACGGCGCAAGACAACCCCGTCAGAATTGAATTCCTCGGAGACACGGTAGAATCCATACGGACTTTTGATCCATCCACACAAGAATCCTTCACACAACTTCAACAGACCTGGATCTTGCCCACACGGGAATTTATCCCCCCCGCCAACCCGACGACTGAGGGCCTGCCTGATACCATTCTTCCCAGTATTGAATGGGATTTGCCGAATTATTATCCGCAATTAATGACCCTGTTCGAATACTTGGTTCATCCCCCTACAGTGTGGCTCTACCGGCCGGGAGACCTGGAACAGGCTTCCACCCAATTCTGGACCTCTCTCCAAGAAAGATGGGAAGAGATTCTATCCAGTTCCCCTCCCACTTCGCATTCCCGGCCCACCCGGCTTTATGAAGACTGGGAAACCCTCACCACCTATACGTCCATGTGCCCGACTATCCTGTGGGACCACGTCGCCCCCGATTCGTCCACCATGCCCTGCGTGCCCAAGTCGATATCCGTTCAATCTCCAGGGAGCATGGGCCTGGGAGCCCGGGGAATTCCCTTTCGGGAAACCCTGAGTAAATTGGATCAATTGCGAGCGGAAACGGGAGTGTTTTTGGTCGCCAGGAGCCCCGGTCAGGTGGAGAGGCTTCTTTCCCTCCTACAAGATCATGGATTCCCCGCCAATACCTGGAAGCCTCCGTTCCCCCAACAGACCTCAGGGGATCGGGGGCCCTTTTATTGTTTGGAAGGTGATCTCTCTGCGGGATTTATTTCGCATGATGGGGGAGTGGCCTTTGTCACCGAGGAAGAACTCTTTGGGAAGGGAATCCGGCATCGTCCCCACACCAAATCCCCCACTGCGAAATTTTTCTCCTCTCTTGATGATCTGAAAGAGGGAGATCTGGTGGTCCATCTCCAACATGGAATCGGGCGCTATTTAGGGTTGCGACGATTGGAGGTACAAGGGTTTACCAGCGACTATTTGCTGTTGCAATTTGGAGGAACCGATACCCTCTACGTTCCCCTTGATCGATTGAATCATATTCATCGCTATCGAGGGGCCGAACAGCGTTCCCCCAAACTGGACCGCCTGGGGGGAACTTCCTGGGGGAGAACCAAGGCGAAAGTGAAAAAGGGTATCGAAGATATGACCGAGGAATTGTTGGAACTCTATGCCAACCGCGAAGTCGCTCGGCGATCGGCCTATCAGGAAGACACCCTGTTAGTTCATGAGTTTGAAGCCGGATTTGAATACGAAGAAACGCCTGATCAACAAAAAGCCATCGAAGAAATCGGTCGGGACATGGAATCCCCCAAACCCATGGATCGTCTGGTTTGCGGGGACGTGGGTTATGGAAAAACCGAAGTGGCGATGCGGGCGACGTTTAAGGCCGTTCAGGCTAATAGACAGGTTGCCGTGCTCGTCCCTACGACATTGTTAGCCCAGCAACATTTTGAAAATTTTTCTGAACGGTTTGCCCCCTTCCCAGTCAAAATCGGTCTTCTTTCTCGGTTTCAGTCCCCGGCCGAAATCAAATTGACGCTCAAAGAGCTCGCCGCTGGACTCATTGATATCGTGATTGGTACCCACCGGGTGGTTCAAAAGGATGTCAGTTTCAAACAATTGGGGCTTGTCATTATTGACGAGGAACAATGGTTTGGTGTTCGCCACAAGGAACGGCTCAAACAACTTCGTACACAAGTGGATGTCCTTACCCTGTCTGCCACACCCATTCCTCGTACCTTGCAAATGGCCTTTTCTGGAGTTCGCGATCTTTCCGTCATTGAAACCCCGCCTCCCGGACGATTAGCCGTAGAAACCCAAGTCTTACGATTCGATCCCACGGTCATTAAAGAAGCGATTCGCCGGGAGCTTGGGCGGGGTGGACAAACGTTTTATGTTCATAACCGTGTAGAAACGATGGAACAAACGGGAGCCTGGTTACAGGAATTGGTTCCGGAAGCCCGGGTCTTGATGGCGCACGGACAAATGGATGAAAAACTCTTGGAACGAGTCATGCTCCAATTTTTTCACGGGGAAGCGGATGTACTCTTGGCTTCGGCCATTATTCAATCGGGCTTGGACGTTCCTTCCGCCAATACCATTCTGGTAGATAGGGCCGACCTGTTTGGTCTGTCGCAACTCTACCAACTCCGAGGCCGGGTCGGTCGTGGAGGCCAACAGGCATTTGCTTATTTATTCATCCCCAATGAGGAAACCCTCAGTACCGATGCGCAAAAACGCATGATGGCCATTCAGGAATTCGCCGAACTGGGTTCAGGGTTTCGCATCGCGGCCGCAGACTTAGAAATTCGTGGAGCGGGAAATTTACTCGGCAAACAACAATCCGGCAACATCGCGGCCGTTGGGTTGGATCTTTACCTCCAAATGGTCGAACAGGCGGTCCAACAAATGAAAGGCCAAGAGATCAAAGAAGATTGGGAGCCGACTCTACAGGTGGATGTATCGGCTTTTATTCCCGAAACATACGTTGAAAACGCATCCCAACGCTTGGGCCTTTATAAACGGTTGTCGGGGAGCGAACGTCTCGGGGATTTGGCCTTACTTTATGGGGAAACCCTTGATCGATTCGGGACGTTACCCGATCCGGTAGAACGCCTGTTTGAGGTCATGCAAATTCGAGTGCTGGCCAAAGCCCTCCACCTGGAATATGTTGAAGCGCGGAGTGGGGTCGTAAGCTTGAGGTTTCATGAGCAAGCCAAACTCCCCGAACCGGGACTCGCCCGTCTGATCGAAGACTGGAAAGAGCAAATTGAGTTTCTTTCTCCACGAAGTTGTCGGCTGACTATGGCAGAACAAGAATGGAACCAGATGTACCCCATCCTCAATACGATCCTTCAGGGTCTCATCAGCTCCCTTCCAAAAGAGGAAGAAGGAGGGGGTTGAAGTTTTGTCACTCTTATCGTTTATCCATTTAGGTATTATTAGCTAAATCAAACGCTTAATAGAAACCTGGACCAAGATTCAGAATAATAAGAACATTCTGCCTCTAATAACCTTTTCAAGAAACGCCGTCCATTTCGAATGATTTTGCGATCAACCTTTCATAAGGTGGTGCTCTCCGAGAGCTCACTGTTCCTCTCCCTTCCATCAATCTTCATCGGAATGGTCATAATGGGATTTTTGCTGACCCTTCCCACCCTAGGGTGGGGGTATTCTGACCGAATCGTGGCTGTCGTGAACAAGGATGTGATTACCTGGTCGGATCTTCAACATAAAATTCGTGACGAAAAAATCCGACTCAAAGCGAAATATCAGGGGAAAGAGCTAGAGCGACGGTACCATGAAAAACAACGAGAAGTCTTAAACGATTTAATCGATGAACGGTTACAATTTCAGGAAGCCAAAGAAAGAGGCCTATCGGTCAGTCAACAGGAAATCGATGCGGCCATCAGACGATCGCCTCTTCCACCAGGTCAAACGGAGGAAGAATTCGGCCGTTATCTGTTGCTCCAAAAACTTTTTGAATTTGAAGTGCGCCAAAAAGTCGTGGTCGAAGATGAAGAGATCCTGCGGTTCTATGAGGATAACCCGGCCCTTTTCAGGAAGTCCCCACAATACCGGCTCAAACAGATTCTCTTCTATATTGAGACTCCTTACGAAAAAGAACGGGCGTTGGCCAAAGCTCAGAAGATTTATCGAGAATGGACATCGGGCGGGGATCTGGAAGAGCTCGCAAATAGGAATTTTGCAGAACTCCAAGAATTAGGGTGGGTACGAAAAGAAGAACTTCTTACGCCCCTTGCTCAGACCCTCAAGAATCTCCCTCAGGACATTCTTTCCCAACCCATACAGACCGATTTGGGGGTACATCTCCTATTGGTGGAAGAAATTCAAGAGGCCCAGCAAATCCCTCTTGACGAGGTAGAACGGGACATTAAAACCCGCCTTTCGAAGGAACGCGCGCAGGAAGTGTATCGAAACTGGCTGGCCCAATTAAAAGAAAAAGCCTTCATTGACGTGAAATTTTAGGATCCTCAGTTTCTTCCCCTCGGTTTTCCTCAAAACCCTCATCACCTTTCTTCCTTTTCTCGCACGGGGGAACGCCTCAAATCCAGGTCCCTTCGTAATGGCAAGATGCCTCCACACTGCCTCCAATCGGATGTTTCCCTCTCCGTAAATTCTGGTTAATTGCTGTTCCTCAGGGACCGATACACTCTAATAGAACTTTCATTCCCAATGGTGAGGAAGCATCGCTTGTGAAACTGATATTGATCGTGGCGGGATGGACCAGTTTAGGCTTGGGGATCATGGGGGTATTTTTACCTCTATTGCCCACGACGCCTTTTATTCTCCTCTCGGCGTATTGTTTTTCCAAAAGTTCCCCCTCCCTGCACCAATGGCTCCTTCACCAACCCCGTCTCGGTCCCATCATTCGGAATTGGGAACACTATGGGAGCATCAGCCTTCAAGCTAAATTCATGGCCACCGTAACCATTATCCTGGGCTTTTCTCTGAGCTTCTGGATTATAGCGTTAGGGACCTTGGTGAAATCAGTATTAATCGTCGTGGGTACGGGTGTTGTATCGTATATTTGGACCCGCCCCCTCCCACCCCAGGATGTTCCATTTGCCACCCCACAGAGCTTACATCCTCCAACGGATTAACCTCACACAACAAGCCAAGACTAATTCCTTACCCCCTAGACCTTGCCATTTTCCTTACGCCTGGAAAATCTGGAAAATTTGGATAGTTATCTCATGGCCAGTGGAATAAATCTTTTTCCAGAACACAAAACGTACCCATAGGGATCCCGAAATCTTCAGCAACCAGGAATGTTAAAAAAAATTCCATTCAGCAAAGCCGCGAATGGTTTTTTACATCCGGCAGGACGTTCCCATGGTTTTGGCGTACGGAGCATATACCTAGGACCGTTCCCGGGGCGACGAGCGTCATGGCTTATCACATCTCTAAAGAGTGTACCCTTAGATGTGAGGCCGATGGTCGGGCAAAACCGCGAGAACGCGGGCTTGCTTATCCCATCCTGAAAGGTGAGACATTTGTTTTCAACATTCCTGCTCAAGCAACATTCTGACCTGATCTAAGACCGTCTGTTTTCCTTCTCCCGTGTAAGCGGACATGAAGATTGGCTCATCCTCTATTTTCAGGACTTCCCGAAATTCCCGAATGGTCACCTGACGTTTACCCCTGGGCACCTTATCGGCTTTCGTCGCCACAAAAAGTGTGGGAATTTCCAACCGGGTTAACCACTCGATCATCTCTCGATCCGAGTCTTGAACTTGTCGAGAGTCCACCAACTGAATCACACCTTGTAATTTCTCTCTCGTTCGAAAATAGGCTTCGATGAGGGGACCCCACAAGGCTTTGATGTGCTGAGGTACTTTGGCAAATCCATAACCCGGAAGATCGACTAAACGAAAGTGCGGCCCGTTAGATTGAACGTCAAAAAAATTGATGGTTTGAGTTTTTCCAGGAGTTTTTCCCACCTTCGCTAAACCTTGACGATTCACTAAACAATTTATCGCAGAAGATTTCCCCACGTTAGACCGCCCCACGATGGCAATTTCGGGGAGCGTCTCCTTTAAAAATTGCTCCACGGTCCCACAGGAGGCCAAAAATTCCGCCGAATGGATTTTCAGGTATGCCATTCGAATCCTTAAGGTAAATCGAAGATACCCAAAAAAATTTTAATTTGAGTAAAATAATGAGGGAAAGAAGTTTTCTTATTCGGAGAGATAATCCAAAAATTCTGGCCTGACCGTCACATCTTCCTCAAGAACATTTGAAATTTCGGGGACAACTTCAGAAATTAAGAATCCCTCAGCTCGGTCGGCTAATTTGTGTTGAATTTGAAAACTTTCAGAGTCGTTTTCTGTACTAAAGGTTGGAAAGTTTTTAATATTTGCGTGTCTGGGTGGTGGTTCATCAGGAACTGCATCTAGCTGTAAGTCTCTTATTTGGAATACTGATACATCCGCACGACCATATAAATTTGATGGATCTCCACCTTGCTTTCTTTTTCTCTCAACGAACTTCGCAATAAACCATATGCTTCTTTCGTCAGATCCGGACTTTAAATCTCCTATGCAAAAAACAGATAAATCATTCCTGATTCGATGAGGTTCAAAGGCCTTGGCTTTGACTATAACCTTGCCATCAGTTTTAATTAGTTTCCTTTTCCCAAAAACCACACAGGTGACAATTTCTTCATTTACCAATCCCATCAAAAGGTTACCCAGTAAAAATATTAAATAATCGAGATAAATTATCTTTTATCTCATGGGGCAAACCTTCTTCAGATAATACACTTCTTCCTCTCGTATCTTTCTCTAATTCATTTCCATCAGCATCTTTACAAACACCCAACAACCCTGAATAAACAAAGACCCCCTGTCCAAATAATCGGATGGCAAAACGCTGCCCCTTATCTTTATACCACTCCATTTCAATCCCTCCGGATGAGGTGGGCGTAATACTAGGTAATTGAATATTATTGGGTAATCTGGATGCGTTAAATAATAGTTTTCTAGCTTTCATTATCGTTTTTTCGGTAATTGGGAGTTCATCCATGCCCTCCCAGTTCTCTTGAGAACATTCATTCCGAATTTCTTCTAATTCCTTTAGGGAATTACATAACTCTTCAAATCTTTCAAAATATTTGGTTATTTCCTTTGTTTCCTTATGAGGCTCTTCTACGATTGGAACCATTTCCTTAGGCTCAACATCGCTAATTTTGAAGGCAAACGTTTGAGGCATTATAGTCTCCTAGGGTGAGGAAATATCGGATATTAAGTCTTTACTTATAGCCCAATTGAATATCCTAAAAATTTCATCATTAATTTCTTTCCACTTTTGTATTAGCGAATCTAGGCCGCAATTTTGATCAAAGAAAAACAAATCTATATCCAACAATATTTGTTTATTGGCCTTTTTTTGACTAGGAGCTAATAATCCATAAACCACGTTTAATCTTTTATCGGCTTTTTTCATTGTAACATTTGAAATTCCTGAGGCCATCAAATCTAATTCAGGGAAAGCGGTAATGTTATTGATAAGATCTTTATTAAACACATAAGAAAGAAGATCTTTATTGGAGGGTATTGGGTCCTCTGGTTCAATTAAATTAATTTTCCTTATCGCAACACGATTGAATTTCAAAACATTACTTTCTTTTAAAATTTCAAAAAAGTCCCCTTCTATCTCCGAACTGGCAACAAAGAAGTTCTTATATGAAGGTCCAAATACAGTATAAGAAAGAGTATCTTCGGTAATAGCTAAGGTTTTGTTATTGTCCTCGGTTTTAAATTCATAGCCAATATTAGGACTGTTGGCTGTCTGAATGAGAGGTGTTTTGTCTTTTTCAAACCGCACCTCGGCAATATTTTCGGTTATCGTGTTCGTGATTGGAAATTTTTCTTTCAGCACTTCCCGCTTTGTTTTGAAACAAGAAACCACATCTTCCGATCTTTCAAATTTTACCTGGAATATGACAGATTTCAGTAAGTTCTTTTTAAACTCTCCTGCTGATGGCCTTTCTGCATCGGGGAATCCAAACATATTACAGCAAATATTTTTTAGGATGTTGAAATTTGACAGAATATTTGAGGGATTCAGGATAATATCACAAATGACAATAAATATATCAATTTCTGCATCCTCATATTCCTATTCGTAAGTGGGAATTAAAGACAGCCTTATTTTGTCTGCAATTCCTTTTTACCGATTTCGAGAAGCCTTCATAGCGCGGTCGATTTCCCGGGTTGCCTCCCGTTTTTTGATGGTTTCCCGTCGATCATAGGTCTTCTTTCCTCGAGCCAACGCCAATTCCAACTTAGCCCGCCCTCGAGCATTAAAGTACAACCGTAGGGGCACAAGGGTAAGCCCTTTTTGTTGCACCTTGCCCATCAACCGTTCGATTTCGTTTTTATGGAGCAACAAGGTGCGGGGCCGCAAAGGCTCATGGTTCATTTGATTGCCATGGCTATAGGTCCCAATATGACAATTATGCAGAACGGCCTTGCCATTCGAAATGGAAGCATAGCTATCTCTCAGATTTACATGGCCTTCCCGCAGAGCCTTGACTTCGGTACCAACCAGGACCAAGCCGGCCTCAATTTTCTCCTCCACATGATAATCATAGAGGGCCTTTCGATTGGTCCCCACGACTTTGTTGGAAGGATCAGTTTTGGATTTCCCCATAGCTTTTTTTACAAATCCTTCATTTCATGAAAGATTGTCCCATCATACGATACTATACCAATGATCTTTTTGTGAAAATAATATATATTTACCCAAACTTTGAAGGTTCTCGGCCAGATTTCGCTCCTTATAGACTTGGCCCCGCAGGTCCTTCATCGTTTCATACTTCGAACTTTCAACGACGGTCATGCCAAAAAAAATACTCATTGTCGATGATGATCCCGACATTTTAGAGGGTCTTTCCGATCGTTTAGGTCTTGATGGGTTTGATATCCTCAATGCCAAAAATGGGAAAGAGGCCTTAAAGGCCATTCAAAACCAATCTCCTGATCTCACGCTTTTAGATTTATTCCTTCCCGATATTCAAGGACTAGAAATTCTCCAAACGTTGCGACAAGCTCAGGAGACCCAACCACCTGATGAAAATAATCCACCTCAAGTCCAAGCAGAAATTCGACCTCCTGTCATTGTCATGACGGCTCACGGTAGCATTGAAAAAGCCGTCGAGGCTATGAAAATCGGTGCCTTTGATTTTCTTCCTAAACCTTTTGATCTTGATCACCTAACCCTGGTCATCGATAAGGCGTTGCGCCGAACCTCCCTTGAACGCAAGGTGGAAAATTTACAAGCCGAAGTCGATTCACCCTATGCCACCATCATAGGAGAAGATGAAAAAATCCAAGACCTAAAAACCCTCGCGGGACGGGCGGCCCAATCCCAAGCCACCGTTCTCTTACAGGGAGAAACGGGAACGGGGAAAGAACTCTTTGCCCGCACGATTCACCGCTCGAGTCCCCGTCGAACTGAACCCTTTATGGCGATCAATTGCGCGTCTCTTCCAGACACGTTATTGGAAAATGAATTGTTCGGACACGAACGGGGAGCGTTCACCGGAGCCAACCAGTTACATGTTGGCAAGATTGAAGCGGCGCAGGGAGGCACCGTGTTTTTGGATGAAATTGGGGACTTACCACTTCCCCTCCAAGGTCGGCTGTTACGAGTACTCCAAGACCATCAATTTCAACGGGTGGGTGGGACCAAGAATATAGAAGTTGATGTACGATTCATCGCGGCCACACACCGTGACCTTGAGGAATGGGTGAAAAAGGGAGATTTTCGAGAAGACCTATTTTTTCGGCTGAATATCCTGACTTTCGAACTCCCTCCTTTGCGAAATCGCCCATCGGATATCCACAAATTGGCCAATTTCTTCGTTGAACGGCATTGTCGAGAAGCGAAAAAGTCAAAGATGAAAATAACTGACGACGCCCAAGCTCAGTTGACCGGGTATGCCTGGCCCGGAAACGTTCGGGAGCTCGATAATGTCTTGGCGCGTGCAGTCATCCTTACTTCGGGAAATGAAATCACGACCGAATTTCTGAACTTGAAATCCACTTCCCCAGAAACCATGGTCTCTCCCACACCGGTGCTTCCGCAAACATCGTATCATGAGGCGATGGAAGCCTATAGTCGACAACTTATCGTGAGTGCCCTACGCGAAGCCGAAGGGAATAAAACACGAGCGGCCGAACTCCTCAAACTTCAACGGACGTATTTTGCCCGATTAATGAAACAACGAGACATTCAATGACGCACTATCCATTTCAGAGCTAGGATCTTTGTTAAACGGGCGTCCGTTCTCGAGGCATCATGGCATCGTGATGAATAGGAACAGAAATGGTAACATTGGTGCCTTCTTGAGGAAGATTATCGAGTGAGATCGTTCCCCCATGAAGTTCGACCAAATGTTTGGTCACCGCTAAACCGAGACCTGCTCCCACTCCTGATTTACTGCCTGACTGTCCTTGAGTAAAGGGAGCAAACAGCCTATCCCGTTCTTCGGGTTGAATTCCACAACCTGTATCCTGAATAGAAATTCGGAAACTGTATTCATCCGGTTTGTCAGCGATAACCGAAATCTTCCCGCCCGCAGGAGTAAACTTAATCGAATTGTGAATGAGATTCGTCAGGATCTGATGAAATTTATCCTCATCAGCGAGCATGGGAGGAAGATCCTTTGGACAAATTAGAGAAAAGTCAATGTCTTTTTCTTCACCCAACGGCCTCAGGCTTTCCACGGCCGCTTCAAGGAGGGCCCTCAAATGACAGGGCTGAAACTGTAAGTGAATTTTTCCGGATTCAATGCGAGAGAGGTCTAAAAGCTGGCTGATCATTCGCCGTAACCGCTGGACATTGGTCTGGATACGGGACAGATAGTGGCGGTGATTATCGGATAACTTTCCACCCACACCCTTTAACATATTATCCACAAACATATGGATAGACGTGAGAGGGGTCCGCAATTCATGGGAGGCCGTGGAAACAAAAGCCGATTTCAATCGATCCAATTCCAACAATCGGTGATTCGCATCTTCAAGCTCCTTCGTCCGAATCGCAATTCGTTCTTCCAAACTCTCAGCCAATCGAGCCAAATCCTGGTAGGCGTCAATTTTAGCCATAGCCACATTCATTTGATGGGAGAGGGCTGTCAGAAAATTTTCATCGCTTGGGGAACAGGGTCGAGAGTCCCGAGCCCCAACGATAAAACCAAAGACCTCCGTGGGATGCTGAAGGGGAGCGAATACCATTGAATTCCAGCCGAGAGATTGGAAGGTCTCTCGAACGGGAGAGGGGACCAAATGCCCTTCCTCTTCCATGGAAGGGATAAGGAGGGATTGTTCCTGATGAATGAGGTTGGTCAAAGTATCTGGGGAATCATCTTCCGGTAAAACCCAATGGAGTGACTGTAATCGAGGTAATTGTGAAGGAGGTATTCCATAGGAGAAAGCGGGCCGAATCTCCCGACTCCTCTGTTCATAGGAGAAAATAATGATCCCTGAAAAATACCCTTTTTGTAATAAAAACTCGCTGACATCTGAAAATAGCCCCTCCAGGTGAGAGGCAGAGTTAATTAGACTGCTTAAAGAATTCAACGCCTCCAAGTTATTAACATGGCGGGCCAATTGCTTGTCACGTGCCTTTAAGGAGTCCGTCATCGTATTGAAGGCTCGTGTGAGATCCCCTATTTCATCCCTGGAAGTTGGTTTCAATGTAGGGGTCAGCTCTCCTTGACCAATACGGATCGCCGTATGGGCTAAATCGCGCAGGGGTTTGATTAAGCGATTGGTAGCAATGATGGTGACGATCACTGCACACAAAATGAGTATGGTCATAACCTGGATAAGCCATATTCGGTTTGCCACAAAATCTTCCTGAAGGCCGGCTGTGGATAAACCCAGTCGGACGAACCCATAGAGTGTCGGAACGGAAGCACTCGATCCAATCTCTGTCTCTATCGTTTGAAGGTCTTGAAAGGAAGAATCGGATCGCCTTCTGAAAACAGGGACGGCAAAATCAAAAATAATTTCCTTTGGTGGTGCAAAAAAGGAATCAGAAGAATCCCCTTCCTCGGGTAGGGTTTTAAGACCCACCTGACCATTGATGTCGCCAACGATAAACGGGGTAAAAATCGAGGGTGGGGTTGGGGAGAAAGGCAAGTGGTCGAGTTGGAGGGGAAGAGGGGACTCTCCCTTAGCAGGAAGAAGAGAAGAATGGATACCTTTTCCCTGGCTAGCAAGGATTCGGCCTTCAGAATCCAAAAATAGCACATACACCACTTCTTCAATCGCAAGAGGTCCTTCCATTAACTGATTCAGACGCAACACGTCCTGGGTCAGCACACTATATCGACTGATAGCCGCTAAATTTTTGACTAAAATGCCCCCCGTATGCTTCAAAGACTTCGTGAGTTCCTTTTGGTGTTGATCGATGACATACCAGCCCAAAAGAACCCCTGTCGAAATCCCAACGGCACAAATCAAGAGAATAAATTTGGTGTAAAGGGAGAAGGGCTTACGGAAGAGATGGAAAGGTAACACTCAGACTATCCCTTCCTTTAAGGAATGGCGATCGTCTGATTGGGATCGGTGGAATCTTGAAGGGTTCCGGGAACTCCCCGCCGAGCAAACGCGCTAGGGCCGCCAAACAACGCATCGGCAAGCTTAAGAACGGTGGGAGGGGGGGTAACCCCTAATAGTTCGGCAGTATTCAGGTTCAAAGCCAAAGTGGGGGGGGCGGTCGCTACCACAGTGCGACCGGAAGCTGTTCCTTCTCCCCTAACGAGAGACAAGGCCAAGCGGCCCGCTTTGCGTCCAATTCCCCTGGCATCTCCGGAGACCGACGCCAAAGCTCCGTGGCGAACGAGGCCTGGAGAAAACCCCAAAAGAGGAACGTTATGGTCCGTGACCGTTTCCAAAATGAAGGCCAGGGAGTCAGAACTCGTGACCAAGGGATCTGGAAGGAGCCAAAGGGCATCGATTTGAGGCAACAACTCGCGAAGAGCGGAGGGAACCTCCCGAATATCTTCCACAGGAACCGCCCGCATCGTGAACTGTTGTTCTGAGGCCACTTTCCGGGCACGATCGATCACCCCTGCCATGTTTTTACGATCATAGAGGACGCCCAAATTGTTTAACTTTGGGAGCAGACGTCGGAAATGTTGAAATTGCTCCTCCACAGACACATTCATGGCAATACCATACATATGGGGAGGCAATTCGTACCGTTCAGGGAAAAAGACCGAAGAAAAGACGACAGGAACATCAATAATTTCCACCTTCGCCAACAGTGTGGCTTTCAATCCTACGGTGTAGACTAACTGAGTATTCGAAGCCCGAATTTTTTGACCTAAGGCCTTCCCCTCCTCAAAACTTTTGGGGACTTGATATTGGGCCACCGAGACTGAAGGAGGCAAGGTCGCTCGAAATCCTTGGACGGCGTCTTGATAGGCCGGAATGTTGGAAGAGGTCAATATCGTGATTTCTTGACCCAAGACAGGCTGATGCCATCCCAAAAGGAGGAACAGGGAAACACACCAGAGATAAGAAGATAGCGAGAAAGGTTTCATCATCAAAAGCTTACAATAATTCAGAAGGGGTCTCAAGAAAATGGCCATACACCACACCTCGATTTCCAAGATCTCAAAGCCCTCATTCCCTTAACTGAAGCATGAAATCCCAAGTTGCGGCAATCGGTCAACCCCGGCGAGTCAACCGAACCCATTCGTTCATTAAAGACGAACCGTGAGCCTTCCTAAAATTCTATTCCCGATGGTTTCTCCGAGAGGATGTTCACGATGTCGGTCATTCAGGAGATTAAAAAAGGTCACGGCCAATTCAGCCCGATTGTCCCAAAATCGATAGGCCCCCCGGAGATTCACATAGACATAATCCTCCAGATTCTCCTCGGGCACAGGAACACCCTGGTCCCCAAATAGGAGAAAGACGTCATCTAAAGGATAAGAGGTGGAATCGACATAATGCACGGTCAGCTCACTGCTCAAACCCATCTCCCAATTCGTCCGAAGTCCACCATTGACCTTAATCGTTGGGCCCTCTCGCCGACTGATTCCCGAAAAGGATTGGGAAAATTCTTGATAGGAAACATTGGCAAAACCATTGAGCCAGGGTGTGACTAAAAATTCGATACTCCCCTCCCCCCCATAGATATCTCCATCTCGATTATTGGTAAAGGTCGCCGAAGAACCCGGTTGAAAGTCCGGACGAATGAGATCAGAAAGGTGATTAAAAAAGGCGGAGGCCCGCAGACGGACTCGATGTTTATAATACCAACCCTGATACCCCAACTCATAAGAAATGATTCGCTCGGCATCCAAATTGGAAGTCCCGGCGACGGTCCCCGTAAGGGGAGGAAGAGGAGGAGGAAGCAGGACAGAAACCTGTGGATTATTGTGCGTCTCTACCAGCGTCGGAGGTCGATACGACACAGAAAAAGACAACCGTATGGAGTGGTCGGAGTGGGGTTGAAGAATGGCGGCAATCCGAGGGCTATAGGTTTCGGGAATTTCGGAATGGAGGTCGACACGAAGCCCACTCACCAGTTGAAGAAAAGAAAAGGGCCGCCATTCATCCTGAATATAGACCCCAAATCGATGTTCATCCTGATCCTTGAGGAAAAAGTTACTATCCACTGTCGTATATCGATAATTGACCCCTACGATGAGCCGTTGAAGATAATCCGGGAATTCGATACCTTGTTGTAAATCAAGGGAAAAAGAATCACTTAAAAACTTGAGGGTCGACTCGCCATCGGGACCGGTGGTCTGAAAAAAAGGTCGCAGAGACGGGTCCGTTTTCAGGTCACTGACGGCATCAAATCGGTTCCAATAGCCCTGGAGAGAAAATTCGTCAAGCTTGTAGGAGAGACGGGCATAGGGCAACAAGGCATCGTTTTCCAGGAACACCCCACCCGGAACAATTTGATTTTCAAAAACGGGAGCATCAACCAATCCTCCCTCCAGAGTGACCTGGGAATCGGAAGAGATTTGGTAGGCCCCAACGGCGTTAAACTTCCAGCTCCGAAACGCTCGTTGGTCTTGATCCTCCCAAGAATTATTCTGATCCCATCCCGCCGAAAGCCGAAAGGAAACATCGTCGACGCCACGGGAAAAGACGGCCGATCCGATAATGGTGTCCAATTCTCCTCCCCCCAATTGGAGGGTAGTCATATCAGAAGATTTTGGGTTTTTGGTGATGATATTCACCACACCATCGAAGGCGTTAAACCCATAAAGAGAGGAGGCCGGCCCTTTGAGGACTTCGATGCGTTCAATTTCCGGAAGAGTCACGGGGAGGGCCTTCCAAAAAACAAACCCTTGCGCATCAATATACACCGACCGACCATCCACCATAAGCAGTACTTTATTGGCCAAAACCTGATTATCTCCCCGGGCACTCACATTAAAATCGGCTCCGCTCATTTGCAGAACTTCCAGGCCAGGAATCCGTCGTAAAAGGGTGGGAATATCGGTGGCACCCGACTGCCGAATATCTTCAGAGGTAATGACATATAAATTTGAAGGGCTCTGGGAAATGGGCTGACGATACTTGCTGGCGGTCACCACGTATTCCTCTTCCAAAATTTGCAATTCTGCCCCCACATCATGGAGTAGGCTGGAATGATCGTGTGCCACTCCGGGTTGGTGTGTCGCCCAAGCTGGGATGAAAGGCCACAGGGTTACCAACAGAAGACCGATAATCCCAAAACAAGTGCGAATTTGGTGCCTAAACATCTTCAGAGACAGAGAGGAAGGGAGCATATGATAAACAGGGGTAAAATGAGAAAAATTTTAGCCTACATGCGGGAGAATATGCATGCATAAAATTTGATCGGAAAATGGGAATTTCCAGACATTCCATTCTCCAAAATCAGCCCACGGGAGGAAGATTTCAAAACAAAATCTGATTGAATTCAAGGAGTTAATCTGGTCAAACCCCATTGAAACCTTCTCATACTCTCAACAGCATTTTTCACCATCCCTTAAATAGGCCTTTACGTGCATCTCAAAATCTCACCGGATGAGGCAAAATGATCGAGATCCCCGATCCACCTCCAGCGGCTCGTCCCTGATGCCTCAGGGGCTCCAATTTCCGTATCTTATTCGATACGGTGTATCCGATTGTGACGAGTCCAATCAGATACAGTTCTGGGTGATTCCCTATCCGCGCATCTCAATTTTGCCAACATGTTTTCTTTTCAATATTTCCCCTGGTCTTTCTAGAAGTGACCAAAGGAAATTTATCGAAGTTGTTGGCATACAACCTGCTAGTTAAATTTCAGTGTATGTTCAGACAACCCAATTAATACAAGAAACCGACGTATGATTTTCCCAAGGAGTCAATCGATGATATGGAGTCTTCCCCTAATAATTCTAAGTTTTCTCTTTTTAGGAATAGCCATTCTGCTATTTCCAGACGAATCTTGGGCGCGGGCGGGAGGGAGCGTGGGAAGGGGCCTTTCTTTGTGGATCTGGATAATCTTGGGGCCAGTTATTCTGATCTATTCAGCCATCGTGTCGTATTTCCTTTCAAAAAAGAGAAAAGAATGTAAAACCTTGTTGGAAAAAATTGGGGGAGGGGTGCCTCATTGGTCACCCAGCTTTCTCAAATCCCGCATTGAGGAGACCTTTTTTAAAGTTCAGGAAGGATGGCAGGAAAGAAATCACGATCAGGCCAAAGACTATATGAGTGCACCGTTACTCCTCAAACACCAAGAGCAAACCAATGCCATGTTGGAACGAGGGCATAAAAACATGATGGAAGATATCAGCCTGGAGAAGGCCACCATTGTTCAAATTGCCGACTTTCGAGATGATGCGAAAGATTCGTTCATAGCCTATCTTTCTGGGGAGATGATCGATTATGTCATTGATGAAAAAACTGGCGACCTGATCAAAGGGGAAAAAGACCGGACCGCGTTCGCCGAATTATGGAAATTTACACGAAAAAATAACCAGTGGGTGGTTGATGAAATTACCCCCAACGTGGCCATCGATGATCTTTCTTCCCTTTCCTCCTTTAGTGAAGAACTCGAGACACAAAAGGACCCTAGGACCTACCCGGAATTAGGGAACATCCCTTCGGAAATCTCCCCCATTAGGTAATGGGGCGGCGAAAAATTCTGAACTCATGCTCTCAATACCTCCTCCCCAAAGGAGGAAAACCCTATCTTTAGCCGACATTATGACCTTGGGCTTCAATGAAGCCCTGTCATGCACTTTTTTCTCATTCAGTCCTTAACAGAGTTCCGCATACCCTTTCTTGTTCTGTCACACGCATTTCATGGGGCCCCATCCCGGCGTTTTTACGGTTATCCTCCAAAAAATCTCAAAAAATCCGCCTCCTATGTTCACCGTATCTTATTCGATACGGTGTATCTCTTTGTGGTTAGGACAATCGGATACAGCCCAATGTTACCCACAAGTTTTCCCCACAACGTTCGTCCTCATCCGACGTCCAAAAATTAAAAATTCTCCTTTCTTTTCAATTGGTTGCAATGAAAATTCATTTCCTTGGCACATATTCTGCTCTATATTCTTTTCATGAGCCGCACATCGAATAACACACAACGTCTTTTGAACCTTCTTCCCACGTGCGGCGACACAAGGGTAAGAGGTCAAGAAAGACCTGGACAAAAAAATTTCAAAAAAGCGAGGACTATCATGACAAGGTATTCGGACGCATCCACATCTCACACAACATTGACCACCCAACAATTGCAATCAAAGGAGGTTCTTATGAAAACGACCCTAACATCTATCTTGGCCAGCCTGGTGTTCTTATTCGCCATCGGCAGCGCGGGGGCGGCTGAACCCCAAGAGACCGCGACCCAGGCGTTCAAGGCGACCCATCAATTACAGGACACCCCCACTGTTGAGGCCCAGACGGCGACCGTGGCCGTCCCCTCCGAATTTGCGGTGCTCCACGGCCTGGCCGCCGAACCCCTCAAAGGCGAGGAGATGGACGAGGTGCGAGGGAGGGCTCAGGACTGGTTTTGGTTCTTCCAGACCTATTATTATTACCCGACCTATACCTACAGACGCTAAGCGTGAGAAGGCCTGGCTCTTTCTCTAAATGAACACCATCCTCACTTGCGGAGTGACGATTGATCGAAAGGAGCCCTTGACCCACCCCGGGTCAGGGGCTTTTTTTTTCTGCGCAGTCAGCTGGAGATTGGCCCCCTTTCTCTGAGGAGGGAATGGAACTCGAATGAACTCCTCTCTCTAGAGAAACGCGACTCCCGTTAAGACGAAGGCTTGTTCAACAGTACTCGCTCATGTCGTCTCCGCTTATGGGATTGGGGCCGGCCAAAACCTAGAAATGGATTAGTATCGGGATCGAACGCACGACTGTTCGGACCGAAGTATTCTCGACGGTCCTGCAGCCTCCACCCCAAGGCACGCCTCAATCCGAAGTCCTCTTCGCCTAGCAACCCCCCCCCGCTTTTTTTAATGTGTCTCTAATTACAGGGCCAGACTAGCGATAGACCACCCATCATCATTGGGCTCTATCGCAGGGTTCCTACCGTTATCCTCCAAAAAATCTAAAAAAATTCGCCCCCGAAGTACACCGTATCGCATTCGATACGGTGTATCTCTTTGTGGCTACCACGATCGGATACGGCTCAAGGTTTTCCACATATTTTCTCGCCTTCGTTGGTCGGCATCTGGCATCCCTTAATAAAATATTTTCCTTGTCCTTCAAGAGGTTCCGATAACAAAGACGGTCCTTGGCACATATTCTGCTCTCTATCCTCTTTATGAGCCGCGCATCGAAAAACACCCAACGTCATTTGAACCTTTTTCCCCCGTGCGGCGACTCATCTTGCAAAGCGATGGATGATGAAACACTAAAAGGATAAATCATGAACCCGGCACTTTTAGTATGTGCTTTTCGTTCGAGACATTACCAGAGAGGAAGCTCATGAACATGACGCAGGAAGAACGGTTGTTAGCCCTCGACACCCCCTTGGGAAAGGATGTCCTGTTTTTAAAAAGCCTTCAAGGATCCGAGGGCCTCTCCCGCCTCTATCACTTTGACCTCGAGGTCTTCACCGAAGGACCGGCAATCCCCTTTGCCAATATTCTGGATCAACCCGTGTCCATCCGCATCAAACTGTTTGAGGATAACCACAGGTTTTTCCACGGCATCGTCAATCGGTTTGTCCTGACTCAAAGTGAGTCAGGCATCTTTCATTACCGGGCTCGAGTGGTCCCTTGGCTTTGGCTTCTCACTCGACAATCTAATTGCCGAATCTTTCAAAACATGACCATCCCAGACATCTTGGCCTCCGTGTTCGAACCCTATAAAAAGCTGGTTCCGTTTAACCCGGTGAAATTTCTTCTGCATAACAACGATTACCCTCAACGCGAATATTGTGTGCAATATCGCGAAACCGACTTTCAGTTTGTCTCCAGGCTCATGGAACAATACGGCATCTTTTACTACTTTACCCACGAAGAAGATCAACATACGCTCGTGCTAGGAGACGATCCGACGGTCCATCAACCCTTTGAACCATTCCCTGAAGTATCGTGGGAACCGTTGGAGGTCGGGCAACACGAAGAAGACGTCATTACTCATCTGGAGTTTGAGCAGGAACCCAAAACCGGGGCTTATGCCCACACCGACTACAATTTCGAAACGCCGCAAACCACCCTCTTTTCGCAGGTGCCCAGTTTAGTCGATGTGGGACATTCCGCCGAATTTGAACATTTTGATTTCCCCGGCGAGTACAACACCAAAGGGGAAGGGCTGATGCTGGCCCGCCTTCGGATGGAGGAATTAGAGGCGGGACACTTCCGTGGCCGAGGCAGCAGTACCTGCAAGAATTTTTCGCCAGGACTGTGGTTTCAACTTAAGGACTATCAACCGGAAAATTTGAACCAACGTTATCTCCTGTCCAAGGTCGATCATTCAGCGGTAAATGGGCAGGCCGGATCCTCTTCCGACGGGTCGGAAACCGAAGCGGCATACCACAATACCTTTGTATGCCAACCTCTATCTGTGCCTTATCGCCCTCCGCACACGACTCCTAAACCCTGTGTCCAGGGTCCCCAGACGGCCATTGTCTGTGGAAAAACCGATGAGGAAATTTGGACGGACCAATACGGTCGTGTCAAAGTGGCGTTTCATTGGGATCGGGAAAGCCAAAAAGATGAGCACAGTTCCTGTTGGGTGCGCGTGGCCCAAGGATGGGCCGGCAAACAATGGGGGACATACTTCATCCCCCGAATCGGGGACGAAGTTATCGTGGAATTCCTTGAAGGCGATCCCGACCGGCCCATGATTACTGGGGCCGTTTATAACGCTTCAAATCAGCATCCATATCTGGGGAACTCTAAATATAAACATGCCGAAACATTTAGTGGGATTAAAACCCAGACGAGTCCTGGTGGAAATGGATTCAATGAACTCCGATTTCAAGATGCTAAAGGAAAGGAACAGGTATTCGTCCATGCCCAACGTCGAATGGACCAACGAGTCCGTGGATCATTGTTCGAGACGGTGGGAGGAGATCGAAATTGTAGGGTGGGCAATGAAAAAGGGGGAAACCAGTATACCACCATAGCCAATGAATCCCACAAACTAATTGAAAAGGCGGAATTTCTTGAAATTCGAGAGGAACTCAATACCCTCGTTTCCAAACTGGCGAATCTTCGGTTGAACGAAGGACTGCGCCTCAACATCAACTCACTTCCGACAGTTGTCGGCGTAAATGGCCTTTTTTTTAATTCCAAAGAGGAAGGCATGCATGTAGGAGGCAAATTTTTGCAATTTGCCGTGGAACAAGGTCTGCACCTTCAGTCAAAGGAAATGCGGGTGGAAAGCAATAAGATTACACTGGCAGTGGGACAAAATTGCATTATTATTGATGAGTCGGGAGTCCGGATCCATGGATCTACTGTCAAAATTAATGATTATTCCCCATTAAAAGTAGACTTAGCCCAAGAACCTTCAAAACCGGAAAAAGGACCTGACATTAAACTTCCGCAAGAGGCCCTAACAGCATCTTCTGGAAAGCCTGTGGTTCCGGGAACTGGTGGTGGAGGGGGAAAAGGCCGAAAACCTCAGAGAACAATTTCCAATGATTTCCCAGAATTTGATCTGCCAACCTTGGACCGGCCTGATGTAGTGCTGCCTCCCCCACCTCCCCCACCTCCCCCACCCCCCGGTGAGCCAGACCCTGATGAAATGATCCCCTTTAAAATCAGAGTAATTGAATGCAACATTAGCCCTATTGAAATCCCATTTCTCGATAAGATCCGCCAACTCCCCTTGGCGGAACAAATAATATTTCGAATTCATTACGATATTAGCCTTGAAATAATCGATCTTCATAGGGGGGAAAGGGCTATACATCAAGCTAGAGGAGAGACTTCACCTATGAAGGGTTTTATCCCCTCTAGTGTGCAATTTTTTGTAGAAAATACAAAGTTTAGTAATTTTGAAGCTCCTGGGAGGTTTAAAGCCAAAAGTTCAAATTTAATCTTTATGGCCTTTATTAGGTGGGGTGCTTTAAAAGATGTAATAAGCGTGAATTTAGTAGATGCGGCACCCAAGAAAATAAAATTAGATCACGGAGTGTCATCCCCTTTAAAGAGTAAAAGTTTTGCTGAAGGAATGGTGACGGTTAAAAATTTCAAACTGAAGAGTAGCTCAGCCTCAAAAGTTCCAGCCTAAGAGAATGAAAGGAGATCTTAGTATCTTGAAGGTGTAAGCCCTATAAAAAATGAGAACGTGAATTCAACTTGTAAGTGCAACTCACCAGTTCGGTTTATGAGGTCAGTTGCGGTAGCATCCTGGCTTCTTTTACCGGCTAGTAAGAGGAGCACTGATGAGACACTACACACAACTGACCCTGGAGCAACGCTATCAGATTCAGGCCTTATTGAAAATGGGCCATCCCTATCAGAAGATCGCTACCGTGGTGGGAGTCCACAAATCCACCATTAGCCGTGAAGTGCGACGGAATCAGGGCTTGCGGGGGTATCGCCCGCAACAAGCCCATCGGTTCACCCTGACTCGGCGACGCACCAAAAACCGCCGCCGCATTCCGGCCGCCACGTGGCACCGCATCAACCGCCTGCTCCAGGAAGAGTGGAGCCCGGAGCAGATCAGCGGATGGTTGCGGACTGGCCCCGGGCCCTCCGTCAGTCATGAATGGATCTACCAACATGTCTATCGCGATAAGCGCTTTCAGGGAACCCTGTTCCGGCATTTGCGGTGCCAGCGCCACCGACGCAAACGCTATGGGGCCTACAGTCGTCGGGGCCACCTCCCCAACCGCATTTCCATCGAACACCGTCCCTCGGTTGTCGATCGCCGCACGCGGCTGGGGGATTGGGAACTGGATACAATAGTGGGCAAAGGCCACCACCAAGCCTTGGTCTCGTTAACGGAGCGCAAATCGCGATTGAGCCTCATCGCCAAAGTCACCCGCCGCTGTGCCGACAAGGTCGCCACGGCCGTGATTGCCTTATTGAAACCTCTACAGCTCCCTTTGCACACCCTGACTTCAGATAACGGCAGAGAATTCGCCCAGCATGCGACGATCACCAAGGCCCTGAAGGTGGGCTTCTTCTTTGCCCATCCCTATGCAGCTTGGGAACGCGGGCTCAATGAAAACACGAATGGGCTCATTCGCCAATATTTCCCCAAACAGCGACCTTTTGCCACCATCACGCACCAAGAGATTCAGCAGGTCATGAACAAACTGAATAATCGCCCGAGGAAAAGCCTTGGGTTTAAAACCCCGAATCAAGTATGTTTTGGCATCAACCCGATCGTTGCACTAGCGAGTTGAATCCAAGGAAATCATTAGTAAGCAAAAAACCAAAATAATACTGCATTCTAGGCAGGTACGTTTTTGAACCAAACGATTCTTGGGTGCTAATAAATTATTACTTCAAATTAAAGTTTTTTGTACTTTATTATTCTCAATAATTTTAGGGTCATTAAAAAAAAGGAGATAAAATGTTTCCAGCTGCACGAATTGGTGATACTACCACCCATGATGGTAATGAGGTCAGTGGCCTTATTGGCCCTATTCCAGGTGCAGGGCTGCCAACCGTATTTATTGAGGGCTTGCCTGCAGCCACGGCAGGTTGCCTAGCGAGCTGCTCCGGGCTTACTAAAGGCGGTCCAGCCCACCCGCCTCCACCAGTACCACCCCCAATTGGCCCAGGGTCTTCAACGGTAACCATTGGAAGTTTACCAGTTCTCCGTTGGGCACCTTCACCAGATTTGGGTGGTTGCTTGGCCCTCCTTGGCAATCCTCTTTATGTGAAAAACCGAACGGTCTTAATCGGAGGTTAAAAAGTGTGCTGGATGAAGTTAATTCGGATCAGTGTATCCTGGAAGGTAAAACACCTTAAAAGTTTCGCATCAGCTAGTTGGTTTATTTCTTCTGAATTTTTTTCGGTTTATGGGAATATATAAGAGGTTCTCCTGAAAACATTTGGGCACGGCCTGGTGTTGTTCATGAAACCCGAATATTTGGATGGTGACCATTCCCACATTTCTGAAGGGATTGATCGGCAAAACTTGTAGCAAGAGGTGGAAGCCTTGGTCCTAAGGCGGCCGGGCCCTTCAGGCTCCCAATTGGCCGGTGAATATAGAGGGGTTTCCTATTGGTCGATGGGGTTGGAAGGAGTAGATACAGGAGGACGTGGTAGAGATTCCTGTAGTGGCAAATTCGATATTAAGCGTAAAATACCTAAGGAGGCCAGTCCTTTACTCCGCTATTCCTCATGATAAAAGGCCGGTTTCTTTTTCTCTCAAATTTGGAGGTGACATATGAATTGGTTTTCTAGCCTCTATCAACGTGTGATGATCAAGCGCCACGCAAAAAAATTGGCCGGTCTTCTCCAACAACGCTATGGGCGCTCAGTGGCTTATACCGAGCCGCAGATTCGTAAAACGATGGAAGTGCATCATCTGCCTCCGCATTATCTTGGGTATAGTCTGGGTCTTTTTCTGTCCCAAAAGGCCTGGCTACAGGTTCAGACCAGAGGCTCCCAAACAGCAAATTATTCTGGGGTCCAGCAAGATCTGGAAGATTGGGGGTTGGTGCGGCCAGATTCCACGTGGGAGGGAGCCTCTTTTAGTGGTTATGGAAGTGATTCTTGTTTTGATTCATTTGGTGGAGGCGGGTTCGGAGACGGCGGGGGAGATGGGGGTGGAGGTGGAGAGTAACTCCAACGCCATTCCCTGTTGATCATCCTCCAAAACATCTTTCAACCGTCCCCAAAAACCCACACGGTTGGAAACTCGCCTCAGGGAATGACGACTTCTTTTTTCCAGGCTCCCACCACTCTAACTTCAAAGAGGAACATTATTAGCCCATTTTGCGGGTTCAAAGAGCCTTCCCCCCCATCAAAATGAAATCTTCCAGCTCATGAAACGCTCAGGGTTTTTAGGTACAATGCGGTTGTGATGAATTCGTTCGAATCTATTCACACGATTATCCAAGATGTCTCGAAGGGCAGTGCCTTCGCGATGAAATTGGCCGAGGCCCGGTTACAACAGGAATGGGAAGGGCTCGTGGGCCAGACGATGGCCAAACATTCATACCCGGAGAGCATTCGGTATAAAAAATTGTATTTAATCGCGGATAATTCCATTTGGCTTCAGCAGCTTCTTTTTTTAAAACCCACGATTTTAGAAGCGATTCATTCGTTGTTGCCCGATCTCGAGGTCCAGGAAATTCTTCTTCGTTTGGGAACCGTTCCCGACCGGCCTCCTACCCATAACCCTCAGCCGACGACTTCTGTTCCCTCTCCCGGTCTCCCCTCCCCTTTTGCGAGGGCCATCACTCAACAGCTGGCCGATCCTGATCTCCAAAGCCTTTTGTCCCGGACTATCACGAAAGCCCTCTCCCGGCCGCCATCCCCTCCTACTTTGGAGAAGTCGTAACATCCGCCTGCGGCCACCGTTCTTCAAACACCCACTGCATCGTCAATGTTCGATCTTTTGACTGCCTGCGGTTCCATGGCCCGATCCATCCTTTTTGGCCGGTCTCATCTGCTACGTACCCTCCCCGAACGCTGGATTCAAATTGATGGCGAAAGTCTTGGTCTGAGGGATGGGAAGAGTTCCCGGTTTCATTCCTGACATATCGCTGGAACGTATCCGGCTCGGTCCAGGCCGCATCGGAAAAAATAATGATGTGAATCGTGTGATACCGCCCACGGGGATCTCGAGGTGTGGTGGGGCGGATTTTCATGTTGGCGAAATCGCGAGTGGCTCGCCCCACGTCGCCCAATCGTGTGATTAAACTTTCCAGTTCGGGGTCGCTAGTCCAGGATGGGATGTGCAGGGCGACGAGGGTTCCTTCTTGAGCCCCGACGCTATAGGGTGGGATGGAACGATCGGGACGCGAGAGGTACATCCCAAAGGCAATGAGACAAAACCCACCTAGCAATATTCCGAGCCCCATCTTGACGATGGGATCTAACCCTCTTTTCCGTTTGGTCATCGTGTAATTGTATCAGGCGGTCTCTCATGTCCCACAGCATCAATTTTTTGACCAGGGTTAAGGACTCAACGAGAAGGAGCGGTCGGTTAGGCGCTATTGTGAAATTTGAGGGAAAGCATTAACAAAGAAATTGACCCTGTGTATGACCTGTCTGTTGGAAAGCGGTGGATACCCAGACTCTTGAAACGTTCGCGAGGTGCTGTCTTCTTTATTCCTCCGAGGAACTGGAGGCGAGTTGAGGCTCTGTCGGTTCCGGGTCCTCGGGGGAATCGGATGCCTCTCCGTCATCCGTTTCAGCTAGTTTGGCCACCCCCACCAACCGGTCCTCTTCCGGTAAGTCCATCAACCGCACCCCCTGCGCATTTCGCCCGATCTCGCGAATGTCGGCCATGCGGGCCCGCAGGATCATCCCCTCGGCCGATATGAGCATGACTTCATCCGTTTCCCACACTTGATGAAAGGAGATGGCCGGCCCGTTTTTCTCGGTCACTTTCACGCTAATGACCCCTTTGCCCGCCCGAGCCTGGGTTCGATATTCCTCGACCTGCGTGCGCTTGCCATAGCCTCGTTCGGTAACGGTCAAAATAGAGGACTGCGATTCTCCGGTAATCGTCACCATGCCAATGATGGCATTGTCCTCATCCAGGGTAATCCCTCGGACGCCCCGCGCGGTCCGACCCACCGGCCGGACGTCCTCTTCTTTAAACCGAATGACGATCCCCATTCGCGTCCCCAAAAGGATATCTCGGGTGCCATCGGTAATATCCACCCCGATGAGGCGATCCCCTTCTTCTAAAGTCAGCGCGATAATTCCTCCCTGCCGAGGATGACTGAAAGCCGACAGATCTGTTTTTTTGATGTAGCCCTTTTGTGTGGCCATGACCACATAATGATCGTCCCCAAAGACCCGAACCGGTAGGGTCGCCGTGACCCGCTCCCCCTGATTCAAGGCCAACACATTCACGATGGCTTTGCCTTTGCTGGCCCGCCCCACCTCCGGCAATTGATACACTTTGAGCCAATACACCCGCCCCGCATCCGTGAAGAAGAGCAAATAATCATGCGTGGAAGCCGTGAAAATCTGTTCCACAAAATCTTCTTCTTTGACTCCCATCCCCACCTTGCCCTTCCCCCCTCGGCGTTGGGCCCGATAAATCGAGACGGCATTCCGTTTGATATAGCCCGCGTGGGTGATCGTCACCACGACTTCCTCTTCGGCGATCAAATCTTCCATTTGAAGCTCGGCTTCGACCGGAATAATTTGAGTCCGTCGCTCATCCGCAAATCGCTCTTGAATCTCTTGAATTTCCTGTTTGACGATGGTCCGGACCATTTCCTCGGAGCCCAATACCGTCCGTAGATGCGCGATCTTCGCCACCAGCTCACTGTATTCCTGAGAAAGTTTGTCTTGCTCGAGTTGGGTCAGCCGTTGTAATCGCATATCCAAAATGGCGTTGGCCTGAATTTCACTCAATTCAAATTGGTTCATGAGCCCATGACGGGCCGTTTCGGGTGAGGCGGCCCCTCGGATGAGGGCAATAACCTCATCCAGTGATTCCAAGGCCCGTTTTAAGCCTTCCAAAATATGCGCTCGCTCTTCGGCCTTCCGTAAATCGAACGCCGTCCGGCGAATCACCACGTCTTTACGATGCTCGATAAAGGCTTCAAGAATCTGTTTCAGGTTCAACACCTCGGGTCGGTTCTGCACCAAAGCCAGCATGATCACCCCGAACGTGGTTTGCATGTTGGTTTGTTTATACAATTGATTCAGAACGACGGAAGGATTTTCGTTGCGTTTGAGTTCGATCACCATCCGAAGCCCATCGCGATCGGATTCATCTCGGAGGTCCGAGATGCCTTCTAGGCGTTTTTCGTGAATCAGGTCGGCGATTTTTTCGATGAGCTTGGCTTTGTTGACCTGATACGGCAGTTCGGACACGATGATGCGTCCGCGGTCGGTCCGCTCATCCACTTCGATCTCGGCCCTGGCCCGAACCGTCAGGAGGCCGCGGCCGGTTTCATACGCATCTTTAATCCCCTGAGTTCCGTAGATAAACCCGGCTGTAGGAAAGTCTGGGCCTGGAATGAATTCCATGAGTTCCCGGACCGATAAGTCTGGTCGGTCTAAGAGGGCGATCAGACCCGCGGTGACCTCTCCCAGGTTGTGAGTGGGGATATTGGTGGCGTATCCCACCGCGATTCCTCCCGCGCCATTGACCAACAGGTTAGGAATACGAGCGGGTAAGACCACGGGCTCTTCAGAGGATTCATCGTAGGTGGGAGCGAAATTTACCGTCTCCCGATCGATGTCCAGCAACATTTCTTCAGCCAGCTTGGTTAAGCGAGCTTCGGTATACCGCATGGCCGCTGCGGGATCGCCGTCCACCGACCCATAATTCCCCTGACCATCCACCAGTGGGTACCGCATGTTAAAGTCCTGAGCCATGCGGACCAACGTATCGTAAATAGCCGAATCCCCATGGGGGTGGTAGTTCCCCATGATTTCGCCGACGATTTTTGCGGACTTCCGGTATGGCCTTCCTGCACCCAGGCCCATTTCATTCATGCCATAGAGAATTCGTCGATGCACCGGCTTCAGTCCATCCCGCACATCGGGCAAGGCGCGCCCGACGATGACACTCATGGCATAGTCCAAATAGGACAAGCGCATTTCGTCTTCGATGGCAACTTGTGTCAGGCGTTCTTCAGGTGGCATGGGTAATCATCTACACATCTAAATTGCGAACTTCGAGGGCATGTTGCTGAATAAAATTTCGACGGGGTTCGACTTCATCCCCCATGAGAATGGTAAAAATTTCATCCACGCCGGTGATGTCTTCGAGCGTGACTTGAAGGAGGCTCCGGGTTTCAGGATCCATGGTGGTTTCCCATAACTGTCCCGGGTTCATTTCCCCTAATCCTTTATAGCGTTGGATGGATAATCCCTTTTTCCCTGATTCCAAGATCTCTTCGACCAATTCCTTACTGGTGGAAAACTCCGATTCGTTCTCTTTACGTTTTAATCGGTAAGAAGGTGAGCCAAGACCCAGACTGGAAGGAGCTAATTTTTGTAATTCGCGAAAGTCCGCAGAACCCACCAAATCATGGTTGAGAGAAAATGTTTTTTGACTCCCATTTCCCAAGGCCGTACAGAGAACTGTATGGGTGTCATGTTCTTCATCCGGTTGAATGTCCAAATTGACGGCTCCCTCTCCATACACCAATTCCAGCCTTCGCTTGGCTTCTTGGACCAAGGTCTCGAGGTTCCCTCGATGTTTTAAATGATCTTTATTTAATTCCGGGAAGTCGACAAACACCCTAAGGAAGGAGGGCTCGAGTTGTTTGTGCGCAATGCGAGTTAATAAACTCTCAAAGGCCACCAACTTTTCCAGAATGGGAAGCAGGGCTTCCCCGGTTACAAATCCCTCTCGCTCGGGCACATAGAGCTGGACATCTTCCACGGCCAGCTTGGAAAGATAGTCGTTCATGGCCCCCTCATCTTTCAAGTACTTTTCTCCTTTGCCTTTTTTCACTTTAAATAAGGGCGGCTGAGCGATGTAAACATATCCTCGTTCGATCAATTCTGGCATTTGTCGGAAGAAGAAGGTGAGTAACAGCGTGCGAATGTGACTGCCATCCACGTCCGCATCGGTCATTAAGATGATCTTGTGATACCGGGCTTTATTGATGTCAAACGATTCCTTATCTTCCTTTCCCTTGTCCGCATCCTCTCGGGGTCTTCCGATGCCCGTCCCGATAGCCATGATCAAGGTCCGTATTTCTTCGCTGGACAACATTTTGTCAAACCGAGCCTTCTCGACATTCAGAATTTTTCCCTTCAGCGGCAAAATCGCTTGAGAGCGTCGGTCCCGCCCTTGCTTGGCAGACCCACCGGCCGAGTCCCCTTCCACGATATACAGTTCACTCAGTTGCGGGTCCTTTTCCGCACAATCCGCCAGTTTCCCGGGGAGTGCCCCCCCGTCTAGGGCACCCTTTCGGCGTATCAGTTCTTTGGCTTTTCTGGCGGCTTCCCGAGCTCGTGCGGCATCCAACGACTTCCCAACGATTTTTTTGGCCACGGAAGGGTTTTCTTCAAGATAATTTCCCAAGGCTTCATTGACCGCTGATTCCACGATGCCCTTGACCTCGCTATTGCCCAGTTTGGCTTTGGTTTGGCCTTCAAATTGGGGATTGCGAATTTTGACGCTAATGACCGCGGTCAACCCCTCCCGAACATCTTCTCCGCTGAGGGACTCCGTCTCCTTTTTGAATAACTCCTTGGATGTGGCATAGCTGTTGATGGTTCGGGTCAAGGCAGATTTAAACCCACTCAAGTGAGTTCCCCCTTCCCGGGTATTGATATTATTCGCGAACGAGAACAAGTTCTCGGCGTAGCCTTCATTATATTGAAGGGCCACTTGTAGGATGAGGTCGGGCTTTTCTACTTCGACAACGATGGGGGTATGAAGAGGAGACTTGGCTTCGTTTAAATGTTCGACGAAAGAGACGATCCCTCCCTTGTAACAAAACACCTGTTCTTTTTCTTTGCCTTTTCGATCATCTTTGAGGGTGATTTCCAACCCTTTATTGAGAAAGGCCAATTCTCGGAGCCGTTGGGCCAGCACATCAAAACTGAATTCCCCCGTCTCAAAAATATGGGAATCGGCCTTGAACACGACTTTGGTCCCCCGTTTTTTTGTTTTCCCGGAAACCGTCAAGGGACCTAACGGGACTCCCCGTTCATACTGTTGCTCAAAGACCTCCCCATTTTGCCAAATTTCCAACTCCAACCATTCCGAAAGCCCGTTCACGACGGAAATGCCCACCCCGTGCAACCCGCCGGATACTTTATAGGCCCCTTCTTCAAATTTTCCGCCAGCGTGCAGCACCGTGAGGGCCACCTCAGCAGCCGACTTTTTTTGAGTCGAATGCATGCCCGTAGGAATTCCCCGCCCATTATCCGAGACCATGACACTCCCATCCATTTGTAGCACCACCAGAATCTCATTGCCGTAGCCGGCCATATGCTCGTCCACACTGTTGTCCACCACTTCATAGACCATATGGTGGAGGCCATCAATCCCCGTGCTTCCGATATACATGGCTGGACGTTTGCGGACCGCCTCCAGGCCTTCTAAGACCCGAATTTGGTCGGCATCATACTGTGTCCCCTTGGAGGGGACGTCCGGAGCTTGAGCGGATTCCTGACTTGAGGAAGTAGATGGTTCCATAGAACTTATGACGTAAACGAGTAGGAGGGGATCAAGAACGGTCCGGTCAAATCCCTTAAACCTTCACAGGCATGACAACAGCTTTAAACTTAGGATTGTCCTGTTCCTGAATCAAACACGGACTTAATGGGGTTTCCATCTGAAGCGATAACGCTTCGGACTCAATGACCGCCAGCACATCGAGAAAATAGCGAGCATTAAACCCCGCTGAGAAGGGTTCCCCATTAAATGTGGCTGGAATTTCTTCATCAGCCTCCCCTAAATCCGGACTTTTTGAGGACAAATGCACATGATCGGCATTAAACGACAGTTTGACCGCATGGGCTTTATCTCTTGAAAGAATGGCCACTCGACGAAGGGCTCCTTCCAGATCACCTCTGTTGATCACCGCTTTTTTCGAGCTATCCTTCGGCACTACCTGCTGATAATTTGGGTACGTCCCCTCCATGATACGAGAGGTTAACACCAAACCGGTCTTTCGAAGAATGACCATATTTTTTGTGAATCCCAGAAGGGGTTCCTGATTGTCCTCTTCCAACAGGCGCCGTATTTCAATGGCCGCTTTTTTGGGAATGATGACCTTCATTTCCGAAGAGGGCAAATCCTCTGATTTGGGAGTCACCTCTTGCTCGGCCCAACCTAACCGGTGTCCATCCGTGCCGACCAATCGTATGGTGACCTTTTTCCCGGAAGGAATCAGGGTGATAAGCAAACCGTTCAGGACATAGCGGGTGTCCTTTTCTCCGACGGCAAAAACGGTTTTTTTAAGAAGTTGTCCCAACCCTTCACCGGGAAGAGACAGGAGCCCCTCACGTTCTATCGAAGGGAGGGCTGGAAAGTCTTTGTTCGGCAACCCCACGACCCGGAACTGGCTTTTTCCAGCTTTAACCGTCACCCAATTATTTTCCCCGACGACTAACTCGATTTCCGACTGTCGAATTTCTTTTAAGATGTCAAAGAGCGTCCGGGCCGAAAAGGTCACTGAGCCCGGTTCTTTGACCGTGGCCTTATAGAGCCCTCTCATCCCAATTTCCAGATCGGTGGCGACGATATCCAATCCTTCCGATTTCGCTTCCAGAAGGATATTGGCCAGGATTGGCATCGTATTGCGCTTCTCGACCACCCCCTGAACTCTTTGGAGCGCCGTCAACAATTCTTCCCGGTCTATTAACACTTTCATAATGTGTTCAGGATGCCTTCCCCTAGGCCTTCCCGATCTCCTCCTTCAGACTTTCCAGGGTGGATCGAAGAGTGGTATCGGTTTCCAATGACTTTTGCATTTGTTTGCACGCATGGATGATCGTCGTGTGATCTTTCCCACCAAAATCGCGACCGATTTCTGGGAATGAAGCATCCGTAAGATCGCGGCATAAGAACATCGCAATCTGCCGGGGATAGACGATGGTTTTGGTCCGTCGCTTCGATTTGAGATCAGATATTTTAACATGAAACCGACTGGCGACGGCTTCTTGAATGTCTTCAATCGTGATGACCCGACGTTTACCTCCTAACAAGTCACGCAGGATGTTTTTGGCCATTTCTACCGTTATTTCCTGCCCAGTTAATGAAGCATACGCCCCCAAACGAATGAGAGCCCCCTCAATCTCCCGTATATTGCTCTTCAGGTTTGTCGCTAACAGTTGGATGACATCCTCGCTAATCGCGATCCCCTCTTCTTCGGATTTCTTTCGAAGGATGGCTATGCGCGTTTCGACATCCGGTTGCTGCAGGTCGGCAATCAGCCCCCATTCGAACCGAGACCGAAGACGTTCTTCCATCGAGGGCATCTCTTTGGGAAATCGGTCACTCGAGAGCACAATTTGTTTTCTCGCTTCATACAGTGAGTTAAACGTATGGAAAAATTCTTCCTGGGTTCGCTCTTTTCCTGCCAGAAATTGAATGTCATCAATGAGCAGCATGTCGACATTGCGATATCGCCGTCGCAACTCCACCATTTTGTCGTAACGAATCGAATTGATGACCTCATTGGTGAATTGCTCGGTAGTCACATACGCAATACGCAAATCACTTCGATCCGCCACATAATTCCCGATAGAATTCAGAAGGTGTGTTTTTCCTAACCCCACCCCTCCATAAATAAATAAGGGGTTATAGGCTTTCGCAGGAGATTCAGCCACCGCCAAACAGGCCGCATGGGCAAACTGATTACTGGCTCCCACGACGAAGGTATCAAAGGTATATTTTGGATTGGGGAGTGGTTGCCGGCGAACCCGTTGTAGCTGTACCGTCTCGCGCGGTTCCTTCTCGGGAACCTTCAGGGTTCTGTGCGGTTCGTCCCCATCTCGTTCCTTCATTACAAAGATAATTTCTGAGGGTCGAACCCCTTCTGTCTTGTGAAAGGCCTCAAGGAGAAGCTCTTTAAAATTCCTTCCCAACCATTCCCCAAAAAACTTATTGGGTACCCGAATATGGGCTTGGTCCCCATTAAGACTTTCCAATTCCAAAGGCTGAAACCAAGTATCAATCGTTTCATTCCCTACCTTCGGACCGATAAATTCCAAAACATTATCCCATGTTTTATTCATGTTAATATTGGAAATTTTCAATTTATTCACAGACTTATTCACAACTGTTAATAATTTTCAACACACGAAGGATTGTATCAGCCCTACCCCAGCTGACTGGTCTAACATTCACAGGTTATCCCATTACGATCCCTATTTTTTCTCACACGGTTTTCATACTTGCGTCTTTTGAGGCTACCTCACTCACCACTAAGAATGGCTAAGGCCTAGGCGTCTCTCGGTGAGTTATTCATCTTATCCTCAAGGATTATTACTTCTACTCTTACTATCCTTCTTTATCTATTTTTTCAGAAGAATTAAGGGTCATAACACCAAAGCCAAATCTGCCTTAAATACCTGTTCTAAAAATTCCTGATAACTCATAGTTTGATTGGATAATGAATCCGATGAGACTTTTTCGCTTTCCTGAGCCATTTGGTAGACATTTTTTATGTAGGGCTCTGGAATCCTTACTTCCCCCTGAGTTAAAAGAATGGAAAATTCTGAAGGGGATAAATTCTCGAATTCCTGGGGCAATATTTGTTGCCATTGTGGATAATCCGTCGTCACGATACAGAATACTTTTTTCATGTGTAGTAGCTATTAAAAGGCCAGAACACGATCAGCTTCGGTGACCATCGAAGCGATTTGGGATTGCGAACATTCTTGAATCGCAAATTCTTCGTCGAGGAGGAATTGATCCCGACTTCCTATTGGGACTATGACAGGTATTTCCAGGTTTTTAATCACAGGGAGATGTTTTTCAAGGATTTCCCCGTCGGGAAGGTCATAGGCATCCTCTGAGATTAATTGCCTTGCTTGGTCCAAAAGGACAATGGAAAGGGGATTCGTCCCAGTTGAGAGTCCCAACGCCACGCGTATGGCTTCAGAGGCCCTATGGGTTTGAGCCGGGTCCTCACGGATTAGGACAACTAGATGTTTGGGCATCCTAGTTTTATTTGTTTTTATACGTAAAAATTACTAAATATGTGAGCAGGCCAAAATGGAGAAAAGATTTACTAAAAATCGAGATTCATTTCTTATTGAAAAATAAGGAAAAACCCTAGCACTCACTCTATATAAAGTCAAGAAAAATTTAGCAGGAATTCAATTATTTTTTAACCATTAATACCTAATAACTTATCTGTAATTGAATGTAATGTAATGATTTCTTGGTTTTTCGTCGTCATATTCCGAAGGATGCATGTACCGGAACCCACTTCATCATCCCCTAAAATGATAGCAAAGTCCGAACCGAGTTTGTCCGCTTTACGTAAAAGGGATTTTAAGGAACTTCCCTCATGGTCCGTTTCCGCCCGTAACCCGGCTTGACGAAGGCGATGTAGGAGGGAAAAGCCGGAAGGTTTCCCCTCCCTCCCAAACGCCGCGATAAAAAACTGAGGTTTTTCTTTTGGAGTCTTGGTTGTCGGCATGAGCAGGGTGACTCGTTCCAAGCCCACGGCAAATCCTACCGCGGGGGTGGAAGGGCCTTGAAGGAGTTGAAAGAGGCCGTCATATCGTCCTCCCGCGCCGATCGTGCTTTGGGCTCCCAGGTGGGGCGAGGTAATTTCAAAGGTCGTTTTGGAATAGTAATCCAATCCCCTCACCAACCGGTAATTGAGTGTATAGGGAATACCGATGACCCTTAGTCCCTCAAGAACCTGGTGAAAATGGTTTTGAGAATCTTCCGATAAATGGTCAAACAGAATGGGGGACCCAGACAGGGTTTCCTGGCAAACTGGAACTTTGCAATCCAGGATTCTGAGAGGATTGGTATCGAGCCGACGTTGACAGTTCCCACATAATTTTGAGAGATGGGGGCGTAAAAACCCTTTTAACTCATGGGTATATCCTTCCCGATCCTGGAGACTTCCGATGGAATTCATGTGGAGGGTCAGGTCTTGGAGACCTAAAGTGGCAAAGAATTGCCATAATAAATCTATGACTTCCACATCCATGAGAGGATGGTCGGTGCCGATGGCCTCCACCCCAAATTGATGAAACTGCCGATAACGACCTGCTTGGGGTCGCTCATGGCGAAACATAGGACCAAAATAAAACAATTTTCGATTAATGGGGGATTGTAGGAGCTGGTGCTCTAACACCGCTCGCACCACTCCGGCGGTCCCTTCGGGGCGGAGGGTGAGGGAACTCCCATCTCGGTCCGGAAATGTGTACATCTCCTTCTCGACGATATCCGTCGTACCTCCGATACTTCGAGCATAGAGTTCCGTAAATTCAAAGATGGGAATCCGAATTTCCGAAAATCCATATTGCCGGGAGAGCTGGCGGGCCGTGGTTTCAATATGAAACCATTGTGAGGCCTGTTGGGGAAGAATGTCTTTGAGGCCTTTTACCGATCGCAGCAAAATGGCACCGTCTTTCTCAATGGGAAATAAAATCGTTAAAAAAATCGAAATCGACTATATCCTTCCATCATTATCCAGTCAACGAAGGTGGTGGGGGTTCCAAGAAGATGGGTGGGGATTATTTCGTTTGACTCTGAACCTCATCACCAATACAATATTTCGTTTGTAAGAAAAAGGCGGAAAGGAGAACTGAGCCGTGTCAATGACCTATCGACAGCCCTCGAATTTAAAAAGAAAACGGGATCATGGATTTCGAAAACGCATGAGTACCAAAAACGGGAGGAAAGTCCTGGCGCGACGGAGAAAAAAGGGTCGCTATCGGTTAACCGTGTCGGATGAATAAGGGAGGCTTCCCCATTTTTTATCAAGAAAAAATATGAATATGATCGGGTGAAGGCAACGGCCTCTGCCGTAAAAACCCCATTTTTTACCCTTCTTCATAGCCGAGTTCAACTGAGTGAAGAACCCCGGGTAGGGATCGTAGTGGGACGCCGAGTCGGAAATGCCGTTACTCGGAATCGGCTAAAACGAATTTTCAGAGAACATGTAAGAGCGTCCTACTCAAATATGGCCATGGGCCATCATTGTATTGTCTATCCCAAAATTGCCATTCTCAAGTCCAGTTTTCATGAAGTGCAGCAGGCCTGGCAACAGACGCTGAGACGCCTGAGGATTTTCCAGCAAAAAGGACCTCGATGACCTGGATTTTTCGGAAGAGTATTTTGTTATACCAATATGCCATCTCTCCCTATTTAGGGATGTGTTGCCGATTTGAACCCACCTGCTCCCATTACACGGCGGAAGCCATCCAAAAGCACGGGGCTTTGAAAGGGGTGGGGTTAGGAATCTGGCGAATCTTAAAGTGTCACCCCTTCCACCCTGGGGGGTTGGACCCGGTTCCAGATAACCCAACACCCAGACGCATTTAACTGATCTACCAGTTACCATCCACGAGTATTATGGGAACCCCGGTTTAATAAAATGGAAAAGCGTGTTGTCCTTTTCCTGGTCCTCTCTCTCGGTATTATCTTTGGCTATGATCTCCTGCTAAAGGAGTTAGGGTACTCCCCTTTTTCTACCCTGCCCATTCTTGATCAAGAAATAAGTCCTCCTGAAACACCGGAGCCTACGACGACGGAAACTCTCCCCTCCACTACTCAGGAAACCCTTCTTGATGAGGCAGCGGCTCCAACCGATTTGACCTCGGACCAGGCGACGGACACCCCACCAACGGCAGAAGAAATTGTTTATGTGGACACACCCCTGTATCGGGCTGGAATTTCCAACCAAGGGGGAGTGCTCACGCTTTGGGAACTCAAAGAATTTTTAACGCAAACAGAAGAACCGGTCCCTGTTGAACTCATGTATACCAAAGGGCAGTTTCCTGGCCCCTTGAGTCTTAATATTGGGTCTAATGAGAACGCCACTCAAACCCTTCAGCAAGGTTTGTTTCGTGTTGAAAAAGACTTTTCGGCGTTGGATGAACAGCAACCCTCGGGGAAAGTCGTCTTGACGTATGGCTCAGAAGATTCAGAGGTGTGGGTTCAAAAAGAACTTACATTTCATTACGACTCCTATGTGGTAGATACCGTCGTCCGCACGCGAGGAATATCCGAATCCCTGGAGCTGGTCCTCGGCACCAATTTTGGTGTCGTAGAATGGGGGCAAGGGTTTATCGGGGCGATGGGACCGGCATGGATGATTGGTGAACTGGTTGAAAAGGAATCACCAGAGCCGGAGGAACCGCGATTGACCCGAGAAGGGCCGGTGAGTTGGTTGGCCTTACAGGATAAATATTTTCTGAGTGCTTTCATTCCCGAAAACTCATCGGGACTTTTTTCGAAATTGGAGAGTGACTACGTCGTGTCCGCAGGGGTTTCCTTCCCTGCTGGTTCGGGGGAACAAGTCCTCAAGGGCCGCCTGTACGCGGGGCCCAAGCAATTCGACCTCTTAAAATCTTTCGAAATTGGGTTGGAAGACACCATTGATTTTGGCTGGTTTATTTTTGACCGGTTTTCGTTCATGAAAGTGATCGCGAAACCGCTGTTTTCGGTCCTCCGGTATATCAATGACTATACGAACAACTATGGGGTGGCCATTATTCTATTGACCGTGGTCATCAAGCTCCTGTTCGTTCCCCTTCAGTATAAAAGTCATAAATCGATGAAGGGACTCCAAAAGCTTCAGCCCCAGGTCGCCAAGCTTCAGGAAAAATACAAGGATGACAAGCAAAAACAGCAGACCGAGATGATGAAGTTATACCGGGAGCACAAAGTTAACCCACTGGGGGGGTGTCTTCCCATGGTCCTGCAGATGCCCGTCTTCATCGCCTTATTCAATATTTTGTACATGACCATCGAATTGCGGCAGGCCCCCTTTATTCTTTGGATCACGGATCTCTCCATTGGAGATCCCTTCTACGTCCTCCCGGTCCTCATGGGGGCTTCCATGTTCGTGCAGCAAAAAATGATGCCCACCACGGCCGATCCCAACATGGCCAAAATGATGTTGATTATGCCCATCGCCCTTCCCTTTGTGATGGCTCAATTCCCAGCCGGGCTCGTCTTGTATTGGGCAACGCAAAATGTTCTGACCATTCTTCAACAGTTTGTCACCGATCGGTATATTCTGAAAAAGCCGGAACCAGCTTTAGTGGAAAGCCAAGGCCCGAAGGAAGATTCTTCGGCCGTCGGGTCTGACAAACCACGTAAAAAGAAATCATCCTCTTCCCAGTCCGGTAAATCTAAGAAAGCCTAAAACCCTTCTCGGGGGGATATGAGCTCCCTAGACGACACGATCTGTGCAGTAGCCACACCCGTGGGTGAAGGTGGAGTGGGAATCGTACGCGTGAGTGGCCCGAAGGCGATTCCCATCGTGACACGGGTTCTTCGACTTCGCTCGGGAAAAACTTTGCAAGAGGTGAAGCCTTATCGAATGTATTTGGGGAACTTTCTTGCTGAGTCAGCGGGTGATCCAGGAAATCATGCAAGGCCATCTGCCCTCGCCTTGGATGAAGTGTTGGTCGTGAAAATGGTGGGTCCCCACTCATATACTGGAGAGGATGTGGTAGAAATTCACGGGCATGGAGGCTCGGTGATTTTACAGACCATGTGCGGAAGCCTTGTGGAAGCCGGGGCACGATTGGCCCAACCGGGCGAATTTACCAAGCGTGCCTTTTTAAGCGGGCGATTGGATTTAACCCAAGCTGAGGCCGTGTTGGATACGATACAAGCGACTTCCCTAAAAAGTGTCTATCTCGCCCAGGAACATCTGCAAGGAAAATTTTCCAGGTATATTCAGGAACAACGGGATACGCTAGTCAAACTGATCGCTCATATAGAAGCTGGAATGGATTTTGGCGAAGAGGATATTCAATTCATTCAACAACCCGAAATTAAGGATACGATACAACAGGTCATGGGGGCTCTGTCCCAACTGATTCAATCTGCCGAGGAAGGACAGATCATTCGGGAGGGAATACGAACGGTCATTGTCGGGAAGCCCAATGTGGGGAAGTCGAGTTTACTCAACGCCCTTTTGGGAGCCGATCGGGCGATCGTATCATCTGTTCCGGGTACGACCAGGGACATCATCGAAGAATCGATCACGGTTGATGGAATGTTAATTCGTTTTTTTGATACAGCCGGGCTTCGAGATACCGGTGATGAAATTGAATCTGAAGGGATGAGTCGGGCAGAAAAAGCCGTAGGCCAAGCCGATGTCGTAGTCTTGGCCATCGACCAAAGCGATATACTTACTGAAAAAGACGTAAATATCATTAACACGATTAAGTCCAAACCATGGGTTACAGCCCTCACAAAAGGTGATTTACCCTCAAAGTTTACCCCTGAGGAATATGGCCAATGGATTAAACAAAGGATTCCAAACCACGAAAAGGCTACTTCTCTAGACAATCTGGTCCTGGTTTCGGCAAAAACTGATCAGGGTATAGGGGATTTAAAGCAAGCCATTCTGAAAAAGGTTCTCGGGCAACCTGCCGAAGCCGGGGAAACCATTTTTGTTTCGAGGCTTCGGCATCGCAACCTTCTTCAACAGGCCCTTGAGGCCTTGCACAATGCCCTGAAAGCCATGGAGGATACTTCCTCATCGGAATGTCTTGCCCTGGAGTTACGAATGGGGTTAAACCATCTTGGTGAAATCGTGGGGGCGGTCACGAATGAGGAAATCTTAGACCACATCTTTCGAGATTTCTGTATTGGAAAGTAATCAGGATAGAGCGATAATGGGGCTAAACGCGATGAGAAACAGTGGTGAAGAATGATTGACCATTTTGATGTTCTTGTGGTCGGAGGAGGGCATGCAGGGTGCGAAGCCGCGTTGGCAGCGGCCCGAATGGGGTGTGCAGTCGCCCTCGTCACGATCGATGAGAAGAAAACAGCTCAAATGCCTTGCAATCCAGCCGTGGGAGGTATTGGGAAGGGACATCTTGTCAAAGAAATAGATGCCCTTGGTGGAGAAATGGGGGTAAATACTGACAGGGCTGGCATTCAATTCCGAATGTTAAACACACGAAAGGGGCCTGCTGTGCGGGCTACTCGAGTCCAATGTGATAAGAATATCTACGCGTCCCATATGCAACAAACTATAGCTAATCAGCAAGGTTTAACGATCATTCGGGGAACGGTGGATCGGATCGTTACGAAGGGCGGAGCCGTGAGTGGAGTCAGGATCAATACCGGAGATTTCCTTGAAACCCAAACGGTGGTCCTGACATCTGGGACATTTTTAAGAGGGCTCATGCATATTGGGCTTAATCATCTTCCTGGGGGGAGGGCCGGAGAACCTTCTTCTGAACACTTATCAGATTGTATGCGAGATTTTGGGTTTGAAATCGGTCGATTAAAAACGGGCACGCCCCCCCGGCTCGACCGGGATTCTATCAACTTCGATATCATGACGCCCCAGCCTGGGGATGAGATCGTCAGACCCTTTTCAGGAAGGACTTCACGTATTTCCAATCCACAGGTGTCCTGTCATCTGACGATGACGAATGAGGAAACACATGAAATTATTAGGAAAAATCTTAGTCGGTCCCCAATGTATTGTGGAGTCATCGATTCCACAGGGCCCCGATATTGTCCGTCTATAGAGGATAAGGTGGTCCGCTTTTCCGATAAATCAAACCACCAAATTTTTATGGAGCCGGAGGTCTTAAACGGAAATTCTTTCTATCCCAACGGGATTTCTACCAGTCTTCCTGTGGATGTCCAACAAGCGTTCGTCAGGACCATTCCCGGTCTGGAGCAGGCGAATATCCTCAAACCCGGGTATGCGGTCGAATATGATTTTTTCCCCCCACGGCAACTGCATGAAACCCTGGAGACCAAATTTGTGAAGGGGTTATTCCATGCAGGCCAAATAAATGGAACATCCGGCTATGAAGAAGCGGCAGCCCAGGGATTGATGGCCGGAATTAATGCCGCTTTACAGGTAAAAGGTCAAGGTCCATTAATCCTTGATCGTTCAGATGCCTATATTGGGGTGTTGATCGATGACCTCATCACGAAAGACACCAGGGAACCCTACAGAATGTTCACATCTCGAGCCGAATACCGGCTGCTCCTTAGGGAGGATAATGCCGATTTTAGGCTCAAGGAAACGGGGTATTCCCTTGGGCTTGTTTCCAAAAGTGAATTTGATGTTTTTCAGAAAAAATGGGAAAAGGTTGAAAACGAGATACAACGGTTGGGAAAAACGTTTACGAAGATTTCTGACCTAGAAAAACATAAGGCCATCTCGTTTGAGGGTGTGGCAACCAGTACTTCCCTTCTTCAACTCCTGAGGAGACCTGAGTTGTCCTATGAACATTTACACCCATTTTTACAGGGGGAACAGGAAACAGACAAGGAAGTGGTTGAAGCGGTTGAAATCGCGGTCAAATACGAGGGGTACATCAAAAGGCAGGAGCAGGTTATCGAGCAATTTAAAAGAATGGAGAACCGAAGGGTTCCAAATGGCTTCAACTATCAAGGTATCAAGGGATTTTCAAAAGAAGTGGTAGAAAAATTTGAAAAAGTTCGCCCCTCCTCGGTAGGTCAGGCTTCCCGCATTGCTGGGGTGACCCCGGCTGCCATTTCCCTTCTTATGGTGGCTCTTGAGAAGCATAAACGGGCGTCGTAGCACGAGGTTTTCCAAACAGAGGAAGTTATTTCCCAGACACTTGAAGCTACCAAGCCAGTCAGTTCCATCCCCCTTTTTTTGAGATAAAAAGATTCATTGTTCCACGTGGAACATTTCAACAAAAATAGTTTTCTGGAATACTTTTCTGAGGGATGCCATGAAAAAAGCTTACATTTTTCTGAGGAGACCATCAAAAAATTTTGTTTACATCATGAAGAATTGGTCCTTTGGAATCGTTCCTTAAACTTAACGGGCCTTTCTTCTGATAAAGAGCGGGCCATTTTGTTGTTTGTTGACTCGTTAATGGGTGGATTGGCTCTAACTGGGTTGCGGGGCGGAAGTATCGTGGATATCGGATCTGGTGGTGGTTTTCCCGGTATCCCATTGCAATTGGCTTTTCCTGATTTTACCGTAGCGTTAATGGAACCAAAAGCCAAAAAAACAGCCTTTCTTTTAAATGTCATCGGTAAATTGGGTTTGGCCACGACCTCCGTATTACAAACGCGGCTTGATGAGTTTTCTTTGCATAATAAAAAAAACACGAGTTTTGACGTGGCATTTTCCAAAGCCCTCGGGGTAGGGGCCATTTTCCCTCATTTAAATAAGATCATAAAAAAAAGTGGAAAATTGGTGGTATTCGACGGGGCCCATTCCGAGCATTTGATTCCAGAACAGGGTATTCATAAATCTCATAAAATTTCGTATACCCTTCCTTTTGGACTTGGAAGTCGTGCCTTATCCATTTATACTTTGAAACAAGAACCGTAAATTATTATAGTCATGTTCCACGTAGAACTTTCAAGAAACGTTTAGCCCTAATTTCCATTGACCCAGATCCTCGCAATCGCCAATCAAAAAGGGGGTGTCGGAAAAACTACTACGGCCATCAATTTAGCCGGGGGATTAGCCATGTCTGGCAAGTCCGTATTATTGATCGATCTTGATCCGCAGGCTAATGCCACCAGCGGGGTCGCCCTAAACCCGAAGGATTCCACGATTTACGAGTGCCTTTTGGAGAGAAGGCTGATTAAGGAAAGCATATTACCTACGTGTATATACGGGTTTAATGTCATTCCTTCAAAGGGAGATTTGGTCGGGGCGGAGATTGAATTGTCCGATTTGGATGATCGGGAGACGATTTTACAGGGCATTGTCCGGGATATCGTGGATTACGATTTTGTGGTGATTGATTGCCCTCCAGCTTTTGGTTTGTTGACGATCAATGCGTTGGTCGCGGCGTCCGCCCTCATTATTCCCGTCCAATGTGAATACTATGCGATGGAGGGGTTGGGAAGGTTAATGGGGAACGTTGAACGGATCCGAGATTCGTTTAACCCAAGTTTGAGGTTACGAGGGATTGTATTGACCATGTATGATTCGCGGATTAATCTTTCGCGACAGGTTCAACAAGAAATTCGAGAGTTCTTTAAAGAAAAAGTCTTTCAAACTATCATCCCTAGAAATGTGGCCTTAGCTGAGGCGCCAAGTCATGGTAAACCAGTATTATCCTATAATGCGGCCTCAAGCGGGGCGAGGGCGTATTTGGATCTAGCGAAGGAGATTCTCACGAATGGAAAAGAAAGCCTTGGGTAAGGGTCTGCAAGCACTACTTCCCGAGAAAAAAACCCTGGTCTGGAAGGTTGAACAGGATGGAGAAACCGTTTCGAAGGTGCCCTTGGAACACATTCTTCCGAACCCGTATCAACCGAGAACCATTTTTTTAGAGGAAGAGATTCAGGACCTTATACAGTCTATTCGGGTGAATGGAGTCCTACAGCCCATTATTCTTCGACGAAAAGGTGATGGGATGTATGAATTAATCGCCGGAGAAAGGCGTTTGCGCGCCGCGAAAATGGCGGGGTTAACGACCATCCCTGCGCTGGTGCGGAATTCCAGTGATGAAAAATCTCTGGCTTTGGCCTTAGTCGAAAATATTCAGCGGCAGAATTTAAATCCCATGGAAGAAGCCCGGGCCTATTCCAGATTGATGACGGAGTTTGGGCAAACCCAGGAGATCGTGGCCGAATCGGTCGGGAAGGATCGGTCGTCCATCGCGAATAGCGTTCGGTTGTTGGACCTTCCCAAGGAAGTTCAGCGATGGATTGAATCCCGACACATTCAGTTGGGCCATGCAAAGGTGTTGGCCGGTCTCTCCCCCTCGACCCTTCAAATTCAATTGGCTCAACGAGTCGTATCCGAACGATTATCGGTTCGGCAACTCGAGCAGATTATCGCCAACCTAAAACGGACCCGTAACCGTAAACAAGAAGGCAGACATTCCCAAGCCTTTGCCAATTTAGAAGAACAATTCCGGAAACATTTGGGAACAAAAGTACAGGTAAAGCCCGGGACCAAAGGGGGCCAGGTTGTGATCCACTATTATTCGGAAGAGGAATTGGAGCGTGTATCTTCATTGATATTGGAATAAAATTTGAAAGGATGCTTCAGGGGCCACATGAAGACATCCTAAGGACGGGAGTGACAACAGTCAGCTTGAAGAGTGATCAATGAAGTCTTGTTGCTTGTGCTGGGGTGACAAGACACAATCAAGAATCGTCAGCAATGAGGGGGGTCTTCATGTTTGGCAAGAATAATGTCGTACAAAGCCTGAAAGAACCGGAGGAAACGGCCATGGAGGAAAGTCCAACCGTCGTATCAAGTCCTGAAGAAACCAGCGATATTATTGCCTTTGTGGGAGAGGAAGTCACATTTAAAGGTACGATTCGGTATCAGGGAACCGTGAGGGTGGATGGACGCTTGGAGGGGGAAATTTATACCGATGGGAATTTAATTATCGGTCAAAAAGCGATCATTACCGCCAAGATTGAGGCGGGGACCGTGACCTGCCAAGGCCAAATTACGGGTGAAGTCGAGGCCAAAAATCGTGTGAAATTATTGAGTCCCGCAATCGTGGAAGGATCGATTGTGACTCCTTCTCTGTCCATGGATGAAGGCGTCATGTTCAATGGGACGTGCAATATGCCGAAAAAGGGTTCTCGGAAAGCCAAAGATGCCAAACTCGTGATGTCTGTCGAAGAAGCTGTCAAAGTTCAATAAAACAAGGCCGTGTGTCTGCCCCCAGCATGGGATCGGTTCCCTGAGGACACGGAGATCCTGGCTCAATACAAAGGGTCACATTCTGGATGAGAGGAGGGACGTATGTGGGGTGAAAAGGAAAAAACCAAGAAAGAACCTGGTTTTGGACAAGAATTTTATACTTTTTTAGGGAAGGGGGTCGATTTTAAAGGCAAAGCCCAGTTTGAGGGGACTGTCCGGGTAGATGGAAATTTTGAGGGGGATATCACCATCGATGACACGCTCATCATCGGTGAAAATGCCCTGATTAAAGGCACCATTACGGGGGGCACCATTATTTCCAGCGGACGTATTGAAGGCATTATTACCGCGAATAAAAAAATTCAACTTCTAAAGCCCGCCGTCCTGATTGGAGATGTGCATACTCCGACTTTTGCCATGGAAGAAGGGGTCTATTTCCAAGGGGAATGTGATATGGGAGCCGCTCCCAATTTGGAATTGGAAGTGGGAAGTCAGGCTCTTTCCGGCGAACAATCCTCTACCCCGAGTTTACAAACGGAAACCTTAAGCCTGTAAAGATTGGCCATGCAAGGGAAGAAAGTCGTCTTAGGGATGAGCGGAGGTGTCGATAGCTCCGTGGCGGCCAAATTGTTGAAGGAGCAAGGGTATGACGTCATCGGGGTTACCCTCAAGGTTTGGGAAGAGGAAGATGAAACCACCACGTCCAAACGATGGCAGGAGCGTGGATGTTGTAAAGTTGGCCTCGCCAAACATGTCACCGAAATTTTAGACATTCCCCACCATGTCATCGATACTCGAAAGACCTTCGAACAGGGTGTGATTCAAGACTTTATCGGGGGGTATCTCACTGGGACGACCCCCAATCCCTGTGTCCGGTGTAATGAGCGTGTCAAATTTGGCGGGTTGTTTCAGGTGGCTGAAGATTTTGGGGCGGATTACGTGGCGACTGGCCATTATGCGACGATTCAGCGTGATGAAGGGGGGATGTCGTATCTGGCCAGAGGCGAAGATTGTAAAAAAGACCAATCGTATTTTCTGTATCGCATTCCGCCGAAATGGCTTCCCAACGTGCTGTTCCCCTTGGGGAATCTGGCAAAATCCCAAGTTTGGGTGGAGGCTCAGGAAATGGGGCTTCCCGTAGAAGAACTCAAAGAAAGCCAAGAAATTTGTTTTGTCACACAGGGCGATTATCGGGAGTTTCTTAAAGAACATGCCCCGGAAGCGGCAAACCCCGGAAGTTTTGTGGACTCAAAGGGGACCAATCTCGGTGAACATCGAGGAATTGCCTTTTATACACCGGGACAACGCAAAGGCTTGGGGATTGCCAAGGGGACTCCCTTATATGTGCAGCGTGTCGAACCACATTTGAATATGGTCGTATTGGGACCTGCTGAGGATTTGGACACCACAACCTGCCAGATTTCCGAATTAAACATGTTTGCCGGGGCAACGCTTCAAAACGGCCATCGGGTTGAAGTGAAATTCCGGTATAATTCTCCCCCGGTGCCAGCAACCATTCAATGGGAAACGAACCAAACCCTTTCACTTGCCTTTCAGAAGCCGGTACGGGCATTGAGCCCAGGGCAGTCGGCGGTGTTGTATCAGGGGGACCGCGTGCTCGGTGGCGGAATCATTCAATCCCAACCCCACAAGTCGCCAAACCCTCCGGCTTCTCCTCTGGTATCCTCTCAACTCAAAACAGTCGTAGGTTAATCAACCATCCTGCCTTCGCATCTCCCGGGATTGTCCTATCCTTGACAATTCCTCTTAAACTCGTACAATCCGCCCACTTTTCTCGCATTCACTCTATTCGTATCTTCCATGAAACCGGTTCCACCTTCGCATCCTGCTGACCGTCTGATTTTTGCCCTGGATGTCGCAGAAAAAGAGCAGGCCCTTTCTCATGTGAAACAATTGGAGGGGGTGGTAACCTTTTTTAAGGTTGGCTGGGAATTGTTTTTGGCCGAAGGATTATCCATCGTCCGAATTCTCAAGGACCGAGGTTTTCGCGTTTTTCTGGATCTCAAAATTCAAGATGATGTGGACGAAACGGTCAAGCGGTATATCCAAGTTGCGATTCGGGAACAGGTGGATTTTGTCACTCTTCATGGTTCTGAAAAGTTGTTCCAGACAGCTCAAGGAGCCAAGGGGGACGCTCCTCTTCAATTATTATCCCTCACCCTTCTATCCAATATGGATGAAGCCACGATGAAGGCCAATGCCATGCTCGATAATGGGACGGGATGTTGCCTTCCATTTAAGAAGGCCGAAGACTATGTCCAATGGAAAGCAACTCGAACCATGCAAGCCGGGGCCGATGGATTTATTGCTTCGGGGCGATTCGTCAAGTTTGTTCGAAATCTATTCCAAGATACGCATCCCCTCATCGTGACCCCCGGAGTTCGCCCATCAGGCACTTCACATGCCGAACATAAAAACGTCCTTACTCCTAAAGAGGCCATACTGAACGGGTCCGATTACTTGGTTGTCGGGAGACCGATTCGAGATGCCCCATCTCCGAGGACGGCAGCTCAAGAGGTGGTGGAAGAAATGGGCGAAGCCTTCCATATCTCTTAACGCGTCCGGATCTTGACAGGATGGGTGAGTGAGGAATTCTCCAGGTGTACATCCCGATCCTTGGTCAAAGCCGAGAAAATTGCCCGCTGTTCTTACCCATTCAGACCGTTGGCCGACTCTTGGAGCGAAACCCCATCACCCTTGATTTTTTGTAGAGTTCCAAGCTAGCCCCCCAAAGTCTGGATTTCAGGAAAATTGGAAATCTTCTTTTCTTCACAAAATTGGGGCTCTGGCCTGTCCACCAGGAATAGGCCGGGGACGTAGGGCCACCCGCCAGAGTCCCCGCAATCCTGTTGACAGGCCGAACCTCCCATGGTACGTTCATTCCCTTAAAATACGCCCACTTCCATTCAAGTCGTGGCTACCTGGATTCTCTGTAAACCGTGAACCAAAGTACGATCGGGCGCCGGTATGCATCGGCGCTTTTTCAATTGCTCGAGGAATCGGGCGTCGAACCCGCACGAAATGCCTTAGGGTCCTTGGCCCAGGGCCTGGAAGATACCCCTGCCTTCAAGCATGTCATCGCCTCTCCGGTCTTTAAATTGGAGGAAAAACAAGTCGTTTTAGAAGAATTGTGTCAACGTATAGAGGCCCCACCGGTTATGCGGGACTTTTTGATTCAATTATTGAAAAACAACCGGGCCGTGTTGCTTCCGGAAATATCCCTTGCCTTTGCCGAGTTGGCGGATCGGCAGAAAGGGATCCAACAAATCCAAGTCAGTTCCGCAAAGCCCTTAGATTTCATTATTCAGGAACAGGTGAAACGCGAGCTGACTCATGGTCTGGGCAGGGAAGTCGATGTGGAGTTTCAAGTCAATTGGCGTTTAATTGCCGGGTTGAAAATCCATATTGGCAGTCGAGTTTATGATAATACCGTGTTGGGTCGCCTAACCAGCATTCAGGATCAGTTGACGAAGGGGTAATTCATGCAGATCAAAGCCGAAGAAATCAGCTCCATCATCAAGGAGAAAATTAAAGGGTTTGAGCAACGGGTTGACGTCAGGGAATTGGGTTACGTCATCCAAGTGGGTGACAATATCGCCAAGGTGTATGGGCTGGAAGGGGCCATGGCCGGCGAATTGTTGGAATTCCCGGGTGGCATCTTTGGGGTTGCGCTGAACCTTGAAGAAGATAGTGTCGGCGCCGTGCTCCTGGGTGAAGATACAGGCATTCGAGAAGGCGACTCAGTTAAGCGCACCGGACGAATTGCCGAAGTGCCCGTGGGCGATGCGCTGGTTGGCCGTGTCGTGGATGCGATTGGTATGCCCATTGATGGGAAAGGTCCCATTCATTCCACAGAATCTCGGTTGATTGAAATCAAGGCACCAGGCGTTGTGGACCGGCAATCAGTTGGAGAGCCTCTGCAAACGGGTCTCAAAGCGATTGATGCCATGATTCCCGTGGGCCGGGGTCAGCGGGAATTGATCATTGGCGATCGGCAAACCGGAAAAACCGCCATCGCGGTGGATACGATCATCAACCAAAAAGGTTTGGATGTCTATTGTTTTTATGTCGCCGTTGGGCAAAAACGGTCCACGGTGGCTCGGGTCGTGAAAACTTTAGAAGACCACGGGGCTATGGAATACACCACGGTCATCTCTGCTACCGCAAGTGACTCAGCTTCTCTGCAATTTTTTGCGCCGTATGCTGGAGTCACCATGGCTGAACATTTCCGTGATAATGGTAAGCATGCACTCATCGTTTATGATGATTTGTCCAAACATGCCACCGCTTACCGGCAACTTTCCCTTCTTCTTCGACGGCCTCCTGGCCGCGAAGCGTATCCTGGTGATGTGTTCTTTTTGCATTCTCGGCTGTTGGAACGTGCGGCCAAGATGAGTGATGAAAAGGGGGCGGGAAGTTTGACCGCTCTGCCGATCATTGAGACCCAAGCGGGTGACGTCTCCGCGTATATTCCTACCAACGTCATCTCCATTACCGATGGGCAAATCTTTCTGGCGGCCGACTTGTTTTATTCCGGTATTCGACCAGCAATTAATGTGGGGCTCTCCGTTTCACGGGTCGGTGGGTCTGCCCAAATTAAAACGATGAAACAGGTCGCCGGAACGCTGAGACTCGATCTGGCTCAATACCGGGAAATGGCCGCCTTTGCTCAATTTGGCAGTGATTTGGATAAAGCCACCCAGGCACAATTGTCACGGGGTGTCCGTATGGTGGAATTGCTGAAGCAAGAGCAATACAAGCCCATGCCCGTCGCGGATCAAGTGATATCCATTTTTGCCGGGGTCAATGGTTTTATTGACAATGTCCCAGTGGATAAGATTCGGGAATTTGAACAGGATCTCATCGCCTACATAAAAGAAAAGCATTCCACGACTCGAGACGAGGCTAAATCCAAGAAAAAGATCGATGACGAATTGGGTGGCACCCTTAAGCAAATCATTACGGAATTTAAGAAATCTAAAGGCTACGACTAAGCCCTAAAAAACCGTTTTCCTTATGCCGAGTCTTCAAAGTCTTCGACGGAAAATCGCTTCCGTTAAGAATACCCAAAAAATTACCAAAGCCATGAAAATGGTGGCGGCTGCAAAATTGAAGCGTGCGCAAGAACGTATTCTCGCCTCTCGGCCCTATGCTCATCAATTACGGGAAGTCATGGGGAATTTAAGCCAGCGTGTAAACCGTGCCTCCCACCCTCTTTTGAGTCGACGAGAAGGAAATACCCTAGAATTGTTGGTCGTGACCAGTGATCGGGGGTTATGTGGTGCCTTTAACACGAATATTCTTCGCCGAGCCGTAGAGTTTTTAGAAGAGCAACGTCGACAGGGGAAACAGGTGTCGGTGAGCTTGATCGGCAGAAAGTCCATTGATTTTTTTAAGCGGCGCGATTGGCCCATTCGGCAAGAATGGCCAGGTGTATTCGATCGTCTGAGTTTTGAACATGCGTTGGACATTGGTCAAAATGTGGTATCTCAATATCATGAAGGGACGTTTGATCATCTCTATGTGGTCTACAATGAATTCAAATCCGCCATGCAGCAAGAGGTGATCGTGGAGAAATTGCTGCCGATCGAGTCACTGCAAGAAACAGAAGGGAGTAACACACCCTCGATGGGAGGCGGGTATCTGTATGAGCCGGATGAAAGTGAATTGCTGGAGACCTTATTGCCCAAACATTTCGAAATTCAAACCTATCGTGCGTTGCTGGAATCAGCGGCTGCCGAACAGGCGGCCCGCATGACGGCTATGGATGGGGCGACGCGTAATGCTGGTGAGCTGATTAAGAAAGTGACCTTGTTTTATAACAAAACTCGTCAGGCCGCGATTACGAAAGAACTCATGGATATTGTCGGAGGCGCTGAAGCTATTAAATAAATTAGGGGTATTCAGGAACCATTTTTTTTACACTGTTCCCCAACCTCTTCCAAACCAAGGAGCATATGGTGGGTACCGAGACTGGAAACGGAAAAATTGTACAAGTCATTGGACCGGTGGTCGACATTGAGTTCCCTCCAGGGAAACTCCCCAATATCTTTAATGCCCTGACCATTGCGCAGGTGGCTGGAGAACAGGCTGGCGAGTCCGGAGACACGCTGACTCTCGAGGTTGCACAACATCTCGGGGAAAATCGGGTTCGGGCCATTTCCATGTCCTCGACTGACGGATTGGTTCGTGGATTGGAAGTAGTCGATACCGGCGCCCCTATCTCTGTTCCGGTGGGGAAAGAAACCTTGGGTCGGATCATGAATGTGTTAGGTGATCCGGTCGATGGATTTGGCCCTGTCCCGGCCCAAAAACGCTGGTCCATCCACCGTGCTGCCCCAGCCTTAGAGGACCAAGAAACCAAAACCGAGGTTTTGGAAACCGGCATCAAAGTGGTCGACCTCTTAGAGCCCTATGCGAAGGGAGGGAAAGTTGGGTTGTTCGGTGGTGCGGGTGTAGGCAAAACGGTCATCATTATGGAATTGATCAATAATATTGCGCTCCACCATGGAGGGTATTCGGTCTTTGCCGGTGTCGGAGAACGGACTCGTGAAGGGAATGATCTGTGGCACGAAATGCAAGATTCCAAGGTTATTGATCCGAAGGACTATGCCAAATCCAAAGCCGCCCTGGTATATGGTCAGATGAATGAACCACCGGGCGCCAGGCTTCGTGTGGGTTTAACCGGTTTAACGATCGCTGAATATTTCCGTGACGAAGAACATCAAGACGTGCTCCTTTTCGTCGATAATATTTTCCGATTTACCCAAGCCGGTTCCGAAGTTTCCGCGTTGCTGGGACGCATGCCCTCTGCGGTCGGGTATCAGCCTACGCTAGGTACGGAGATGGGGACCTTACAAGAACGGATTACATCCACGAAGAGCGGTTCAATCACCTCCGTTCAAGCGGTGTATGTGCCGGCTGACGATTTGACCGATCCTGCGCCGGCAACCGCCTTTGCTCACTTAGATGCGACCACCGTGCTTTCTCGGAGTTTAGCCGAGCTGGGTATTTATCCCGCTGTGGACCCCTTAGATTCCACGTCACGGATTTTGGACCCCATGATTTTGGGTGAGGAACATTACGGAGTCGTTCAACGAGTTCAAGGGACTTTGCAGAAATACAAAGACCTCCAAGATATTATTGCGATCTTAGGTATGGATGAATTGTCTGAAGATGATAAACAAACAGTCGCTCGAGCTCGTAAATTACAACGCTTCTTATCCCAACCCTTCCACGTGGCGGAAGCTTTTACGGGATCCCCAGGGAAATATGTAAAATTGGCCGATACCGTCCGTAGTTTTAAGGAAATCGTCGATGGAAAATACGATCACTTGCCTGAGCAGGCTTTTTATATGGTGGGTCCGATTGAAGAAGCCATCGAGAAAGCGGAAAAATTAGGATATAAAGTGTAATGGCTAACGCGGCAACAGCGGTTTCCCCAGGCAAGATCCTTTTAGAAGTCGTGACCCCGGACCATCGTCTGCTGAGTCGAGAAGTGGATTATGTCTCAGCCCCTGGCAGCGAAGGCGATTTCGGTGTCCTTCCCGGACATTGTCATTTCCTTACCACCTTGCATATTGGCGAATTGGAATACCGGGTCGGTGAGCATTCCGAGTTTATGTCCGTCTTGTGGGGCTTTGCCGAGGTCACTCCAACGAAAGTGACCATCCTGGCAGAAATCGCGGAAAAAGCTGAAGACATTAATGTGGAACGAGCCGAACAAGCCGTGCGTAAAGCGGAAGAACGGCTGGAACGAGGGGGCCTTCCCTCGGAAGTCGAGGAGGCCCGTGTGAGTTTGGAAAAAGCCCGGCTCCGTAAGAAGATTGCGGACCGGCATCGCCAATCGGCTGGGTCTCGTCTGACCTAACCCCTTATCATCCCTCCCCCTGAACACCCATGCCGCATGTCGAGACGCGGACGGAGTTTGTGGTTACTGGGGGCGAATCCCCCAAGCGTCTGGATCATTACCTTGCCAACCGGGAACCCTATTATTCTCGAACCGCTCTCCAACGGTTAATTGAAGACGGCCACATTACGGTAGACGGCCAAGTCGTCAAACCCAGCCATAAAGTGAGACCTGGTGAACGCGTCGTATTAGTGGTCCCACGCCCCGAGCCACTCGATATCGGTCCCGAAGCCATTCCCCTGGATATTCTGTATGAAGATGAAAGTCTTTTGGTTCTGAATAAACAGGCCGGCTTGGTGGTCCACCCGGCTCCGGGCCATTGGACGGGAACCTTGGTCAATGCGCTGTTGCATCATATTCAATCGGGGGAAGGGCATCTTTCGGCCATCGGAGGAAAAGAACGACCGGGTTTAGTGCATCGATTGGATAAAGAAACCACGGGCATTCTCGTCGTGGCCAAAACCGATGAAGCGCACCGGTTTTTGTCGGCCCAGTTCAAGGCGCATAGCATCCAGCGGGTGTATGAAGCTCTGGTCTGGGGAAGTCCTCAGACGAAGGCGGGAAAAATTGAATTATCGATAGGGCGAGATACCAAAGATCGAAAACTGTTTTCTCCCAGAACCACTCGTCCAAGGGAATCGTTGACCCGCTATACCGTCAAAGGGCGGGTTGGCACCGTCGCCAGCCAGGTAGAACTCGTGCCGGGAACGGGACGGACCCATCAACTTCGCGTCCACCTGAAAGCCATTGGTTGCCCCATTTTAGGAGATCAGACCTATGGGGGGAAAAAAGTGATGGAAGTATCGGGCGTGTCGATTCCCCGTGTCATGCTGCATGCGAAGGTCTTAGGGTTCATCCACCCGCAATCAAAAAAACCTTTGGAGTTCTCGGCTCCCATTCCCGAAGATATGGATCGGGTATTCAAGGAGCTTAAGGCCCAAGGGGGGAAAAAAGGTAGCGCTTGACAGGGCCCCTCGAAATTGGAGTAGATTCAATCCTATGAGCAAACCAGAGACACTCGCGCCGGGGCAGGTGCTGGATTCCTTGGGGGAACTCATCGCCAGCTTGGGCGCCTTCGCGGCCAAATTACCCAGGGCTTCATTTATGTCCCTTCCCGGGGGGATCAAACCCGCCGAAGAAGCGGTGGAGGCTTTTGAGGAAACGGTCTATCGGTTTCGGGACCGGGCCGGTCTCACCTTCAAGGCCCTCCCTCCTTTATTGATCCAGTCGCTGGAGGCCTTCGAAGGCGGAAAAGTCTTCGATGCCGTTCCGCCGTTATTGCAATGCGTGGAAAAATTGGTCGATCTTCACAATCAGGGAACCATTAAGTTTACCCCGGATCAGGTTCAGCGGGTGAGGGAATACCATCTACGGTTGGAAAAAATCGTTCCCGAAGCGACCCAATCCGAGGTGGATCTTCCCACACCGGATACCTATTAGTTCACCCAACTCAATTGAGGGCCATTCCAGGCGTGTTCTCCACGAGGGGGGACCGAACACAGGAACTTTCTCCAGGAATATTAATTCCAGGTTTCTTGGGGAAGGTCCTGAAGCGTCGTGCGAAGAATGAGTTGATTGCCCGAACAAGAGGGGGGAGCAATGATTTGTAAGGTTCCTCCCTGAACGTGAAGGCCCCCTTTGATGGTTTCCAGGGCTTGGGTGCTTTCTTCTTCCAACAAGGGCACTCCGGAGAGATTGAGAAGGTAGGTCCTAAACCCCAAATGGAAAGATTGGAAAACGAGGAGTCCTAATTCCTTAGCCGCCCCCTGGTCAAAGTGGCCATGCATATGGATCAACAGAGTGTCGGGAGTTAATTGTTCAGTTTGAACCATGAAACGCTCTTTTCCCAAGGGGAATGGATGAATTATCTTCTTTCCTATTTAAGCCCCAAACCTCGAGGAAATTCTATCCCCCAGATGAGGGAGACACCCTGAAGGAAGTCCAAACAATACGAGGGAAAAAAGGAGTAACCCGAAAGAACCTTCACATACTTTTCGGGCCCATTGGGTTGACGGGGTACGTGGTGGGCTGTATAAACCAGTTCACGGTGCGCCCGTAGCTCAATTGGATAGAGTATTGGACTTCGGATCTATCGAGAGGGGATTGCTGAAGTCGTTGATAATTCAGCAATCCCCTTGTTCTACATGCATCAACACTGACTATTTATCTTCTCGCTCTTCCTCTCCCTTCCCCTCTTTTTCTTTATAATTCTCCCTCTTTTTAACACCTATCTAACACTAGATTTATTTTGAGAGGTAGGGGGCATGGGTTGGGCTTTCCTGGAAATGGCCTAAGTGTCAGGCAGGTGAAGAATGATGGAGGGGGAGAGGTGTCGAGTAGGTATGTATGTGGTCAGCCTAAATTGGACTCAAGGCATGAGAACCCAGGGCCGTGTTTTGCCTATGTGTAATGATATTGGGTAGTTAAAGTCATGCCCATTGCGAAATTCCTCCCTTGGGCGATAATCGCTCGTGTCCGCTCCAGACCCCGGCTGTGTGAAAACTAAAAAATGGCTGATTTAAATCGTTTGTACGCTTTCCACATTTTCCGCGGACTGCCAAGTCTCTTACCGAAAGGAGTTATTGCCTTCACGCCTCATTAATAATGTCTCATGCAGGGTTTGAAATCGATCCCTCCCTCAGTCGGCAAAGAAGTTTTCACACATCCTGGGCCGACTCCAGACCTGTTTGTTCACGACCCAATCTGACATTCTCCAAAGGCTTTATCAAGCCAATTATCCAAAAAAGCAGGCATATTCATCTCGGCCCACAATATCTAGGAATTCTTCGAGGGTCCAAACCTCAGGATTGGGCTCATACTGATGCCATTTCATGTCAGCTCGCTGCCAATAGACCTTCCAGATGTTCTTCGTTTTCACAAAGGTGGTCTTGGCTACCACTTCTTCAATCTGTTCATTCGGGAAATTCCATCTTGGGCGAATCTCAAAGATTTCGATACTCTGCCCGGTCATACGAAACCCCAAATCAAGTTCATGGCGGATATGGGCCGGTGGCCGACGTTGTTCCACAAACGCCCCTACCAACTTTTCGCATTTCTTTCGTTCAAATTCGCTGAAGGCCATCAGAAATTATTGGATATTGTAAACCGCTAGCCCAAGTTGGATAAATTTCCGAAGCTTGCTCATATAGCATTTAGACCCTGTATTTTGGTGTTAAGAAGTTATCTATTTCAAGTGATCCGCCTTTTTATCCCGCTCTTCTTCTAAAATCCGTCTCTCAGTAGACTTATTTCCACACCAATATTTTCACATCTTACTTTCCTATTCACCCTGACTATTCGGTTAGAACCTAGTCGTCGGACAGACTGAATCTGGGGAAAAACAGCCATTCCTAAACAGGGTCATCTCCCCTTTGACTCATCAAGGATTCCTTAAACCCCTAAAGGTGAAAGTCTCTTTAAAACCATTGCTCTGTTGAGCGATGGCTTTGAAAATTGCCATAAGATGGTGGATTTTATGGGATTTGTTCTCATGTTTTTGGTGGCCATTGCCCTACTCAAGCTTTTTCATTCTATTCCGATACACTTCCCAACGAATAATTCATAACACCTTCCTGTTAGGGCAAACCTCCCAGCAAGCCAACTGGAGGTCCTGCATCACTGAGCAGGGTCGAAACCCATGATGATGTCCTGGCCCGTCTAGGAAGGGATAACGAATTCAGGATCCTTTCAGGCCGGAAGTTCCTTTGTTCGAAGGGAACGAGCTGTGTCGAAAGGATTTTTTTTGGCGAAATCTGGACATTTATATGGGCCTTATGTGTTTTGAGTTTTTCGTGGGTTGGAACAATGAGGCTCTGTAGGGCCACATTCATCACGTAGTACAGGTAGTCATCTCACACATCTATCACAAAAGGAAAAAGGCTATGGAAGAAAACATTCCCCACACCCAGACGTCGTTGGAGTGTCCTGTCCTGAAGAAACCATGTGAGGTCAATCTTGAGATTAATGTCTTCCGGGGTGCGGACCATGGTGGAATCGAAGCAACTTCGTGCTCGGAGTTTTTGCATCAACAGGGAGCACCCACATGTGGCCAAGAGTGTATCCATACTTCAGAAGCTCACAAGGCACATGAGCAAGAAGTGCGTAAACATCAGGAAGAACTCAGCAAAATCGGGCGGGATGTTATTGGGTAAATCAAAAAACCAGGAGAAAGAATCATGAAAGGACTTTCATTAAAAGGTGTTGTGTTCGTGACGATTTTGACATTCCTTTGCAGTGTTTCACCTGTTCCCCTCGCGTGGGCCTCAAACGGCAACTTCCAAAACGTAGATCTGGAGATTACGATTCGGGTCAACCAGAAAGGATTTTTGGATCACCGGGGTAAATTATTTAGCAGCAAAAACCAATTGAACCTTCCGAAAAACTCCGTGGTTCGTATGACGTTTGTCTTTGATGAAAATATGACCAGCCTGGCGTATGGAGATACCCATCAGGTGGCCATTACGGCAAAAAAGGCATGGACGAAAGAAGCCGAAAAAATTTGGATGTTCAACCAACAAGCCAGCATTGTCTTTCAAACGGGGCCAGAAGGCGACCAATATCGAGCCTACTGCATTATCGATTGCATCGGAATGGAACATTTAAACAACCTGGTCATCAACATTGTGTAATTAACCAGAAGGGATGACATAAAGGAGCTGCCATCGGGTTGGGCAGCTCCTAATTTCCTTAGGTCTCAAGTAAGGGCATACCCACAACATGGATGGTGCAAGTCACCCTTCGCCTCAACAGGCGAGCTATTGTCAATTCTGGTGTCTGAAGGGTTGTTCACGCGGCGACCGGATCGTTCATCGTTTCCTCGACTCCATCAACAAACGGTATCCCCTGGATAACTTGGGCCAATTGCCGGAAGCCCCGAAGCCGTCGCCACGTTTTTTCGGCACAGCATCCGAGCTTAAACATCATATGGAGCATCCCATCTCGCGTCAGACAGCCGTTCGTTTGTTTGGTCCGATGCCGAATCGTCCCGAAGGTCGATTCAATGGGATTCGTGGTCCGCAGACTCTGCCAATGCGGAGCGGGAAACGTGTAGAACGTCAGCAACTCCTCCCGGTCCTTGGCTAAACAGGCCGTGGCCTTCGGATACTTCGGCTCATAGGTCGTCAGAAAGACCTCGAAGGCCCGTTCAGCGGCTGTTTTGGTCTCTGCCCGCCAGATTTCGTGCAACGCGTGTTTGGCTTTCGCCTGCACACTCTTGGGGAGAGCATTCAAGACATTGCGGCTCTTGTGACACCAACAGCGTTGCTGCCGGGTACTCGGATAGAGTTCTTCCAAGGCCCCCCAGAATCCCATGGCCCCATCGCCAATGGCTAACGCCGGGGCAACCATGCCCCGCGCTTGGAGATTCAACAGCACCTCACGCCAACTTTGCGTTGACTCGCGGAGGCCATCTTCAATCGCTAAGAACGGCTTCTCCCCCCGCGCATTGACGCCGATGACGACCAACGCACACAACCGATGCTGCTCCGCTCGAAGGCCGCTGTATATTCCATCGGCCCAGATATACACCCACGACTCCTCATCGAGGCGTCGCTGGCGCCAGGTCTCATACTCCTCCCGCCAGGTCTGTTTCAAGCGGGCCACGGTACTGGCGGAGAGCCCCTTGGCCTCGGGGCCCACTAAGGCTTCCAGGGCGCCCTGCATCTCCCCGGTTGAGATGCCTTTTAAATACAACCACGGGATCGCGGCTTCGAAGCTCGCCGTCTTGCGCACGTAGGGCGGGACCAGCGCAGAACGGAAACTCACTGGCTTGCCCTGCCGACTCCGTACCTTCGGGACCTGAACCGTCACCGGGCCAATCCCGGTCTGAATCTCCCGTGTGGGTTGGTGCCCGTTGCGCACGACCACAGCTCGGCCTCCCTCATCCCGCTGATCAGCATAGGTAGCTAACAACTCCGTGACCTCGGCCTCCAGGGCTTGTGCAATAAGGTTGCGCGCTCCAACCCGGAGTATCTCCGTCAACGAATCGCTCCCTCCTCGATCTTCCTGCCTGGTTTTGCTACGCTTCTGCATCGTGGCGTCTCTCCTTTCATGGTTGAGTGGTGGATGTGTGGCACCACCCATTTCAACCCGAGACGCCGCGTCTTTTCAATTCACCTCAAACACTACTTTCGAGTATAGCTCTCAACAGGCCCACGTAGGGTCCTAAGCTCGATTTCCAAAGATTCCTATTAAGGAGCCCTCGACCGTTGGTGTTAGTGGCTCTTTTTTTGTCTGGAAACCATATTGAGAATAGATCATTCTATCGGAGTATGCTGGGAGTACCATCTCAATTCGCATTTTAAGGGCACTAACTATCCATCTTCGTGCTTAACTCACCTGTCCGCGAAACTGGGGATAGACCATTGATCCCTTGTCATGTAAGGAATTATAGTCCGGTCAAATATCGTTACAGTTTGTAATTGTCATTAATCTGTTATTACCAGCAGAATGCTTGAGTCCAGAAAATTTTTAAATACTCTCTACTATGGAACGGGTAGGACATCTGTTTATTTCCGGTTTGGCCTCATTACCTTTGATTTTGTCACTATAAGTTTTTTTATCATGACCTCCATGGTGGAATTATCTGCCTGGATCATTACCATTGATTTTGTTATCGCTATTGTGCTGAGTTTGGATTTCTTTGCCAGATGGTTTCTAGCAGGTAATCGCCTCAATTTCCTTGTTCAGCCAATTTCTCTGTTAGACATCGTAGTTATTCTTGCACTTTTGGCAGCGGCATTTATCGAAAACCTCGCATTCTTACGAGTATTCCGATCCCTCAGATTATTGCGTTCTTATCATCTTCTCAGAGATCTACGAAATCAGTATAAGTTTTTTGCGCGGAATGAAGTCGTCATTCATAGTGTCATTAATCTGTTCGTGTTTATTTTCGTGGTCACGGCCTTGGTCTATGTATTTCAGCATGAAGTGAACCCACAGATTGGCAGTTACACCGATGCACTCTATTTTACCGTAACAACGTTAACGACCACCGGCTTTGGGGATATTACCTTGAGTGGGGATATCGGGCGGTTATTGGCGGTAGTGATCATGGTATTGGGCGTTGCGCTGTTTCTCCATCTCTTGCAGGCAGTGTTTCGACCGGCCAAGGTTGAATACGGCTGCCCGGACTGTGGACTTACGCGCCATGACCCGGATGCCGTGCATTGCAAACACTGCGGAAGAACGCTACATATTGAGACCGAAGGTTTCTAGTCCTCACCTAAATCTTACCTCTTTTCTATCCTTTTCTTGCCTTTATCGCGGAATTATTTTAGGTATCGGACTTTAGGGAACAAGTCCTCACTCCTTCAAGTTGGAAAGTCTGAGTGAATTCTTGGATTTTTCCTATCTTAGCCCTGTTACCCGTATAGCAAGAAGTGGGTTTTTAAATTTGATGCTTCCTGCTCTTGCTATTCATTCTCTTTTTGGGTAAAGAAAACAAGGGGAGGATTCATGAATTCATAGGGATCAGGTTACCGTGGTAAGAGGCGAGCATGTATTGTTCTCTTTTTGAAGATAGCGAATCCTTGCCAAGATCATAAAGGAAGGTAGGAAGTAAAATGCCCAACCAAAAGAAGCTGAAAACCGTTCCAATTCCCCAAAAACCTCAGGCAATGACGGAACAAGATCTTATCGGCTTGACGTCAAAACAGGGGGTACTCCAACTTCTCAAATCAAAAAATATCAATACCAAGAGCGCCTTAAGAACCCTGCGCTATGAAGCAGAATTACGACAATTACAAATTGAATTAGTCAAGTTGCAGAGAGATGTTCAGATCACTGGCAGACGGGTGGCTATTATTTTTGAAGGTCGTGATGCCGCGGGAAAAGGCGGTGCAATTCGCCGCTTTGCCGAGCACCTGAATCCTCGATCCATGCGAGTGGTAGCCTTACCCAAACCCACGGAGGTAGAAAAAGGACAATGGTATTTCCAACGGTATGTTAAGCATCTGCCTAATCCTGGGGAAATCGCATTATTTGATAGGAGTTGGTACAACCGAGCGGTCGTCGAGCCCGTCATGAATTTTTGCAAAAAGACCCAGTATCAGGTTTTCATGCAACAAGTTCCCGAATTCGAACATATGCTCTATGAAGACAATATTGAGCTTATTAAGTTTTGGTTCTCCATTTCCAAAGACGAACAGGAGCGCAGGTTTAAAAGCCGAGTCAAAAATCCCTTAAAGCAGTGGAAAATCAGCCCTGTTGATGATAAGGCCCAAGAGAACTGGGATCTCTACACCATGTATAAAGAAGAAATGTTTAGTAAGACCCATACCTCCTATTCTCCTTGGACCATTGTCAAAGCCAACAGTAAAATGAAGGCACGGCTAGAGGCTATTCGCCATGTGTTGAATACCCTGCCCTATAAGGGAAAAGAGGAAGCCACAGTGAACCTGCATCCAGATCCCTCAATTGTGTTACGGTTCCACCGTAAGAGCAAAGCGGTCGATTAAGGCAATACAAATCCGGTGATACCAAGAACCCCGACGGCTTTTAGGATATAGGCATGAGGCGTTTTGGTGTACGGTTAATTAAACGAAAGATGAACAGTCTATTCGTCTGGTTATATCCATGGTCTTTTCATCTATAATTCGGTGGGCTGTTCAAGCCCCATCAGCCCAATATGGCTTACGAGATTCGGAGAAGACTTTTAGCTTCTAAGAAGGATTTACTCAAGCCAGGTACAAATCCACGAATGGCCACTGCTAAATGGGCAATTTCGGTAAATATTAAAAAGCCCAAAACTTTTGCTTGGGAGAGGTTAGAGCATGAAAGCCTTATGCGCGGTGGATGGGTCAAAATTTTCTATGAGGGCCGTGGAGGCTTTAGGAGCCTTGTTTCATCAATCTCTTCGGGAAGTTATTCTTGTTCATGTTATTGATACCAGCCTTTTAGAAGCAGGTCTCAAAAAAGAGGGAATCAAAAAAGGAAGGACCAAGAAAATTCTCACGACGTTAGGAGCCGAAGGAAAAAAAATTCTCAAAGCTTCGGAAGGACACGCCGCTCGGGTCTTCCATCAACAGACAGAAAGGAAAGAAGTAAAAATCCGCTCTGTTTTAGCTAAAGGTCATGCAGCTCATGGCATTGTTAAGGAAGCAGAAAAGCGAGAACCCCATCTGGTCGTTCTTGGATCGAGAGGCTTTCATGATATTCAAGGATATTTCATGGGAAGTGTATCTCGAAGAGTATTACATCATGCCCCCTGTCCGGTGTTTATTGTGAAGGATCCTATTGAAACTCCCGTTCAAATGGTTGTTGCCGTAGATGGTTCTACGGCTTCTTCCCGTGCCACGAAGTATTTGAAATCTTGTGTTTCCCCTGATGTGGGTTCGGTGCATGTTCTTTCGGTGGTGCCCCACGCAACCAGGGGCTTCGATTCAAGGGGCCGTGCCAAACCCCATAGCAAAGCTCTCACCGCCGCATTTCAGAAACAAGCGGAAGAAACCACCGCTCGAGTTCGATCGCTTCTTTTGAAGATGAAATTTGAGGTGACCTCTGAGGTAGTCACGGGAAATCCTCGAGAGACCATTTTGGACTGTCTGGTAAAACATGAAGCGGGCCTTGCGGTATTGGGCGCTAAGGGCATGACAGGACCGGAACGGTTTCAAATGGGGAGTGTATCGGAATGGGTGGCCGCCTATTCAGGTTGTTCCCTTTTGGTTATTCGGCCCAACATTAAACGATTTGTGGTGTAGGGGATAGATGCAAGACTGCAATAAAAATTCCGAAATCTAAGGATTTTTATGGATATTTGAAATTGTATGTCGTCAGAATATATTGGACACCAGGCGTAAGAACCTAAGGCAGTGTGTTGGCTCTGTGAAATTAAGGTTAGGCAGTTATCCTTCTCATATTGCCCCACTTAATCAAGCCTCTACTTGTTCTAAAATCCATCTCTCAGGAGACGAATTTCCGCACTAATATTTTTACCCCTTACTCTGGTAGTCACCAGACTAGTTTTCAGGCTTCGTGCAGAGGATACCAAGACCAATGAAGCCCGGATCATTCCGCTCACTCCAGAGTTGACGGTCCTATTAAAGGGTCTGTATAAAGGCCGCTACCTTCAAGAAGATCATGTCTTTCTCATTAAGGGACGATCTCTTGGCTCGATACAAGCGGCTTTCAATGCGGCCTGTCGACGTGCCGATATTCACAATTTCCGGTTCCATGATTTTCGGCATACGGCGGTCCCGAATATGCATCCCGCTGGGTTCGACCATCTCACCATTATGAAAATCACGGATCACAAGACATTGGAGGTCTTTAAGCGGTACAATAGCTTCTTGGAAGAAGATTTACGGGAAGCCGCTTCCCATTTTAACACCTATTTAACACTTGCCCCCACTGCTAAAGCGGAAGACTCACCTAACTTGTTAATAAATAAGGCGCGCGCCCGTAGCTCAATTGGATAGAGTATTGGACTTCGGATCCAAGGGTTGGGGGTTCGACTCCCTCCGGGCGCGCCACGGTCTCTAACTATTTGAAAATAAAGGAATAAATTCCCTTTTCTCTATAGAGGCCATTTCATACGCACCACCCTCCATATTCCTCGAAAAGGCTTTCTGGCAGCGGCGTTTGCAGGGTTCGAAAATATCGTTAAGAATTTTGAGTTGGCAGCAACCATTTCTGTTAAGCCAATATGCAACAGGGAGTTAGTCCCAGGGATTGATCAGCAGGGCTCCTGTTCCTTCAAAGTCAGAAACATTTCGGGTCATGATATGGAGGCCATGGCGTGTGGCTGTTGCCGCAATGAGACCGTCACTCACGGGAATGCGCTGTCCTTTCTTTTGTGTAACGGCAAGGAGTTCGCCCCATATTTTTATAATTTCAATGTCTATATTCAGGATATTTTGCTGATATTCAGTTTCCAGCAAAGCCAGTTTATTTTGTAAGTCACGCTTCTTTTTACTTTCATGAAGCAAGTGAATCCCCTTGGTGATTTCGCCAACAGTTAATACGGACAAAAAACTACCCTCTGCCTTCAAGGCGGAAACATGCTTGCGCACCTTTTCAGAGCCACCCTTGCGCCATAGTTCCGAGACCACGCAGGTATCAAGCAAGACCCTCATAGTTCAGTTTTCCTGGACAGGGATCGGTCTCGCTTGAAATCCACCCCATCCAGGTCTATGTTTCCTTTCAGCAAGAATTCAATAAAGTTAGGTTTTTCGCCCGTCAGATGCTGGTAGTCATGTTCAGAGATCACAATCACTTTATCCTCCCGGCGGGATACCAGTTGAGGGCCTTCTAAAAGAGCTTTATTCACCAGCTCGCTAAATCGGTTTTTAGCTTCAGCAAGTTTCCATTCCATGCCTGTCTCCATATATAGCTAGATTGTCTAGATTAGTATAACATGAGCAAAACAGCCTGACAAGCGTTATCTTCTGTTTATCCCGGTTGTCTGTGTTCAGGAAATTTCTATGAAAGTTCCTTGCAGAATGAGGTTCCATTCTTCGAGAATTTTGAATAAAGAGTTCGAATTTTCTCTTGTCGGGCGCGCCATGTTTATCAACGACTTGCGTTCTGTCCTTTTTCCGTTCCTCTAAACCACTCCCAGTTCCAAATCCTAAATGGACCAAACTCCCCTTGTCCATCGCCGCTTGAATATGGCTAGGAGCCAAATGGGAATACCGCAAAGTGGTTTGTATATCTCGATGTCCAAGGATTTGTTGGACCGTAGGAAGGGGAACCCCAGCCATCACTAACTGGCGTGCCCCCTCTTTTCCCCACCAAGCCGTCGAAGACCCAGAGGTTGGTGTCCTCTTGCCCTATACCCTTTCCATTTTCTGGTTGATCTTGTGGAAAGAGGGTTATGAAGGGGGATGAGGAGGGCTGTTTTAGCCAGAAATCAGTCTGTCAGGAGACTGATTTTGGAAGGAAAAAAGATATGAATCGGCGGATTTTGAGAGGGAAAACTGCTTAACATGACCCCACAGAGCCAAAACACTACCTGCAGTTTTGTCCCATGTACAAATTATGCTGATGACATACATGGTCTCGGGGGGCATATATGGACCCATCCCGTCTGCCAAGGGAATCATGTGCGACATCATGAGGAACAGACTGCAGGCATATATCCGGCCTTGTTTCAGCAACACCTGTTGCTGGGGCCCTGATGGAATCTGCGCTCTTTCGCCTAATCAGTATACCGGCCTGATTGGCCAGCTCCCCTCGCAGGTTTAGAAAGAGCCGGTCTGACCTATGGTGCCATCACAGTCAATCACCTTGTGCAGCCTACGGTAGGCAACTCCTCCTCTACGGACACGTACGTGCGGCCTTACTCTCGTTTATGCGCTTTGTCGATAGGACTCGCCTTTGCTTAACAGGGCCCAGATGATCCGCGCATTCTTATTGGCTAAAGCCACACAGGCTCGATTCATCCCGCGTTGCTGTCGCTTGGCCTGAATCCACTGGCTCCGGGCATCGGTTTTCGTCCCAACGCGCGTCACCACTGAGCGTGCACCATGAATGAGTAGCGTGCGCAGATAGCGATCCCCGCGTTTACTAATGCCGAGCAGTCTCTGCGTATGCCCGCTAGAATATTGGCGAGGGACCAGGCCTAACCACGCTGCGAGCTGACGGCCATTCTTAAATGTGATTGGATCCGTGACGGCAGCGATCATGGCCGTAGCAATGACGGGGCCGATCCCTTCGATTTGCATCAAACGTCGACACGGCTCGTGGCTCATCCCGAGCGTCTGCAATTGGCGATCAATCATCCGAATCCGTTCATCGAGTCCAACCAGCTCCTCATACAAGCCTCGAAACGTCGCTCGACTCAATGGCGTTAAGGGCGAAGCCGGGTCGTCGAGCAGCTGCGGGAGATGTTGGCGGATGGCGGCAACTTGTCTCGGAAGGACCAGGCCATATTCGGCGAGCAGTCCGCGTGGCTGATTCACGAGGGCTGTTCGAGTGGCAATCCAGCGCTGACGGACCCGATGGAGATTCTGGAGGTCTTGTTGGGCCAGGGTTTTGGGGGCCACAAACCGCATCGTGGGCCGTTGCACGGCCTCACAAATGGCTTCCGCGTCATTGAAATCATTCTTGTTCGTTTTGACATAGGGCTTCACAAATTGCGGACTCATCAGTTTGACGGTATGTCCCAATCCCTCCAACATTCGACTCCAATGGTTGGCGCCACCGCAGACTTCCATCCCAACGAGACAAGGAGGGAGCTTCGCCATAAACTGAACAAACCCCGTTCGCGATAACCGTTTCTTCAGCACAGGCTTTCCACATTGGTCTACACCATGAATCTGGAACACGTTTTTGGCAAGATCAACTCCAATCGTGGTGACGTGCATGGTATCCCCCTTTGTAAAGTCCATAATGAGCCCTTAATTTCCTGGCTTCTTTTACCTGCCAGGAGGGGGATGGGTCCATTCCATTAGTATAGACTTGCAGTCAGTCTATCTGTGTGTGGTTCATACGTGTCCATGCTCGACATTCCCTTCGAGCCGTAATAAATTCAGGGCAATTCCATAAAATTGTTGACCACAGGGCTGACCTTTGGGGTATGGTGCCCCGATGGCAAAGTGTCCTACGACGGATTCCATGTAACAAGTGGGTGTATGAAGCATCGCTTATCGCAGTTGTAGGCGATGAGCGGTTTTAATATGTGGGCAATAACTTGATGGATGATGACTACCGATATCCAAGACCGAGAAATTGGCATTGCATCTTCTGTGGTTATTGGTGTACCGGAGATTTCAATGACTACATCTGCAAGCACTGTGGGAAGACACGCCCGTTTGATGATGGCTCGGCAACGATGATCAATTGCAAGGGATGTGGGGGCTACAGCCTTGCTATGGCGCAGTTCTGCGAGTGGTGTGGACTGTCAACCGCCCAGTATGACGAGTGGCTTTGCCCATTCTGTAGCAGTATTGCAAGTGATCCCTTGACCGATAGTGTCGTGTGTGAAGGACGAAGGTGCGCTTGCGGCGCCATCGCCTTAGCTGCTCCATTGATTGATAGTGACGAAATAATCGACGATGCAATTAACCTGTTCAGCATTCAAATTAGTAAAACACCAAAACTTTACGACGCCTTGGTGCTTGAGGAAATTTGTGAGTCAGGTGTTGAGTACCTGGAAGGGAAACGTGCTCGTGTCGGAGCTGATTCATTGGGAGAATGGGGAAATTGGACATCCCTTTGGTTTCGGAAGCAGATACACTGATTTTCCTCATGCCTTACGCGGTGGGATTGGCAGAAAAGTGGGCAATTGGACGGTCGTTTTGTAACTACTTTGATTTACCCCTCAGGTCCACAATCTCGATCAGGCTTCCAATCTTGCTTTTTAACTTTGATCTGTCTCCAGCATTGGCCGCATTTTTAAAGATTTTGCTCAATTTTTGAGAGCTACCCTTCTTCATTGAACTGTAGGTTGGCAAACCCTAGGTTACCCCCAAATATTGCAATATTTTTTCGTCTCTCAACATTTCTTTCAGGCTTTCATTTACAGACGCATCGCACACCCTATGAAATGACAAACCCACGTATTCTCCCAAATAGGCTGCATGATATCCTTCTCCTTTCGTGACATGCAAATACGCGTCACACGCAATGCCCCATCCCCCTGCTACGTGCCTCAAGAAGGCCCGATCAACAGACAGTTGTATACTTTTGCTGGCGCCTTCCCGAACTTGAATATTTCTCTTCGTTAAAGCCTGTGTCAGGGTGCCTATGGCGGCATCGGTCCATTGCTGTAAATCTCCGGTTAGGGCTCTCCCCATCCCCGCTTCTCCTATTTCCACGATGTCGGTCGATGGTTGGGCATTAATTAGGTGGAGCGCTTGGCCACTGGGGACATCAAGAAGGAGCGGTTCCGGGATGTCTCTAGGGCTGGCTTCCATATGATGGGAACATCCCAGAGGGAGAATGAGTAGGAGGAAAAGGATAATAAGTTGCAGGAGGGGGAGCACCCGAATCTTCCCACAACGGAGACCGAATCGAGGATAAGACCAACCAGTGTTTTTACCTCTGGCAAGGGTTTGATGGACAAATGGATTACGAGCAGTTTGTTGCATAATGTCTTTCACTCGTTCGGGTAGCTACCTCAAATAAAAAACCTCCTTAACCTTTTCCGGCCAAGAAGGTTTCCATTCTGTTCCTATTCGGCTGTTCGTACCAAGAATCCTTGGCTTCTGAAAGAGGCCTACTCTAACAATTCCTAAAGAAGAGTCAATCCCCTTCAAAAGAACTTCCCGACACCACGTCCCCTGCATCACTCTTTACCTGCCTGGCACCTGGCCCATTTGCAGTAAAGCCCAAAGCATGCCCCCCACCCCTCAAAATAAATCTAGTGTTACATAGGTGTTAAAAAGAGAGAGAAATACAGAGAACGAGGGGGGAAGGGAGAGTAAGAGCGAGAAGATAATTAAGCAGTGTTTATGCAGGTAGGAGAAAGGGATTGCCGAGTTTTCAATGACTTCAGCAATCCCCTCTCGATAGATCCGAAGACCATTACTTTTCGTGAAGAAATTTTAAATGGTTTTGTCCTTATTGCGATGAGTATGGAAAAACCCTGATCCCGGTTACAGATCCATCTCAATCACACTCCAAAAGTTGGAGTTACCTTTGTTGAGCAGTATCTGGTGGCGCTTAACCTCCCCTTTTGCTCACAAAGGAGAAACTCTCTATTACGACAATTTGTCTGGTCTGGTCCTTTTTGCGGGAAGTATCGAACCCCGAGTGTTTGAGATCTAATGGGTTTGTTGGACTCCCTTGAAGGCGTTCTATTTTTTGGTTGCTGTATTAATAGTTCCATCGATCAGTCGGTTGAGTAATACCGCCGCCAATTTGGTCCTTGCCATTAAGGAGGCGACGGTAGTCCATTCTCGGGAGGAATGAGCTCCACCTCCATTGAGACCTAGGCTATCTAACGTGGGAAGTCCTTGAGCTTGGGTCAAGGATCCATCCGTTCCCCCACCGGATAAATAGGTTCCCACGATTTTTTCTCCTAAATGGGCTGATAACCCCATCGCTTCAGCGATGAGCTGATCGGTTATGGGATGAATGCCTTTGACCGGCCGATGAAGCACCGTCCACACTTCGGACTTGGGAAAATCCGACAAACTGGGGTGATGGGTATATTGGGTCAGGGCGATGTGTCTTACTTGTGATTCAAGACTCCGACCATCTCGAGTATCGGCGAATCGAAGATCCACGGCGGCTTCCGCACAACCTGGCCGGGTATTTCGTTTCTCACCCCCTTGCATCGTTCCAACATTCACTGTCCTTAGAGCATCATAATTCGTGAGGGCTTCCAAGGCCACGACCTTATGAGCCAATTCCAGAATAGCCGATACCCCTTCGGCGTGGGCTGCCCCGGCATGGGCTTCTCGCCCGGTCACCTTAATTCGTCCTTGCCCTAACCCTTTTCTTTGACGGACCAGTTTATGGTCTTTGGATCCTTCAAAAATAAGTCCAAGGTCATGGTGCTGCGCCAGCTCTTCAAGGATCGGCCGCGAACCGAATGAACCGATTTCTTCGTCTGTGTTCAAAAAGATTGTGATAGTGGCCGCTTGAAGGAGTCCAAATTGGTGCAAGGCTTTCAGGGCATAGGTCATGACGATGATCCCGCCCTTCATATCCAAGACGCCGGGTCCTTTGAGGGTTCCATCTTCTTCAATGATCATCGATTGAAAATCGTCGTGTTTTGGGAAAACCGTATCTAGATGACCATTGAGCAAGATGTTTGTGGGTTGGACCCCTGTCCGCCTGGCAAGCAAATGTGGGGCAAATCGCATGGTGTTCTTCGTGCAGGAGAGCATCTCTATCTCTCCCCCTGGCCGGGATTCAGTGGCAAACCCTAAAGATTGTAACTCCGTTTCGAGAAGGTTTCGGAGGTGATTGAGACCGGCATGATTGAACGTACCGGTATTGATGGTGACGTAGGTGTGTAAATCGGCGAGCAAGGTGGACTGCTGGGATTGGATCCATTCGACCATCAGTTTTTCTTGTTCGGTTAGCTGGATTGGTTTGGAAGAGATCTCCCCATGAGCAAGCAGGGAAGGAAGGAATGTGCTAACGAAGATGAAAATTAGGAATGTGGTCCTCATACTTCCCCCATCTGGATGATTCCCCTCAGCTTTCTGTTGACTCTTGGGAATTCCCGTTAGAAACCTGGTTGTAAAGGTGCAGTTCCCCGAATTAACCGTGTCGGAAATGGGAGGGGGAAATTCCCCCAGTGCCCACGCTCCACATGGAACAAATCGTGTATCTCAAGAGGGTAAAAGGAGACCTGTTGGAGATCAGGTATTCCATATGTTGACTTTTGGCACTTTAGACTGTTCCTGGAAGAGGATTATAATGAAAGTTAGACCATTGCAACCTGGGAAATATTCACTTTCTCGAAGACTGGAGGTATTGGTTCCCTAAAAGAAGACGGGATACTCGGTTTAATATTCCACGTTTTAAGGAACATTCTTTTTTAGGAAGAAAGGGGCAATCTTTCCTAATGAATAACAGTTTCTCTCCAGAATTATTTCAGAAGATGGTAACGATTCGCCGGGAATTACATCAACATCCCGAACTCAGTGGTCAGGAAATACGTACTGCCGAGGCCATCACCCAATTTCTTCAACAACTTGGGTTAACCAATGTCAGGCGAGTCGCCCAAACGGGAGTGGTCGCCGAAATCCCAGGACCTTCAGATGTGCCCTGGGTCATCTTGAGGGCGGACACCGACGCGCTTCCAATTCAAGAAGAGACCGACCTAGATTTTTCTTCAACAAATGATGGGATTATGCATGCCTGTGGACACGATGGACATACCGCGATGTTGTTGGGAGCTGCCGAACTGTTATCGAAAGAATCTCAACTCCCTGCTCCCGTACGTATTCTATTTCAGCCGGCTGAGGAAAAAGGGATAGGGGCGAAGGCGATGATCGAGGAAGGCGTCTTGGAGCAGGGTGGAATGATTTTTGGTGGTCATTTGGATCGACATTATCCGACGGGAACGCTGGTCGTGACGGAAGGCCCCGTCAATGCTTCCACAGATATCTTCATCCTGGAAATCCAAGGTCAGGGAGCGCATGGAGCTAGGCCGCATGAAAGCGTTGACGCGATCGTGGTGGGCAGCTTGTTGGTCATGGCTTTGCAAACGATCGTTTCCAGAGAGGTTGATCCGGCCTTCCCTTCGGTCGTGTCAGTGGGTAAATTCGAAGCTGGGACGGCATCGAATGTGATTGCCGGCCATGCCAGGCTGGAAGGCACTATTCGGGCTCAACATGACCATGTTCGGCAACATCTCCATAAGGCCATTCAACGCATTGCGGAGTCTATAGGTCAACTTCACGGAGCCGACATTACCACGACCTTTCATATGGGAACACCTCCCGTCGTCAACACACCTGAGATGACGGTTTTAAGTCGAGCAGGAGCAACGATGGCCGTCGGAAAGGACCAGGTGTTGCCCTTGCGAACAGCGAATATGGGTGGAGAGGATTTTAGTTATTATCTCGAAAAGGTTCCGGGGGCCTACATTCGGTTTGGCGCCCAGGTCCCTGGCCGGGAAAATATTCCCGCTCACTCCAGCAAGTTTGATTTTGATGAGCAGGCGCTCGCAGTCGGGGCGTCGTACTTCCATTGTGTGGCCATGGTTGCCGGTCAACATCTTCGAAATCAGCGTCATCCTTCCCCAGCCTAAGTCGAGATTCCCATGGTGACGATACGTCCGGCCGAAGACCACGACCTGGAAGGCATTCGGGATATCTTCCTCAAAGTGTATGGAAAAAATTATCCCTATAGGGAATTCTATGACACCAAGTGGTTAAAACGGGCCATTTATAATGACCACGGCCTCATGCTGGTGGCCCTAGATCAGACCTCGAATGCCATCGTGGGGACCGCCTCGGTCCTGTTTGAGTTCGGAGCCCATTCTGATTTGGTAGGAGAATTTGGCCGGTTGGCCGTGGATCCCGATTATCAGGGAGCTGGGGTGGGTCGGCAACTTATGGAAAAGCGGCTGGAGGCCATTCAAAAGCGCTTGCATGTGGGATTGGTCATGGCCCGGGTAACCCATCCCTATTCTCAGAGGATCAGCCTATCCCATGGATTCGTTCCTTTAGGATTTCTCCCCCTGTGTTACCAATTTTCCCATCGAGAAAGCTTTGCCCTTCTCGGGCAACACTTCGGGGAGGCTCTTGCCTTACGAAAAAATAACCCGCGGGTCATTCCCGAGGTAAGCCCCTTGGCCCATCTGGCTTTGCCCAAAATTGCCCTACCATGTGATGTCATCATCGACGAAGATTCGGCGCCTTATCCCCCCGGCACAAACTTTACTCTCCAGGAGTTCACGGTTGAGGGTTATCCCGCGTTGCTGCGCATCGAGCGAGGCCGTGTTCGGAACAGAGAAATCTTTGGGAGCATGCGCTTGGAATATGGGTTTTTTAAATTGCAGGCACACCATGCCACGTATCTCCTGGCGCACGATGATACGCAATTGGTAGGAGCCATTGGGTTTACGCACAATACCATCGAACATTCCGTCCGTGTGTTTGAATTGATTTCCTTTAGTGAATCCGCCATTCGCTTCCTGCTAACCGAGTTAGTAAACAAATGCCAGCAGATGTGGGGAGTGGAATACATGGAAATTGATGTCAGCGCGCATGCGCCGCGCATGCAACGCACGCTCCTCGAAATGGATTTCCTCCCTGCTGCCTATATTCCAGCGATGGTTTTCCATGAAGTCGAACGGTTGGATGTCATTCGAATGGTTCGACTGTTTCACCTGCGAGATCTCGGCCCGTTAGGGCTCGTACCCGAAGTCCAAGAAATAGCGGATGTCGTCATGGGGGGGTTCCGGACACGTGCCATCATTCCCAAAATTGCCAAAGCGGTGGCTGAAATTCCATTATTTCAAGGAATGAACGGTGAACAACGGGATCGTTTGGCCGGAACGTTTGGGATATGCCAGTTTCAGGAAGGAACGCAAATCTTTCAGGAATCAGAACATGCGGACCAGATGTTTATTCTTTTAGAAGGCAGGATCGGGATCGGGAAAGGTTCTCCACCAGAACCAATCGGCCAAATTGAAAAAGGTGAAACCGTGGGAGAGGTCTCCTTTCTTTCTTCTTCACCCCATTCCGCGACGGCGACCGCGCAAACCACCGTGGAGGCCGCCACCTTAACTCCTCAAGCTCTGGCCGACCTTGTGAGGCGCCGTCCCGATATTGGGGTCATCATGTATCGCAACATGGCCGCCGGGGTCGGGAAAAAACTTCTCCGTTCGGATCAAAGTATTCAGAACAAAATTCATCATTCGTAATCTTAAGACACGTAATCCTTCTCTATCCTTTATAGTCATTCTTGCGCCTAATCTCTTACAACTAACTTGTGATTGGCAACGTTGAGACTCTGATGAACTCAATCACTCGTAGCCTCAATCGAGTTGACTGGGATTTCGGATCCAAGGATTGGGAGTTCGGTTCCCTCCCGAGGCGCCAATTAATCAACGACTTGTCACTTTCCGCTCTTCTAGATTATTCCCCGTCCCAAGTCTTCAATTCCCCCAACTTCCCTTGTTCGGTATCATTAAATTTTAGTATGGAAAAACAGGTGTCTCTGGGAGGTCAATCCGGGATTTCCTTCAAGCCAGACTTGTACCCGGTGGTCGGAGAAAGATCCGGCAACACTAAAACCTTTTATGCGTATTGATTGCCGGTGAACTCGACTCAGCTGCTGAGTTTCCCCAACCCGCAGCAAAAACATCCTGTTGGCAACCTCATTGAAACTAACCGGTGGTTTGTCCCGGCTACGGGAAACATGGTAACTACACACTATAAGGTAATCCGCCTAATCCAATTTGACTTGCCTTCAGTTTCTAAAAACAATGAAGGCAGACAAAAGGAATGGAGGGTCAAGACTCCTCCAAAGACAAATAGGAGGGAAAAACTTTCTTCCAATGATCAAATAAAGTCACCCTAGGAATCATTAGGTAAGGCCCGTTCCACGTTGAGCGAAAGGAAAAAGCGATGCGCCCCATAAAATTGTTAGATCCATTAGGAAAGGAAACAAGGAGAACACCCAGGCTAGTAAACCATCATCTTTCTTTCACCTCTCATCATAGGATTAGGAAAGCCCCCTAGAAGCCATGGAGTCTGGATTCTTACGCATCTACAAACAAACGGTCATTGAACGACCGGGCTTTTCGTTACTGATCTTTTTTCTGCTGGTGGCATTGATCGGGTACCAAGGGCCCAACGTGAAGCTCGATGCCTCCGCCGAATCCATCGTTCTCGAAAACGATCCGGACTTGCGATATTACCGGGCGATCCGCACCCTCTATGGATCCGACGATTTTCTGGTCGTGACGTACACCCCGTTCGAGGATCTCTTAGCTCCCACGTCCCTTTCAGGTCTGAAAGCCTTACGTGACGATTTAGCGCGATTAGGGCGTGTGTCCTCAGTAGTCACGATTTTAGATGTTCCTTTACTCAACAGTCCTAAGGTCAGCATTTCTGAACTTTCGGATGGAGCGGAAGTACGGACTTTGGAGACTCCCGGGGTGGACAAGGAACTCGCACGCAAAGAATTTCTGGAAAGTCCCATATACAAGAACAATCTCGTCAGTCCTGACGGCCGTACCACCGCGCTCCTCGTGACCTTCTCGCGGGACGAACGATATTTTTCTCTCCTCAACCAGCGCAACACCCTCAGAGAAAAGGAGCGGTTAGGAGAGCTAACGGGAGAAGAATCCCAACAACTCGAGAAAGTCGTTCAGGAGTTCCAGCTGTACCATGCTCAGGTCATTGATCAAGAGCGCCAAGACATTCAAGCCGTTCGTGGGATCATGGCTCGATACCAGGACCAGGCCAACATGCACTTAGGTGGGGCTCGCATGATCACCGCGGACATGATCAGCTTTATCGAACACGACATTCGTGTGTTTGGTGTGGGAGTGGTCTGCTTCTTAATCCTGGCCCTGAGTGTGTTCTTTCGCAAACTGCGTTGGGTGGCTCTCCCCATGTTGTGTTGTCTCACGTCGATTGTCGTCATGGTTGGTTTTTTGGGATTCCTCGACTGGCGAATTACTGTCATTTCATCGAATTTCATCTCATTGTTACTGATCATCACGATGTCGTTAACGATCCATCTGATTGTGCGATATCGAATCGTCCTTCAGGCCAATCCTACCGCCGATCAAAAAACCCTCGTCTTCGACACGATGCGGATTATGGCAGAACCCTGTTTTTATACCGCTCTGACCACCATCGTGGCCTTTTGTTCCTTGGTCGTGAGTGATATCCGCCCAGTCATTGATTTTGGTTGGATGATGACCATGGGAATCGCGTTTGCCTTCGCCTTTAATTTTATTCTGTTTCCAGCGGTTTTAACATTTTTCTCTCCGGAGAACTTTACCCCCCGTCGGGACCTCACTCAAACCTTTACCCTGAAAATGGCCTCCCTCACACAAGATTATCCGACAAGGGTGGTGTGGGTGTGCTTGGCTTTGGCCATCTTAGGCGCTTGGGGCATCTCACGGTTAGAAGTCGAAAATCGTTTCATCGATCATTTTAAAAGCACTACGGAAATCTACCAGGGAATGGAACTCATCGATTCCCAATTGGGGGGAACGATTCCCCTGGAATTTGTTCTTGACGCCGATGCCGAATTTTTTGTCTCTCTTGAGGAATCTGAAGAGGCGGACGATGAGTTTGAAGATCCTTTCGCAGAGGAAGAGGAAGATTCCGGTGACACCACCTTTTGGTTTAATGGGGATCAACTTCGAAAAATCGAGGAAATTCATGATTATCTGGAGCAGCTCCCCGAGATTGGAAAAGTGCTTTCGATCGCCACGGGGATGAAAGTATTACTCGAACTAAACGATGGGCGGATGCCAGAGGATTATGAATTGGCGGTGCTCCGAAAACGAGTTCCGGAAGATGTCAAAAAGGCGCTCATTCACCCCTATCTTTCTGAAGATGGAAACCAAACACGGATTACCATGCGGCTGATTGAATCAGCTCCCACCCTCAAACGAAAGGAACTCATCCAACGAATCAATACGTACTTGGTACACGATATGAATTTACCCGATACCACGGTCCATCCCACGGGCTTGGCCGTCCTCTATAACAATTTGCTCCAAAGCCTGTATAAATCCCAAATCCTTACCCTGGGGGCGGTGTTCCTCAGTATCCTGGCGATGTTCATAGTCCTCTTTCGAGGGTGGGCTATCTCTTGTCTGGCCATCATGCCCAATTTACTGGCGGCAGGGATGGTTCTTGGGCTCATGGGCTGGGTTGGCATTCCCCTGGATCTCATGACGATCACGATTGCGGCCATTACCATTGGCATTGGCGTTGACGATACGATTCACTATATACATCGATTTCAGGTTGAATATCCGAAATACGGGAACTATTTAGCGACGGTGAGAGCCTGTCACGGCAGTATTGGCATTGCCATGTATTATACTTCTCTCACGATAGCGGCAGGGTTTTCCATCCTCGCCTTGTCCAGTTTTATTCCGACCATTTATTTTGGACTCTTAACGGGGTTTGCGATGCTTATGGCCCTTCTCAGTAATCTGACCTTGTTGGCGGCCCTACTGATTCTCTTTAAACCCCTCGGCCCAGAACTCTCTTCCACGAAACCCGAGGCCATCTAGGTTCTCCAAGGCTGCCTTGTGAACAGCAAGTCTTAAGTGGGAAAGATTTTAAATCACATAGAATCCAAATTCTCGATTTCACACCATTGCTTATTTCTGAGCGTCCTGGCGAAGTATTTTGACCAACCCCGCACACCCCAGTATTAATAGGACACTTTGCGGCAATCCGGCGGAAATGGATGCTGCCTGAAGAGCCTTCAGTCCTCCAGCCAGCAGTAAGACTGCGGCAGCGGCTCCTTCGGACAGACCCCAAAATACTCGATTGGCCACCGGAGGATTGGGGTTGCCGCCTGAAGTCACCATATCATCGACGAAAGAGCCTGAATCGGAAGAGGTAATAAAGAAAATGATTACCAAACCTAAGCCCATCCATTGCATCATATTCGACCAAGGTAATTCTTCCAACAGAAGATGTAACGACATCGCAACATTTTGAAGCACGGGTTCCGCCAATCCCCCGTTTCCAAACTGTTCAATGTACAGGACCGTACCCCCAAAAACGGCGAACCACAGGAAGTTGACCAAAGAGGGAATCAATAGCACATACAAGACAAATTCCCGAACAGTGCGACCTCGTGAAATCCGGGCGATGAATATCCCCACGAAGGGGCTCCAAGAAATCCACCATCCCCAATAGAATAAGGTCCAATTCGCCTGCCACGTGGATGTTCCTCCTCCATCCACCCAGAGACTGATCGGCACGAGGTGTTTGACGTAATCCCCAAGGCCCACCATCAAGGTCGTCATCTGATAAACGGTCGGCCCAAAAAGGAACACAAACACTAAGATAACAAACATCACCCCCACATTGATGAGACTGAGATATTTAATGCCCCTCGAAACTCCGCTAACGGTGGAGGTGGTGGCAATGAGTGTGATGCACATGATGATCCAAATCTGGTTGGTTGTGATGAACTCTACGTCCGCCAATCCACTGAGGGCCGCATTAATCTGCATCGCTCCCAGCCCCAACGAAGTGGCCACTCCCAATAAGGTTCCAACCGTACAGAAGGCATCGGTTCCATGGCCTAGCCAGCCCTCAACCCGTGTTCCAAACAGTGGGTACAGAAGGGACCGAGGAGCTAAAGGTTGACCATGCCGAAAGTGCAACAACGCGATGCCCAAACCGAAAATGACATACAAGGCCCAGGGATGCAGGCCCCAATGGAAGAAACTGAAATAGATCGCTTCTCGTGCCGCGTCCTCGGAAAAGGGTTGGGCGGTTGGTGGGCGAATGAAATGGTTGAGCGGCTCGGCTACCCCCCAAAAGACCAGTCCCATTCCCATACCGGCAGCAAATAACATGGCCAGCCATGCCATCAGGCTAAATTGTGGGGCTTCACCTGGCTTTCCTAATCTGATCTTTCCGTATCGGCTGCTCAGGAGCCACAACACAAAAATCAAAAAGCCTGCCGTGGCTAGGATGTAATACCCACCGAAGGTTTTCGTGATCCATTCTAGAGTGGATTCAAAGATCTGACCTGCCGTATCTGTCCAGATCCCAGCAAACAGGATGAGGGCGATGTTAAAAAGAGCCGCCGCGTAAAATACCGGAGGGTTGATCCCATCCCGCCATTCAATCAGTGATCGTTGAAAGTGATGGATAATCCTCTTCATTTTTGTACGACACTCTTTTGTTGTATCTCCATGATTATCCGTTTTCCATTCCTCCGACCAGTGAAAAAACCGATTACAAATTGGAGAGCATTTCGCTAAGGAATTACTTCCAGGTTATGGTGGGCGAAAAGTTGGGGAGAACTGTTCCTCCCATCGCTACTATCTTTCCTTTGTAATTCCTTACATACATTTAACATTGGCTGAAGAAAATCCAAGATTTCCGGTTCCTGCCACTAAGACTCCTTCATCCGGTTTCAGTTACTATAAATCGGGATTTCTGGAATCCCAAACCCCATCCAATTTTCGACTCAATTACAAAACCAAACGTCAGAGTAGAAAGGGAAAGTGTCTTTATTTTTGGACAGACTATTTGATGTTCGACTGTCCTGAAAACTCCCTTCTCTTTCCAATTACTCACTTTAGAAACGTCCTACCCCAAAAGCTATGATGTGTTCTTGGAATTCATGTCTCAAGAAACCAGGCCTTCATCTCTTCCTCCTCCTTTTCATCGAAATCCAAGCTTTTTTGAGGAATTCCCATGTATCCCTTTTTGCTGAGACCGAAGGATTGTATGCCATCGTCACGGACACGATGATGAAGAATCAGAATTATATCGAGCTGTGGTTACGGGGAGACCCCTATTTTAACAAACCTCCATTGTTCTTTTGGCTCCAGGCTCTCAGCGTGAAAACCTTCGGGTGGTCCGAATTTGCCCTTCGGTTTCCTTCCAATCTTGCGTGCATGGGAACTCTCTTCACCACGTTTGGATTGGGATGTGTGCTGTATTCGCCAGTGGGGGGGGTGGCGCGGGGTTGGTTGTGGCCACCTGTTATGCGGGACTTTGGTTTGGGCCCCTGGCAATTTTTGACCCGGTCTTAACATTTTGTATGACTTTTGGGATGTATGCTTGGGCTCGTGCGTTTTTTCAAGAATCTCAGTCCCCATGGTATGCGGTGGGATTTCTGGCATTTGCCTTGGGGGCCATGGTGAAAAACCTTCATGCTGTTGCTTTACCTTCCCTTGTATTTGGATTGTTCCTATGGGTGCTGGGAGAATATCGAGTCTACCGTGAAAAGTGGTTTTGGATTGGGGTAGGTTTGTGTGTGGGCCTGGTTGGGGGATATTTCATTTTTCTGGGTCCGGCGTTTTGGCAACATTATTTTTGGGAAGAAAATATTCAACGAATGGTGTCCCAAGCCGGCGATAAGCAAAGCACCGCATGGCAAGCCTATTGGGGAAATCGTCCTCTTCAATGGTATGCCTATGTGCTGTGGTTTGACGTATTTCCCTGGTCGTTCCTTTTTCCCCTAGGACTTTGGTGGATGTGGAGTCAGCGTCCATGGAGATCCTGTCCCCAGGAACTCTTCGCACTCCTATGGTTTACCGCATATTTTTTGGCCTTGAGTTTGGTTCCAGAAAAACATGAACGATACCTGCTCCCCTTACTTCCCGCCGTGGGTTTAGTGGTCGGGTATGTGTATGATGCCGTTTTTCGCTGTCCCTCTCGGGGTGTAGGCTGGAAGGCTTTGACAGGCCTATTAGGTCTCCTGGGGGTGGTCTATGTGGCTGGGCTGGCACTGGGGCCCCTACTGTTGCACAACAAATGGAATGTCCCATTGGAGGTATTCCCGCTTGGGTGGCAGGTCGGATTGGGAATAGTGAGTATGACCCTTGTGGGTTTGGCTTGGGGCAAGCGATACAAAGAAGCTCTGATTGCAGTCGGGGTCATGGGCTTGGCCTTACTCTTCACGGTCACCGGGTACATTATTCCCGCCATACATGCCGGGAGTTCCCCAAGGTTCGTCCTTCATCAAGCGCGACAGTGGCTACCCACTTCGGAGGACCCCATCTTGTCCCTTCAACATTGGGATTGGCGAAGCGATGAAGACGAATTTTATTGGGACAATGTCCACGGATTTTCCTCTATTGTTGCTGAAGATCTTGATAATGAACGGACCCTTCATTTTCTAAACCAGGAAGTGACCAGGCTGGGACAAGTTCAGGTCATGGCCACTGGAGGACAGTTTCGGTGGTTGATTGCTCCCAATCCCACATTTGAAACCAAGATTCTCCGTTCTTTTTTCCGCTCAAAAAAGGATATTTACTTTCTTTCCCTGCAAAAGAAGCCAGGATCAGTCGAAGTGCAAGAGTGGGAAGGGTGATCGGGGGACCGGATTTAAGCGAATTTTGGGATAGAAAATAAAAGAGGAAGGAATAGGTCTTTGTTAAGCAGAGAAAAACCTAATGGAAAGGGAGGGATTTGGTATCACCAAACCCTCCTTGCGATGAAATTTAAAAATGAAATGACACCCCTCCAAAAAAATTGTGGGAAGAATAGGTGGCTTTAAGATTGGAATCGTTAAATTTAAATTTGGCGTAATTATATTTATATTCCGTGAAGAACGCCCATTGTTCGTTAACATAAAATCTGACTCCACCGAGTCCATTAAAACCTGGGGCCACATCGGAACTTTTTCCTGTGGAATCTGAAAGACGTGCCCAATAGGGTCCAATCCCGCCTCCAGCATAGGGTTCAACATAGTACCCGGGCACCCGGAACAATAAATTGAGGGAGGGGGCCACGATGCGAAGGTCACTGCCATCGATGTCGTCCAGAGAGGTGGAGACACCTCCACTCCTCACAGTAACATCCTGATTTTTTATATCGGGGGTTGAGGTAATGGTTTCAAACTCCAGTCCGAACCAATTGAATCCTTCTGGTAAAAAATATCCGAGCTTGACCCCATAACCCACAGAGTTTTTCAATTTAAGATTGCTGAGGTCAATTCCCGAAGCGCTTCCGGTTCCCTCAACATTCTTTAAATCATTGGATTTGGAATATCCCACTTGACCTCCGACATACCATTCGGCCTGAGAGGGATTGGGAAGCAGGAACCCACAACTCGTCAGTATCAACAAGGAAAACATCGTGACTTTCATGAGAGTACTCCAAAAGGTTTTAATGGGTGACGGCCAGCAAGGGGCGTACCTTCATCAGGAATTTTCTATTTTGCGATCACGGGCAGAAAATGGGAAATTGCACTTTTTTATCTTTATCGGGCAAACTGGACAAAACTTTAGGGGAAAAAGCGATCTTGGCAAATTTTTTTTATTAAGGGGGATGAATCATGCATCACTGGTGGTCTTGTTTGGTTTTTATAGCGTTTTTGGGGTTGGCTCCACCCGGAGAGGCCAAAATCCGAGTCGAACCTCTCCCGTATAGCCAGAACCAGAAAACGTTTCAAGGGGTTTTAGCCTGGGACGATTCGGTGAAGGGAAAACGCCCTGGGATCTTGGTCGTCCATGAATGGTGGGGACTCAATGAATACGCCACCAATCGAGCAAAACAATTGGCCGAATTAGGCTATGTGGCCCTGGCGGTGGACATGTATGGAGAAGGAAGGGTGACCGTCCATGGGAAAGAGGCTGGAGAATGGGCAAAACAGGTGACGAGCAATATCGATGACTGGCAGAAACGTGCGATGAACGGAATTCACATTCTCCAGGCCGATGCCCGGGTAGATGCTGATCGATTAGCAGCTATTGGGTTCTGTTTTGGCGGGGCCACGGTCATGCAAATGGTCTATGGTGGAGCACCGGTCAGGGGTGTCGTGAGTTTTCATGGGTCGCTTCCTCTTCCTGCCAATACCCAAAACATGAATCGGTCAGCCAAGGTTTTTGTGGCCCATGGCGGGTCGGATCCCTTTCTCTCCTCAGAGCATATCGCAAAATTTACCGGGGTGTTAGATGAGGCAGGAATTGATTGGCAGATGTCGGTTTATGGTGGGGCTCAGCATAGTTTTACCAATCCTTCAGCTGATCAATATGGGATGAAGGGAGTCAAATATCATCCGGAGGCGGCAACCCGATCTTGGGCCCAAATGAAAATCTTTTTTGATGAAATATTTCAATAGAGAATATATTTTAAACGGGTGAAAGAGGCCTCCAGTCCCGTAAATTGAAATTTTACCAAAACTTGCCAAGAGAATTTTGAGGTTTTTCAAGCGCCATAAGGAACCAAGACACGCCAGTGTTCGTCACTCAGATGAACTAACTGGTAGTTGTCCGGAATTTCTTCTAAGATGATGGGTATTCAGGGGATAATCTCTTCTGGTTTCCCTTAATTCAATCAATAAAACCCCTATTGTTTTAACCTAGGTAATGCGTACAGGACCCCTATTCTGGTCTTTAGAACCTGGATGAAAGGGGAATATGAGAGAGTGTGAGTTTGTGGGGGTGGAGGTTTTGCTCCAGTGGGTTGAAAATAGGTGGTTTCGTATTTTTTGCTTGGATTAACCTCCGTATGGCGGGTTCTCAATCCAAATAACCGACTTTCTTCGGGCGTTTTTTCGAAAAGTACTTGGTATTGCTTGTGGGGGTAAGAGGCCTTGCCCTGTTCAGTGTAATGACACAACTGGGTAGGGTGTACACACTTCTTTTTCGGTTTAGGAAGGAATTCCTTCTTTTCTAGGTTTCAGTCAGATTGCCCCTCGGAATGGCCGAGTATCTCGAAAAAATTTTTTTGGGCTTCAAAAACCCAAATTGAGTTATCGGGTTAATGTGGTAGGGTGTTAAGTACTTTCCTTTGGCCAGAGGTGCCACGGGAAAAGGTTCATTGATCCGTTGAAAACGTTTATCACATGAGTCATGGGGTACAGTTTGCCCCTGTTAAGGGAGGCACCGGCTTATTCCTTTACAGATCCAAGAAATCCGCCAGAAGGTTCCTTGGAGGAGCTCTAGGCCCCATTTGGATGATATCCCTCTGCTCCTTGACCGGCAGGAATCGTCCTAACCTTTCCAGAGAGGGTCAACGCTTTACTCCTTCCAATTGAAGGAAATCTCTGATGGACAGACCTCTCTCCATACTTGGTATATCAGCCTATTATCACGATAGTGCTGCCTGTTTAATTCAAGACGGACAAATTGTGGCCGCCGCGCAAGAGGAACGCTTCACGCGCAAAAAGCATGATGCCGGGTTCCCCTACCGTGCGGTGGAATTTTGTTTGAACCAGGGAGGAGTACATCTTTCTAAGGTCGACTATTTGGTTTTTTATGATAAACCGTTCCTGAAATTTGAACGGTTATTAGAAACGTATCTCTCCTATGCCCCAAAAGGGTTGGGGTCCTTTCTCACGGCCATCCCGGTTTGGATCAAAGAAAAGCTGTTTTTGCGAAACCTTTTGGAAAAAACCTTCCGGGAGATTGGAGGATTGGAAAAAAAAGATCCACTCCCTCCCCTTTTGTTTGGGGAACATCATGAATCTCATGCGGCCGGGGCCTTTTTCCCTTCCCCCTTCCAAGAGGCTGTTGTTCTGTGTATGGATGGGGTGGGTGAATGGGCGACTACCTCGGCCTGGGTCGGGCGAGATAATCACATCACCCCACTCTGGGAGATTCCCTTCCCTCATTCATTAGGGTTGTTGTATTCCGCATTTACCTACTTTACAGGGTTTAAGGTGAATTCGGGCGAATATAAAGTCATGGGGTTGGCTCCCTATGGGGAGCCAAAATATGTGTCCGCCATTCTGGAGAACGTGATCGATGTGAAAGATGATGGGACCTTTCGCTTAAACATGGACTACTTTGCCTATTGTACGGGATTGCGGATGACCAGCCCGCAATTTGACGATCTGTTCGAGGGCCCCCCTCGTGAGCCAGAAAGTCCCCTGACTCAGAGAGAAATGGATTTAGCCCGGTCTATTCAAGAAGTCACCGAGTTAGTCATGCTTCGCCTTTCGGAGAGCCTGTATCGTGAAACCCACCTTCCCAACTTGTGTCTTTCGGGAGGGGTAGCCTTAAATTGTGTGGGTAATGGACGAGTCCTTCGGGAGGGACCGTTTTCCGGCCTGTGGATTCAGCCGGCGGCGGGGGACGCAGGGAGCGCGTTAGGGGCAGCATTACACGTGCACCATCAATATCTGCAGCATCCCCGACAAGGTCCGGGTGAGAAGGATGCCATGCAGGGGAGCTATTTGGGTCCCGCCTTCTCTAATCACTCAATTGAGGAGACACTGAGCAAATTTGAAGCCCCCTATGAACGGGTGGATGATCCGGGCCTGTTTGATCGAGTAGCTTCCTATTTAGCGGATGAAAAAGTGGTTGGATGGTTACAGGGACGCATGGAATTTGGCCCACGAGCATTGGGGGGTCGAAGTATTTTAGGCGATCCCCGCAGTGAAAAAATGCAGTCGGTCATGAACTTGAAAATTAAATATCGAGAATCATTCCGGCCCTTCGCTCCTTCAGTCTTACGGGAACGCGTTTCAGAGTATTTTGATTTGGAGTGCGATAGCCCCTATATGCTGCTCGTCGCCCCGGTCACGAGCCATCGCCGCGTAGAACTGCGACCCGAACAACACAAACTTTGGGGCATTGAGTGGTTACATGTTCCCAAATCCGATATACCGGCGATCACCCATGTGGATTATTCCGCACGGATCCAAACGGTGTCTTCGGACACCAATCCACGCTATTATGCTTTGCTCAAAGCCTTTGAAAAACAGACGGGCTGTGGGGTATTAATCAATACCTCTTTTAATGTCCGAGGGGAACCCATTGTGTGTACTCCTGAAGATGCCTACCGATGTTTTATGCGGACAGAAATGGATGTCCTGGTCTTAGAAAACTGTGTGCTCTTGAAGGACCGGCAAAAACCCGTGACTAAAGATGACAGTTGGAAAGAGGAATTCGAATTGGATTAGCCTTGGAGTATGGGGCACGTAGCATGAACGCAACATCGAAACAGGGTGAAGTTCCTCGTAAGCAACTCCAGCAGTTTGGCTGGCTCATGGGTGGGGTATTTTTGGTCCTGGGATTATGGCCTCTCTTTCTTCATGCGGAGGAACCCAGAATTTGGGCGTTGATTGTATCCGGGGTGTTTGGGTTGTTAGGCCTGGTTTGGCCTCAAGGCTTGAAACCTATTTTTCGAGGCTGGATGTTCTTGGGAGAAAAAGTTGGGTGGTTTAATTCGAGAGTGTTGTTGGGTATCGTATTTTTTCTGCTTGTCACCCCCATTGGATGGTTGATGTCCTTATTGGGTAAACGTCCACTTCAGCTCGGGTTTGACTCCGAGGCGGAGACGTATCGAGTAGTGAAATCCGCTCGATCGGCGGACCATGTCACCAAACCTTTCTAAACCGGGAGAAGTGGTATGACTGGCTTTTTGGGCGAACTTTGGGAGTTTATGCGAGAACGAAAGAAGTTCTGGTTGGCTCCCATTATTATCATGCTCTTGTTATTAGGCGGTTTGATCATTCTGAGTGAAGGGTCAGCGGTGGCCCCGTTTATCTATACCCTGTTTTAACCCCTGCCATAGCGAATTCGTATCGGGCAGTCCTCCCCTGGGCCTTCGAAGATGCCGAAGGAGGTTTGAAGAACGGAGGGGATGGCCTCGGGACCGTTAGGTTTCAGTTTGTGCCGAGGGGGAGGATCCTTCTACGGGAGGATCGTGAAGGATCGGAAACTCCTGATTCGAAGGAGGCAATTTCTCTCTTAACGTTTCAGTCTTGCCTAGGGAGGGAACCACATCGGGGATCAATGCCGGATAGCCAGTGTCCATAACACCTCCTGGAAAAGGGGCCGGATGTGGGAAAAATGCTTTCTTAATGGTCATTGTGAGGCAAATTTGTATTATGTAAAGAGAAAAGCACCCTATTTTTCCCTCGAGCTTCCTGCTTTGTCTCCCTGCCCCTCTTGACTCTGGTCATTCAAGAATTACTATGATTGTAGCAAACGGTTATCAGATAATATTCTGAGGCCTCTTTTGAGGAAGTATCTGTTCCATAAACCAAAACTAACGTAAGAAACCTCGTTTTTGATAGCACTACCCCTTCGGGTTCATCTCAAGACTTATGTCTGGAAGTGAACACGGACATATTTCTAGGTTACGGGCCTTCCTGAACGAACAGGTGCTTGGGCAAGAGGGTTTGACCCTCAGGCTCTTGATTGCCCTGTTGGCCGACGGCCACCTTCTGGTGGAGGGGGCTCCCGGGTTAGCCAAAACCAGAGCGATCAAGTCTCTTGCCACCGGCCTGGAAGCCGACTTTCATCGTATCCAATTTACTCCTGACCTTCTTCCTGCAGATATCACTGGAACGGATATCTATCGACCTCAGGATGGGTCCTTTCGGTTTCAACAGGGCCCTATTTTCCATAATCTGGTTTTAGCTGATGAGATCAACCGTGCCCCTGCCAAGGTGCAAGCCGCCTTATTGGAGGCTATGGGAGAACATCAGGTCACGATTGGGCGTACGAGCTACCCCCTGCCCGAGTTGTTTTTAGTCATGGCCACCCAAAACCCCATCGAACAAGAAGGGACCTATCCCCTTCCGGAAGCCCAATTGGACCGGTTCCTCCTCTATGTCCGTGTCCAATATCCTGATGCTGAAGGCGAACGGCGAATTGCCGAATTGATTCGCCGGCAATCCATGAAGCCCTCCCAGTCATCCGAAGTCCCCATGACCCCCGTTCCTCAAAAGGTCTTACTGTCGGCTCGGGAAGAAATTTGGAACGTGTTTTTGGCGCCAACTCTAGAGGAATATCTGGTCCAATTAGTTATCGCGACGCGTGATCCGGCTCGTTATTCCCCATCTCTTGCCCGGTGGGTGCGGTTTGGGGCCAGTCCACGGGCCACTATCGGGCTAGAACGATGTGCGCGAGCCCATGCGTGGCTTGAGGGCCGAGATTATGTTTCTCCCGAAGACATTCAAGCCATAGCACCCGATGTGCTCCGCCATAGGATTTTGTTGACGTTTGAAGCAGAAGCGGAAGGGATTACGACCGATCAGGTCATTGCTGAAATCATCAATCATGTGGCCGTTCCCTAAATTCCCCCGTTCTTCTCCGACGGGACTTTCTTCCCCCACAAGTCTGGAGGGGGTCCAAGTGCAGTTCAATGATCTTGTACAGATGCGGTATGACGTTGGTGTGTTGAATGGACGAATCAAGAAGCGAACCCATGCCTTGTTGGCCGGAGGGGAACGATCCCCCTTTAAAGGGCGGGGGATGGATTTTGAAGAATCGCGACGCTACCAATCGGGGGATGACGTTCGCTTCATGGATTGGCGGGTGATGGCCAGAACCAATGAACCCTACCTCAAGATTTTTCGAGAAGAACGCGAACGTCCTGTTTTTCTAATGGTGGATGATAGAAGAGCGATGCGATTTGGGACAAAAGTCGCGTATAAATCTGTCATTGCCGCGAAAACCGCGGCCCTGTTGGGCTGGGCCTCCCATGCCCGTGGAGATCGGGTGGGCGCGGTCCTTTTTGGAGAGACCTATCATGAGGAGCGGCGGCCAAAGGGGGGTCGGACGGGAGTCTTACAGCTCCTTCACCTCCTTTCCCACGTGTCTTCGTTATCTTTCACACCATCTTCCGTATCTCCTTCCCAGGGACACGAACCTTTCACCCGGGCCCTTCATCGGGTTCTTCAATCCGCGCGACCGGGAAGTCTAGTGTTCATATTAAGCGATTTTCGGGAATGGAAGGACCCAACTCGAACGGCGTTTCTGCATTTAAGTCGTCGGCATGACGTGGTGGCGGTGTTTATATATGATCAATTGGAACGAGAGGCACCCCCTCCAGGGAAGTATCCGGTGACGGATGGACAGCATGTCGGGCTGTTCAATACCAGTTCTCTCCAAACGGTCCAATCTTATACGCGACGGTTTACCGAGCGGTGGGATTCCATTCAGTCCCTTTGTCGTTCTCTGGGAGTCGGATTTATTCCCATCGCCACCCATGAAAATATTGCTTCACGTCTTCGGTGGGGACTCCAGGACTTGGGATATCATCGAAGTGCATCCCAGCGAGGAATGTCGGTAGAGAGCCCTGTTCCCCATGCTATCTGATCCCCTTCAGGATCTCCGGGATGTTCATCTTCCCGACCCGATATCTTGGTGGCCTCCGGCCTGGGGTTGGTGGGGGCTACTCTTGGGAATCCTCGTGGGAAGCCTGTGTTTGGGGGCTTGGTGGGTGTATCGACGACGAACTCAGCCTCGGCGTGTGGCTTTGTCGATGCTCTCTCAGATTGAACAACGTTATCAAGAGTCACAGGAAGATCTTTTGTTACTGACCCAAATTTCTGAGCTGGTCCGGCGCTTTGCGTTAGTTCGGTTTCCTCGAAACCAAGTAGCCGGATTAGCCGGATATTCCTGGTTACAATTTTTAGATGAGACCGGTCGGACCAATCAATTTACCGAGGGACCCGGGAAAGTCCTAATGTCAGGGCCCTATCGCCCTCAAATTCCCCTGGCTCCGTCGGATTTGGTGCCACTGGTTAGAAAATGGATCTGTCAAGCCTCTCAATATCAGAAGGGGACTGGGAGATGATTACCCTGGTGTGGCCGTGGGTGTTCCTGTTATTGCCTCTTCCCTGGCTTGTTCGCCGGTGGGCCACACCCGCTGAAAACCCTTCAACGGTCGCATTGCGCGTCCCTCAATATGCCGACATGATGCAGGGAACACCGGGGTTAAAACCTTCAGAGGGTCATGCACCTTCGACAAGATGGGTTTGGGTGGGTTTGGGGATTTGGGTTCTTTTGATCTTGGCGGGAACGCGCCCGCAATGGGTCGGCGAGCCGGTTGGTCTCCCCACCAGTGGACGCGATTTGATGCTGGCCGTCGATCTATCGGGCAGTATGAAAATTCCCGATTTTACCCTAAACGGGCAGGAGACCACCCGGTTAGAGGTCGTGAAGTCGGTTGCCAGCGAATTCATAGCAGGCCGGGATGGGGACCGTCTGGGGCTTGTGGTGTTTGGTTCACAAGCCTACGTGCAAACCCCACTCACCTTCGATCGTCACACTGTCCAAGCGATGTTGAATGAAACGGAAATTGGTATAGCCGGTCAGGAAACCGCGATTGGGGATGCCATCGGATTAGCGGTGAAGCGGCTGAAAGAACAGCCGGCTGGAAGTCGAGTATTAGTCCTGCTCACCGATGGCGCGAACACGACGGGGGAAGTACCCCCAAAACAAGCTGCAGACCTTGCCCGGAAAGAAGGGATCCGAATTTATACGATTGGGATTGGAGCAGACAGTATGGATGTCTCTTCTTTGTTTGGGACTCGAACCGTCAATCCATCCCGAGACCTGGATGAACACCTGCTCCGGCACATTGCCCAACAAACCGGGGGACTCTATCTTCGGGCCAAACATACTCAAGCCCTCATCGATATCTATAGAGAATTGGATCGTCTGGAGCCGGCCTCCACCGATACCGAAATGTTTCGTCCAAGGGAAGAATTATATATGTGGCCGCTGGGTATCGGGCTGGTTGTATCGATGGGCTTTGCCATGTATTCCATTTGGGTATCAGGATTCCGCATGGGGATTCGGGTTCAACCCCTACCGAGGACACCACTCGAAGAAACGTAGAGATGGAAGAGTTTCATTTTTTACGCCCGGAATGGTTGTGGGGGTTTGTGCCGTTAGGGGGAATTCTCTTAATGTTGGTGCGCACCTCGCCCACTTTCCAAATTTGGACATCCGTGTGTGATGCACATCTTCTTCCCCATTTATTAATGGGAAAAGAAGGCTCCCCCCGCCGTTGGCCAGAGATGATTTTAGGCCTTGCCGGAACCTTGGCCTTGTTGGCCCTGGCCGGGCCCGTTTGGTCCCAGTTGCCTCAACCGGTATTTCGGGCAGAATCCGCCCTCGTCATCGTCCTAGATACCTCTCGCTCGATGGATGCTCAGGATGTGGCACCCTCACGGTTGACCCGGGCAAAGCAGAAAATTTTTGATATCCTGAATTTGAGACAGGAGGGGCAAACCGGCCTGGTCGTCTTTGCCGGAGATTCTTTTGTGGTTTCGCCATTGACCGACGACGCGAAAACGATGGTCACGCTCATCCAATCCCTCGAAACCCATCTGATGCCCTCGCAAGGTAGCCGACCGGATTTAGGACTTGATCGAGCCAATGAATTATTACAAGGAGCTGGGATTGCAGGAGGAACCATATTATTGGTGACCGATGGTGAAGGGGATGAAGCCAGCTTGGAAGTCACCAAGGCATTACGGGCCAAAGGACGAACCATTTCTGTCCTCGGTGTTGGAACCGAGCATGGGGCGCCCATCCCGGCTTCGGAGGGGTTCGTCAAAGCTTCGGATGGCTCGATCGTATTACCTCGATTACAACCTTCCACACTTAAGGCTATGGCCAGGGAAGGAGGGGGGTATTATGAAACCATTCGCGTGGATGATCGAGATCTTCATCGACTCTTGCCTTCGACACCGGTCAATGCCGTATCCGGCCAAGAGCAGAACCACCAAAGGACGACACCCATGTGGCGTGAAGAAGGACCGTGGTTGGTCTTGGCTCTGCTGGTGATCGTGCTCCCAGCCTTTCGTCCCGGTTGGCTGGGTTTGGTAGTCCTGGGCCTTCTCATTCCTCAGGTAAGCGAGGCCTTTTCTTGGGATAATGCGTGGTCACGTCCTGATCAACAGGGCATGCAGGCGCTCGAACGGCAAGCTCCGGAAGAAGCGGCTCGTTTATTTCAGGACCCAAGTTGGAAAGGTATTGCCCATTATCGAGCAGGGGATTTCGAACAAGCGGAGCAGACATTCGCCGACCTGAAAACTCCCCAGGCCCAATACAATCGAGGCAACGCCCTCGCCAAGCTTGGCCGATATCAAGAAGCGTTAGCATCCTATCAATCCACGTTAACCCAGCAACCTGATCATACGGATGCACGCCATAACGCCCAGCTCATCAAAAAACTCCTTGAACAACAATCGTCCCTGTCAAAAGATGCCGCAAATTCCTCTTTCGATTCTCCCACGTCACAGGACCAGCAGGGGAAAAATGGAGAGGGTAATACCCAGAATCAAGAAATGGGAACTCAGGAGCAGAACAAAGTTTCTAACCCAACGGCATCACAACCTGACGACGGGAAAAATTCCAAACCTCAAAATGGAATGGATTCTCACAAGCCCCAGGAATCCCCCTCGAGGAGTGATGATCAAATGGCGGCGAAAGACGATGAGGAAAATACCCTCTCCCCTTCCCAGGGACTCCAGGAGAAAGAACAACATGACGGTGATTCCGGGAGTTCTGCAGACCAAGAGCAGTCAGATGATGGGTCCGGGTTCAAATCTTCCAGTCTGGCCTCTCGATCGGACTCCTCGGTGGAAGAACAGGCATCCGAACAAGCCCTTCAACAATGGCTTCGCCGAATACCCGATGATCCCGGGGGACTGTTGCGCAGAAAATTTCTATTAGAACATCGTCGACGAATCGAGGCAGGAACAGCTGTTGATCATCAAGGGAGAGATTGGTGAAAGAAGGATGACGGCTGAAGGTTTTTCCCTTGGCGCATTCTTATGGGTCGTTAACAGGGATCGCTCTTACAGGTTCCATTTGAGGAGTTGTCTCCTCCGAGGGTAGCAATCCGAAATTAATATCAGTTGAAGAAAAGAAAAAAAGTTTTGACCTCTCGATGTTTCCTGCGAATCGCAAAATGAAGATGAAGTTGATTTGGGTTTACCTCAATGGATTCATCCTAATCGTCGTGTTAAACCTATTGAGTGGAATCTCTTCGGTTTCAGCTCAAGGGGTAAAGGCCTACGTCGATCGGAACCCCGTCAGAGTCGATGAAACACTCAGGTTGTTTATAGAAACCGACTCTTCTTCCGGTGAAGCTCCTGACCTCAGGCTATTGGAGAAAGACTTTGATCTCTTGGGAACCTCTCATAGTTCTCAAACTACCATCACCAATGGTCAAACCACGTCACTCGTTCGATGGGTGACGACCCTTGCCCCCAAACGTCTGGGAAAACTATCCATTCCTCCCATTCAGGTGGGCGGTTCCCAAACCCAACCTCTAACGATCATGGTAGAAAAGCCCTCTCCTCAACCTGGAGCACAAGACAATCGGGATATTTTTCTGGAAGCGGAAGTTGACTCCCATTTTCCGTATATTCAAGGGCAGGTTCTACTCACTCTTCGTTTGGTGACGGCAGTCTCCCTTCAAGACGGAAAATTGGACGACCCCGAAATTGACTGGGGTATCGTCGAACGGGTGGGAAAAGATTCGACCTATGAAACCATTCGACAGGGCCGACGATTTCAGGTCACGGAACGTCGATATGCGATCACTCCTCAGCAATCAGGGACTCAAGTCATACCCCCGGTCCTTCTGTCAGGGTCGGTACCGGAAGAACAATCCCGAAATTCCCGTTTTGACAATTTTTTTGGGACTCGCCCTGGACTACCGGGAAGCGACCCTTTTCGGTCATTTTTACAAAAATTGCGACCTATTCATCTGCGAAGTCCAAAGGTATCAGTCACTGTCAAAAACATGCCGGCTAATGTGAGCGGGCGAGTGTGGTTGCCGGCAAAAACGTTGACCCTTCAGGAAACATGGTCCGCGGAAACGAACACCTTAAAGATAGGAGACTCGTTGACCCGAACGGTGGTCATTCACGCTCAGGGGTTGCGAGGGGAACAACTTCCTGAATTAAACCTGCCGAAACTTCGCCAGGTCAAAATGTACCCAGATAAAGCCCAGACCACGACCTCCTTTAACGGAAAGTGGGTGGAGGGAACGCGAGAAGAAGCCTATGCTCTCGTGCCTACCCAATCAGGTTCCATCACCTTACCTGCCATTCGCCTCCCCTGGTGGAACGTGGATACCGAAAAGTGGGAGGAAGCTGCCCTCCCGGCTAGAACTCTGACCATCATTGGGCCCCCTTCTTCGCCTGACCCACCTCTTCAAGTCCCTCAACTCGGCTCAAATGAAGAAATCCTATATAATAACGAGGAGACCTCCACCTTAGGGGGTCAATCAGATTCCCCAATACCTATCAATCAAGCCACTCTCTGGCGCTGGGTAACCGGAGGCTTGGTTATCCTATGGATCCTTACCGTGTGTGGGTGGGTATGGGAACGTTCTCGAAGAAAACACACGTCCACTCAATCAGAACAGAATAACCTACGGATAGAAACTGAAAGGAAGGCGATTAAGGAGATTCAAACCGCCTGTCTTCAGAAATCGGCACGGCAAACGCGGTCGGCTTTATTGAAATGGGCTTCCGTGAAACCTGGAGGGCAGGGTGTCCGAAGCTTAGGTGGGGTTGTCCGTTTATTGAAAGATACGACAGGAACGTCGCCCGGAGTGACCGAGGCTATCTGGGGTCTGGACCGTGCTCTGTATACCCCCCAGGAAGAGGACCATACCTGGGATGGGAACCTGTTTTGGGAAACCGTGAAACCAGCCATTACAGCAAATACAGCAAAGCTCGCGCCCGCTTCCCCTCATCCACCCGGCCTCCCTCCCCTCTATCCGGAATAAAGATTGGGGGTGAAGGAGTCATGACTGAGCTGGATCTTGGGAAGCCTTCGGTAAACATGTTGTCTATTTTGGGGACGATGGGAAGAGGAATGTATGGGAACTATGGTTGAAATTCAAAATTTGAGAAAAACGTTTGGGTCCATCGTGGCCGTAGATGGGGTGTCATTTAAGGTGGACAAGGGAGAAGTCCTAGGATTTTTAGGACCGAATGGGGCTGGAAAATCGACTACCATGAAAATGATAACGGGATTTCTAACCCCGACAAGCGGATCGGTCAAAATATGCGGACATGATCTTCAAGAGGAGGCGTTGGCCGCCAAAAAACGTATCGGATACCTGCCTGAAGGGGCCCCCGCTTATCAAGATATGACCCCAGAATCGTTTTTGACTTTTATCGGAAACATGCGGGGGCAGCATGGAACCGAACTGAAAAGAACCGTCTCCGAAACAGTGGAAAAAGTTAACCTTCAATCAGTCCTCCACCAGCGAATAGAAACCTTGTCGAAGGGCTTTAAACGTCGTGTGGGGTTGGCGCAGGCCATTCTTCACGACCCGGAGGTCCTGGTGTTGGATGAGCCCACAGATGGGTTAGATCCCAATCAAAAACATGAGGTTCGAACATTAATCCGAACGATGGCTCGGGAAAAGGCGATTATTCTTTCGACGCATATCTTGGAAGAAGTGCATGCTGTGTGTTCACGGGCCATGATTATTGCCAAGGGCAAGGTGGTCTCAGATGGGACTCCAGCTGAATTAGAGGCACAAGCCCCCACCCATAATTCGGTGTTGGTCACGTTGAAGGGTGTAGAACCTGAGATGGCCTACAATCAATTTCTCACCGTAAAGGGTGTGAAAAAGATTGAGGAACGAGGAAAAGAAGGGGATCTGGTGCAATTTCGAATTTTTCCAGACGATGGTCGATGGATCCTTCCCGACATCGGCCAGTATGCCAAGGAACAAGGCTGGGACATTGAAGAACTGTATCCGGATCGAGGGCAATTAGATGATGTGTTCCGTTTGCTCACCACTCCCAAGCAGGCCCTTTCCTAACACAGGCAATGGGGGACGGGACAAAAGTCTCAATTTCAGGGATGGAAAAAGGCGAATCTGCCCAGGAGCCAAGTTTCGCGTCATCAAGGAGGTATCGTGGAACGTATTCGAGTCATTTTTAAGCGGGAATTAGCCGGTTATTTTGCCACGCCGATTGCCGCGGTGTTTATCGTCATTTTTCTCCTTCTCAGTGGAGCGTTTACCTTTTACTTGGGCAATTTCTTCCCACGCGGCCAGGCCGATCTGATTCCATTTTTTGACTTCCACCCTTGGTTGTATTTGGTCTTGATTCCGGCTTTAGCTATGCGATTGTGGGCGGAAGAACGCCGATCGGGGACCATCGAGTTATTGCTCACGCTGCCTGTGACCATGTGGGAAGCCGTGGCGGGGAAATTTTTAGCGGCCTGGTGCTTTACGGGTGTCGCTCTTGCGTTGACCTTTCCTATGTGGATTACGGTGAATATGCTGGGTGATCCGGATAATGGGGTCATTTTCGCCAGTTATGTGGGGAGTTTATTGATGGCCGGGGGATTTTTGGCGATAGGGTCCTGCATTTCCGCGCTGACGAAAAATCAGGTTATTGCCTTTGTGGTGAGTGTCGTGATTTGCCTGGGGTTCATTCTCAGCGGATTTCCCCTGGTGTTAGAATTGTTTAGTGGGTGGGCTCCTCAATTTGTCCTCTCGACGATCAGTTCCTTTAGTTTTCTCACACATTTTCAATCCATCAGTAAAGGGGTGTTGGATCTCCGGGATATTGTGTTTTTCTTGTCGTTAATCGCCTTTTGGCTCTTTGCCACGGCGACCGTGATTGATATGAAAAAGTCCGAGTAATCTCACCCCAGGCCTAGCGGGTGTTTGTATGATTGGTCACAACCAGGAGCGGATATGAAAAAAACGTTAATGACCGGTGGGGGTATTGCGATCGCCGCAGTGTTGTTTGGGGCCTTTAATGTGATCAGTAATGCAGCCTTGAGTTCAGCCAGGTTTGATCTGACGGAACATAAATTATTTACGCTGTCGGATGGGACCAGAAATGTGTTGAAGAATTTAGCGGAACCCATCACTCTCCGATTTTACCTTTCCAAAAAACTCGCCACGGGATTACCGGGCATTAAAGGCTATGCCACGCGAGTGGAAGAAATGCTGGAAGAATATGCGGGAGTGGCTGGAGACCAAATCTTGTTGCAGGTGATGGATCCGGAACCCTTTTCGGAAGAAGAGGATCGGGCCGTGGCCTATGGGCTTCAAGGGGTTCCACTGGATAACGGAACCAGGCAGTTTTATTTTGGCTTAGCCGGGACGAGTTCGACGGATGATCTTGAGGTCATTCCCTTTTTCCAACCCGAACGTGAGGAATTCTTAGAATACGACCTGACGAAGATGATTCACTCCTTGGCGCACCCTAAAAAGAAAATCATCGGTCTGTTGAGCTCACTTCCCATTGAGGGTGGGGGGGGCATGCCTTTCATGCGACAACCCGGAGGCAGTCAGCCCTGGTTGATCGTGACCCAAATTGAGCAGATGTTTGAGATTAAGAAAATCGAGACGACCGCCACGGTCATCCCGGATGACGTGAGTGTCCTGATGGTGGTGCATCCCAAAGCCTTAAATGACTCCACCCTGTATGCCATTGATCAGTTTGTCTTGGGGGGTGGCCATGCCATGATCTTCGTGGATCCTCTTGCGGAAGCAGATCCAGCGGGGGGGAACCCCATGAATCCGATGGCGGGGGGGGCGCCCCAACATTCCGACATGCCCAAGTTGTTTGATGCGTGGGGAGTGGAAATGGTCAAAGGAAAAGTATTGGCAGATTTACCCTTGGCCAAAAAAGTTCAGATTCAAAAACAGACCAGACTCCAGGTGGTGGATTATCCGGTATGGGTCGACTTTCGACAAGAACACTTTAACCCCGACGATATCGTGACGGCCCAGGTCCCGACGATCACTGTCGCCTCGGGAGGGATTCTTCGGAAAAAAGGTGATGTGGGAACGGAACTCATCCCCCTCATCGAGTCGGATGAGGCCGCCATGCAGATGGAGGCTTCCCGATTATCCTTTATGCCGGATTTTCCGACCTTACTCAGCACCTACAAGCCTGAAGGGGAAAAGATGAAGGTGGCGGTCCGAGTGACCGGTCAAGTGAAGACGGCATTTCCGGATGGGAAGCCCGAGCCTCCCCCAAAAGAAAAGGAGGACACGGCTCCTCCCCTCGAAGAGCCTTCCGCCCCCAAGGAACATCTAGCCGCTTCACAAACACCCATTAATATCATCATCGTAGCGGATACCGATATGCTGCGAGACCGCTTTTGGGCCCAAGTGCAAAATTTCTTTGGCCAACGCATTGCCATCCCGACTTCCGGCAACGGCACGTTTGTCACGAATGCGTTGGATAACCTCACCGGAAGTAATGACCTTATCAGCGTCCGGAGTCGAGCCGGGTATGCACGCCCCTTCACGCTGTTACGATCGCTTCAACAGGAGGCCGAACAGCAGTTCCGCCAAAAAGAGCAAGCCCTTCAGGAACATCTCAAAAATACGGAACGAAAAATTCAGGAATTGCAGAGCCAGAAGCCCGAGGGCAGTTCCTTAATCCTAAGTGTGGAGCAGCAAGAAGCCATGGCCAAGTTTCGTCAGGAACTCGTTCAAGTGCGAAAAGATTTGCGGGCCGTCCAGCATGAATTGGGGAAAAATATCGAAGCAGTGGAGAGTTGGGTGAAATTCGTGAATATCGGCCTGATTCCCCTCTTCATTGGTGTGGCCGGGGTATGGATGGGATCCTCTCGTGCGAGAAAATCATCCAAACCCTAGACCCTGAGCGAACGGGAAAGTCCATTTTTTTCAGAAAGATCAACAAGCGAGTGATAGAAGGTCATCTATGAAGTCAAAAACCATTGGAATGCTAGCCGGGATAACGGTCGTGGTCATAGGGTTGGCCGTCTTCCTCAATCGAGAGGGATCTTCCCCGATCCCGAAAAGTGGAACCCTGTTATTCCCAGAATTAATGTCGGTGGTCAATGAAGTGAACGAAGTGCGGGTCGAAACGTTCGATCAGACCATGACATTAGTGAAAGGGGAACGAGGGTGGGGGCTGAAAGAAAAGCAGGGCTATCCAGCGGATTTGGAAAAAGTGAAACAAGTCATCGTCGGACTGGCCAACCTCCGGATTCATGAACCGAAGACGAAGAATCCCGAGCTGTACGAGCGTCTTGGTCTCGAGGGTAAGGATCAAGAAGGCTCAGTCTCCACGGTATTGACGTTGAAAACGGCTGACAATCCCAAGGTGGCTACCCTCGTCGTTGGCAACCAAAAACCTTCAAAAGGTAATCCACGGGCGAGTGATATGTATGTCCGGAAACCGGAGGACCCGCAAACCTGGTTGGTGATCGGCAATCTACCCTTGGAAAAAATGCCCGCGGAATGGTTAGACAAGGAAGTAACCGCCCTCACGTCAAAACGAGTGAAGCAAGTCCTCGTTACCCATCCCAATGGGAAAACGTTACAGGTTTCGAAAGCGCAACCGGAAGATTTGGATTTTCAGCTGGATTCAGTTCCCGTCGGGTTTAAAGTGAGTTCTCAATTCAATCTGAATAATGTCGTCGGGACGTTGGTCCAGCTTTCGTTAGAAGATGTCAAAGCGGAAACCGATGTTCCCTTCTCCAACGACTCAGGGGTGAACGCTGTGCTGGAGACCTTCGATGGCCTGCGTCTCCATGTTCAGACAACCAAGGTTGACGAAAAAGTGTTCGGGAAATTCTCCGCAGAATTTGACCAAGATCTGGTTCAAACGGTGGAACAAGCGGAATCCGGAAAACCCCCATCGGAGGAAAATGCGCCACAAGAGACCAATGAAAAAGGTGAACAAACCGGTTCCCTCAATGAAGCAGTGACCGACTCGGCGCCAAAGGATCCAATCGTGAAGCCCGCTGCCGAGGTTCAAAAAGAAGTCAAGGAATTGAATGCTCGGGTGAAAGGATGGATCTATGAATTGCCCGCGTTCCGAGTGGAGAATTTTTCCAAATTGAAAAAAGACCTTCTCTCTAAAGAAGAGGCTCCAGGAGATTTGGCGCCATAATAGGGTTGGGGAGGGAAGAGGTGATTAAATCCTTAGTTCTGACATGGGAGTATTTGATGTCAACGCATTTGGGCCTCTCCTGGGGGTTTCCATTTTACTTGTCTTGTTCCGTCGAGGGTTCCAATACTTCGAAGAGTTCCGCGTAAACCTGCATCAATCGTGAGTCTTCCAACTTATAGGCAAACGCAAACAGTATTACCCCCCCTGCCAAGACCAGCATTCCTAGGGCGATCAACCCTAGCCCCCAAAAAAAACCACCTAAGGTGGAAAATCCCCCGTCCAGGGCGTACATGACCGTAAAGGTCAGCGTCCCACCAACCACAAACAGCAACCAAATCCCCGTGAGGACCGCGGATGACCAGGGAATGCGTTTGGACAAATGGAAAAGCAGTCCTTCATTCTCCGGCCGGACATGAATGGCCCCTTTCAAAGGCCAGGCGGTACGGAAACGCAGGGAAAAGAGTTTGTAGGTGGGACGAATGACGACGATCTGCCGCTCGGCAACCCATCTGGCTATTCCATGAGGTAACCGAAGAGTGGCTCCTGGCGAGAATTGTCCTGCGAAAGAAGAAAGGGAATGGGACCGAAGCCCATCCTTTCGTTGGGCCAGACGGCACCCGTATTCACAGGCCCAGGTTTTTAAGGTCGTGAATTGGAACCAATCTCCAACGATGAGGCCGCCAATAAGAAGGATGGCGATGAATCCGGCAAAAAACATAGGACGTGGACCATACCATAGTTGAACCTTTCACCAAACCGCCTCACTCCATTGACTTCTTCCTGTATCCTCTACTACTATCGACTCGCGGGGTGGAGCAGTCTGGTAGCTCGTTGGGCTCATAACCCAAAGGTCGAGGGTTCAAATCCCTCCCCCGCAACCAATCATAAATGTTCGATTCTTTGGGCCTTGCTGGGAATTCCGGCAAGGCTTTTTTAATGGCACTGCCCGGAAATCTTAGCTTGGACCCTGGGCTAGATTTGAAGGGGGCAGAACATTTTCTTAGCAAATTGATCGGTGTTCGGTGCCTTTTCAGCTATTTATGATTTCAATTTAGTAAACACTGTGGGAATCGGCTATACTCGTAGGTGCTATTTTGTGATTTCGTAAGAAACCCACGACCCACCTTCGCTAAAATTCCCAACACAATGAAAGCGAGTCTCTCTCCGAAAGATCAGAAGACAAGAAACTGGTCCCTTACCCTTCTATGGGCTTTGGGTTTGACCATCATGCTCACCACCTTGCTCTTTGATTTACACACTCCCTTAGGAGTTGCGTGTGCGGTGCCTTACACGGTTTCGGTCCTTCTGATTGCGTTGACCAAATCTCGATGGGGGTTGGTGAGTGCTGCTGTGGTTGCCTCAATGTTAACCCTCATAGGCATGAAGTATTCTCCCCAAGTTCCTGAAATTCCGTTTTGGCAAATTTGGACAAATAGAACCTTGGCCCTATTCACGATTTGGGTGGTGGCCCTGACGATGATGAATTGGGTGACTCTTGAAGCCAAAACAAAGTATGCCCAGACCCGAATTCGTATTTTGGAAGGTATGTTGCCAATCTGCGCAGCATGCAAAAAAATTCGTGACTCATCGAACGCCTGGCATGGCCTAGAGTCCTACATTACTCGAAATTCGGAGGCAACCTTTACACATGGATATTGCCCCGAATGTGAACAACGAGCTATCGCCGAATTTCAAAGGGGCAAGGGAGAGCATTCCAGTGTTTAGAAGAAGAAGTCTGGGTGAGTATCAACTTTGGGTGGCATGCTTCTCTTGCCGATCCCTCCAAATCTCTGTTTCCCCCACGATTTTGGAGTCGGTATTCCAGGTTACTGGGTTCCTGTGAACCATAAATGTGTCACCCCGTTCCAAGGTAACTGCCTTCCCCCGGCACTTTCCTCACCACCAACTGCATTTTGGAAAATGGGAAATAACAGTTGTGATATTAACGAATAATCCTGCGTTTAATCGCTATGAGGTATATTGGGAGGGAGAACGGTGGCGTTGGGTTTAGGGTACTTTTTTAATTCTTCTCTCGTGACCCCCTGAACGAGATCGGTTGGTGATGATAACCGTAAATAACTCATCCTGCCAAAGTGGGTCTTCTTATCGAATGTAAGGCTGGCCATCACCGAATCCCCTTTTATCCTACCTAAAGTTGTTCGGGCTTCATCGTGCGATCGGGCATGAACCTCAAAGATATTGGTTTTCGCCCGCTCAGGAGCCATGAGATGTTCAAATATCTGCCGTCGTGGGCTGCCTTTCGCCACGGGCCACACCACGGGAATTAACACATGGAGTTTGTCCCATTCCTGCGGACCTAACTCTTGTTTCCATTGGCTCATGGCCCTTAACCCCGCTTCTACTTGCAATTCCACGGCGGCTTTCATGGCTTCCCCCACATAAGGGATGATGCTATGAGCAAATCTACTATACGATTGTTCATCACCAGACCCACGTTCGATACAGTCCTCTAAATATTGATTCACCATGTCTAACATCTTTTTGGCCCTAATCGAGGTGGCTTCACGAATATCACTTTTTTTTAAACGTGCTTTAATCGTTTCCACATGTTGTGTATATTCCATCAGCGGTTCCTCCCACCCCTCGGGTCGATTGGGCACCTGGTCAAAGTAGGGGGAGATGAGAAAAAAGACTCCCATTGGGGTGTGCGCAAGGATTTTTTCCATCTCATACATGACGGAAGTCGGTGTGACGGTTTCGACAGGACGGTTTTTTCGGTACAGGTAATAGGTTCCGCCGACCCCTTCTTTTCCGGGCTCATAGTCACTGGCAATGATCAAGGGGTAAATATTCTGGCCCACGTTCCGGATAAAATTTTGATAATTGTTTTTCCTAAACCAGTCCATGTTGCGCATGGCTTCATAGGTTTGTTGTGTGAAATGAGCGGCATCTTCTTCGTTGGCCGTGGGCCTTACGCCTTTATAATCCTTATATTCCACTTTCTTGCCATCTGCGTAGGATACACTTTGAAGCAAGAATTGGTGATACGCCTTGTCTTTTTCGAGTTGGAGGAGGGCTTGAAAATATTTTTTGTCACCCTCAGGGTACACCTCTTTCGATTGGGAAAAAGCTGTCATTGGTAACAACACAATTTGGAAAAACAAGCCGCTGCCCAAGATCAATATCGATAAAAATGTCTTGAGCGATAGTAAATGTTGTGTTTGAAAAAACAGATCTGTTGAAGGATTGACGGTGAATACTTGGGGTGTCTTTCGAAAATTTTTCAACATAGTGGCTCCCTAATTATAAAGAATGGCCAGGATTCCAATGCGGTTTCTGCACCTATTGTTGGGAAAGCAATTCCATCAAGTCAAATTAACCGTCCCCGGATTTTTCTTTCTAAAACTGGGTTTCGTTTTGAGGTTGCGCCCGCTTTTGGCGGGATAGCAACCTTGTTGCCAGGGCCGCTAGGCGATCCTTGACTCCAACCTTGGTCTGTTCTGCCATCTCGTCGAGGGCCTCGTCCACTTCGCTCCCCAGATACCGGACGGTCCTTTCTAATTCGGTGTGGCCTAATAAGAGCTGCACCGCGCGAAAATTTTTCCTTCGCCGATAAGTTAGCGTGGTTTTTGTTCCTCGCAATGAATGCGTGCCCTAGCGTGAGGGGTCAAGGCCAATGATTTCGGCCCACCGGCGCAATTTACCGTCGATCGACAGGTTAAACAGGGCCAACTCTCGGGGATTTTTTTTAGCTGGCCTCTGATTCGGATCGTCCAGATTTCACGGAGTTTTTGGGGCGGTTTTTGACCAATAAGTTGGCCTTTATTCCCAGGCGTGGGCGCAGGTACGGTTTAAGGAGAAGATATCATAATTAAAGCCCTTCTTAGTTTTGGTTAGGGGATAATTATGTTCGAGGGAGGAGATACTCGCTATTCGACCCAACGCGGACATTCATTTGTGCCGGTCTTCGTACAACAACTGGATATATGATCGATATTCCAGTATCTGTTTCACCAATATTGAGGGATCATTCAGCGCCCTGGAGGCGATGATCCCTCCCTCAATAATCGTTGACAGCATATCGGCGAGATCATCACTACGGGTGTCGCAATTTGCGGTATATTTGGCATCGATTTTATCTAGCTGCTCTTTGAATAATCGCCGCCAATCCATCACAATATCGGCTGTAATCTTCCGTACCTCTTCGTTGACTTGATGGCTTTCGTACGTAAACGAGGCCACGAGGCATCCGGGATGCAACCCTTCTAGATCGGCCATCATCTCCGCTAGCAGTTTGACAAACACCAGCATTTGCTGGAGTGGATCGTCGGTCAGTTCTTCTGCACGTTTAAATAGACCACTAAAGAAAAAGGCGTCCTGCTTCCGGTATCGCTGCATCAAGGCGTAGGCCAAGGCGTTTTTCCCATCAAAGTGATAGAAGAAGCCCCCCTTGGTAATGCCGGCTTCCTTAATCAGATCTTCTATTGAGGTAGCGGCGAATCCATTCAAAAGAATGGACCGCTCCGCGATATCCAGCAATCTGTCTTTGGTCGCTTCCCCTTTGGTCGCCATGTTTACTGTACCTTGAGTAAAGTTTTTATCCGCCGTAAGAGACCGAGCCGTTCCCCACCTGGCGAATCAGGCTTCTATCCTTTTGTCTCTACGGCAGTTTATCAAAAATATCGAAAAGAGTACCTGCAGTTCACTAGAAAAATTGAGGGGTTCGGTCTACTCTGAAGACACTGATCTGTTCATAACATTCACCACCCTTTCAGGAAAGGAATGCAGGGAAATGAAAAATGTTTACCAACATCTACCACAACTCGAAGACCAAATGTGTATTACCGATGGGGGGATGGAAACCGATCTGGTTTTTCATCATCATTTCGATTTACCCCATTTCGCCGCCTATGATTTACTGCGGCATGACCGGGGTTATGAAACACTATCCGAATACTACAAATCGTACGCGGACTTGGCTCAGACATATAACCTGGGTCTTATCCTGGAGACACCAACCTGGAGGGCGAACGCCGATTGGGGTACGAAAATCGGCGACTCGCCAAAAGACCTTGAGACATTTAATCTTCAATCCGTAACACTGCTTGAAAATATTCGAGAAGAGTACGGCGATGAAGCTTCGCCCATCGTGATCAGTGGCTGCCTTGGCCCTCGTGGTGATGGCTATACCCCATCGCAAAGAATGACGGTTTCGGAAGCACAAGCTTATCATTCAGTACAAATCGCCACGTTCGCCAAATCCAACGCTGACATGATTGCCGCCCTCACCCTGAATTATGTTGAAGAGGCCACTGGCATTACTCTGGCTGCTCAAGAATATGGTCTTCCTGTGTGTATTTCCTTTACCGTCGAAACGGATGGCAAGCTTCCCACCGGTGACGCACTCGCAGATGCCATACAAGCTGTGGATCAGACAACTGATGCTGGTCCCGTTTACTATATGATTAACTGCGCGCACCCCACACATTTTTCGCACCTTTTTACTACACAGGATAGTTGGGTGGAACGTGTCAAAGGATTGCGGGGGAATGCCTCCTGCCTCAGTCATGCGGAATTGAACGAATCAGAGACCCTCGATGAAGGCAACCCGACACAATTTGGTGCAGAGCTGAGGGACCTGAAATCCATCTCACCGCAATTAACCGTATTGGGAGGCTGTTGTGGCACCGATTATCGACATATTGAGCAGGTATGCAAAAATCTGGTTCATGTGTAGGAACGCATGCGTTGGGGGGCTTTCTTCAAGTCAGTGCTTGGCCAGCTAGGACGATACCTAATACAGTGAAAAATACACTGCACTACCACAAGTAGAAGCGACTGCCGTATGGCAGTCGCTGTGGTGAATGTGGACTGATCTTTTTCCCCTAACCTACAAAAAAGCAATGACTGCGATTGGTCGGAGGCGGAAATGGCCCTTAACGACCGAGGGTGTGTGAAAACTTTTCAGCCGACTGCGGGTTGAGATCGACCTCAAACCCTGCATGAGACGTTATTAATGAGGCGTGAAGGCGATAACTTCTTTTGGTAAGAGACTTGGAGGCCGCCGAAAATGTGGAAAGCTTATAAACGATTTAAATCAGCCATTTTTTAGTTTTCACACACCCTCGACCCCTAAGAGACGTTTGCGGTTTTCGTTTGCCATGCTTCATGCGTAGTTCTTGTAGTCAGAATTCACTAAAGAAATTTGATGAATTTCTGAATTCTCAAGGACCATGGAGAAATCCTATGGCCGATTAGGACCTTTGTTGACCAAGACCCATGGATTTGAAAAGACATTGAAATGGTATAATAGGGAGGACATCACAACAATTGAATTAAGAATCAGGCCGCAAAATTGTTCATCTCACCTTAACCCCTATTTTGGAGGATATGTCATGCTTGCTGAAATTATGCAGACCGCCCTGAAGACCATTCCTTTTGATGCCTCCGTCGTGGAGGCTGCTGAGAAGATGCGACAGGAAAAGATCGGGGGGCTACTGGTGGACAAGAACGGGACGTTCGTCGGGATCATCACTGATTCCGATATTGTGCGAAAAGGGGTGGGAATCAAACAAAACTTTCATCAGACTAAAGTGGGAGAGCTAATGTCTAGCAACCTTCCCACCATTCAAGTATCGAGAACGTCCCATGAAGCCTTTGACCTTATGGGCGAACTCGGACTCCGTCATCTGGTCATTTGTGATGGAGAGCAAATCGTGGGACTGGTATCCATGCGTGATCTTCTTTTGCACTTTAGAAGTTATGAGCCTGGCATTGGAGTAGATTAGCGGCAAAGATAATGAAAGAAGGCTTTTAATCCACGGTTTTTCTTGTAACCAAGCCGTGGAATTGGCCGAACTCTGCTGAACAGGTTACCCTAGCAACTCCTTAAGAGCACCAATCCGGAAAAAGTACCCTTAGGATTTGAATTAGGGCGGCCTGAAGCAGCGTTCGTTCCTTGAATCTCAGTTTCCTCCGGCGATTTTCGACTTTCTAAGTGTTTGTTTCTGGCCGGGAACGAGGGTTTTGCCACCGTACTTGACGACTATCGTACCACTAGCGACTACAAACACGACCCCGTGAATTGCGGGGTCGTAATGTGAGCCCTGGTTCGGAAAAGCCTGCCAACTGGCGTTCTCGGAGGAATGAAATAATGCGGCGGCAAGACAACTATGACCAGATTGATTGAAAATCCATGTAATTAAGATCCTTATTGCGACCGTACCCACGGACCACCACGCGATCCATCCAATTGTTCGTTCAACCTGCAAAAGAGGAAAGAAGTGCCATGCTGCCCAAATGAGGCCGATAATCAGGCCTGCCGCCAGCGCGGACATTTGCTGCTGGAACCTGTCCAGTGCGTAGCTCGACCGGTCGATTTCCTCCAGTAGCGCCGGGACTAAAAAGATCAACAACAAGGGCAATTGCACGATGTCCAGCTCTGGGTTCGGCATGCTATAGCCGCTAATATGCATCACAATGTACGTCGCAAACATGATTGCGGGTGGTACCAGTAATGCGACCAACACCCAAAGACCGTGTCCGGGGACAGTTGGAGTTAGTGCCGATTTAGCCACTAAATAGTTCCACTGCCACCAGCCATTCGTGTCGCGAACAGGATCGCCACAAGTCCCGGTACCACAGTCATAGCCGCGCCAACCGGGAGGCCGGGAAGCGGCTCCCAGCTCAAGAGCGCACCGACAAGCCAGAGCGGCGCGGACAGAAGCTTCACGGCAAGGAAATACCGTAGAACTGTCGTGTTCACCGAACCATTCACCCTCTCATTTTCCAATCAAGACCGCCGTCCACGAGATGCAATTCAGTTGCTTCCCTATTTTTCAATTGTGCGGTCGATTCCGGACCTGAGAAGGCACCAGAGTCAGATAAATTGACTTTCGAAAATTGCCTTGCTTTGACGGTGACAAATCACTAGCCACCCCGACCACTATCTGTTCGTCGCCGCCATTCGGGCCGTCTGGAACATCATTTCACCAATGACACAGCGGTGCCAAGCCAAGTGGTAAGCCGCCCGCAAATGCCCGAAAGCGGAATACGGCTATCTAGAGGTTGAATGGACTGCTGCGCAAAACGTGGCTGTGAACACTGAGCTTTATTGGAGAGACGGTATTCTTTTAAAGGAGGTATTTTCCTTCAATAGCTATCAAAGAAAAGCGTGGGGTGAAGGATTGAAAGGCCTGCTGTAATGCGAAATCAGGCCCCCGCAACCATTATTTCCGTTGGTGCCCTCCCCAAAAGTTAGACCAATCCTTGTGAGAAATGTTCCATTCAATAGCCACCAAGGGGAATCGTTGAACAACGAGCTTTAGGACCTACCGGTAATGCAAAATCAGGCCCTTTCAACCCTCGACGGTACCCGTCGATGCCCTAGAATTTCGTATGAGGATTTTAAAACTTTTCGGTTTGAGAAATTTCTTTGTAACAATTTGAAAAAGTTGTTAGGTTACAAAAATTTTGGAGATTGCACGCCTATTCCGAGGAGCTGAGTACTTTAATGTACCCTCTTCTAACCCATTCACATAACTTTTGTTCAGCGAAAACTTTAGAGGGTTTTCCTTTGTATGAACCACCGATATTGATGGCCTGGCTGTCGGAATGAGTGGCAAACCCGGAAATCTCATTGACGCATGTGACAATCTCGGAGTACGAGGGCGAATACACCTGGTTAATGAGGTCTAATTGTGAAGGGTGCACGGCTTGTTTTCCAATTGTGCCATACTGACGTCCGAATTCAGCTTCTTTTCGCAGTGCAGTCATATCCGTAAAATCACGATATGGGGGATCAAATACATCAATTTCCCGTTGCTTCGCAGCCATTAATACTTGAACGAGGATATGCTGAAGTAACATGGATTCATGAATGGGTGCCCTGGGAATACCGAAGGATGTGGAGAGGTCCCCAGCTCCATACCCCATCGCATCTCCAGGGCCTAAGACATTGGCAATATCCTTAATATTTTCCAATCCACGTATGGACTCGATTAACACAATTCGCTTTAGGCCTGGTAGGGGGAAGTGGTTGCAAATATCCTCAATCTGTTGACCCGATTCCACCTTCGGAATCATCACGCTATCGAATGCATACTCGTCCAGGTGTATCAGGTCTGTTTTCCATAATCCTGATTGATGGGCATTAATGCGTAATATGTATTCCACACCCGGTTTTTTATAAGGAATCCGTTTAATGTTGTCTCTGGCCGTCTGCTTGCATGGGACCGGCACGCTATCCTCTAAATCAAAGATCAACCCATCAGCAAGCGTAGAAGGGGAATTTTGTATAAACTTTTCATTAATTAACGGAATATACAAGCGAGATCGCCGTTTAAATAAATCTTCTTTGACGTTTTCAAGGTAGGTTGATAACCTCTCTGAGATTTCAAGGCAATTTCCTGTTAGCAAGGCTTGTATTTTATTCACCCGTGACCTCAAGCATGCTCATGAATATGTTCTTGTAATGTGGTCGGCTAAATCTTCAACCGTGGTATGCGTAAATAAATCTGTGAGGGAAAGGCGTATTCCTATCCAATCAGCAATACGATTTGCCATTCTTGTGGCAATAAGAGAGTTTCCGCCTACATCCATAAATTTATTGCGCACACCCAACCTGGGGACTTTTAAGAATTCCTTCCAGATCTTGACCAGGCCTTCTTCTAAGTCATTCCTCGGATCAAGAACCTCGTTAGGTTCTGACCCATGGTCGAAAGTTTGGGACGTAAGATTTTGACGATCCACCTTTCCAGTGGCCGTCCTAGGAAGACTATTCAAGAAGAAGAATTTTTCGGGAATCATATACCCCGGTAGCCATTGAGCCAAGTTGTCTCGGAGGACACTGACATCCGCAATTACCCCTTCTTCAGGAACCCAATAGGCCACGAGCTGGGTTAGGTCCTCCTCTATTTGCCTTGGGAGAACAACCACATCCTTACAAATAGAAAGGGTGCGAATAGTGGCTTCTATTTCCGAAAGATCCACCCGGAACCCGCGTATGTTCACCTGATGATCTTTTCGTCCAACATAGATTAGCCGGCCATCCTTTCTCATTCGTCCTAAATCCCCGGTTCGAAAGGTTCTGCGGGCATCGGCCTGCTCCACAAAAAGTTTGTTGATATCTTTGTTTGGTCCGGACCAATACCCCGGAGATAAAAATTGACTCCGCACCGCAATCTCTCCGATCACGCCATCGCCATTTGGTGCAGGGGAACTGTCGATCAAAAAGATATCTTTGTCTTCGACTTGTAACTCAATCGGCACAATTTTTCCTGAAATCTGTGTGTCCTGGTAGACAAAATACTGCCCTAAGGGTCCTGTTTCTGAAGATCCAAAATTGTTGACTAGTATGCAGGTTTTGGAGAACCGCTCCTGATATCGTTCAATATCCCGCTTTGTGACAGGTTCTCCGCCCAGATGGATCAATCGGAGACACGGCAGAGCTTCTCCATTTGGCAGCAAATCAAATAGAGCTCGATAAATCGTGGGCACACAGTGCAAGATCGTGATTCGTTCATTGATAATCCAATGAATTAAGTCATTCATGGACTCCGTGCGTAAGTCGAATGGAAACAATGAGGCTCCATTGAGCAGGGCACGGAAGACATCGCTAATTCCTCCAATATGGTGACACCGCGTAAGGGAGGAAAACCGATCCTTCGGGCAAATCTTTCGGGTATTGGTGTGGTACATCACCAAATGCATGAGAAACCGGTGTGTGATCACCACACCTTTAGGTTTTCCTGTCGTACCGGAGGTAAACAGCACAAAAGCCAAGGAGTTGGGTTGATTAACGATAGGTAGCGAGGATTGTGATGTCGTTGGAGAAATTTCGTCGAGGCTAAGAATATGCGTAAAGTCAGGGATAAGCTCACCCGCTGTGCTTATCTGTTCAGTCGTGGTAATCAGTAATTCGGGTTGTGTTTCCTCAATAATCATCCTATTACGAAATTTCGGATGGGATGGATCGAGGGGAACACAATATCGCCCGGCCTTCAGGACCCCAAGGATAGCAATGATCATCGCCACATCAGAATGAAATAGCAGGGCAATGGGTGTTGTACTCTTGGGATCATATTCCCTAATAACTTTGGCCACCCCATTTGCGGATTGGTCTAATTGCTGGTAAGTCAGTTCTTGATTCCCATGTTTTACCGCCAACCGTTGTGGAAAACGAGTGACCTGTTCTTCAAAACGCTCAGTGAGGGATTTTTGAAGGTCGGTGCGCGGAAAGGGAATGGCGGTTTCACCCGCACCATCGTTCAGCTTGGACAAGTGGTGTGCTTCGATGTTAATCATAGGCTTTTGACTATTTTCACAGATAAACCATACCGGCCTCAACCATGCATTAGGAGGGTAACCTGAAATTTTCACTCATCGGCCCACATTACCCAACACCCTAGCTAATGTATTGATTGCTTTCTGATTCTCCAACGTTTTGTTGATTCTTCCATATTCCTTAAGAATGGGTTGACGGAGGAAGAGAGAACAACCCCAAAATTTCATTAAAGTACAGTCAAAATACAGGAATGCACAGCCACATGGATCGGACAACCGAACTCTTATCTGATTACACTTGCTCCCTGAACTTTGGCCAGCTCCCAGAAGAAGTTGTGCACCAGGTCAAGCGAACGCTTATCGATACCGTGGGATGCGCATTGGGAGGTGTTCATTCCCCGCCCGCACAAGTAGCCACAGCATTGGCCAAGCAAGTAAAAGGACCCATATCCTCACGGATAGTAGGGACCCACATTTCCAGCACGCCAGAAATGTCCAGTTTTGCCAATGGATGTATGATTCGGTATTTGGATTTCAACGATGCCTACGCATCGCCCAGCGGTGGCCATCCCAGTGACATGCTTGCCGGCCTTCTCGCGATATCCGATGCGATTGATTGCGACGGGCCTAGGACGGTGGCCGCTATTGTAACCGCCTACGAAGTATTTTGCCGCTTGTCGGATTGCATTCCGGTTGGCGAACATGGCTGGGACCATACCACTTTGATTGCCATCGGCACCGTTTGCGGGATTGGGAAACTTCGAGAATTTGACCGTCACACCATGAAACAGGCGATATCTCTCACCGCCGTTTCCAATATAGCCCCTGGAATAATCCGAATCGGGGAACTTTCACAGTGGAAGGGATGTGCGACAGCCAATGCCTCCCGAAACGCGATCTTTGCCGCCCAACTGGCAGAAAGGGGAATGACTGGCCCCGAATTCCCCTTCGAAGGGCAACATGGAGTGATGCAAAAAATAATGAATCGTTGCGTTGAGGTGCCCCCCTTTGATCATGAAAAAGATGGGTATCGAATCATGTCCACCCTATTTAAAATTTTTCCCTGTCAGACACATACCCAAGGGCCCATTTCTTTAGCATTGCAAATGCGTCCCCAAGTCTCTATTGATGATATCAGATCCATTCACATTCGAACCTACAAAAAAGCCGTGGCTAGTGCTTCGACTGATCCTGAAAAATGGATGCCAAAACATCGGGAGACCGCAGACCATAGTATCCCCTATTTAGTCGCCTTTGCCTTTAACTATGGACCTGTTACTCCAGATAGCTTTCGGGATGGCTTTTTAAACGATGACGCCATTCAACGTTTAATAAAAAAAATCTCTGTCGAGGAAGATGTCCAATTCACCAGCCGTTTTTCACAAGAGTACAATTGCCATATGGAGGTCAAATGCCACTCCGGTAAGTCCTTGTCCACTTCTCTTGCCCTTCCAAAGGGATTCCCCGGGAACCCGCTTTCCGATATAGAAGTGGAAAAAAAATTTTTCTCCTTAGCCAAACACGTTTTATCCAAGGAACAATATCAACAAACTTTGAACTTCCTTTGGTCCCTTGATCGAACCTCTTCTTTCAAAAGTTTATTCGATTCCCTCATCTTGGCCCAATAATCTAAATAAAAAATCAATAAAACCTCCTTCCTTCCCTCAAAGTGAAATACCCCTCCCTGTACCTCAACAAAAAGGATCATTTTTTCAGCCATTTTCGACTTCCATTTGACGAGCCGCTGGTATGTTGCCAAACTCGGTTGAAAAGCAAGGCCAAGTAAAAATGGTTTGCGAAATGAAGAAAGGAAAAGGGCTCGAATGAAGATCAGGTCATAGCATAGCGGCTCGATAACGAAATGCTACTATTCCTGCGGATTTTCTAAGTAACGTTTTTAGGTGTGGGAAAACATCAAGCAGAAGGGCAATAGGAGGCAAGATATTTCATAAAGGTTTATTTTTTACCATTCGTCACGACGATTTTTTTTTGCGAAGCCTTTCTGCCATTTCATCTGCTTCATTCATTGGTATAAAGATTTCTTCCTTAATTCTTTCAAATCCGTTCCATTCTTCAGGTAAATGACAAACCCCCAATGGTTATGCCACCCGTTCGGTAGGGGTGGGGGCCTCTTGAACTTGCCCCCATGGTTAGACCAATACTTATGAGAAATTTCCCCCAAACCACTATCCACGGGAATCGGTGGAGGTTAGGTTTTAGGAGCTGCCGGTAAGGCAAAATCCCTTCCCCGCAACCATTATTTCCGTCACCCACCAAACTCAGCCGTCCAGCGTAGTCTCCCGAGATCTCAGCCTCTAGGTATCCTCTAGGATTCGGATGCAAGATATCCCTTGGTGATTGTTCTATCGTGAATAAAACGAAGGCCCGGAATTGGCAATGCCCGAATAAGATATTTTTCCCCACATTAAGAATTCATAAAAACGGTTGGCACAGGCCAGACGGTGTATGCTGATTATGCCTCCCACCCCATCTATATGGGAGTCCCGGTCTATGGGGAAGCCTTTACCGATGCCATTCCCTCGCTGCTTTCCCTAAAAAGGGATTCAGCCTGATTCAGAAAATCTGAAAAGTGGCAAAAGAATAAAGACCTCAAGGGATGTTTTGGGGAATTTCCCCTCACATTTCTGACTGAAATTGAGACTATTTGGGACATCTTTATTTACCTCGTATGCCGGCATTAGAGCACAAGCATGCTGGGCAGGTGATATCAATCCAATCGATGTAAATGGTCTTTCGACCAAACCACGTAGCCCCCTTTTTGGCATTATATATGAATAGAAAAATGCAATAGGGAAGGATGTCGTCCTTTCTTTTCGGTGTTTCTGTGAGATGAAAAAAGGAATCTTAGAAGGACGGATATCTATGAATTCTCCTGCTGGTACCTTGGAAAAGTCCATTAACTTATGTTGAGCGCGGAGGTCTGAACATGCCCCACATAATTACCTTGGCATCGTAATTCACTTTTTATCATGGTGACTGAAAGCAAGGCCAAAAATCCGGTTTCACGTGATCGGTATGATGCTGTGCTTTTTGATCTGGATGGGGTGGTTACTGATACGGCCAATATCCATGCAAGTTGTTGGAAAACGGCCTTTGACGAGTTCCTTCAACGACGGGCGAATGAGACTGGGGAATCCCTGCCGTCCTTTGATATTGCGACTGACTATAAAATTTTTGTGGATGGGAAACCTCGGTATGATGGCGTCCGAGATTTTCTGCAATCGCGCAACATCACCATTCCTGAGGGTACGGCGGATGATTCTCCTTCTACCCTTACGGTGTGTGGACTGGGAAATCGGAAAAATGAGCTGGTGAACGAGGTGATTGGCACAGGGGGCGTGCAACTCTACCCCGGAACGGTTGCCTTCATTCAGGAAGTTCGTCAGGAAAGGTTGAAAACGGCTGTCGTAACGTCGAGTCAGAATTGCCAGGCCGTGCTTAACGTGGCTGGAATCGGGGACTTATTCGACGTGCAAATAGATGGCAATACGATCGCCCAGGAACATTTGGCGGGGAAGCCGGCTCCCGACTCGTATTTAAAGGCTGCTGAAAGCCTGGGAATTGACCCCAAGCGGGCAGTAGTTGTTGAAGATGCCATCTCGGGTGTTCAAGCGGGAGTCAAAGGGGGGTTTGGCCTCGTCATCGGTGTGTCCCGAAACGGTAAGGCACAAGAACTTAAACAACATGGGGCTCACATCGTCGTGAAGGATCTTGAAGAGTTTCTCTCTTAATCATGTCATCCGCTTTTCTCGCCGGGAATAGGTTGTCAATCGTCCATTCCCATGGGGTAGAACACCGCTTTATCCGGCAGGTCTGCACTATTTAAGGGAACCATACCATGCTTCACCATGAACGCGTTATTCCTCCGACCCATATCTACCCTTCGGATGAATGGAATATCGTGGAAAAGAAATATCATCCTCCGTTTTTAGAGATGACGGAAACGATTTTTTCCACCGGGAATGGATACTTAGGCATGCGTGGAGGTTTTGAAGAGGGGGCCCCTGGGGTTCAGAACGGGACCTTTGTGAATGGTTTTTATGAAACCTGGCCCATCGTGTACGGGGAGGAAGCCTATGGTTTCGCCAAAACCGGCCAGACCATGGTGAATGTGACGGATTGTAAAAAAATCAAAATCTATGTGGACGATGAACCTTTCTATCTCCCTACCGCCAATATTTTGAGCTATGACCGTCGGCTCAATATGAAGGCGGCAACCCTGGATCGGGAGGTGTTATGGGAGACCTCGGCTGGGAAGCAAGTCTTAATCAAGTCGCGGAGACTGGTCTCTTTTCAGCAACGACATTTGGCTGCCATTTCCTATGAAGTGACGGTGTTGAATGGAGAAGCCCCTGTCGTCCTTTCTTCGGAAATGCTTTATCTACCCAATCATCAAAAAGGAAAGGGGGACCCCCGTCTAGGAAAGGGTTCCATTGAACGGATACTTCATCCAAGGAAGCAAGGTGTGAAAGAACGTCGGGTCATTCTTTGTCATGAAACGAAACAGAGCAAGGGAATACTTGCGTGTGGGATCGATCATGACCTTCTGACCGAATGTCCTCATTCCTACAAAAGCAAATGTTCAGAAGATTTTGGGGCCGTGGTGTTCTCGATCGAGGCCAAGCCGGGTAAGGTAATCCGGCTATTCAAATACATGACCTATCATACGACCTACACCGCTTCTCCCGAGGGGCTCTATGATCGGGCAGACCGGGCTTTGGATCGAGCGCAAAGACAGGGATTTACGCGATTGCTTACTGAGCAGGAACAATACATGGAAGAATTTTGGGAAAGAAGTGATATCAAAGTTAGAGATATGGATCCGGCCTTCACCCAGCGCTCTACCCTTGAATTCCAGCAAGCGATCCGGTTCAATCTGTTTCATATCATTCAGGCTGCGGGGAGGGCCGATACCACGGGAGTGCCCGCCAAAGGTCTCACAGGGGAGGCCTATGAAGGACAATATTTTTGGGATACCGAAATCTATCTTCTTCCTTTTCTCATCTATACCTCTCCTCATATTGCCAAAAATCTGTTGATGTTTCGGTATCGCATGTTGGACAAAGCTCGGCAGCGAGCCCGGGAGTTAAATCAAAAAGGAGCCATGTTTCCCTGGAGGACCATTAACGGGGAAGAAGCTTCAGCCTTCTATGCCGCTGGGACGGCTCAATATCACATTAATGCGGATATTGTGTATGCGCTGAGAAAGTATGTACAGGCTACCGGAGATATGGAATTTCTGTATGAGTACGGGGCGGAAATTTTAGTCGAAACGGCACGGTTCTGGAGTGACCTTGGTTTCTTCTCCCCCCAGAAGGGGGGAAGATTTTGTATTCATGGGGTTACCGGTCCGGATGAATACAACACGGTGGTGAACAACAATACCTATACCAACCTTATGGCAGAAGAGAACTTGCGGTACGCTGCTGAAACCATGCAATCCATGCGAGTGACACAACCGGAGCGGTTTGCGGGGTTAGTCAACATGACTGGATTAGATATGGATGAGGTAGCAATGTGGGATAAAGCCGCCGAGAGCATGTACGTTCCGTTCGATCAAAAATTAGGCATTCATCCTCAAGATGATTTTTTCTTGGAGAAAGAAGTATGGGATTTTAAGAATACCCCAAGAGAACACTATCCCCTTCTCTTATTTTTCCATCCACTCGTCATCTATCGGTATCAGGTGATCAAGCAGGCCGATATTGTCCTAGCCATGTTTTTAATGGGCAAAGATTTTTCCCCGGAACGGAAGAAACGAAATTTCGATTACTATGACCCGTTGACCACCGGAGACTCTTCTCTCTCATCATGTATTCAGAGCATTGTCGCCGCAGAAATTGGGTATGCGAAGACCGCCATGGAGTATGCCCGCGCGGCCTTGTTGATGGATCTCGCTGATGTTGGGGGAAATGTCAAGGATGGATGTCATATCGCTTCTATGGGCGGCACCTGGATGGTGATGGTTTATGGAATGGCCGGCATGCGGGACGAAGATGGAATTCTGACATTCAGACCGAGGTCGGCGCCTGACCATTCACCGGTCATTAGCTTTCCCCTCACCTATCATAAACAAATTCTGGATGTGGAGATCGGGAAAGATCGAGCCACCTATTCTTTACGAAAGGGTGAAGGGTTCATGTTTCGACATGAAGATGAGGAAATTACACTTTCACCGACGACCTCTGTTGTCTCCAGAACGATCATCTCTCCAAAAATTCCGTAAGGAGTCCCCGAGTTGTTAGTCCTGGCCATCAATTGTGGAAGCTCCTCAATCAAATAGCAGATAGTCGACATCGAGCCAGGAGAGACTCGCCAACATTTCCAGATTGGCGGAAATCAGCTGAGAGGGAAACTTCATGGCCTTGGTGGAATCGGGGCAACGGAACTTGTCCTCAATGGGAAGGTTCCTAAGACCCTTCCACAACCGGTTTCCAATTTTCGGGAGGCTCTTCGATCGCTCTTTAGACAGCTTGAAGCATGACGACATGAAGGGGCTAAAGTTCCTCCTTTGTCGCAAATTGAGGGAGTGGGTCATCGTGTGGTCCACGGGGGAAATCAATTTGTGGGACCTGTCATGCCTGATGATGGAGTTGAGGCAAAGATCGCGGCATTGGGTGAGTTAGCTCCTTTGCACAATCCTCCCTGCCTTGAGGGAATTAGGGAAACCCGATCAATTCTAGGATCGGCTGTCCCCATGGTAGCCGTGTTTGATGCGACCTTTCATCTGACCATGCCCGACAAGGCGGAAACCTATGCCCTCCCACATGACTTAGCGTCTCGATACCATATTATTCGATACAGGTTTCATGGCATTGCTCATGCTTCTCTGGCCAATGGCTACGCGGCATACGTGGGAAAGCCGCTTTCGAATTGAAAAATTATTACTTGGCAATTAGGGAACGGATGTTCAATGACCGCCATTGACCAAGGAAGGTCGGTTGACACCTCAATGGGATTTACGCCTCTGGAAGGTTTGGTTATGGGTACTCGATCGGAAGATGTGGATCCCTCGGTCATTGCTTACCTTTCGCGGCGAGAAAATATTTCGGTATCATGACCTGCCCGAAATTCGTGATTAGAAGTGGAAAAAACGGTGATCCGACCAGGGTCTAAAGGGGCCCAAAAATATTCATGATCTTAAAAGATAGATCCCTCTCAATACACAAAGGTGGCCTCAGCCCCTTACCCCTAAATCTGTCCTTCACAAGAGCGATCCGCTCGGACACATTAACGAACAAACAATTAGGCTATTTTCGAACATGGAATTGGCAATGGTATGACTAATATGCCATCATGGCTGAAACAATCCCAACCTTTCCGGGTCCACCGGACCCCTGACAACACATTCACGTTGCGAAGACCACCCTGAGGAAACCTATAGTTGACCACCAATTTTCCAGCCCAAAAGGTCTTTCTACCACCCACGGAGAGAGAACCATGATCCCCTCACAAACCTTCCGAATCGTTCTCATTAAACCTTCTCACTATGACGAACATGGCTACGTGATCCAGTGGTTCCGTTCAGCCATTCCGTCCAACACCTTGGCGGTTCTCTATTCCCTGGCTCTGGATGTGGCTCGGCGGAAGGTCCTTGGTAAAGATGTGGAAATCTTGGTTGATTCCTACGATGAGACCAATACGATCCTGCCCATGAAAAAAATTATTCGATCTCTGAAAAGTGCCTCCGCCGGAATAGTGGGTTTTGTGGGGGTACAGTCTAACCAATTCCCTCATGCTGTTGACCTGGCCGATCCCTTCCTTAAGGCCGGTATCCCGGTCGTGATGGGTGGATTCCATGTCAGTGGATGCTTGGCCATGCTTCCGGATATTCCCCAAGATATCCAAGCCGCCCTCGATAAAGGGATTACCATCGTGGCCGGGGAGGCGGAAGAACACCTTGAAGACATCCTACGGGACGCGTATTTCGGTTCGTTAAAGCCTGTCTATAATTTTATGAACGACTTGCCCAATATCAGTGGGGTGCCTTCTCCTTTTCTTCCCGCCAACCTTATTAAAAATACCCTACGACGGCTTTCGAGTTTCGATGCTGGTCGTGGGTGTCCCTTTCAATGTAGCTTTTGCACGATCATTAACGTCCAGGGCCGGAAATCCCGCTGGCGATCAGCGGACGACATCGAGGGCCTGGTTCGAGCCAATCTGAAACAAGGTGTGCGCAGGTTTTTTATTACCGATGACGATTTTGCCAGGAACAAAAACTGGGAACCCATCCTGGACCGACTGATTGCCATGAAGGAAAAAGAAAATCTGCCCATCTCCTTTACCATTCAAGTGGATACATCCTGTCACCGGATTCCTCGGTTCATTGAAAAGTGTGCCAGGGCAGGCTGTCGGAATATCTATATCGGGTTAGAAAACCTGAATCCTGATTCCTTGGCAGGGGCCAAAAAACGACAGAATAAAATCTGGGAATATCGGCAAATGGTTCAAGCATGGAAGGATCGTCGCTGTACGACGATGGCCGGATTTATCATGGGATTCCCTACCGACACACCCGAATCCATCGAGCGGGATATTGAGATCATCAAAAAAGAATTACCCATCGATCTTCTTCAGTTTTTCTACCTGACTCCCCTTCCAGGTTCAGAGGACCATAAGAATCTCCACCAGCAAGGGGTCTGGATGGACCCCGATATGAATAAATATGACCTCGAGCATATCACGACCACGCATCCCATCATGTCGAGGGAAGATTGGGAACGCGCCTATAAAAAAGCGTGGAAGCAATTTTATACCCTAGAGCATGTCGAAACGGTGCTGCGCCGGGCGGCAACCAAGCGTCAGAATTTAGATAAGGTGATGTTTTTCTTGTTGTGGTTTCACGGAGGCATGACCATTGAGAAGATACACCCTGAAGAGGGGGGATTTGGGCGCCGCAAGGTCCGAACCACCCGGCGGTCGGGGATGCCCATCGAAAGTCCGTTTATCTTCTATCCTCGCCGGGCTTGGGAAGTGCTCTCGGCTGCCTGTCGATGGGGTTTCCTGTTCTGGCAATTTCACCGAATCAAGGCCCGCATCAAAAAAGATCCCGAAAAATTGGACTATATGGATCTAGCCCTGACTCCAGTCGTGGGGCATGATGAGGAAGACCTAGACCTTATGGAAGTGTACGGAGCCCACGTCCCCCTTACCTCTATCTCCAATATCTCCAAATCCAAGCCGATGCCGGTTCCGTAAACAGAGATCATCGCACGCCAAAATTTCCTGACACCATTTGTGTTCACCGGGCCTCGAAGTGTGTCTGTATGAGAGACGATTGTATTGAGACGAAGGGTTACCTAGAGGCCTAAACAAACCGGACCCACGACCGCAAACCGGAGGCCCAAATTCTGACACCGGATCCTTGGATTCCCGGGAGCCCCCCTGAAGGCCCCTAACATGAGGGGCTGTGGGTGGAGTTTCTATCTCATGAACAGGAAAGAGTGCGAAAAGAAATCCGGAAAGGATTGGGTGCGCGAGTCCCCTGCAGTTGTTAGTGGTTTGGCGTTAAAAGATGGCCTGGCTGAACATGACCGTTCCGTCGCTACTTCCCCCGCCCCCGTACCAATCAATATCGCCAAGCGGGGTGATGGCTTCATGTTTGTAATACACTTTGACCACGGTAAATTGTTGGACGGGGGCCGTGCCGATCCCTGGATCAAAGGTCAGGTAGTTCCACAGAGCTCCCGTTAACCCGCATTGAGGATCGTCACCCGGGGATTCCACTTCACTGGCGTTGAGGCTTCCCCTTTCCACGACCGTACATTGAGGTGGGGCATTGGGTGCTAATCCTGCGGTAGCTTGGGCCAGGAAAATACGGTATTTATCGGGATTACCCTTGAAATCCAACGCGTTATCGGTGGATTCCAGCAAATCCAGCATATTGGCATCGGTCGTTAATTGTCTTGAGGCCAGGCTGGCCCCTTCGCGAGCTAACTGCGTGAGAACGTTGCGTTCGTTGATCATGGACCCATATTCGATAACCCCGAAGGCGATAAACAGGAAAAGCATGAGGGAGACTGCGAGTTCGACGGGGACGGAACCTTCCTGGTTCCTCACGTTAGGAGGAATAAAGAATGATGGCTGCCGTGTTTGCTTACATGAAGCTTTCATTGCCGTAGGTCCTCTCAGAATTTATCCGTTTGCTGGGTTGTCCAAAAATCCTTTCAATAAGATGTGGGACCGGCCAATCACGGGTGTGGTTGAGGTACACGCGTATTAAGAGCCGGCTCCGATGAAGTTTTCATTGCGGTAGGTTCCCTCAGATTGCATCCGGATGGATGGTTGACCAAATATCCTTTCAACAAGGAGCGGGAACAGCCATTCATGCTCGTGAATGACTCGAACACGCATGAAGGCTCCGGCCCCCCCGGCATTGTTTACACCAGAGTCATCGGGGTCGGTAAAATCCCCCTTGATGGGAAAAATCAAAATTTTGGATAAATCCATCTGCGCGACCGTGGAAGCCCGTTCTTTAATGGCCGCCTTGATAGAGTTCTCTCTCGACATGTCATTTCCCTGAGAATCCTGCATGGTAGAGCCAAGGGCTCCGATTCGAATGCCGTCCCTTACCGCCGCCGTCAGGGTATTTTGATGGAGAAAAAACCACCCGAATTCGATGACGGCGAAGACAGCCGTTAAAAATAGGGCCATGGTAATGGCCACCTCCACAGCGGCGGCTCCGGATTGGTCGGAAACAGCGGTTCCTGAGAAGGGCCGTCGTTTATGCCTAACATTCATCATGGGGCTCTCCTGTCAAGGGATAATATTCGCATGTGTTCAGACACCGTTATTGTTGTTTGAGGGCCGACTAGGCCACTAGGACCAGTTTCAGGATATTGGCGATCTTCTGAAAAATGGCCTCTAGTTCATCCGGACCGCTCGCAAAGTAGGCATATTTCGATCCACTCGAGATCTGAGCTAAATAATCTTTATCTACATTTCCCAAACCAATGGTGTAAATTTCTATCCCTTGGTCTTTCAGCTCCTGGGCATGATCTATAGCCATCTGCCGAGCCAACGCCTGAGTGTAACCATACAGGTCAGTTTTGCTTATCACGCCGGGACAGGACTCCGGATCGACTCCATATAAAGGAGAATAAATTCCGCTGGAAAAACCGTAGTCGTCGTCCTCGAAGATTTCCCACTTGACCGTGGGAAGACTACCTGCGCAAGCGCTCTGACTGGGAGGTAAACCGTCTCCGGTTAATGTTTGATCACCATCGGTTAGGGCAATACTTGGTGTGTAGAGCTCGACTTGTGTGTCATGTTTGTAAAGACTCCCACCACTATTGGCTGCCTCATGCACCGTACCGTTTTGAAAAAATTCTCCGCGAAAGGTGTTGGGATTTCCATCCGAGAAAAACACGACCACCTGCTTGCCCTTTTCGTTCCCAGGAAGACCGGATTGATCTTCCCACGGAAGTTTGGTGGCCTGGCCCAATGCATCTTCGGCATTCGTCATTCCACTGGCTCGTAACTTTGTAATTTCCGCAGGCATTTTATCGGCATACCCATGATCCAGGTCATAAAGGTTTTCAACTCCGGCCGCAAAGGTCAGTAAGGCCATTTTGGTCCGATCTTCCTGACCCTCAAAATTTTCTACGAAGAGTTTGGCTCCATCCCTGAGGTCTCCAATGGCATTCCCTGAGTTCATTGAGCCAGAGACGTCCAGAACCAACGCGATTTCCGCCCGACGAAGTCTGGCGGCGCCCGAAGTACCGATCTTGGTTTGTTCATATTTGGCATCAAAGGCCTTGGCGAGCGGATTGTTGGAGGTGGTCTCTCCATCCACCGTTACTCTCCCTCGACCATCTTGGGTAACCGTGAAACCCGGTGCCTCCGTCAATAATAGGCCTTTGGGAAAATTGGCTTGGGCCACATCCTGAGTCAACGTCTCAATATCGACATTGGGATTGCTGAAATTCTTTGCCCCCGCGAAGGCGGCTCCGTCGATGGATTTTCCCAGTTCCCCCTGAACGGCATACCAACGTCCTACTTCTATCCCGAGGGCGGCAAATCCGATTATGACCACGAGTACGATCGCGGAAAACACCAGGTACGTGCCCTGTTGGTTCCCGAGCAAGGTATGGGTATGTGTGAACCGAGAAGATACATGCTTCATTGGAGAACCTCCATAATAAAAATCCCAGGATGAATACGGATTTCCGCACATTGCCAGGGAACGTGTTTTCGTTCTTATGTGCGTGACGCTCCTGGGAAACGTTTCATGTTTTTAAGCCTTATGAATGATTAGAGCCAACGAGTATTTCACACATGAGTTCACCTGTCGTACAGGTTGTATTAAAATTAGTTTCGAACTATGAAGTCCCACCATAGACCATTCGTCAAGTCGTCCGAACAATTTCGGTTTGCATGGCCAACGTTCCACACCATCTATCTATGCTGAACCCTGAAAACATCCTTGGTTTCCTTGAAAAAAATCCGAATGTTTGAGGGTATGAGAGATAGTCCGGGAGTTGGATGGACCGGTAAATTTGGCATGGCAAAACCTTCCAAGGAATTAGAGGATTGATTTTTTAGGAGGGGGTTGAACTCAGGAATTCGACTTGTCTCCTCCCTTATCGCCACTCTCCTAAAAAACTTGCGAGGATTTGGTCGAAATTGAGAGGATCGATACAGAAAACCCTTAAACCACCCCTCACTTACGGCACAGAATCCCTAAGGGAAGGCACGTTTCCCACCCTTCTGTTTCGCGCTACCTCTTCTAATAATAAGGGAACCTTTGGATTGCCGGTGCCGACGGATGGCCTCTGTGTCTTCCTGGGACGGAAGAAACGGGTTGACCCCTTTTCTACCCTTGAAAAACTCTGATCGGTGGAATAGGATTGTGCTCCTGTTCCCTTTTCCCCTACCAGGATTCGGTTGCTGGCGGTATTTATTCCATCACCGGTAAAATACGCCACGTAACAACCAACCGGAAAATATATTTGCCGCTCACTGTTTCAAGGAGGAGACTGATTGTGGCACGCCTATCCTTATCGATCGAACACATCAAACCCCATTATTCCGTCGTGGTGATTGGCTCCGGGTATGGAGGCGGTATCGCGGCCTCACGCTTATCGCGAGCAGGTCAGCAGGTTTGCGTGCTGGAGCGGGGAAAAGAATTTCAAGCCGGAGATTTTCCGGACACGATCTTGGAAAGTATGTCGGAACTGCAGACCGATAGGCCAGAGGAACATAAAGGATCTCCCACTGCTCTCTATGACCTACGTGTCAATAAGGATATCAATATTCTTGTGGGATGCGGACTGGGGGGGACATCCCTCATCAATGCCAACGCCTCGCTCCAAGCCGAACCGCGTGTATTTCAGGATGTAAAATGGCCTCAAGCCCTCCGGGATGATGTGCCCACCTTACTGAAGGAGGGATACTCCCGAGCGGAAGAAATGCTCAAACCCACTCCCTATCCTGATCATTTTCCCTCCTTACGAAAAAACTCCGCCCTGGAACAATCGGCCAAAGCCATGAATGAACCGTTCTATCGCCCTCCGATCAACGTGACCTTCCAGGACGGGATCAATCACGTGGGTGTTGAGCAGCAAGCCTGTAAGCTCTGTGGCGATTGCGTTTCCGGTTGTAATCATCGGTCGAAAAATACCATCGATATGAACTATCTCCCCGATGCGGTGAATCATGGTGCGGAAATTTTTACGCAAGTCTCCGTTCGCTACCTGGAACGACAAGGAACCCGGTGGATCGTGCATTACCAGGTGTTAGATGTCGGTCGGGAATCTTTTGAGTCTCCTACCCTCTTCCTCACGGCGGATATCGTCATCCTGGCAGCCGGATCCCTCGGATCGACAGAAATTCTTCTTCGCTCCAAGCAAAAAGGGCTGGCACTTTCGAATCGAGTGGGGAAAAGTTTTACGGGAAATGGGGATGTGTGGGGGTTCGGCTACAACAATGACCAGCCCATAAACGGTATCGGTTTTGGAAGTCGGGATCCCGAGGATCGAGAACCCGTGGGCCCGTGCATTACTGGTATCATCGATGCTCGAAACAAACCCAATCTTGATGAGGGAATGGTCATTGAAGATGGAGCCATCCCAGGGGCTCTGTCGACCTTTTTACCCGTTGGATTGGCTGGGGCCTCTGAGTTAATCGGGCAGGATATGGATAGTGGGTTAATGGATTTTGCCAAGGAGAAAAAACGGGTGTTAGAGAGTGTCCTCCTTGGTCCCTACCGTGGGGCCACTTATCATACCCAAACGTACTTGGTCATGGCGCACGACGATGGAGCCGGGGAATTACATCTGGAAGATGATCGTCTGCGAATTACGTGGCCGGGGGTGGGAGATCAGGCCACATTTCACAATATCGACGCCCGCCTTCGAGAAGCGACCAAAGCCTTAGGAGGAACCTTTGTGATGAACCCCATCTGGAGCCGATTGTTGGACCGCGGGGTGATCGCCCCTCACCCCTTAGGTGGTTGCGCCATGGGGGAGGATGCCGGAACGGGTGCGGTAAACCATAAGGGGCAGGTGTTTTCCTCCACTACCGGAACCGAGGTGTATGAAAATCTCTATGTCAATGATGGAGCTATAATTCCCAGATCGGTAGGGGTCAATCCCTTGTTAACGATTTCCGCTCTGGCGGAACGGGCCTGTGTCCTACTGGCAAAGGACCGGGGGTGGACCATTAACTACGATCTTCCTTCTGTGCCGAAATCTTCCGCCCAGACCGAACCAATAGGGATGCATTCGACGGAACGAATGAGTGGATATTTTTCTCTCCATGTTCAAGACGATTATGAGGCGGGAGCCAAACGGGGCAAACAAGACGGGTCAAGCATGGAATTTATTCTGACCCTCGCTTCCGATAACGTCGATCAAGTGTTGGAGGATCCTGCCCATGCCGCAAAAATTGTCGGCACCATTACGGCCCCGGCCCTGTCTCCTGATCCCCTGGTCATCACCAATGGCACCTTTAATCTGTTTAGCGAGGATCAGACACAGGTAGAAACGCGCAACATGCGATATCGAATGAACATGACCACCCGAGAAGGGAAAACATATTATTTTGATGGGTTTAAAGTCATCCGAAACGATCCTGGGATCGATCTGTGGCCGGATACCACCACCTTATATATCACGGTGTATGATGGAGACGGTCCCGACGGTCCAGTCGTCGGAAAGGGGATTCTCACGATCGATCCCCTTGATTTCATGCGCCAAATCGGCACCATGCAAGTCAGGAATGCCGATAGTCTGGCGGACCGGTTACGCACCCGTGCCAAGTTCGGAAAATTCTTCTTCGGAGATTTGTTCGATGTTTATGGAGGGATCTTTTCCAAATCGACTGTCTTCGACCCCGATGCCCCACCGCGGAAAAAGCGAGAACTCCGAACGGCCATGCCGGTGGTGTACCCTTTCAAAACCGAAGATGGGGTGGCTCTACGACTCCTTCGATATCGTGGGGGAGAGAAAGGCCCCGTGATGCTCGTCCACGGGCTGGGTGTCTCAAGCCTGATCTTTTCCTTGGATACGATTGACACGAATCTTTTGGAATTGCTCTATGCCCAGGGTTACGACGTCTGGTTGTTGGATTATCGATTTAGCATTTCCTTGCCAGCTTCGGAGGACCAGGCCAGCGCCGATGAAGTGGCGCGGTATGATTACCCCGCTGCCGTGGCCAAGGTCCGGGAAGTGACTGGGTCGAAAGATGTACAAGTTGTGGCCCATTGCGTGGGATCTCTCACGTTTTTCATGGCCATGTTGGCCGGGCTAAAGGGGGTTCGGTCAGCCGTGTGCTCCCAAGTCGCTACCCATTATTCCGTTCCCTTGATCACCAGGTTAAAGGCCGGCCTCCATTTGCCGGAGGTCTTACAAACCCTGGGGGTCGACTCCTTAAATGCCTATGTGGATATTCACGCGGATTGGAAAGATCGATTATTGAATACCGCATTGAAAGTGTATCCCATACAAGATGAAGAAGAGTGTAAAAGTCCCACCTGTCACCGAATTTCATTTATGTATGGGGTGTTGTACGAGCATGATCAATTAAACGCTGCTACCCATAACACGCTACATGAAACTTTCGGAGTGGCCAATATGAAGATATTTGACCACCTGGGCCGGTTAGCCCGAACCAAATATATGGTGAATTTTCAGGGTGAAGATGTGTATCTCCCTCACCTGAACCGCCTAAAAATTCCCATCACGTTTATTCATGGAGAAGAGAACGAGACGTTTCTTCCAGAAAGTACCGCTGAAACCTACGCCCTCCTCAGAGAGAAAAATGGGAAAGGTTTATACCAAAGGCATGTAATTCCCGATTATGGGCACATTGACTGTATTTTTGGGAAAAATGCGGCGACCGATGTGTTTCCCTATATCGTCAACCACCTCGAGAAATATTAGGAGATACCGATTATTTCTTCTTCGCGGTTTTTTGGGTAAACGTGGACCGGCCATCAAGAGCCGGCCCCTATCGAGATAGTCCCCCTATTACCATTGGATATCAAGGAGGATCCGGACTGAAAATTTCTCAGGAACCTTCCTCTCTATTTGCTCCATTATTTGATGAAGTGAGCAGATCCAGGGAAAATATATTCCAATTTCCGGGCCAAAACTTACTGGCGCATTTGCCGCGCATTTGGGGATGACAGCATAGACTCTATCCTCTAGCTTCTCGGATTCCAGCGCCACTCTACTCGGGTTTCACATCACCCCAGCGTGAACCCAAGATTCAAACAAGGGACTCCTTGGAACCACAAACAGAGAACCTCGGATTAGAATAGATAATACTTTGGGGAAGGCACGTAAAAGGATGAGTGACAACTCCAGGAAAAGTAATGAAATGGTTTGTGAGGTAGGCCTGGATGACGCAGTGACAGGACTTTGAGGAAGCTGGGACTGGAGGAATTTGGAAAGGAAAAGACCTTAGGAAACTTTTTCAACATCAGATTTGAGTTTCGCGATGTGCAAGATGGGGATGGGTTTGGCGTAGTCGGTCAAGAGACTCAAGTCGTCATCCTCCTGATCGACCACCGGGGTGATGGCTAAATCCAGATATTCCCGTTTCTTGGGATCATGTTTGACGCGCAACCGAATCCGTCGGATTTTAATGGCCAAGAGGGCCCATTGAATGCCCGAAGATACCACTTCCCATAATCGCCGAGGATAGAAAAGAAGCGGATGTACGCGCGGCAGTGTGGGTCGACGCATCGTGCGGACCTTGCGGCGAAAAAACCCGCCCTGGGTTATATGCACTCCTTCAATCTTAAAACTTCCATAATACATTAAGAGATGCAGGAACACTTTTCCTTCGTTTTTGACTTTGGCGGCGGCGCGCCGGTGGATGGTTTCCATGTGTTCCGGGCTATAATATTGGTCCCAGGCCTTCCTGTATGCCTGCCGCCATTCTTCCTTGGACATTAGGGGATGTTCCGTCGTGATATGCTCGATGTCATAGTTGTTCATGTCGGGATCCATCCAGACCCCTTTCAGGAACAAATTTTTATGATCTTCCGACCCCGGGAGAGGCGTCAGGAGATTGAACTGCAAGAAATCGATCGGCAATTCTTTTTTTATGACTTCAATGTCCCGGGCAATCGATTCTGGCGTATCATTGGGGAACCCAAGGATGTACCCGGCGATCGTCATACAGCCATAGTTCTGCCATTCCTGAATCATCTTCCGATATTCCCGGATTTTATTTTGCCGTTTTTTAATGCTGACCAACGTATCCGGGTTGATATTTTCCAGACCGATAAAGACGGTCCGCACTCCAGCCCGAGCACACTTTTCGATAAACCGCGGAATCTTATGGCATAACACATCGACTTGAATGAGCAAGGAAATGTGCTGCTTTTCTTCCTCTCGAATTTTGATGCACCGGTCCATAATGGCTTCCCAATTCTTATTCCGGGCAAAATCATCATCCGTGATAAAAAACTGCCGGACTCCCTGTTCGAGATTGGCTCGTATCAGGGCTTCGATGTCGTCGGCAGACCGCCAGCGAGATTTCCGACCTTGGACGTTAATGATCGTGCAAAAACTACATTCGAAGGGGCAACCCCGACCGGCATCAAAACTGGAACGGCGTCCGGCGGTCTTTTCATGGTAGTGGGAAGGGAGAAAGGGGTAAGGGGCGCGTTCCAGATCTGGGAGATCCTCCATAAAGTTATACAAAGGCTGTAGTTTGTGGTGATACGCTTCCCTCAACAGGTCATCGAATTTTTCCTCTGTCTCCCCCGCCACGATGGTGATGCCTTTATCCATGGCCGTCTGAATGTCGGGTGGAATGTCAGGCAACATAGCCAGACACCCACTGACATGAAACCCCCCGATGATTACCGGAATCTGAGCTTCGACAAATTGACTGGCGATATCGACGGAACGGGGAAACTGGTTGCTTTGTACCCCAACCAATCCCACCAACCCGTTTCCGGCGCGTTGAATCTCTTTAATCATCTTGTTGATGGGAAGAATCGTGTTCGTTTCGTCATAGGCATCCACCACGATGTCGACGTGCTCACCTAACACCTGGCGCGACACACTCTCCTCAGCCAGCCGGTACATGACCGAAAGCGTGTTGGAAGGCACCCAGGATCGATACCACTGAATTACGTATCCATCGTCATCGTAATGAGAAGGCTTCATTAACACGAGGCGGAAGGTTTGAGAGAGATGGGTCTTTGGGTCGCCTGAGGAGAGGGTGGAAGGGGCTGATGAAAGAGACAAGAATTCACTGATACGTTTCATGAGTTTCCTATCTTTTGACAAATCTACCTCGGTCTCGGGCGCATTTCGACTTCAGTTTAGTCAGGGGAAAGAATGGATGGTCGAGAAGAGGTGTGTGACTCAAGGAATACCTGAACCACCTTTAAGGTGGACCAAAGGTTTACCACATACAATTAATGATGGTGGTGGTGACCACCAGGTTCTTCAAGCCGGATCTAGGGGGAAAAAGCCAAAATGATGGGAGGAGACCTTTTTATAAAATGGAGGTATGAAATGAAGTCAAGGTCCAGGAACGAATCCCCAATTGGTATATTTAAGAAAACAGGTTCATTTTACCATCAAAAAGAATGGAGGCAAATACTATCTGATAGGTTTAATATGTCATACTTGGTGAGGGATTTTGAAGGATAAGAACCATAGATTGCTATGGCAAAATAATTTAGTCAGGTTAGGAAGGTGAGAGAAGTCTTTCGAAGATTTGTGAATTCCCAAGCTAACCTTTACGCAGGACCCGCCAAGCGATCTTGGGATGCATCAAACTGGTGGGTGGGGCCATGAGATTCATGACCCGTAAAAACTGGGCGTACACTGTCGTGTCGTGATGGGTCGCGCGGTGGACTTTGGCCAGGTAAGCGTTAATGGTATCGGTCATGGCAGGCTTTGTTCCCTGGGTTTCTGGATAGCGAAAATCTTCGCACGCCGCCATTTGCCATGGCATATCTACCACTTTTGACAGACCGCGAAAATACGGCTTCCAGATGCCCTCTAGTGTCGAATGGATGTCCAGCATCTTCCCCAAGATCTGAGCTTGTAACGCCGCAGAGGTCATGCCTTGTCCGTAAATCGGGTTAAAACTGGCCACGGCATCTCCTAAAACCAGGTACCCTTCGGGAAATCGGGTCAGTTTCTCATACCGTCGGCGAAGACTCGAGGGGAATTTGTAGGTGTAAATATCTGAAAGCGGTTCAGCCTGCTGCACGACATCGTAAATATCGGAAACGGGCAGCTGTCGAATGAAATCGAGATACCCCGATTCATCCGTCGGCGGGTGATCTCCAAACCAGCCTCCGGCAGAAACGATCCAGCGGTCATTCTCCATCGGAAACATAAAAGTCATGTGTTTTTGTGTGGGGGGTGTCGGGGAGATCATGACCAATCGAGCCCCAACTAAGTCGTTGGGGCGGCGTCGGTACAGGCGTGTGGCATACCCTACGCCCACCCTGACCTCATCTTCCGGAGGCCGTTCAAATCCGAACTCTGCCAGCCATTTCGGGGCAGCCGAACCACGCCCACCGGCATCGACGATAAGGTCGGCTTCGAAGGTTTTCGGCCTGGTCTCATTCTGATCGCTTAACCCTTGAACTCCAAGGACACGTTTGCGTTCCTTATCCATTACCAAATTCCGAACTTTCACGTTGGGCCTGAGGGACACGTTGGATAAGGCTGAAACCCGTGTTCGAACCTGCCATTCCAAAAAGATCCGGCTCATGGATACGGCAACTAGCCCACTCGTAAATTGAGCTTTATATCCGTCGTGGTGGTACCAGCGAATGGCCTCACCCATATCCGAGATAATGGCTCCGCCCTGGGCCAGTTCTTGTTCTAAACTGGGGAAGAATCCCTGGAGAATTTGAAAGCCTTGGGCCAACAGCCCATGAAGGTGGCGTGTCTGAGGTTGCCCTTTGCGAGACTCTGGTCGGTCGTGGATAGGATCGCGTTCCAAGATGGTGACGCGATCGAAATGATCAGCTAAGACGCGCGCCGCAACCAATCCGGCCAGACTAGCTCCGATGACCACAGCATGCCTTCTGTGACGCAACGCATTAGCCATAAGATGAAAACTTTGGGTTTGTACCCAGTAGGTCCGGGGTGTCCCACAATAAGAATGAGGAGGGGGCAAGGACACGGAAAATGACCAGGGCCTCGCTCAAATGATCAGTGCAGACAAGCTCTACTTTACCAGATTGAGGCTTAAGGAATGCCCTGAATCTTTCCAAGGAAATCAAGATGATTTCCATCCTCCACTCTGGAGGTACGAGAGACCGACCATTAAAGCCATAAAATCCTCCTTTCTTTTACATAAATGTATCCCTGAGGTAACAATCGGATAACATCCTGATCCGATAATCTTTCACAGAGATGAAATTTAGAAAGAACTCGTCCATGTTCCCGTTCATGAAGTATCCTTTTTGTAGGTGTTTCCCTTGGACTACGCCAAGAAAACCCGTTCATCAGTAGGCACCTCCTCCTCGCCTTCTCTTTCCTCCGAAGATTTTCAAAAAGCATTTGATTTCCTCATCGGTTTCAACAGCCCTAGTCCAAATTCGGGCGAGTCTTTTTTACAAAGGCTCCCATTTTCGAATGGGGATATAACCGCTGGATCCGAAAATGAATATCAGACGGCGGTCATTGGCGCAAAAGAGAACGTGGATTTGGCCATGACATTCGAAAACTCCAATTTTTTTAAGAATATCGTGAAGGGAGGAACCTTTGAGCTCTCTCCCAAACGATTGGCAAAGGAGCTGCGACACTTTCTTGATCAGCCCGAACAGTCTGTCTGGGAAAACTCCTGGGTACGGTTTCCCCGAAGGTTGTTGAGTCACTTTGCGGATCAAGTGTTATTGCACGACCTGCTGGCGGATAAGAAGAACCCGACGAGTCCCTATCGAAGTGATACGCACAAGTTCCTGTTTCAACAAGATGGGGAGGATTGGTTGCGCATTCCCATTAGCTACCTGCTCCGAATAACACTGGCGGATTCCATCAGTACCAACCCCAGTTCTCCATATCTCATTCGGCAGATCGGGGAACGGTTGATGAGTCATTTCTTGAACGATAATACTTCTCCGGAAACTTTTAGTTTCTATGTGGTGAACGTGAACCCGGAAACCGGGATGGGGCGTGGGGTGGGGCGAGAGGCATCCAAACGGTTTCTCTTAAGCAATCTGCTCATTGAGTATGCCAATCACAAATTTGGATTGAAGGATTCAGGCCAGGAAGCCATGATCTATTTCGCTCCACATCCTCCCATCCGTCAAAAGAAATTGAACGGCCTCATCTCCGATTCGTTCTACCGGGAATTGTTCATGAACCCGTGTCTGTCGGGATGGAATAGCGGTGAAGACAAACATCAATACATGAACCTGTGTCATGAGGTACTTTCCCGCAGTCATCTGAATGCCGTGGCCAGCCTGAAAGATGCCGGCATTATTACCCGAAATCTAGTGACCCTTCCCAGTCCTTCCAATATCAGTCTGGCGAATAATGGGACCCATGTAAGTTTGGGAAGTCGAAAGCTGAGTGCTCTACTCAAGCAACACGATTCTCCTTTTTCTCCTGCTTGTGAAAAATATGTTGGAGATTTGGTCATTAAGATTGTGGAGCATTTTCTTCCCTTGTTCGTCGGAACCTACAGCGCTGCACCCTATCGTATGGATTTCTGGGATTTTCATCCCGAACAAGCCCTGGGGTTTCTTCCTCACGAGCTTCAAGACATTCACTTAAAACTAGTCTGGCAGAGGTGGAAGAGGAAGGCCGGTCTGAAAATCCTCGGACAGCCCTTCACCCCCATCGGGCCCTTATGGATCGATAAGCTCATTAGTCGGGTTTTTGGATTGAAAGGGGATTTTATCCCGGACTTTCGACTCATCGATTATCTGGCCGTTTTGCCGAGTACCGAGCAGAGCCCTGCTTTGGATGGGACTCTCGGGAATGGGGAGCGACTCAAAAAAGATCTCACCGAACTAGGAATTTATGACGATCGAATGTCTCTGTACCTTCTCTATAAACTTCGAGCCTGTTCGGAAATGGGATTTTCGGGGTTCGAGGGGCGCTACTATAGCCTATTTGAAAGCCTGTCGGAGGACATGGCTGATGCGGCAAGCCTGCAGGCTTTAATTACGGCACTCGCCTTTAAATATATTTTCCAATATCAAATCACCCATGCCCACATCCCCGATACCCTTACTGTTGAAAGTGAGCGACGCCAGATCTTTTTCGGAGCCGCGTTGAACCTTCCAACATTTTACGTGCAGGGTGATTCTAAAAATTTATTCCTTGGAAAAATTTTGGCCAAGACGAAACACATTCGGATGAGCCATCGATTTTCTCGTTTTGTTCGGGTGCACCACAAGGCATATCGTCGAGCTCTGTTGAGTATCATCCAGGAAGACGGGGGGGATTTAATCGAAGCCTTTGGATTGGAAGAATGTCTGATACGGTTAAAGGCGAAGCTTGACGATCCTGAGGAATATTCCGCTTTCGGAAAGCTCACCCAAGGGATTTTAGAAGAAAGCGGAGCTTCCTCACCCCTCAGACTTGACGGCGAAGAATGGAATGCTGCCGCGGAAACCTATTACCGGAAAACTCTTCGTAGGAAACATCTTCAGGAAGGATTTGCCTTCCTGAACGAAGATTTTCAGAACAGGAAGAAATTCAAAAACATTCAAAGCATTGATGGCCAATCGGTATTGAACACGATCCTGGAGAGGAATGTTCATCCGAAGAGTTTCCTCCAAAGCGTTGAGCCTGAAATTCTTGAAGGTCGAGCCAATCTTACTGGGATCATGAGGCTCATTCAACTTGTCCTTCTCTCACTCTATCCGGATATGGAATGTTCAGAAACTTCTATAAGGGATTCGCCCGTCGATGAAACTCCCTGTGCATCAATACATTGATCGGCAGTCCGGAGAGGTCAAAACGGAACGGCTCTTTGCCGACCGGATGGTGAACTTCTTGTACAACTCTGCGAGGGAGCTCACTCCCTGGGCCTTTAAGTCGCTGACCTCTCGGCGGGCGTCGGGGATCCTCGGGTTTCTGAATTATGATTGCCAGCTGTCTACAAAAATGACCGGACTCACGCGGTTTGTGCAGGACCTTGGTATCGATCTGGAGGAATGTACGGCTTTGGAATCCTCTTATACCACCCCGCGAGATATTTTTGAGCGAAAGGTTCGATATTGGGAATGTCGGCCAATGGATGAGGACCCCGCCAGTATCGTCTCGCCTGCCGATGCTCGCTTATTGTTTGGATCATTCCAGGAAACCTCACAGCTCTTTTTAAAAGAAAAATTCTTTGAATTCGAGGAACTCTTGGGAAGTCATCATTCGCAGTGGTTAGATGAGTTTCAATTTGGGGATTTTGCCATCTTGCGATTGACTCCCGATAAGTACCATTACAACCATTCTCCGGTGAGTGGACGTGTCTGCGATTTTTACGAACTGCAGGGTGAATACCATTCCTGTAACCCGTCAGCGGTGATCTCTGTTGCCACACCCTATTCTAAGAATAAGCGAGTGGTCACGATCATCGATTCGGATGTGCCTGGTGGATCCTACGTGGGATTGGTGGCTATGATTGAAATCGTGGCCCTGATGATCGGGGATATCAAGCAATGCTATAGCACACACTATTATGATAATCCCCAGCCGGTCCGTGCCGGGATGTTTTTCCAGAAAGGCCAGCCCAAGAGTTTGTACCGCCCGGGGAGTTCCACGGATGTTTTGCTCTTTCAAAAGGGAAAAATCCGACCGTGTAAAGATCTCCTGGAAAATATGCATCGGCCAAATGTGAGTAGCCGATTCTCTCAAGGGTTCGGTAAATCCATCGTTGAGACTGATGTTGCCGTCCGGTCGACGATCGCCCAATCCGTGGCCTCAACGCCATCAAAACTGAAAAAGGCTGCAAGTGTCGGTCCTTAAACAACCATGGACGATTTCATCCCTTTCTTTCTGATTCTGTTTTTCTTTTTCCTTCTTTTTTGGTGGGCCTTTAAAACCTTGCCTCAGGAGCGATGGCAGATCTTGGCCACACTTCCCGTTCAAAAGGGGGAAGAAACGAAATGGACCGGGCTCAATTTAACCTATTACGGGGTCTTCACCGCTTGCTCCGTCACGTTTTCCGTGTGGATGTTCGCCATTTTGGAATCTTCTCACGGAGTGACCACCGTTATCATTTTTGAACACATGTTCATCCTCCTTGGTCTGACCGTGCCATCCGCAAAAATCGTGGCTCGCCTCGTGGAAAAAAAGCCCTCAACCTTTACCATTGGAGGGGCCTCGTTCGTCGGAATGATGGCTGCTCCCCTGGTCATCCTGATATTGAATGCCGTTCATCCCGACCATTGGCCGAGGATTCCGATGGTTCCCTCAATGGCAGCTCTCTGGATTGCGTTTGCGTTCGGTGAAGGGCTAGGGAGACTCGCGTGCATCAGTTTTGGATGTTGTTATGGGAAGCCTCTATCCCATTGCCGTCCCATGTACCAAAGAATGTTCCGGCAATGGCATTTCAGATTTTCGGGAAAAACCAAAAAGGCAGTGTACGAATCGGGTCTGGATTCTGTGCCCTTAATACCCATTCAGGGACTCACGGCCCTGTTGAATGTCGGGGTAGGTTTTTTTGGTCTGGGCTATTTCCTTTCCGGAAATTATCTGCTTACGATTTGCCTCGTGGGGGGTCTTACCCAACTTTGGAGGGTGATTTCGGAAGAATTGAGGGCGGATTACCGCGGGGGCAAAAATTTTACCCCCTACCAGTTCATGGCTATGATTGGGGCCGGCTATACCATGCTCTGGGCGTTCTTCTGGCCGAACTCTTCTTCGCAACCCCCAGACATCTTGCAGGGGGTCCTTTCGATCTGGACTCCCGAGGGTATCCTCTTTCTTCAAGGCTTGTGGTTTGTCATTTTTTTGTTTACCGGTTGCAGCCGGGTGACGGGGGCAACCATGTCTTTCCATGTCCAGCAGGAAAAAATTTAAATTTCCGGCACCACGCTCTTTCCTGAAGATTCTCGCCTTATGCCTCGCGTGTTCGGTCCATGGGGTAGTGTTTGCTCAGAGGGATAGCATTCCCGAGGGGTATCCTCAATCCTTACAGCAGGAAATTCCACGACTTTTAGCAGCCAAACGCGGAAGCGGATCCGACGTGATGATTTATCTTCAGTTGGCTGAAGCCTACCTCAATATGGGGGATGATTTATTTTCTGAATTAGAAGAAAAAATTGCAGTCTTTGAACAAGGAAGGGTGTCGGCGCAGGAAGCCATCAAACTCGATGCGGACAATGCGGAAGCATATTTCTTGTATGCGGCAAATCTGGGAAACAAGACCAAATTAAAAGGACGAGCCTATGGGGCACTAACCCTCAATGAAATTCTGGATCATGTCAAGAAAGCCCTTCAATTGGATCCCAATCATGCCCCGGCACTGCAGATGATGGGCGGGCTGCTGGCTGAATTGCCGTGGTTCCTCGGTGGGGATATTGATGAGGCTCAAAAATTACTGGAAAGAGCCATTGAAGTCGATGGAAACTACACCAATGCTCGGATCATTCTCGCCGAGCTTTTCATCAAACAGGGAAAGCTTCATTCTGCCCGTCGGCAACTCATGGCCGTAATTCAAGCTGAACGTCCTCATTATCCTTACACCTGGAACAAAAAATTTCTCCCCAAGGCTCAACAGCTTTTGCAGGTCTTGCCCGACTAACAAGTTTTCGGGGTTTAACTTTCAGGAATACCCTCCAATGCTGAGTTCCAGCCTAGTTTTCCGGGCCATATCTGCAAATTCACGAGAAATCTTTGCTTGAAACATGTGATCACATGGGCGAATCAATCCAGTCTCCAGTCGATAAATAACTGGATTAAAATAATGTGATGCATTCTGTCATCAACGTTGGATCCCACCGTGTTAATAAACTGATTTTGGTAGCCGAAATCGACGCGAAGATTATCACTAAGCTTTCGGTTTATGCCGACAAACAAACGATTCTGATCGATTCCGGACTCAGGTCCGTTACGAATGGAATTGAGATTGACAAAAATTTCGTCATAGACGACCCAAGACCAATCCTGTTTTTCTCCAAAAGGAAAATCCAAACGCACCATTTCTCGAGCCCGGAGGGCCGTTCCCACGGCATCGCGAATAAATCGTTCTTCCAAGCGGGTTCGACTGAAGACTCTAAAGTGAGAAAAGCTCTCACGATAACTTAATTGCTGATACAACCGGTGTTCATCCCGAAAGTCGGGGCGATAATTCGTGATCCACGCATAACCTTGCCAGACTGAGAGGGTTCGAGAAATCTGATACCCGATGGCCGGCCGAAGGAGCAGTTGGTCAATTTCCGAGAAATCGTCGCCAAACCGAGGATTAACTTCGACCCATCCCCGAAAGTTACGCGGAAAAAAAATATTATTGTAAATCGGGAACCATACTTGCCCATCGTGAAGCGTACCTGCCAGGGCGCATTTTCCGCCGGGAAAAAGAGGCAAAGACACTAATATAAGACCAATGAACAGGTGAATTAGAATTGAAGATCGAATGGAAAATCGTCTTTCTGATGTGCCATCGGTAACACGGTTTTCTGTCATTCCTTTCCCTCCAAACTTATTTGCCGTACATGGATGCATTGTTGTTTTCGCCTAGTTTGCCATTTCGGAATACTTCTCTCTTGGGTCAAGACGGATTCTCCAAAAAATCAAACCATATCATGAATGGGCGAATCGGGACAGATTCTCTCATTCATTGCCTATGAACAACTAAGCAGATGCTTGGTGTTTCGATTCGGAAAAATGTGGAGGCCCTTGAACATAACTGGCTGGGACTATCACCATCAGCGAAGAAATTGTTGTTTTTTTGGCTCGTCTAACTTTCGTTAGGAACACCTCCCGTCATTTTTTAGGGTTAAGGTTCCTTCGTGTAAGTGTTTGCCTGCATTTCTCCTCCTTTGGGATAAAAACGCCAAACTTTTTTTACCCACGCGTCATGTTGCTGTAACAGAGTCCTCTCACTTCCGTGGTACATCTTCCACAAGGCTGGGCCTGATTAACAGGGAAATTGGAAGGGATGCCTGCTTCGTCAATCCTTAGGGCCGACTAATCGTCCATACCAAAAGTAATTAAGGAGGAATGTAATGAGAAGGAAAGTTTTTATGGGGGTTAGCTTGATGTTGGCTTCAATGCTTGTCCCGGCTGTTAGCTGGTCGGGTAAAACCGTTCAAGGTGGAGATCCGACGGGGTTATTTCAGGCCATCGGCACATTCGATGTGATAGCTGGGAACGGTTCTGCAGTGGCGGAAATCGTGGACGTCACCGACAATGGGAAACAGCTTGTGTATACGGACGCCGACACGGAGTCAATAGGGTTCGTGGATATTTCAGATCCAGCAAATCCCGTGGGACAAGGTACCGTGCCGGTCGGTGGTGAACCAACCAGTCTGGTGATTACCGGCCCCTGGGTCATTGTCGGGGTCAACACCTCTCCCGACTTCCTCAACCCCTCAGGAAATCTGGTGGTCGTGCATCGCAATACCCGCAAAATTCAAACCACCCTTCCCCTTGGAGGCCAACCGGACTCCATCGCACTCGCACCGGATGGGCAACGGGCGGCCATCGTGATCGAAAATGAACGGGACGAAGACCTCAATGATGGAATTATTCCGCAGTTACCTTCTGGAAAACTCCTCATTTTGCATCTCACTGGGGGGGCCAAGGACTGGAGCCTTAGTGAAGCGAATTTGTCCCCTGTGGCCGCTGCCGCGTTTGCCGGTGCTGATTTGGAGGCTGAGTACGTGGATATCAATGAAGACAATGAAGCGGTGGTCTCCTTCCAAGAAAACAACCACTTCGCCGTGGTCGACTTAACGACAGGGCAGACCATCAGCCAATTCCCGGCTGGTTCGGTTGCCCTGAACAATGTCGATACCGATGATAATGATTTAATCGAGTTGGATAGCAACATCGTCAAACGTCGCGAACCCGACGCGGTTGCGTGGATCGACGGCGATTCGTTCGCCACCGCCAATGAAGGCGATTACGAAGATGAAAACGGTGAGGAAGGTGGAAGCCGTGGGTTCACGATCTTCAACCAAGACGGGACCCTGGAGTTTGAGTCCCATGAGTCATTCGAACATGGCCTCGTGCGCGCCGGCCATTATCTCGATGGTCGTTCCGATGCCAAAGGTTGTGAACCCGAGGCCGTCGAGAGTGGTGAATATGGCGGTCGGACATTATTGTTCGTGGGGTCGGAACGCTGTAACGCTGTGGGTGTGTACGATGTTACCGACGGGAATCAGGATCCCATACTGCTTCAAATCCTCCCGACTGGGTTACGTCCGGAAGGGCTCAAAGAAATTTCCAGCCGAAATCTGTTCGTGGCTTCTACCGAGTCCGATGAGGCGGGAGATGGCATTCCTACGATGATCAACCTCTTTCGCACCGAATCCGGGCCAGCCTACTATCCCATGATCGTTTCGGAGGATGATAGCAACGGACTTCCCATTCCTTGGGTGGCCCTTTCCGGGTTGGTGGGTGATCCTGCAAACGCGAACACCCTCTATGCGGTGAGTGACTCATTCCTGGATGAAGGGTTCATCTATGAGATTAACGTCTCCAGTCATCCGGCGGTGATCGTCGATCGGATTCAGATCTCCAGGGCAAGCGCCTCCCTAGATCCTGAAGGTATCGCCGTGGGTCCTGACGGTCATTTTTGGGTTGGGAGCGAGGGCAATTCGGGTTCACGCCCCAACCTGGTTTTAAAAGTCGACTCAACCACTGGTGGGGTCCTCAGTGAAATAGAACTTCCTGTCGACTTGGTCGATATGCGACGGGGAAATGGAATCGAAGGCATCGCGGTGACCGGGGTTGCGGATAGTGAAGTCGTGTATGTGGCGATCCAACGGGCGTGGCCGAATGAGGGTGATACCGACAAAGTGAACACTAAGATCGGTCGATATGACGTTGCTACGGGTACCTGGGGTTTTGTGCATTATCCACTCCAGCCAGAAGGAAATGGCGACTGGATTGGTCTGTCGGACTTAACTCTCCTTCCCGATGGGACGTTCGCTGTCATCGAACGGGACAAAGGTTGGGGCCCATCCACAGGGTTTAACGCCGAACTGAAGGCCATTTATCAAGTTGACCTGGCCTCTGCCGAATTCCGTGCCTTCGATGATCCGAGTGGACTGGCCTTGATCGATAAGATCCTCTTGAGAGATGTGCTACCCGACCTCGAAGCCATCAGCATCTGGACCGCTGAAAAGCTTGAGGGCCTTGCAGTGGCTGCTGATGGGCAGGTCTATATGGTGACCGACAATGACGGTGTGGATGACGCAACGGGTGAAACCCTGTTCCTGAATCTCGGAGATTGGCAAACCGCCTTTGGCCTCTAAGAAGAAGACGTAAAAGATTATCCAGCGCCCTCACATTATTATGAGGGCGCTGGAACCCTTCTGCTCTTCCAAGCCCATAGAAATTTCCCTCGTTGACTTTTTTAATATCGAGACGCCTTACCCGATTTTTATCTTAATGACCAATTCCACAACCCTCCTCCGTTTTTAACACGGATGTAACATAACCGACTTCCAGGTTTAACAAAGATATCGCATCCTTATAGGCAAATATGGAGGGATGTGTACATGAAGAAATTTGGTGACACTCGAAGATGTTCTTTCACACTGGGCTTACTCTTGGCATTCATCGGGAATGTGGTGGGTTGTGTAGGAATCCATCATAATAATGAGGAATCCGTTGCTGCCTCCGGCACGGCCCTTGAGCAAGGAAAACGTCTTTTTCAACAAGGGAATTCTCAAGAAGCGGAGAGGGTTTTCTCTGAATCGTTAGCTCGGAATCCTATTCAACACGACATTCTTAATGCCAGAGGATTTGTGTATGCCAAGAAAAAAGATTGGCCAAATGCCTTACGAGATTTTGAGGAAACGGTAAAATTACAGCCACAAAATGCTCAATACAGGGAAAACCTGGGTATTGCCTATTTGGAGACCGGATGGCCCCGAAAAGCGTTGTTTCAGTTTTCACGGGCGCTTGAGCTTTCTCCAGATTCTCCCAAAGCGTTAAATCATCGAGGTTTGGCTCTCAATCGATTAGGAAGGTTTAAAGAAGCCATTGGAGAATTTTCTAAAGCCCTACGGGTTACGGAGCAAGAGAGTGAAATCTTTTTAAATCGGGCTGTGGCCTATATCAAGACGGGGTTCAACCAGGAGGCGATGATCGATCTTAATAAGGCGGTTCATCTCAATCCTGCTCTTCAGCAGGCTTATGAAAGCCGAGGTCTTCTGGCCTTGCTAGAGGGAAACATTCCGTTAGCGGTTGAGGATTTTGGGGCCGCCATTGGGCTGGGTGCGGATGGCGGATTGGTCCATTACAACAGAGGGGTCGCCCTTTCAATGATGGGGGACCTAAGCAGTGCGGAACGGGAATATGCCTTAGCCTGTGAGCGGAAAATATATCAAGCTTGCTCCAAACCCGTCGCTCCTACCCCTGTCCATCGAGTCTTGTAAGCTTCAGAATCCCTCAAAAAAAAGTCCCTGCCGGGTTTCCCATGAAACCCGCCAGGGACCGTCGATGAACAAATCGAAAGCGTTAGGTTTTTGAGCAATAGGTTTCTTCTGAAACGGAATACCCGGCAAACTCAACATCGGGCTCTGTTTCTATGGCTGCATCGCCGGTTTTCCACACATGAAGGCAGCGGGCGGTGACGTGAGGAAGGGCTCCCGTCTTTCCAACCATCATCCCTTGGGTGGATTCCATCGTTCCAAGAACGAGGAATTTATTCCCATGTAACCTTCCTTCAACATCGAGGGCGTCGGGATAGAAAAGCGTGAATTGTTTTTCCGTGACCACTCCCGTGTCTTCAGGGCCTTCATATTCTACATCTGGATAGGGTAACCATTCGGCTGTCATCATGGTCCCACTCGAAGTGGTTTCTACCCCGATTATTCGACCCGCCATTTTAATGGCTTTTCCCCGAAAGACATCGGGCCGTGCGGTTAAGGACCCAAATTCAGATTCAGACTTCAACGCTTGACTGCCATTCATATCGAATGTTGAAGACGCTGCGCATCCGGTGAAGATCAGAAACATGGAAGCGGCAAATACCATCGATAAGATTCGCATAACCCACCTCCTCTGTTAGGTAACTCTGGTAAAATATCCTCGGCGTTTCGTAATTCGTGGGATGACACGTGCCAAGAAATTCACCCAGTCCCGATTCATAATTTACATTCTACTTAACAGATCTGTAACCTTCAATTAATATAGGCGTAACATGTGAAAATTTCACATTTGTGAAGATCTTCCTTTAAGGACCCAGTGCGGTGTCATATGTAGGAACAAGACACATAGCCAGTTATCGGCCCCTTTTACGGAGTGGAGAACTCTATGAACGAGTTGCCCAGGCTCGGAGGAATCTTCAAGCCTGCCGGGTGTGCCCTCGCCATTGCGCAATCGACCGAACGTCGGGGGAATTAGGAACTTGCCTCGTAGGAGCCAAGGCTATCGTGGCCAGTGCCAATCCTCATTTTGGGGAAGAATTTCCGATTCGGGGTTGGTGTGGTTCGGGGACCGTGTTCTTTGCCGGCTGCAATTTACGCTGTCTGTATTGTCAGAACTTCGATATCAACCATCAGCCCAATGGCCAAGAATTAGATGCGATGGAACTCGCAGATCTCATGCTGGACCTTCAGGAGCAAGGTTGTCATAACATCAACTTTGTCAGTCCTTCTCATCAAGTGCCTCAAATGTTGGAGGGCATTCTTGCCGCCGCCCAGCGTGGCCTTCGTCTCCCGATTGTCTATAACACCAGCAGTTATGACGACGTGGAGATGTTAAAGCTCTTAGAGGGCGTGGTGGATCTGTATATGCCGGATATCAAATACGCCGATACGGTCATCGGGCGCCGTCTCTCGAAAATTCCGGATTACCCGGCTCGAGCCCAAACCGCGCTGAAAGAAATGCATCGACAGGTGGGAGATCTGGAATTGGATGACGAGGGAATTGCGGTACGGGGGGTGTTGGTGCGGCATCTGGTGTTACCGGGAGGGTTGGCTGGAACCGCAGAGGTCATGAAGTTTCTATCCCAAGAAATCTCTCCCCACACCTATGTGAATATCATGGACCAATACCATCCTGCGGCCAAAGCCAATCGTCATTCCATTCTCAATCGACCTGTGAAGGCGAACGAGGTGGAGGAGGCCAAAAACCTGGCCCACGCCTGCGGCCTTTATCGTTTGCATGACGAATAGCCAGATCCTTTTGAAGGCCCTTCCCCGTCTATTCTTCAAATGGCCTCAAAGGGTTATCTTCAGAGAACCTAAGTTATAAAATGCGGGAACGGAGATCCACATACTTGTAAACCACGCTCACTCAATTTCGAATTTCCTGCATTTCCGGCGAGGTCTCATAAATCATCCCTAAATTGTCTGGCAAGGCATCAATCAGCTGAAAGGTCTCGTCGGGATGAACTTGACTTACCATCCACACTACCTCGCACAACACCGGGAACCCGATACCCTTCGAGGTATGAAGGCCCCGTACCACCCCAGCCAAATTCTTAAAAAGTGAGTCAAGGGCTTTCTGGTTGCCGGTCACTGATGCCACATGCTCCAAGCCTTCTGCTGCCCTACAGTAATTTAGCTTTTAACTAGTAGACCACCGGTTTCCTTTGGTCTGCTTTGGTGAAGGTGGAGCGTCATTGGAAGCCTTCATCGTTAAATTTCAATAGCCCGATCAGAGCCAGGTTGGGACGCATCTTCAAAAAACCCTCGGGAAATAATAGACGTTACTGAACGTCCAATCCCGAAAGGGTTCCAATGGTTGATCCTTGAATCCCTCTTAGCCAAAAGAACTATATATCCTGGGAAAACCGTAAAAGTATAATTTTGTTTGAGTCGCCCCCTCTTATGAAAGGAGCATGGGAGGTAAAAGATGAGGAACGTACCATTTCTTAATGGTTGGTTTTGGGCAGCTTTCTTTACCACTCTGGTTCTTAGCGCTGCCTTGCTTGAATATATCTTCCTGCCGAATTCATCGCTTTCTCGAGTAACCACTGAAGCCTTTCGTTTAGGTGGGATTGGAGTACCTGGTTTTTTGGGTTTTCTCTTCTGGATTCATTTCGGGAAGTTCTCCCGATTGACAAAACAACAATGGTTGTCCAAAGGACTCGTCGCCTTCCTTGCCTACATTGTACTCTTCATTTCCTTTGCCAACGTTAAGATTCATTTTTTTCAAAATACAGGTCTTCTGCCCCTCTCTCTTTTTCTGATAGGAATTCTGGGTTTTCTTTTAGCAGCCTATTTTGGAAGGGCACGCCCCCTTCTGAGGGTTGGTGGAACGATGGTTTTCCTCACCGCTGTCCTATCTGGATTCGGTAATTGGCTCCCCCAAGTTGAAGGGGGTTTTCCAAGGCCAACCATTCCATTGGATGTTTATAGCATGACGCCACAACAGCTTGCCGACGAAGGAGAGAAAATCATTTTCGGAGGGATTGGACAAAGTATGGTCCAAGGGGCCATTGGCAGAGGGCAATGTCCTTTGTGCCATGGATTCCGCCAAGGGTATGCGAGTGAACGCGCCCCGAATTTATGGGGAATAACCGTACGAAAACGTCTTCATGAGACTTCCATTGAATACATCGCGGAATCGCATACCTGTCCTAGTTGTTATGTTGTTGGTGGATTTGGGCTCAAGGGAACTGAAAACCGGGAATCTCCTATGCCGAGAATTCACAAACCTCCAATCAGTTTAACTATCGAAGATTTGATTGCGGTCGATACCTGGCTGTTTTTCCGGGAAGGAGAAACCCCTCCAACTCCCGAACAAATCAAAGCTGCATATTTAAAGGTTTTTCCAGAATCAGAATTCCCCAAAAATGAAAATCCCTTTATACCTCAGGGGGATCAGTATTCTGACACAAATGACTTTTCCAAAGTCCTGGCGACAGGTAAGGAAAGGCTTGAGGGGATCTTTTTACAATCAGGTTGTATGGCCTGCCACGAAATCCCAGGGATTACAGGGGCAAAGAGTACCTTCGGCCCCAAGTTAACCATGGGAACCTCTGCCCCACTCCGCCTGAGTGATCCTCACTATTCCGGAAATGCGACCACGGTGAGGGAATACATCAAGGAATCTATTCTTAATCCAAAAATCTATGTCACAAAAGGCTTCCGGGACAACTTAATGCCCCGAGATTATGGCACAGCAATCAGCGCTCTTGCCTTGGATAAAATGGTGGATTACTTGGCAACCCAAGGAGAAAGTAAGAAGCTGAGTCATTGACCAATGCTAAGGAACTTTGGCCTGCCCTTCCCTGCAAATTTTAATGGGGGGAAAATTAGAATCCAACTTGAAAGGGGTAGAAGGATTTGTAATTTCGATTTTTCTTTTAAATACCCCGTTGGCTTACGACCGGAATTTTAATTTAGATGGGTGGGCTAAAACAGAAAGCCTTAAACCGCAATCTTCTCGGAGTCGGGATCTTCACCTAGAAGATGTCGATTCGGATGGTTCAAAACCCAGGAGGGGACCGGGCGAACGTCCCAGATGAGGCCACAAAGTTGTAACCCCCGTAAAAGATAATAGGTGATATCGATTTCCCACCATCGAAACCCCTGCCGAGCCGAGCTGGAATATTGATGGTGGTTATTGTGCCATCCTTCACCTAACGTGAGGAGGGCCAGCCAAAAGTTGTTCCGACTTTGGTCGGGAGTGGCATAGCGTCGGGTGCCAAATCGATGGGCGAGTGAGTTGATCGTGAAGGTCCCGTGCCACAGGGCGACGGTGGAGATGACAAAGCCCCAAATCACCATTTGCCAGCCATTCGTCCCAAGGCCTGGGTAACTGTTCCCGAGCCATTCACCCACGAGAAACAGATTGATTCCCAATCCAAGGGGAACCAGAATATCGAAGCGGTCAAGAAACCGAATCTCCGGATACCGCGCAAAATCTTTTATCCGGCTGCCCTTGGTCGAGAGTTGATTATGCGTGAGAAACCAACCCATATGGCTCCACCAGAGGCCATGATGGATGGGAGAATGGACATCACTGGGTCGGTCGGAATTGGCATGATGGACACGATGATTGGCCGCCCACCACAGCGGACCTCGTTGAGCGGCGCTGGCTCCAATGAGGGCAAACGCAAACTGCATCACGCGGGAGGTTCGAAAAGAACGATGGGAGAAATATCGATGATAAAATCCAGTAATGGCAAACATGCGCAGAAGGTACAACCCAATGGCCGTCATCACCGCTACGTGGCTCCAGCCTACCCAAATCACGGCAAGGACCGCGACGTGCATTCCCATAAAGGGGATGGTCCGCACTCGGTCCATTTGGTTGCCATCTTTTCCGGGGGCGAGCCCAGTTTCTTCGTGACTGTCAAACCATTTCATCAACAGTCGCCAAAATTTTCCTGGGAGTCGCTGTATTCCAGACATCCTTTAACAATCCTTTCGTATCGTAATCCCGGTCAAAATCAGATGAATGACTTGTAGGGAAGGTGACTGGCCTCCCCAGGATTCTCGGATCATCTCCCGGGGGACTTTACCCAAGGAGGGAACTTTACAAACCCGCCAAAATAAACCAGACCACCAGCGTCTGGCAAGGGAATTCTCTAAATGAGTGACTTTTTTTGTTGTCGTCAGATGAATCAGATCCTTGGATCAGGAGGGAAACAGTCAATCGCGTTTTGAAGAAAAGAATAAATAAGGGGCTGTCCTAGATAACGAGAGTTATTTTAGGATGGCTGGCTGCGAAATAGTCGGTTAAGTTGGGAAAAACAAATACGGCTGCTTGAGCACTTGGTATCGGGGACCACGGCACGAACTGCCGCAGCTTTGGTGGGGGTGAATATATAGAAGATTTCCCAACGCCGTCAGGAGAGAGTTGAGCCTTTCCTTTGGCGGAGTCGGTTAAACATCACGGCTCCCACTGGGAAATCGGATATCTTCCACCATACGTTGAACGTCAAGGGGAGGAGCCGGTGTGAATCGACTAACCATCATCGTAACCACAAGGTTGAGCACCATGCCGATCGACCCGATTCCTTCCGGACTGATCCCGAATAACCATTGATCGGCCGTGGCAGTCGGATCCACGAAGCGAAACCAAATAATATACCCTGCGGTAAACCCAATGCCCAGAAGCATGCCGGAGACCGCGCCTTGTTTGGTCGTTCGTTTGTCAAAAATGCCAAGGAGTAAAATAGGGAAAAAACTGGCTGCCGCCAGTCCAAACGCAAATGCCACGACTTGTGCCACAAATCCGGGGGGATAAATTCCAAGAAACCCCGCCACGATCACGGCTAAGCCGGCGGCCACGCGCGCAAATTGAAGTTCCCGGTGTTGAGTCATGTTAGGCCACACCACGGATTTCAGCAAATCGTGAGAGACGGAGGCGGAAATCACCAGCAGCAGGCCCGCGGCGGTGGAAAGGGCGGCGGCCAACCCTCCTGCTGCCACGAGGGCAACTACCCATGCAGGGAGTCTGGCAATCTCTGGATTCGCCAGGACCATGATATCCCGATCGACGGTGAGTTCATTCTTGGCGGGGTCTCCGCTGTATTGGATGAAGCCATCGTGATTACGGTCCTTGAACGTGATGAGACCGGTGTCTTCCCAGCTTTTAAACCATTGAGGGGCATTGGAATAAGGCTTCTCGTTGAGAGTCTCGATCATATTCACGCGGGCGAACGCACTCACCGCCGGGGCCGTGGTGTATAGGAGGCCAATGAAGATCAAGGCCCACATCGCGCTCCATCGGGCAGCACGAGCATTAGGAACCGTGTAAAAACGGATGAGGACATGGGGGAGCCCTGCAGTGCCGACCATGAGCGCCATGGTGATCGCCAGCACATCGACCATACTTTTCTTCCCGTTCACCCAGGCCCCGGTATATTCGGGAAGACCTAAATCTCGATGGATGGCATCTAAGGTTTCCAGGAGCGCCATCCCCGCATACTGTCCTTCAATCATGGTGGAACCAAACCCAATCTGAGGGATGGCCCAGCCGGTCATTTTCCAAGAAATCGCCACGGCCGGAATCAGATAGGCCACGATCAGCACACAAAATTGAGCGACCTGGGTATAGGTGATGCCCCGCATCCCGCCGCTGACCGCGTAGAAAAAGACGATCGTGACTCCGATCACGACTCCGACATTCACGTCGACTTCCAAGAAGCGTGAGAACACGACCCCTACGCCGCGCATCTGCCCGGCCACGTATGTGAACGACACAAAAATAGCGCAGAAAACCGCGATGACTCGAGCGGATTGAGAGTAATACCGATCCCCCACAAACTCAGGGATCGTAAAGCGCCCGTATTTCCGTAAGTATGGGGCAAGCAGAAGGGCCAGGAGCACATACCCGCCGGTTCACCCCATGAGGTAGATGGTACCCGTGTACCCCATGAACGAAATGAGGCCGGCCATGGAGATAAACGAGGCGGCACTCATCCAGTCGGCGGCCGTGGCCATCCCATTCGCCAGTGGATGGACTCCCCGCCCCGCCACATAGAATCCTGCGGTTGACCGGACGCGGGTCCAAATAGCGATCCCGATGTAAACGGAAAACGTGATCCCGACGAGAAGGTACGTCCATCCCTGAATGCTCACTGAGAAGTCTCCCCGGATTGGTCGGAGGGATCCGAGTCAGGGGTACGATCAACGCCATGACGCCTATCGATTCGGTCCATGGTAAAGGCATACACGAACGTCAGAATGATAAAGACATACATGGAGCCTTGCTGCGCGAACCAAAAGCCAAGGGGGAACCCTCCCAGATGGAATTGGTTGAGGGGTTCCACGAAGACGATACCAAGGAGATACGAGACCACAAACCATATGGAGAGGAGACGGCCCATCAATCGGACATTCTCACGCCAATGTGCATGAGAAGAGCGTGGGGAAGGGACGTCGTGGGTAGAATTTATTGAGGAAGGCTTACTCAATCTAGCGTGACCAATCAAAAATCTAAAAAGGAGCGGTCAAGACTCGAGTTGTCATCTTACCCCACTTTCTTTCTTAAGGGGTAAGTTCGAGAGAATTTTAAAGGAGGCTTTTTTCTTAAGCCCATCTTTTGTGTCGAGAGGGCCGGGTGGGGTTCAGGAGAAAAGGAGCCGGACATCTGGCCAGGAAATTGGCACGCTAGTTTATTTGCCACCAAAAGTCAGATTGCAGATGGATTGGGGATCTTGTGATTGAGGAGAGGCCGAAGCCCGGAAAACCTCGGACAACTCGGGGTGTTGCATAGATGTTACCCCACAAATAAATCGACGATATTTTCCAGGGTACTAACCTCGCCACGAAAGAACTCCGTAAACTTACAACGGGTACAGGATCGAAACGAGAATTTTTCGTTATCCAATTCAAAAATACCGGCCATGGAACCTCCGGAAGCCCGAATCTCCCCCACCTCACACCCGGTATGGTGACATCGCATGCATTCGAATTTCATGCCTTGGAATACCGAATCTTGGGTGGGCTTAAAGAGAAACCAAACCCCATTGCCCAATGCCTCCCAGGATGGGCTGGGAAGTCCATACCCTCCGGTGAACGATTCAACAATCTGTCCGAACTCTCCTTTTGGAAAGCCCCCCAAATTCTCGAGGGTTTGGGAGTCTCGTAAGTCTTTATTCACGACCGCAAATTCTCCGTCGCCCAAGTACTTGGAGGCTTTGTGAAAAAGATTCCGCAAAAATGCATCGGGCCCCACTAATTGATAGAGAGGATAGGGAAACCGAAACAGAGCGACCCTTTGGTATACATCAATCGTGGAGCCAAAGGGCCCATCCCCTGAATAGAGAAGCGGTTGGTCTAATTTTTCGGAGGCAGGCTCTGCTTCCCGCCTATGGCCAGAGTCTGAGGAAGGGTTTGGCCAATCCGGACCAAAAATTTCTTGAAGATGACCTTCAATGGGCCCATCTTCACTTGAAAGAGTGTTTTTTACTAACAATGAAATGATATTCATGAGAGTTCCTCCAATGGGTATGGAAGTCTTGGGTTGGGAAAGTATGGAAAGGAGTACGGAAAATTGTCAACTTTTGGGTATGGGAGCTGTTGAAAAAGGTTCCTGACACCTTATAAGGAAAACTCAAGGCTACCACCATTTTGTTGCCGAGATGGGTGATGAATCGATGTGGAGATGGGGGGAAGAAGGAAGTTTGGCAGCCAGTCTAATGAGGGCCGCCCATCTTGCGGGCCACTTGCCAGGAACCCAAGTCCGTTTCGGTGGGTTTGATGAGGATACCGTTTCGCCCACTGAGGAAACTGGCCAATTTGGCCCTCGTATACCCGATACCGCAACGAATTAACCGGAGCATATGATTGGGAAAACGGAGGGTCATTTTTGTGTAGTACCAGAGAATGGCGGGACGTCGGTAGAAGGACAATAAAACTTCTTGATAGTGACGGTCCAACTCCTCAATCGTAATTCCCTCAGGGGCCCACACGAAATTCATGCCGTTCATTTTTTCCCAATGGTCATCCCGGATGTTCACGCCATACAAGTCGCGGTAGACCGGTGATCCCGGGTAGGGAGTGAATTTGGTCAGATTCATGATTTTCATGGGAATCCGGCGAATGAAATCTTTGGTCATCTGAATGGTCTCCAAAGATTCTCCAGGATATCCCAGCATGAACAGTCCTTTGGTTCGAATCCCCGCCTCTGCCGTCCATATTACGGCCTGGGAAGACTTTTCTACTCGGGCCTGTTTATCCATTTTTCTGAGCAACTCATCGGAGCCGGTCTCAAGCCCAAAACTGATTTCCCAGCACCCCGCGCGTTTCATAAGGTCCAGAAGATCGGGCTTGACCGTGTCGACCCTGGCCGCGCAGGTCCAGGTCATCGTCAGTCGGTTTTGGAGAATGAGATTGCAGAGTTCAATGACCCGGGGGCGGTTGGCCAAAAACAGGTCATCGACGAACAAGACGTGGCGAACACCAAAGGCATTGTGGAGATGGACCATCATATTAAAGACGGCCTTGGGAGAATAGGCGCGGATCGTGGCGCCGAATGTTGAGGTGTCACAAAATTTGCAATGAAAGGGACAGCCGCGGGAAGCGGCAATGGTGGCAACCGGTCCTCGTGGGAAATCGTAGATGGCGGGGGAGTACGCCTGGGGAAAATTGGGCAAGAGGTCCCAAGCTGGGAACGGGAGTTCATCGAGTGTTTTGTTTATGGGGAAGGCGGGTGTGCGAATGGTCCGTCCCTCATCCTGGAAAATAAGGCCGGGGACTTCGGACAAGGGCTTCTGTCCTTCGAGGGCCTTCAAGAGTTCCATCAACGGACCTTCCCCTTCCCCGACCACAGCCACGTCGAATTCTGGAAACCGTTGCATGGTCTCAGGGCCCATCGAGGAGATGTGAGGCCCCCCCACGATGATGGTGATGTCGGGAAGGGCCGCCTTGATTTTACGGGCAATGCTGGCAGCACTCCACACGCCTACCGTGAACAGGGTGATCCCGACGTAGGCGGGGTGTTCGTCAATGACCTGGTCAGCGACATCATCGACACTGAGGTTGGAAATATCACTCTCGATGATCGAGGGCTCAAAGCCACTAAGCCGCACTTCGGCGGCCAGATGCAAGAGACCAAGGGACGGGGATTGATTCGTGATGTGTCGGAGAAAGTCGTAGCCGGGCGCAATCCGCTCGTAAGGCGGATTAATGAAAATGATACGTTTTGGCATAATGGACACCCGCTGCGTAGGAATATGGTGGCATGAATTCGACGAGTTTCCCTGGGGTCTTTGAAAATAACCCCCCTATGTGACCTTCGTCAACGAAAATGTCGATACGCAGGGAAGCGAAGTTTTACAAAAGAGGGCCCCTTCCCCCTGATTTAGAAGGCCCAAGTTGTAGAAGACAAGAAGTCTTGGAGAACTTTCTCTCTGATCCCCGCCGTTTCCTTCTAAATGATGCGTGGTCTTTTCCTGGCCGTCATAGAAGGTGAGCGTTAGGTGATGATCAACAAGGTTGCGTAAGGGATGAAATTGAAAACAATCAAGAAAAGTTTGAAAAGACCCAAAAAAGTGTACATGAGAGGGTTAAAGGTTTCCTGGGGAATAGGGAACCACCAGCTTTGGGTACGATAAAGGAAATCGGGAGCAAACATGAAAAACAGAGACTAGAAAAGTAAGAAGCCAGCATTCAGGATTGTGCACCACATGAAAAACGTCGTGAGTGTGTGAACATCCATAATTTTCCCTCCTTGTGTCGGGTACCTGACATACGAACGTGAGTGTTGGTAAAGCTAGCTGGGTAAAGATCGTTCAATACACTCGGAGGTTATCGATGGGTCATGCCTACATTATACCGCGTTTGGGGGAGGGGAGAAGGAACGGAACACAGGATTCCTTTTCCAAACCGCTGGAACTCGAGAAAGGCGTATCTCGAGATGGGGGTCAGTAGGAATACTTCCGGCCCCTTTCGGATTGATGCAGAAGGAGAGGGCAGTCGATTGGAAGGTGGGGAAATCTGCCGTGCGAGAAATGTTCCAATTCGAATGCTTACCCCAAAAGGTGGGCTTTCCGGTTCGAGGAGATTTACTTTCTGATCATTTCGATTCCCGCAAGGGCCTGGGAAACCACAGCATTGGACTCCATTGAGATCCATGTTTCATCAGCCGAACAGATAGAGAAGGGCAAAAGGGTGTTAGGGCATCCAGCGATACTCTCTGACCTGGTTTCTGCCCTTGTCGTGTCATCGAAGCCTCCGGTATTTTGTTGGTGTCGAACACATTCGTATGCTTGTGACCTGCGAACGCCCAGGACCCCGCTAATTGGAGAAATGTAACTTGCCGGTTCTTCACCATTCTTACCCACTTTCCTCCATGCAACAGGGCATACTGTTTCATAGCTTGTATGCCCCGCGGACTGGGATGTATGTCCAGCAATTGATCTGTGATCTGCATGAACAGTTGGATGTGCCGACATTCACAAAAGCTTGGCGCCAAATAGTCGAGCGGCATTCTGTCTTTCGAACCAGTTTTCACTGGGATAGCGACACGGAGCCCCATCAAACCGTCCATCAATCCATCGTGCTTCCATTTGAATGGGAAGACGTGTCGCGGTTCCCTCATGCTCAGCAAGAACAATTGTATAAAGACTTTATACAGGCTGACCGGGAACAAGGCTTTCAACATGATAAGGCGCCACTCATGCGCTTCAAGTTGTTCCAGTACGCCCAATCAGACTACAAGCTTGTCTGGACCTTTCATCATGCCCTGTTAGATGGCCGGGCTCTGGTTCTCGTATTGAGAGAATTGTTTCAAATCTATGAGGGCGAAACCCAAGGTAAAAAGGTGAGCCTAGATCAATCCCCTGACTATCAAGATTACATCCATTGGCTCGAGACACGGGTGGTCACCGGAGAAGAAGTTTTCTGGCGGCAGTTACTCAAGGGATTTCCTGCTCCGACTCCTTTGGGGGTGGCTCGTTTACTCCCTTCAATCGGGAAGGCCGAGACCGGGCATGAAATGCAATCCCTACAGCTGTCAGAAAACTTGACCTCTTCCTTACGGAATCTTGCTCAGAAACAGGAATGCACGCTGAATACCATCCTCCTGGGAGCCTGGGCTCTTCTGCTTTCCCGCTATAGCGGGGAGCTGGATGTCGTGTTTGGCGTGACCCGTACCGGACGATCACCAAACCTGCCCGGAGCAGCCTCCATGGTGGGGTTGCTGATCAACACCATACCCTTTCGGATCTCCGTCTCTCCGCACCAGACGGTTCTTGCCTGGCTGAAAGAGTTGCGGTCAACCTGGCGCGCCAGTACGGATTTTCAACACACTCCACTTCTGCAAATTCAGGAATGGAGCGAGGTGTCGCCTGGACTCCCGTTATTCGAGAGCCTCCTCGTGTTTGAGCATGAAGATCTGAACACCATGCTGAGGGCACAGGGGAAAGCGTGGGAATACCGCCACGTGCAATTACTCCAACACACCAATTATCCGATTACCCTGGCAGCCCACGGAAGTGATCGCCTATCGCTGATAATCGAACACGATCCGCAACGATTCGAGGCTGACACTATCAACCGCATGTTGGGCCATCTTCATGTGGTACTAGAGGGCATGGCCAATCATCCGACACAGTGTCTCGCACAACTGCGGCTGTTGACGACCCACGAGGCAAAACGGATTTTGGTGGAGTGGAACGACACCCAAAGAGACTTTGGACAGGACCGATGCATTCATCAGCGTGTGGAATCACAGGTCACTCACACACCCGATGCCTTAGCCGTGACCTATGAAGACCAATCCCTGACCTACCTAGCGCTGAATCAACGAGGGAATCAGTTGGCGCATCACCTTCGCCACCAGGGAGTAGGCCCCGAAGTTTTGGTCGGTCTCTGCATGGAGAACTCTTTGGATATGATCATTGGACTGTTGGGAATCTTAAAGGCCGGCGGAGCCTATGTCCCGCTCAACCCCGCCTATCCTGCCGACCGGTTGGAGGGCATGCTAAAGAATTCTCGAATCTCGTTCGTGCTCACCCAAGAAGACTTCGTTAACAAACTTCCCGAGCTGTCCCATCTACATCTAGTTTGTCTGGACCGGGATGCTCGGCAAATAGGACAAGAACAGGACGAAAACCCCCATCATGGGACCCTTCCTGACAATCTGGCGTATGTCATATACACCTCGGGCTCCACCGGTCGGCCCAAGGGAGTCATGGTTTCTCATCGGGCCATCGGCAATCGGTTGTCGTGGGGCCAAAAAGAATTTCAGTTAAATGCCACGGATAGGGTTCTCCAGAAAGATTCCGTGAGTTTTGATACCTCGATTTGGAAATTCTTTACCCCCTTATTCGTCGGAGCTCGGGTCGTCATCGCGCCCTCGGGTGCGGCCCAAGACCCACGCTGGCTCGGGAATCTGATTGCCCGGCATCAGATCACGACGACCGGTTGGACACCTTCCGCTCTTCAAATATTCTTGGATGAACCAGGCAGTCAAGCCTGTCCTAGCTTAAGGGAAGTCCTGTGCGGGGGTGAACTGTTGCCACCGAAGACCCAAGAACGATTCTTTACCCGACTGGAGGCGAATTTGCACAATTTGTACGGACCCACTGAAGCCTCCATTGACGTCAGCTGCTGGGAGTGCCGCCCCTCCGCGAGCCTCCCAAACATCCCAATGGGCCGACCGATTGCCAACACCCAAATCTATCTCCTGGACCGGCAACTGACCCCCGTCCCTATCGGTGTCCCTGGCGATCTGTATATCGGTGGAACCGGACTGGCACGAGGCTACGACCAGAAACCGGACCTGACGGCCGATCGATTTATCCCGAATTTCTTGAGCGATCGGCCGGGGACCCGTTTATACCGAACGGGAGACGTGGCCGTGTATCTTCCCGATGGAAACATAGAATTTCGCGGCCGGCGTGATCAGCAAGTCAAATTACGGGGATATCGCATCGAACTCGATGAGATCCAAATGGCCATTGCGCGGCAAACAGATATAGAAGAAGCGGTGGTCATGCTGAGGGAAGATAGGCCGGATGAAAAACGGTTGGTAGCCTATGTGGTGATGAAAACGGATGCACCCTTTTCCGCCACTACGTTGCGGCACGACCTGCGCAAAACGTTGCCCGACTATATGATCCCCTCGGCGATCGTCAGGCTAGAGTCCCTGCCATTAACCACCCATGGGAAAGTGGATCGACAGGTCTTGCCCGTCCCAGATGAAAAAGTCCTCGCATGGACCAAGGAGTTTGTCGCCCCCACCTCTCCTCAGGAGGTACGGCTGGCCACACTGTGGGAAGATGTCTTACAGGTGAAGCGTGTAGGTCTCCATGATAATTTCTTTGCCTTAGGAGGTCATTCTCTCCTAGCCTTCAACATGATCAACCGAATCCGAAAGGACTTCAACGTGATCCTCCAAGTCAGAACGGTCTTTGACAACCCTACGTTGGAAGATTTTGCCAGGGTTCTTACTTCGGAGGAAAATTGCGTGGGCGGTAGTAGGCCTCGACCTAGCTCCCCCACCAGTCAGGAACAAACGCGAATAACATACATTTCGGTAGGGAAACAAACCAATTTTCCAGCGCAGGATCTCAGTGAACACGATGTCACCCCGGATCTTATTTTGGTGCACAATCCTTGTGAGTTTAACGCATTTCAACAATTTTCCTCGGCGGTAAATGGCGACGAATTGCTGAAACGTTTCCTGTTTCGCGACCAAATCCAAGTCGACCAATACCACGAGCAACACACCCAGTTCGTCCGTACCCTCTCCTCCCACGTTCCAACGAAGTACCTGTCGGAATTGTTGGATGGTCATGAGGTGCCAGCAACTGGCCAGGACTTTGGAGACAACCCTAATCAGGTCTTTACCCATGACGCGTTCCTGACCATCCCTTGGATACCCAACCGATATATTTTAGGAAACATGAAACAGGCCATCCGCCAGAAGGAGGCAGGGATCCTACGGAAGGTAGGGGAAAAGCTCGGGCTTCAGGAACTCGTGAAGATTCCGCCTCACTTGTCCTTGGAAGGCGGAGATGTGATCCCCTTCTGTTACGAAGACAAGAAAGCGTTACTGGTCGGGTATGGACCCCGCACCTCCCGGGACACGCTCTTCTTCCTACGTGAGACGCTCATTAAAGAAAAGATGGTCGATGAAATCATCGGGTTTCACCTGGCGCCCTGGCGGTTGAACCTGGATGGATGTTTTTTCCCGGTGAGTCGTGACCTGGCCGTGTGCAACAAGGAGAGTATCCTCGGGGGTGTACGATTACAGGATGGAGACACAGAAGACATTAATCCTCTGGGGTATCTACAAAAAATCGGATTGACCTTCATCGAGGCCTCAAAAGAAGAGTCCTACGAATACCAGGCCTGCAATTTCGTGTGCCTTGGGAATAAGCGATTCATAGCCTATAACATGACCGACCGGATCAACGACAAGCTCAGGAATCACGGTCTGGAAGTTATTGGCGTTCAGGGCGATCAATTGGTCAAGGGCAACGGTGGCCCGCATTGCATGACCAGACCCATATACTTGGGGAACGAATTACACGACCCTTCCTCGTAAAGTCCTCCAAATCGTTTTTTGGTCCTGTACAGGAAGCCTGAGAATCCCGAAGCGCTCACCATTCCCACCGTTTGGATGCAGAGGAGGGTGGTGGGTTTGAGTAAAAGAAGTACGGCGATGCCGCCTGCAGGCAGGTTGAACAACCAGCCAATTTCTATGTCGTTGCCGTAAGGAACGTGTCAATAAACTGGATCAAGGCTGTGAAGTCTCCATCGTCAGCCTGTTTCAGGGCCTGGATATATTTCATTCGGATCTGATTCCCTTCCGTCATGAGTTGGACTTGCGGCCATTGCGGGATGGAGTGGTGACGCGAGTATAAAAAAATATCAGAGATGAGCCTGGCATGCCGCCCGTTCCCATTCGTAAATGGATGGATGTACGTCAGACGGTGTTGGAGTCGTGCGGCAGTTTCTACCACCGGCATCGTGAACTTAGTCTCATTCCAAACAGAAAAATCTCCCACGAGGCGTTTGATATGTTCACGGATCACATGCGGTTCGACGCCGATATTCAACCTGACCTGTCGATACTTCCCTCCCCACTCCCAAATGTTCCCGAACATATCGGTATGAACTTTTCGGAGAAAGTCATCGGTCAGCCATTCCGTTCCCTGCTTTTTCCGACGGGCCCGATAAATATGGGTATCATACGCTCGACTGATGGCCTCAGTTTCTGCCGCATTGCGGGCAGCTGGCGTGGAAAGGTGCGTGAGGATAAGCCCGGAAGTATCTCCGCCCGGTGTGGCACCAAGAGGTTGTGTGTCATCAGTCATGATCTTTGCGCCACAATTTTTCTCGAGGGTCCCGAAGGATCTCGTCCGTTCGTTTTTCCAAAAGCTTCTTAAAAATTTCTTTTTCTGGGGCTTGTTCCTCCAACGACATCGTTCCCATAGTTTTTTTCAAGCGGGAAAGGGCGACCGCGCGAGCACGACTACGAAGGATTTCCTCGAGCGGCTTATGAGGGCTCGGCTCTAAACGTAAACGACAGGAAAGCCCCTTATAGATCCGCTGGAGGGTGCTGACCCGTGGATCGGTTTTTCCGGATTCAATAGCGGCGAGGTTAGCTTGGGTGAGATTCGCGCGCGCGGCCAATTCCGCCTGAGTCATCCGAAGGTACTGTCGCAAGACCCGAATCCAATCGTGGGCCTTGAGATCATAAACTTCACGAGGTGAATCGACCTGAAGTTGGGATAACGCGATATCATCTATAATGGTGGGACGCTTTTTCTTCATTCATATAGTTTATATTAAAAACAATATAAAAACAATAATAAAGTATACTGTTAAAGATATAATTTTATATTATTTTAACATTTTTTTAGATATCTAATTAGTCGTATCTATTTAAATTATTTGAAAAATTCCATAGCCATTGATTCTACAGAGTCAATTCTTTTTGCCAGAAGGAATGATGGAAGGTAGATGAAGGGTTAACTAATCGAAAAATGAGAGAAGGCCGCCTTGCAGACACCCTCTTGCAAGGTGGCCCAATGGAACTGCCTCCTCCTGAAGCGTTAGCCGGTGATTTCAACCGGCGCTATAACGTGCGGGTCATGAGGTCAGCCAAGACCTGATTATAACGAACGGGATCGGGGATCGGAGACCCTTCCGCGAGTAAACCGTAGCCAAGGAGCAATTCCGCGTAATCGGATAACAACGGGTCCTCCGCATCCTTCTCGAAACGTTCTTTGAGTTTGGTCACGATCGCATGATCGGGGTTCAGCTCCATGATTCGTTTTTGTTTCGGTTGGTCACCTTTTTTGAGCAATCGCTCGAGCTGGGGGCTGTAATCGTGTTCGGCGCCCACCAAACACACCGGTGAGGAAACGAGCCGGTTGGTTAAACGAACATCTTTGATGTGGTCCTCAAGTTTTTTCTTCAACAGCTCGAACAAATCTTTATATTGTTCCTGAAGGGTCTGTAACTTCTCCGTGGTTTCCTTCTGCTCGCTCTCGTCTCCCAGATCAACCGCGCCCTTGCCGATCGACTTCAGTCGTTTGTCTTGGAATTCGAACACATATTGCAACAAGAACTCGTCAACCGGGGACACCAGGTACAACACTTCGTATTCTTTAGCTTTGAAGGCTTCGAGATGCGGGGAGTGTTCCACGACGTCTCGAGATTCACCGGTGATGTAAAAAATCTCTTTTTGTTCGGGCTTCATCCGTTGGACATAGGCGTCAAGGGTGGTCAACTTTTCGGGATCGTGCGATGAGGCAAACATCAACAAGCCCAGAATTTTTTCTTTGTAGTCGGGGTCAGCAACGCCTTCTTTCAAAGCGTTGCCAAACGGTTCCCAAAACTTGAGATATTGTTCGGCATCATCCCGTTGCATGTCTTCGAGCGTCTCAAGGATTTTTTTGGTCACCCATTTTCGGATTTGAGTAATGTACCGATCTTCCTGCAGACGCTGCCGGGAAATATTCAGGGGTAAATCGGCAGAATCCACGATGCCCTTCATAAATCGCAAATACCGTGGCAAAAGTTCCTCACAGCGTTCCATAATCATCACCCGCCGCACGTAGAGTTGAAGGCCATACTCTGTGGCGTGGTAGTGCAGATCGCTCTGGGCATGCGAGGGAAGGAACAAAAGGGTTTGGTATTCAATGCGACCTTCGGCGTGAAAACGCAGAGTTTTCATCGGGTCGGTCCAATCATGCGAGATGTGTTTGTAAAACTCGGCATATTCTTCGTCCGTCACGTCGCTGCGCGTCCAGATGGGTTTCATGGAATTGAGCGTTTTGTCTTCCACCACGGTGGAGGTTTTCCCGTCGGGTTTCGGCTGGCCCTGTTCGTCCGTTTCCATTTCCTCACGCACCACCTTGAGAATGATGGGGAACGTCACGAAGTCGGAATAGCGCTTCACGGTCCGTGAGAGCACCCATTGATCAGTAAAATCTTCGATGCCTCCTTCGCGGTCAACGGGCAGCAAATCCAAGGTCACCGTGGTCCCGTGCGTATCGCGTTGGGTGTCTTCTAGCGTATATTCCCCTTCCCCGGTCGATTCCCACCGGGTCGCGGTCTCTTCGCCGGCCCGACGGGTGATGACGGTGACTTTGCTGGAGACCATAAAGGCCGAATAAAAGCCGACACCAAATTGTCCGATCAGTTCGGTGGCTGAGGCGGCATCCGAACTGTCTTTGAGTTTCTCCATCAATTCACGCGTGCCGGACTTAGCAATGGTGCCGATATGCGACACGATCTCGTCCCGGGTCATCCCAATCCCGTTGTCGTGAATGCTCAGCGTGCGGGCTTGAGAATCGGTATCGATGCGTATTTCGAGAGTTTCGCCGTCTGGGAGTAACGCTGGTTGCGTGAGGGCTTCGATGCGCATTTTATCGAGCGCATCCGAGGCGTTGGAAATGAGCTCTCGTAAAAAGATTTCCTTATGGGTATACAGCGAATGGACCATTAAGTGTAACAGGCGTTTGGTATCCGCTTGAAAGGTATGCGTTTCCGCTTGGACCGTCATGTCGTTGGATCTCCTTTTCTTAAATCTGCAGGACCTGACCTCGGCGAAACGAGGTCGCCTCAGCTTTCGATTGAATCAATGATAAGGGATGGCCACCGGACGTGAGCCAAAGGGGTCGTCTTGGCCCAGCCCATCATAAATGATTTTACCCAGAGACGTGTGCGAGTCAAGACCGTTTGGGTTCGATCTCCCAGGACTTCATGAAAAAATAAACCTTTCAATGTTTCTGGATAATGGGGAAAAGGGGAAATTTCTGGAGTGACTGCACGAGAAAAATACGGGCTTCCAACCCAAGAGTGCGGAGGCAGGGATGAAACATCAAACAACAGACCCATATTTATTTAACGTTTCTGTCAAGCCTTCCTTGATCAGCTCCCTTGGAGTTTTACTTGATAGCCTTCATCGTGATTGGGATGACGTTCACAACATTGTAGTTTTCATGGACGGCCCTTGCTATTTCAGCATCCGTCACGATGCCCCGGTCCCGTCTGATTCGCCATACGGGATCTAAAATGAGCCGGGAATGAATCACTTCAAAATTCACGTCATGATACAGGCGGAGCGGGGTATTGGGAGCACCACTTTCTATCCAGCTGCGATTGTGTCTTTGAGAAAACATCATCATGCCTTCAACCGTGATCGGTCTGACGTGGGTCGGGTCCGTGACAAAATCATTGTGTCGAGGATGCGGCACTTCAATGTGTAGGATGGCTCCATCACAACAAATTCGATACAGCGCCTTGATGATTGTCAAGTAAACCGAGGTTAATTGTCCGAGGTGCTCTAACACATGGTGAAGGACGATTTCGCAAACGCTGTTATCTTCCCATGGCCACGGAAAGATTTCCAGGTCATGGCAAACGTCGGGGTGGCCATATTTGTCTACGTTAAGATATCCTGATTTGAGTATTGCCCCACATCCTAAATTCAGCTTAAGGAGGCCGCTGGCGGCTCGGGTTAAGTCTTCGCTCGTTGGCCTATAGCTTTCTCGATCCCAAGGTGGCGGTGATGGGTCATGGGCTTGAAAATGGGGTTGCGAAAGTTTCCCTTTGAGAGCGCTCAGAAAGGAACGAAACGTCATAGGGTTATGACCTTTTAATGCCGGAGATGATGGTGGTGGATGAATGAATCCCGCCCAGACTGTCCCTTCGTCCTGGTATGGGAAAAACTTCGAAGCTATTCATGGGGGGGCCGGCTCCTTGTAGGCGATTTCCTTGGCACGCTTTCGATACCCCTCGGCGAGACGGTCCTCCTGTGTAATAAACAGGTCGGACTCGTGTTGGGCATAGTCCCGCAACAATCGCTCCTCGAGTTGGGCCTGCGTTTCGATATTTCCATTCCCGAAGATATGCAGCACGTCACCGATGAATCCCTGGATATGCCGACCGATCAGAAGCGTACGATGGCAGGACAACGGATCCTGTTCGGCACACAGCATGGCCACCTTCATCCTTGAAGCCAGGTCGACTAATTTTCTCAACCCTTCCTGAAATACCGGCAGTGTGGCCACCCGCTCATAATCGACTTGATGGTTGTGGTAGCACTCACGTTCGCGACGCAGCCCTCCGAGTTCCTTGCCAAGGAAAACATACGTAAGTCCGTGAGCGTGGAGATTTTCTTCAAAGGCTTTCTGTGAAAATTGAGGATTATGGCGGCTGAAGGGAACAGATCGAACGTCGACAACTGTCTGAATACCATGAAGCTTCAACAACCAAATGATGTGTTCGGCACGATGGTTGGAATGCCCGATCGAATACAGGATGGCGGGATTGGTGTCGAGGCCCATGATTTCATTATAGCTCGTAGGAAACCCACGGTAACATCAGCTATCGGCAAAAGTGGGCCATTCAAGAAGAAGATATGACATTAAAGTTGTAACATACCCAACCTGAGTAGACCTATCACAGTTACGCTTCCAGCGAATCGGCCAAAGCGCGAAGTAATTTACCCCCGTCACCTTTCCACGCGCTTCCATGCATGCAGGCCAGGGTGATTGGATTTTCCGAGGCCAGTTTTTCCAGGAGAGCGCGAGCGTTCTTGGTATGGGAAAAGTAATCCATCTGGTGCCTGAACTCCTCGCTCGGAGCGAGAATATCCTCTTCGGTGACCGCCGGCAGGTCATTTCCACCCTGGGTAAAAAGATCTCCGCAAAATAATGTCCGGGTACACATTTCCATCAAAAAGCCACAATCCCATGAGTGCGGCAAATGAGGGGTGTCGAACCATTTTACCCGGTAACGCCCCAAAGAAACCTCTTCACCATCCGCCAGGGCATGAACGGGACGATCGGTCATATCGTTAATGGAAACCATGGCGGCGATATTTCCGCAAAGAGGCACCGCATCCGGAGCTTCGTCAAGCCATTCATTCAAGGACCCGCATTCATCGGACTCCATATGTGAAAAAGAAATGTAGCTGAGCCGTTCGGCGGGCAACACGCTGGTCACCGCTTCATAAACCAACCTAAATAATTTTCGTGGACCCGTATGAAACAATAAGGGTTTTTCATCGACAATGAGATATTGGTTGAAGGAAAACCCACCCGGCACCTGACTAGGAGGGACAGGGGTATTGATACGGTAAATTCCTTTTACAATTTCTACAATATTTGTTCCTGAATCCACATTGGTAATGGACACGATAGACTTTCCTCCTGAAGATAAAATAGTAACTTCCGCTTGAAACCTTCCCGGTATGTCTTCAAATGATTCTGAATCCACATTGGGGTTTAGGCAGAGAATAATATAGTTTATGATCCTTGAAATTGAGTTTGCTTAGTCTTCTCGATCTTAGTCTGCTTTGGATCGCTTTGCGGTCATGAACAGAGTTTCCTGGATACGTTTTTCAGATAAGTTCCTAGTCTTCATTTTCCGTTAAAACCTCGAGGTAGATTTTGCCGAGCAATAAAGATTAAGAATCAAGATTAAATAAAGCAAGCCGGTTGGTAGCTGGTTTGTGTCGGGTCTGGACTGCACCTAGGCCCTGGCAACCTCTTGACTGTAAGGAAGGAAGTGTGTGTCAGCACAATTTGTTATGGGACGTCACCTGCCCCGTCTTCTTGAGTCTGGAGAGGGGCGTTCATGTGTAAAACATAGAACATCAGATTTCCCCACTTTTTCTTTCACTGGGGCTCAAAGATGGAGCAGGGCAGCTGTGGAGCGGTATCTCAGGCTGGCGGTTACGAGGACGAGAGTCACAATGTGGAAGATCACGAGCCCAGTGAGATACGACTGCTGCTCGGGTGAAACGGCAAACTCGGGCGAAACATCAACAATCCAATCCCTCAACAATGTATAGAGAACAATCTGGCTGAGGGCCGCGAGATAGAAAGCCCCATATCCGGCCTTCTAGCCGAACAGGAGTCCAAGCACGACCAGGACGTCCAGAATGAAATACACCACGTCGAGAACCTGCCATTTCAGAGGCGCGGTCACCCAATCAAAGCCGGTCAGGCTCAGCATGTTCAGGGCATGGACCGCCGCTCCATAGGCATAGAGCAAGGCGACAACTCCAATAATGATCGCAGCGACGAGTTTCATGACTCAGATGCAATGATCTTTGGTAATTTGGGGTGACCAGTACCTTTACAAGTGTCTGGTTGGTTTCTGGTTGCTTCTGGGCAAAAGCGGTCACTGGACGATGAGGCGCGTTTTTTCAACAATCCCTCATTTTTGGCCGTACTCGTCCTGACGGGGCACCATATCTATTGGTTCGAAATCGCAGGAGAGACTATGCTACCTTCCGGCACCAGGAACCCGAAGCAGAGTCTTCAAGGCGTAAAAGATCATATTGTACACAACCATCTGAAAGGAAAGCAGACGTATGGTGAAGGAACCTGATATTTGGGCTGTGATCCCAGTTCTCGCCACGCCCGATGTGTTGAAGACGGCGGCCTATTATCGCGATACCCTTGGCTTTCGCATAGACGAGACGTTCGCGGGGGCCGATTGGGCCATGCTGTGGGCTGACCAATGCCAGCTCTTCCTCTCCCGCAATCCAACCGTGGCAGAGACAGCCAGGGGTCAGCAGATCTCAGTTTGCGTTCCCGGCGTGGATGCCATGAACGAAAAGCACAAGGCCAAAGGCGCGAACATCATCTCGGACCTCGAGGATAAGCCTTGGGGACTTCGAGAGTACACCGTGGAAGATCCCAATGGGTACCATTTGCGGTTTGGAGCGCACATCGAAACGCAATACCTTCCTTGGAAAGCGAAGCAAGAAACCAAGGAATAGGCCAATGGGGAACCCTTTCGAACGGTTGGGCGAGCCGTCCCTGAGCGTACGATCAATCAAGTAATTTGGGCGTCATTCATAAGGACCGTCAGAGTGTCTGCGACACTATTCTTGGAGAGCGCCTCACCATTTTATATGGTAGGAGCATCGGTGGGTGGCAACGGAAATTTGAGGGTGAAGGTGCTGCCCCGATCAACTTCGCTGTGCAAGAGGACCTCCCCTCCGTGTGCGTTCATGATTTTTTTCACCAGGCTCAGCCCCAACCCATAACCTCCCGTATGGCGGGTTCGGGAAGGGTCAATACGATAAAATGGCTCAAAAATCTGCGACTGCTCGTCCGGGGGGATTCCTAAGCCATGGTCTTGCACACTGACGAGAGCGGCATCACTCGTGACTTCGACGCGAAGGATGACGGGGCCATGTTCAGGACGGGAATATTTGACCGCATTATCGATCACATTTCGTACGGCCATTTGAACCCGATGACGATCTAATGGCAGGCGGACACGTTGTGGGGCATCGACCAGCCGAATGCCTGACCCAACGGATTGGTACGTCTCAGCAAGTTCCTTCACGATCGAGACAAGATCTGTTGGAGCGACTGTCAGGCCCCGGGCCTCACTATTGAGACGTTCGGATTCCAGCAATTCGGTCACCATGGCTTCCAATTCTCGAACCTCCTGTTGAAGCGATTCTTGGACCGACTCGTCCTGAATCATTTCAATGGCCAGCTTCATCCGAGTTAAGGGGGAACGAAATTCATGACTGACATCCAGCAAGAGGCGGTCACGCGCCTGGATCATTTCGTGCACTTGCTGGGCCATTTCATTGAAGGACTGCGTTAATTGGCCAAGTTCGTCCGAAGACCGTACGGGAACCTTGTGTTTGAAATTGCCTTTGGCAATCTCACCGACGCCTTGGGTGAGCCAAGTCATGGGTCGAAACAACCGATGCACGGCCATATAGCAGGCGCCGATGATGAGCCCGACGACTCCCACTAATCCGAAAAAGCTCCAGGTCGGCAGTTCGCCAAAAGGGCGATGAAGAAAAAACAGCGCATACTGGGTGTCTCCTTGGTTGATAATCACAAAAGGATGCCGACGATAGCGTCCAACCTGCGTGGTCGACGTGGAAAAGGCATCCTCAACCTTTCCGTTTAAGGTTGACAGGGAAGGCAAAGTCGGATCAGTCGACCATGCCCCCGCCCGATCCTTCACCCGGAACTGAATCCCCAACTCGGTGGCTAAGGCTCTTGCCCGGTTCTCATCCGGCGGTGTGCCGATTTCTTGCACTAACTGAAGGGAGTATTTGGATAAGTTGGTGAATAAGTCGGCCTTGAAACTCTGATTGCGATCAATCCCAATGAAGAAAAACCCACGGATGACCAGAAAGAGGGTGAGGGCGGTGGCAAGAAATATCAGAACCAGCTTGAGGAAGATGGAACGATGACGAACGTTTTTAATGTGTTGGAAGAATCGAACCATCAGAAGGCCCCTCAGCTATAGAATGCGGCGTCGGCAAGAATTGGTACCCAGCGCCCCAAATAGTTTTGATATAGTGAGGACGTTTCGGATCATCTTGCAATTTCTGCCGCAAGCGACTAATGGCCACATCGATAGACCGATTATAGGCTTCCCAGTCGATCCCACGAATGCGGTCCATCATTTCTTCTCGACTCAGAACGGCTCCAGGATTGTTGAGAAACAGGGCTAAGATTTCAAACTCCATCGTGGTCAGATCGAGAAGTTGGCCGTGTAGCCAGACTGTACGCTTGCGCAGATCCACAGCTAATTCACCGGCTTGGAGTCGGTCAGATGGGGGATGAAGACCACCTTCTCCCTCGCTCCGTCGGAGAACCGTCTGAATTCTTGCAACCAGTTCCCGTGGTTCAAAAGGTTTGGCCAGATAGTCATCAGCCCCGAGCTCGAGCCCGGCGATGCGATCGGGAAGATCGCCACGCGCCGTCAGCATGATGATCGGCACGGCACTTTCCTTGCGGATTTCCCGACAGACGGCGAAGCCATCTTTCTCCGGAAGCATCAGATCGAGAATGATCAGCGAAGGAGTTTTTTGACGAAATAAGGTCAGGCCTTGGTCAGGATGCTCAGCGGTCAGGACCGTGATGCCGAACTGACCGAGGTAGTCTCTCAGCAATGCATTTAGCTTATGATCGTCATCGATGAGGAGGACAGTAGTGGGCATGATGGTTTCGGGTGACAAGGAGGACGGGGAAGGCTTGGGCCTTCCCCGCCCTTCATGAGCATTACGTGTGAGACTTCCGGCGATCTTCAAAGCGGTCCTTCCATGTTTGGAGGAATTCGGCCACTTTGGATTTTTGTTCCGGGGTCAAGACGGCGTGAAAGTCGGCGATCTTCTCGGTCACGGTCGGCGTGAAGTCTTCCACGATCGCTTGATGTCGTTTCACGATATCTTGGACGCGGCCCTGGTCAAGCGTGTCGCTGGAAATCAGCTCCAGCACCTCAGCGAAGGATTGGCCCCGCGCCTCGGACATCACTTGGCGGGCCTCCTGCAAAGACTCCTGGATCCCTTGAAGCTTGGCTTTTTGCGTGTCGGTTAACTCCAGCTTCTCGGCGATACGATCAATCTTTCGCTGGCCCCCGTCATGAGAGCCGCACCACCCGGAATGGTTTTTTGAGGCACCGACGGCCAGCGCGGTACCCAGCACCACCAATCCCACAGTGCTAAGAATGAGAATTCGCTTTTTCATGAGACACCTCCTACGTGTGATGATGAATAAATCAGGGTTGTCGTTCACCACCCACACTATCAGTCACGGAATCGGAGATCTTCTCACAATCGTAAAACTTTGTAACGAAGTGTAACAAGAGGAAAGAGGAGAGGGAAAAGCCTTAACTCGTCGCGGCCAAAAAGGCACGCATCGTAAACATATTGGGGACACAACGTTAGTGGGTATCCGGAGATCAATGCCACATGGCACTGAGGGAGAGAGGTGAGGTGAGACGAGCAGGAGAGGGTTTCGATCTGGGGTAGAAGGTTTCGCGTAGGGTCGTCAACAGACAGGTTGGCATTCGGCCCAGGCTGTGTGAAAACTCCGCCGGAGAGTATAATGGCACTTTCCCACGGAGGTGTGATGAATGAGCGGATTTATTCAAGGGACTGATCGCCACCAAGCGACCCTGTTCCCCGAACGGTTGGATGATTACATCGCTGAGGACAACGCGGTACGAGTCATCGATGTCTTCATTGACGAGCTGGCTCTCTCCGGGCTGGGCTTCAAGACCCATTCAGAGGAAACGGGCCGCCCCGCCTACCATCCCAGGACCCTACTCAAGCTCTATGTCTACGGGTATCTCAACCGAGTACAGTCCAGCCGTCGTCTAGAACGCGAAGCCCACCGCAACGTGGAACTGATGTGGCTGACCGGACACTTAGCCCCGGACTTTAAAACGATCGCCGACTTTCGCAAGAACAATGGCCCCGCCATTCGCTTGGTCTGTCGCGAGTTCCTCGTGCTGTGCAAGAAACTCAATCTGTTTGCTGACGCCTTTGTAGCTATCGATGGCAGTAAGTTTAAGGCTGTCAATAACCGAGACAAGAACTTCACCGCCGCCAAGATGAAACATCGGTTGCAACAGATTGATGAGAGCATTGCCCGCTATCTGAGCCAGCTTGCCAGCGCGGATCGACAAGAAGCGACGATGGCCCAAGACAAGATTCATCGGCTCGAGGACAAGATCACGGCACTGAAAACCGAAATGAAACGCCTGAAATCGCTCGAAGTCCAGCTGCGTCAAGCCCCGGCCCACCAACTCTCCCTAACGGACCCCGATGCGCGATCAATGAAAACGAGGGGCACTGGCATTGTCGGGTATAACGTCCAAACGGCTGTGGATGCAGAGCATCATTTGATTGTCGCCCATGAGGTGACCAATACGGGCAGCGACCGACACCAGTTGCACCACATGGGGCAACAAGCGAAGGAGGCCATCGGAGCAGAGACACTCGAGGTGGTGGCTGACCGGGGCTACTTCACCAGTGAAGAACTTCTAGCCTGCGAGGAGTCGAAGATTACAACCTATCTTCCCAAGCCGCAGACATCGGGAAGTCCGAAGAAAGGGTTATTCAGCAAACGCGACTTTGTCTACCACGCGGACAAGAATGAGTATGAATGCCCAGCAGGGGAGCGCCTCATCTGGCGGTTCGAGACACAGGAGAAGGGCTTAACGCTTTACAAATACTGGTCCTCCCGTTGCCCCAACTGTCCCATCAAATCGCAGTGTACGACCGGGACCTATCGGCGAGTGACACGTTGGGAACATGAAGCCGTGCTCGAGGCCGCCGAAGCCCGTCTTGAACGAGAACCGGAGCGGATGCGCATTCGACGACAAACGGTGGAACATCCATTCGGGACCTTAAAAGCCTGGATGGGCTCGACCCACTTCCAAATGAAAACACTCAAGCATGTTCGCACCGAGATGAGTTTGCATGTGTTGGCGTATAACTTCAAACGGATGCTGTCGATTCTCGGCGTGAAGCCACTCCTCCAGGCGATCCAAGCGTAAGGCACGCCTTCATACACGCAACTAGGACCGTATGAGCGCCGCCTGGGACTCATCAGGTGGCTCGTGGGGCTACAAAACAAAATAGTTCGCCTCAACAAGCAACTCAAGAGGAGATGGGTTGCTCCCCGGATTAGCGCATGGCGCATGATGGGGTAGGTGAAGTTTTCACACAGTCTGGGCCAGAAGCGGACGTTTGCCCAGAAGCCATACACCAGAATTTTTAAATCGATACCCTGTACCGTGTGGGGTTTTTGGGGGGCAACGCCTAACCCGCAGTAAAAGGGGTATGGAAGATAGGAATCTCCGACCAATGTCGGAGATTGTCGAAAAGCAGTTTACGTAGGGACGGTAAATCGGAAAATTTTTTCGGTCCCCCTGGTTGACAAATAACAATCTGGCATTACCTAAAAAGCGAAAACAATTGACGACACAACCTCGAGGTCAGTGAAAAATTAGCAGGATCTAGGTCGATGGCGATCACCGGTCTTGCCTTGAGGGAGGGAATGACTATGTTCATAAAAAGATTGGAAAACTGGCCTTTTGATAGTTTGGGGACGAGCTTCTCAGAATTAGGAAGGCTTCGTCGCGATCTCGATCAGTTAATGGGATTTCGAATGGGACCAGATGATGGATTGACGACTGCAGGTGTATTTCCACTATTGAATGTGTCTCAAGATCATGACAACTTCTACGTCCGATCAGAGATTCCTGGCTTGACTCTGGATGAGTTAGACGTCTCAGTGACGGGCCGGAGTTTGACTATCTCTGGAGAACGAAAGATTCCCACTGAGGATCAACAGGTGAGATATCATCGACGAGAACGAGAAGCCGGAAAATTCCGGCGTCAGTTAAACTTGCCAAGCGATGTCAACAGTGAAAAGGTCCAGGCCAAATACCGGCACGGAATTTTAATGATGGTACTGCCCAAGGCCGAAAGTGCTAAGCCCAAAAAGATTTCGATTAGTGTTTAAAAGCCGAATCGCAAAAGTGAGACAGAAAACTCTTTGGGAAGCCCATTGAATTCTGGAAAGGAGGAAGTTGACCATGACTGCGCAAGCACAAGATATTCAAGCTCGAGACAAGCAGGAGGTCAAAACAGCTTCAGAGCAAACGGTTCCTGGCCGTGTTTATTCTCCCAACGTGGATATATTTGAAGACGACCATGCGCTCACCATTGTGGCAGATATGCCGGGAGTTCAATCCGATGATGTAAGCATCGATCTCCGCGAAGGTGTCTTGACTTTAACCGGAGTTCCTTCGATCTCTATTCCGACAGAAGAACAGTATATCCAGCAGGAGTTCAATACCGGCAAATATCTTCGGCAGTTTACGCTATCCGAGGTAATCGATCAGGCCAATATCACGGCGAATTTAAAGCATGGGGTCTTGCGTGTCACTTTACCAAAAGTGGGCCCAGCCAAGCCCCGTAAAGTTGAAATCACCGAAGCATAACCGGATATAGTAATTCAGGATGAGGAGGAGCAGTTCTGCTGGACTGCTCCTTTTTTTGTTCTTTTTTCCGCTACAGGAAATCTTACGTCAGGGTGTCATCGTTCGGCAAAGGCTACCCTATATATTTTGGCAACGATGCGCGTGGGACCGTAATGTCCGTTTTGGGTCCAGACTGTGTGAAACCTCTTGAAGAAGGTATACGGCACCTTTCCAAGGGAGGTGTCAGGAATGAGCGGATTTATTCAAGGCGACGATCGCCACCAAGCGACGCTGTTCCCCGAACGGTTGGATGAATACATCGCTGAGGACAACGCCGTTCGGGTGATCGATGTCTTCATTGACGAGCTGAATCTCTCCGGGCTGGGCTTCAAGACCCAGTCAGAGGAAACGGGCCGGCCCGCGTACCATCCAAGGACCCTGTTGAAGCTGTATGTCTACGGCTATCTCAACCGAGTACAGTCCAGCCGTCGCCTAGAACGCGAAGCCCACCGCAACGTGGAACTCATGTGGCTGACCGGCCACTTAGCCCTGGACTTTAAGACGATCGCTGACTTTCGCATGAACAATGGCCCCGCCATTCGCTTGGTCTGTCGCGAGTTCATCGTGCTCTGCAAGACACTCAATCTGTTTGCTGACGCCTTTGTGGCTATCGACGGCAGTCAGTTCAAGGCCGTGAATAATCGAGACCGGAACTTTACCAAGGCCAAGCTGCAGCGCCGCTTACAACAGATTGATGAGAGCCTTGCCCGCTATCTGAGCCAGATCGCCAGCGCGGATCGACACGAAGCGACGATGGCCCAAGACAAAATTCACCGGCTCGAGGACAAGATCACGGCGCTGAAAAGCAGAAATGAAACGTCTGAAAACGCTCGCAGTCCACATGCATCAAGCGCCGGACCACCAGCTCTCCCTGACGGACCCCGATGCGTGGTCGATGGCCACCAGTGGGCGCGGCACGGGGATGGTGGGGTACAACGTGCAGACCGCCGTCGAGGCGACGCACCATTTGATCGTGACACACGAGGTCACCAATGTGGGGCATGATCGGCACCAATTACACTACATGGCACACCAAGCCAAGGAGGCCATCGGATCGGAAACGCTCGAGGTGGTCGCTGATCGCGGGTACTTCACGGGGGAAGAACTCCTAGCCTGTGAGCAGGCGAAGATCACGACGTATCTCCCCAAGCCCCAGACATCGGGGAGCACGAAGAAAGGGTTATTCAGCAAACAGGACTTCGTGTACCACGCAGACAAGAATGAGTATGCATGCCCAGCCGGGGAACGCCTGATTTGGCGATTCGAGACACAAGAGAACGGCTTGACACTGCACAAATATTGGTCCTCACACTGCCCGACCTGTCCCATCAAGTCGCAGTGTACGACCGGAACCTATCGACGCGTGACACGTTGGGAACAGGAGGCGGTCCTTGAGGCCACCGAAGCCCGCCTTGAACGAGAACCGGAACGGATGCGCACGCGACGCCAAACGGTCGAGCATCCATTTGGGACCTTGAAAGCCTGGATGGGCGCCACCCACTTCCAAACCAAAACCCTCAAGTAGGTGCGCACCGAGATGAGTTTGCATGTGTTGGCGTACAACTTCAAACGGGTGTTGGCCATCCTTGGCGTGAAGCCACTCCTCCGGGCAATTCAGGCATAAGTGGCGCACTCACCGACGCCAAAAAGTGCTCCTCAACGCCACTCGTAAGGCATCAGGAAGCGACGTGGTGCCTCAAGATGACGATGCCCGTCCTCGCAAACCAAAAACATGAAACAGAGATGGGCTGACATGCCTATGGAAGAAGTGAAAGAAGAGAGAACGTGAGTTTTTACACAGCCTCGGCCAGAAGCCGACATTTCAATCACACCACAAGGCAGGGAAGACTAATGGCATAGAACAAAAAAGCCCCACACCAGATCGTGTGAGGCTTAATGTGAACATTTTCTTTATCGTGATTGGCTAAGCCCTATTTTTTCTCCGATATCTCCAAGGAACCAATCCCGCCAAGCCCGTGCCGAAGCGCAGCCTCGTCAAAGGTTCGGGGAAGATCCGCATCACCCCTGGTCTAGCGCGCACACCACGTCCAGTTGGAAAAGAAGTTCGGTTCGCTAAACTGGTCGCCATTGAAGAAACTGACGCCAACCCGATTGCCGGCGGCGTCAGGCGGCGTCGTCGCCGACCAATAGCCAAAATTAGAATCGGTCTGGACATTGGTAAAGGGGTGGTCCGTGGGCAGGGCTGGATCAGTATTATTGGTATCCACCAGGCTCACTAAGATGTCGATCGAGGGCAAGGCCCACCCGCCACCTAAGCCTAAGTTCTGGCAATAGGCGACACTGTCGTCCCAGGTGCGTTTCAGAACAGTCGGCTGCTGCTCCCAGGTGGTATTCGTATCTTTATCGCAGACCGTCCGACCCGAGCGGGAGACAATCCAGCGGTCACCCACTTCGGTCCCTCCACTATTACAGGGGTCGTGAAACCCTGGATCGTTGGACCCGAGTGCCTCCACCAACTCTTTGACCTCTTGAATCTGGGCCCCCAGGTTCGTGTCAACATCGGCAATGTCCTGTTGGATCATGTCGTGCTGAGCCGACATTTCGGCCGTGGTGGCGAGATCACTCACCGGCCCGGCGGGGGGTGGGTCCACTTGGCCGAAGGTGGAGTCGGTTAATCCCACAACCAGGATACCGACGGCCAGTAGTCGAATAAAGAATGGTGGGGGTAGAACATGTTTCATGAAAACACCTCCTATAATGATGTGCCTGACGCAACCGGACGAGGCAGGTTACTGCATAAACCAACCAAGGATGATTATCTTTTCCTGTTATCTCCTTTCGCTTCTCCAACCGCGATTCCGTAGGAAACCTGAGGGGAGAAGGAAAGGGACAGTGGAACTGTACCGTTTCTCCCTTGATTGTCAACACCCCTCAAAAGAACTAGGTCGTAACCTGCCCCGTTCAAGATTCCCTCCTGCCCGCTGTAGGTCACTTTGCGACCATCAAGATTTCCTGCTTCTGAATGAGGGGTTACTGGCTGGCAGCGGATGTTCCGTGTCAGCCTAATTGGTCCAAATGAAATGAGCTTGCTAAAGTGATGTTTTGAGTACATCATATCTCTGAAAAGGAGTGAGGTAGAAGCCAAAATGAGGCACAAAACGTGAAGCGGACAAACTGGTCCGAGACCTGAAGCGAACGACCCGCCGGAAATTTAGTGGGGAGGAGAAGATCCGGATTGATTTGGCGGGTTTACGGGGGAAGAGAGCATCCCAGGTTTGTTATAAGCCACTTGGGAAGGGCGAGAGGACAAATTGTCCTACAATGAAAACTCAGTCTTGTTCAGAGGGACTGAGGACAGAGATGGACCAAAGATCTGACCCAACGCCTGTTCAAGCGCGGCAAGCCCGAAGGGTTTCATCAAAAAGCCCTGCGCCCCCTCAGCAAGAAGGGGCGAAAGAGCTTGTCTATTCAGGCCACCCGACATGACCCACACCGGCATGGAATATCCGGCCAACTGGACTTCCTTGAGCATGGTGCGACCATCCATCACGGGCATTTCCAGGTCCAGGAAAATGACATCCACGGTATGAATAGTTAGAAGCCCCAAACCCTCCTGACCATTCCGGCCCACACAAACTTCATAGCCCCAAGACCTTAAGGTCGTTTCTAACAGGACGGCGACAGACCGATTATCTTCTACCACCAAGATGCAGGGAGGGGTGATGGGTGAACGGATAAGGGGGCTCTCCCAGGGCAAGTTGTCTTGGCATAGTTTCATCACCCTCTTCTCCTTTTCCCCGAAGGCATCAAGTACACACCGGGAGGAGTTGGCCCTCCCATCTGGCAGGTTGTAACTTGCCTTCTCCCCTCGACTGGGAGTTGACCTCAGACGCCGTTCAGGATGATCTCTACCCTCTCACTAACAAAAAGCATAATATATGCCCGTTGGGGCACAGACGGGTGAGGGAAAAGCAACTAATTGATTTGATTGAGAAGAAGTGGGTGCAACCAGGGAAGAGCTCCCCTCCCCGCTTATGACCCTCATGTAGGCTACTTCCCCTCTTTGTAGGAAAGACCCTACAGGCTTCGTTCACATGAGACGAGTTGAGTCATCCCCCCAGCAGCGTCATTGGCTTTTATGGGGGTGCCCTCCGCTTGGTAGTGGTTGAGAGTGAGGACTGGGCATGTGGAGTGCCCAGGGGGCAGCCTAGGAAGTAAGGTCCTGCCGGGCAGAGGCCTCGGAGGGCTTTGAGACTGCTGGGCGACGAGACGTCTCTGTCAATAAAGGATCCGTTAAGGTCACGAGTTGGTCTATGCGAATGATCAATCGGTCAAGTGTCCGGATAGCTAGCGACAGACGAGCCGAGGAATCGACGTTTGAGCCGGCGTTGCGTGAAGATGGTAAGGGGTGGGTAGGTGGCATAGGGTTACTTTCCGGTGTCCCTGACATCTTATCCCATTTTGGACTTTAATACATCGGACCAATAGGAGAATTTGAGCACACTTGGTGCCCCTTGGGTGCCGTTGCTGCGGCAGCCTTCTTCAAGCGCCACGAATATTCTTGCATGTTCAGGTGTGGAGAGTATTCGATCTTTTGGGAAACCCAAACCCCATACTGGAACCGCTGAGTGAGATAGCACTCCACCGAGGGAGACAGGAAATGTTTGAGTTTGCAACGGACAAGACTAATGGGCTCGAAAAGAAATCAGCGGACTCGGTCTTATGGGGTATTTCCCAAAATCTATTTATGTGCGAAATCTTTGAAGAGGCCAAGGGGAACGGAGAACGGTGGAGGTTTCTACAATGTTTGTTGGATTTCCTTTCCCTTCGGAGAATCGACAGGTGGCTAGTAAGATAACCTCTTTTCAAGGGGGACGACCATGTTGAAGCTATTTTGTGGAATGATCTTGGGTTCGATGATGACCATGATGCTGCTAGGGGGTGCCCAAGCGGCAGACCAGATTCTGAGCCAAGTTCAGACGCTCGCTTTCAGTCAAGGAATGCAGTCTGGGCTGCCAATGCCTTGGTTGGGGATGGCCCTGGTCAGTCTTGGGTTCATGGTGCTTCAAAAAAAGCGGAGAGAGGGGAACAGCGAAGTTCCCTGTATGATCAAACGTTTACAACGGCACTGTGTTTAACCCCTTTGACAAACGTATAGTTTTGTCCTCAATCGCATCAGTCCGCTCGACTGCCGAGAAAGAGAAGGGAGGATTCTTTCTGAGAGAGTGGGTCCCCAGGCAGGAGAAACGTCACCCAAACGCCCCAACGGCCACTACTCGATGAAGCAATTGACCTAACGATTGAGAATATTTAAATCGTAAAAGATGGATTACTCTTTTTAGGGTTAAATAGGTGTTAAAAAGAGAGCAAAAGAGAGATAAAACCCGTCTAAGAGCCGCAAGGAGAGACTTGTAGGCGAGGAGAACAAAACCTAAGACAAGAGAGGGGATGTCAGGTTTTCAATATCTTAGACAATCCCTTTCCCATCGATCCGAAGTCTAATATTCTATCCATATTTGCAATTGCGCGATCTTGGAGATACTCAACCAAGAATTTCCAAACATAGCACCAACCTAGCACCATTGAAAAATAACCAATGCAGCATGGATATAAGTAATCGATGGAAATTGGTGGACTGTACAAGGACCAAACCTGTGGTCCGCTGATTAAAAATACCAAAGGCTAACAAATACGGGCAACGGAATGTCCGCTTTGGGTTGCCAAAAGCCGACTTTGGAGATGATTTGGCCGTAAGATTCAGCTAACGATCAATGAAGGGTTATCCCATTGTTTCTGGTGTGCAAATGGAGTGGCTGATGCAAATAAGGCTTGAATCCCTCTGACCTATTTAAAGTCCACTATGATTTAGAGCAGCTGATTGGCCGTCAGTGGGTTTGAGAAAGAGAAGGCATTGCCAGTGAAGGGCTTGTGAAAATTGATGAGGTAAAAAACCTGTTTTGGAGTCGGTTAGTGGGGATTGGGCAATGTGTGCGGCACCTGCTCGGTGTTATGAAAAACGGGAGGGGCCTTGTTGCCCCTCCCGTCCTTCTGAAGGTGATTCAGTTCGTTAGAACCGACTGCGACGTTTACTTCCCTCAAAATCCCGACCACCACTGCGTGGCGCTTGAGGTCTCGCCTCATTGACCGTCAACGTTCTTCCGCCAAACTCTGTAGAGTTTAAGGCGGCAATGGCGGCCTGAGCTTCTTCTCCTGACGACATTTCGACAAAACCAAACCCTTTGGATTGGCCAGAGTATTTGTCCATAATGACGTTCACGGTTTGGACCGTGCCATGCGCGGAAAACAGATCGGTTAATTCGGCTTGAGTCGCCGAATACGGCAACCCACCAACATACAATTTTGAACCCATGGGGTTCCTCCTTTTGATAAATGATAGTGTCTTAGGCTCGAGTGAGGTGGAACACTTCGAAGGGATAGGCCGCGGACGCGTCGTTCAGGCGACTGGGGTCAAACTCTTCCGAGGAATCTCTCGGGCAAAATCACACCGGTAACGGGCTTTGTTCGGTTGACGGCTTATGGCCAAAGCCCAAGGCCATGAGTGTCTTCACTCTACCACATGCTTACCACAGTAGATAGTCAAGTCTCAGCATTTTGGGTCGGTGATTGATGAATTCTGGTGTCGGCCTGTTTGTCTGCTCCTTCTAGGAAGTAAAGTCATGTCCGGGACTGGCTCTTTTTCAGATGCGTAGCTTGGCACCTCCTGCCCCAATCCTCGACTGGCCAGGATCTGGCCCTGACTTCTGATATCTTGAATGGTGCCGGGATCCGACGTCTTTTGAAAATCAGATATTTTGACAACCTTCCCGCGAATGGGAAGAGAAGGTGCTTTGGGTTTGGTTTTTCGAGTCTTACTTCCCCAAGTTTTTGGTAATTTCATGTCCACTCCTTTCGATTAACGCTCTCGAAACATTAGCGGTGAGGATGATTCCTCTTCACACCCTAGTTCTGGACCACCCATTACAAATGGATGGAAGGCCCACCCCAAATTAAATAGGGGGGCTTTTTCATCTGATCGGCCCGCGCCGGATATAATCGTTGGGCATAATGATACGCATGGGTCTGGGCCTCCAAACACGTCCCCGCTTCAAACCCATCGGCAATGAGTCGAAAGGAATCTTGCTCCTTCTGGCCAAGATCGATCTCAAGGATATGACAACGAAAGGCATGATCTCCTTGCCGCTGAGTGGTTATCACTAATCCGAGTTCGGAGGCGACGCATAGCAGAGTGTCTACATCCATGAGCATTTCTACCCTTCCATGTGCGTTTGGTGGATTGTGTTCCCGTCCCACTTCTCAGGGTGGGACCTGGTGGCGTCTCCAGCGCATGATGGAACTCCATGTTTATGTTCTGACTTCTTCACCCAGCTACTCGTGCAAGGGCCCGTTCATATGATTCACTGAGTTCCTGCAGGGCGTGGGTTAAGCCCGGCTGAAGGGTGATCCACTCCTGCTCTTTGGCTGCCTTGAGGGCCTGAATTTTTCTCTCAACTTCATTGCTCTTGAGGGTGAGGTCATCCAACGAAGTTTCCCATAACCTCTGGTGTTCAGGATCAGACCCAACGTGTTGTGCCGCTTTGACCAGATCGGCATGGGAATTTTGTAATTCTGTCATTTGCTGTCCTATCACCTTGATATACTCCTGAAGCTCTTTGTCCTGAGGTGGTGAGACTGGATCAATCACTGTGGGTTCTCTGACTGACACGTCTTCTTCGTTTTCCTTTCCGGCCCGCTCTGGTGAAGAACTGGAGTCGGAAGGCCCACACCCGACCCCCATCAGAAAAACAAGCCCGGCCAGTACGTTGACGCCAACGGAAAATTTCATTTGTGTGCCTCCAAAAAGACTATCGTATTTGTGTTGGAATCCGTACCTCGTACCTAAGACCAGGGTGATGAAGAAGCGGGTTTGTGCTCTATGAATAGGATCAGGCTCAGGAGTCCAACGTTCCACTTGGGGGCAGCCTTGAGAAACATTATTCATGGGAACCATGGAAGCCGGTGATTACCGTATTAGGTGCCACCCGGGCATGATCTTTCATGGGTGCCGGGACATGGTGACGATGTTGTAAAATGAGGTGGTCCACCAATTCCCCACAAAGCAAACAATGCCAAACTGGGATCATGATAATCCCCATTTCGTCCTTCAGATCGATACAGGTTTCTTTGGTCATCAGCCCATGGCAGCGTGGACAAAACATGGCGCATCTCTTTTGCTACGAAGCCCTTGTCTGGTGAACGTGGTCGCCCCGAAACACCTTGAGTGGTTGTAAAGGCAAGTGAACAAATCTCATAGGTAAGGAAAGAGTTTGCTTATGGGCCACTTCGGAATAACAACCACATGACCAGGCCAAACACCGTCACCAGCCCGCTGGTGACCATACCCGTTTCTAGCCATGAGTTCAGTTCCAACAGGAGAGACCTCCTCTATGGAGACAGTCAACCTGGCAGCCACTCTAGCCCATAAGCCCCGACAATCAGAACCGTCCGCTCAGAGAACCTGCTCGAACGTCCATTAGCCCTGACTCCCCAGGCGACGGCAAAGACAGGGAAAGGTTAGGCGTAAGATGGCACAGACAACAGAATCAGACGCGCAGGAGAAGTAGAGGAAGGCGCGAGGGATAGGAATGTCAACGTGGAATCATACGTCGTACCTTCACCCTATACCCATGGTCAGACAGTGTCAATGTAATGCCTCCCAAGATGGGACAGCACAGGATTTCCTTACTTCTCCCCTTTCTTGTCTTTTTAGACCTTTCCTTTGAAATCCTAAAAGAAATCTGAAAAGCCGGAGCTTCATTTATCGAAAAAACTTTTCCCTAACCTGACCTAAGACTCGGTCCCATGATACGTAGTTTTTTAAAAAGGGAGGCGGTGACAGGCAAGAGTGGCGTGGATGGCCAGTGCACCTGATGGATTGTCAGATGGTCCTTGGGGTGAGATAGGGTTAATGCTTGAAAAGTATTATGGATCGTACAAAGATCGAACTTGGGCACGCTGGTAGAAATACAAAAGTCTATAAATACAGGCAACGGCATGTCCGCTTTGGGTCCAGACTGTGTGAAAAAGTCAATTCGCTCATCATTTGCCATGTGCTTATTGGGGCGTCAGCCCATCTCGTCTTGAGTTGGCCGTTAAGATGAGCTTTTCTGTTTTGTGTCCCCACGGGCAACCTGCTCCCTCAAGGGGGGCGTTGAGGAGTCCCTTTTTGCGTCTATGAGGGCGCCACCTATGCCTGGAGCGCCTGGAGGAGTGGCTTCACACCAAGAATCGATAATACTCGTTTGAAATTGTACGCCAACACATGCAAGCTCATCTCGGTGCGCACCTACTTGAGGGTTTTGGTTTGGAAGTGAGTTGAGCCCATCCAGGACTTTAAGGTGCCAAATGGATGCTCGACGGTTTGTCGTCGCGTGCGCATCCGCTCTGGTTCTCGCTCGAGACGGGCTTCGGCAGCCTCAAGCACGGCTTCATGTTCCCAGTGTGTCACTCGCCGATAGGTCCCGGTCGTACACTGCGACTTGATGGGACAGTTGGGGCAGTGGGAGGACCAGTATTTGTGAAGCGTTAAGCCTTTCTCCTGTGTCTCGAATCGCCAGATCAAGCGTTCCCCGGCTGGGCAGGCATACTCATTCGTGTCCGCGTGATAGATGAAGTCGCGTTTACTCAAGAAGCCTTTCTTCGGGCTTCCTGATGTCTGAGGCTTGGGGAGATAGGTCGTAATCTTCGACTCCTCGCAGGCCAGAAGTTCTTCACTCCTGAAGTAGCCCCGGTCGGCCACCACCTCAAGCGTCTCCGCTCCGATGGCCGCCTTCGCGTGTTGGGCCATGTGGTGCAACTGGTGACGGTCATGGCCTTCATTAATGACCTCATGGGCCACAATCAAGTGGTGCGTCGCCTCGACGGCGGTCTGCACGTTGTACCCCACCATCCCCGTGCCGCGCCCACTGGTGGCCATCGACCACGCATCGGGGTCCGTCAGGGAGAGCTGGTGGTCCGGCGCTTGATGCATGTGGACTGCGAGCGTTTTCAGACGTTTCATTTCTGCTTTTCAGCGCCGTGATCTTGTCCTCGAGCCGGTGAATTTTGTCTTGGGCCATCGTCGCTTCGTGTCGATCCGCGCTGGCAAGCTGGCTCAGATAGCGGGCAAGGCTCTCATCAATCTGTTGTAAGCGGCGCTGGAGCTTGGCCTTGGTGAAGTTTCGGTCTCGATTATTCACGGCCTTGAACTGACTGCCGTCGATAGCCACACCGGCGTCAGCAAACAGATTGAGTGTCTTGCAGAGCAGGATGAACTCGCGACAGACCAAGCGAATGGCGGGGCCATTGTTCATGCGAAAGTCAGCGATCGTCTTAAAGTCCAGGGCTAAGTGGCCGGTCAGCCACATGAGTTCCACGTTGCGGTGGGCTTTGCGTTCCAGGCGACGGCTGGACTGTACTCGGTTGAGATAGCCGTAGACATACAGCTTCAACAAGGTTGTGAGGTGGTAGGCGGGCCGGCCCGTTTCTTCTGAAGGGATCTTGAAGCCCAACCCGGAGAGATCCAGCTCGTCAATGAAGACATCGATCACTCGTACCGCGTTGTCCTCAGCGATGTATTCATCCAACCGTTCAGGAAAAAGAGTCGCTTGGTGGCGATCGTCGCCTTGAATAAATCCGCTCATTCATGACACCTCCGTGGGAAAGTGCCATTATACTCTCCTGCGGAGTTTTCACACAGCCTGGGCTAGGAGCGGACTATTCAAACGTAGTAGAGGTTGCGGAATCCCAGCTCGAAATCTGGTCGAGTTTGAAAAAGGCAGGCCACGACCGTGACAAGATCGCACCATCAAGGTGACTGCACCGAATTCTTGGCTCGGCGAACCATAGCCAGATCGTGCCTAGCTTGTTTGTAGTCGAACCCTTTTTTCTTCGCTGTTGAAATTGCCTTGATTTGCAGGTATTCGGCTGCATCCAAGTCCCCGGAAAGTGTCAGTGTAGTGCCTAGACCGTTTAAGGCTTCTTCGTCAAAAGGATTGAGGTGAAGAGCCTGGAAAAAGTACTGTTCCGACTTGGTCAATAACTTGCTCTTGGGACCTTGTCCGGCTTGAAGGGCATTCCAATGATCAAGCATGTACGAATTTTTATGGTGATAACCGTTCAGCTTGATCACCATCGGGTCTAAGGGCCAAATTTTAGTTGCCTTTTTGAGCAAGCCCGTAACCAATTTATGTCCATTGGAGGCGTCCTCCATTTTGCGTTCTAACAACATGTTCAGGAATATTTGCTGTGCTTTTGCAATGGCATCGGTCCCCTTAGAGAGTTCTGGCTCGGGGACATTCATTAGCGGGCGAATGGCTGTGGCTTGCCCCACAGCCTGTCTGATGTCTCGCGCCAAGCGCTTGGCCTTTGCCTTAGTCCAAGGATCCACTTTTAAATGCACCGCACTCGATGCCCAATGCATCATCGGGTGATCGTCCAGGGCGCAAACAAGGACGTGCTTGCCTTCGTGCAATCCTGTAATCCACTCAACGTGAACCCAGCGAGAGCGGGCGGCAAACTGTGACCACATTAAGACGACGGCATCGACCCGTCGCACACTTTCTTGCAATTCCATGCCGAGTAGTTGACCGGTCCGAATATCGTCCTGGTCGAACCAAACTTCGAGATCCAATGCTTCTAGGTCGGCTGCAATCTTCCGCACTTTGCCACGGTTACGTGAACTGTAACTGATGAATGCATCCATGATTCTTTACTCCTTCATTCTCTCCAGAGCAAAAGATATTCGCCCGTATGGGAAATGGACACGATGTTGTTCTTGCCGACGTTTTAACGTGTAATCTCAAGCAACAATGTTCCCCGTTTGTTTAAGGCGTAGCTCACGTCTTAGGTCGTGTTACCTGACCTTTGGTCCGCTCCGAACCTGGACTAGTTTGAAGGGACCAGGCCAATCCGACCTTTTCCCAGTTATGCGCCTAGTACCAGAATGCCCGCTTTGAGTCGTATGCGTTCATTAACATATTTCTCCGCCAATCCTTTTTATAAAGATATAAATCTTCTTCCTTCGGCAAAATAAGGGCGATGATGCAAAAAAAAAGACTAGGAAAAAGTCTGAAATAAAGCAAACAGAGAGAAGCAGAGTTTGTCGAATCTGTGCAGTCCGAAGGGCGAGGTAACGCTAGTTTGTCAGTACAAAAGATGTGTGTCAGTGCAATTTTAAAGGGAGGGCACAATCTGCATCGTTTTTTACCGGTTGAACCTCAGTCCTGGCCGTATTCGTCGCGGTGGTGAAGCCGGTCGTGGTGCAAAGGCAGCCCCGCATCATCTCGGCCTTAAGCCACCCGGGCCAACCCATTTTACGTGCCATGAAGCATGTCGGTCCCTCGAGCGCATGACGAATAGGTGTGGGACACCTGGACTCAAATTATTTCTCCGGTGATGGGCCTGCCTCCCATGATTCTTCACTAACTTTCCATGAACCATTTTCCAGGACCATCGTCACTTTGCCATTTGCGGTCGTCAGCCCTCGGCTGCCGTGCAGCCTTAACACCGCGGTGGTGTCGGAGATGGTGCTGTTGAGGATTTCGATATTCGTCATCATCATGTCTTGGGCAAACTCCAAACCCAAGATCAATTCATTCTCATCTTGAGGCATCGAGGTTAAGTGTTCACTCGGGACATACTTCTTAAACTCCTCCACGTCTCCGTTCATCAAAGCCTGACAGTAAGCCGCATAAGCTTGGGAGGGCGGGTCGTCCGTACCGGTTATGGTCAATTGAAGGGGTTCCTTCCTCAAACTGACAGAGAACGAAATATCGTAGGCAAAGCGATGACCCTCGCGCTCATTCTCAGACGGCGTTTTTATCCTACCCACGAGTTGCTGGTCATCAAATTGGGAGAGAGTTAACACCCCATTGCCGATGTCGATCTGGCGAGTCCAGACCGGATGAAAATAAATGGCCTTTCTCATGCGTGGGAGCAATGCTTGGGTCTCTCGAGAGATCGTAAATTCCAGTGCCCTGACTTGGCCTTGCTCTGAGAGGGTAGACACTTCGAAAGGAATCATTTCCTGATCGACCGGATGATCCGTCAGGACGATCGTAAACTCGTCACGATATTGATCAAAATAGATATGCTTCATCGGGGCGGTCGTGCCATCGACGGTCAAACTCCCCTCAACCGAATTTTGCGCGGGGACACCAGGGGAAAATCCGATGATCATGCATGCCACGGAAACCAGAACGAATGAACTAGGGTCGAATCGTCTCACTGGCTTTACCTCCCTTTAGATGAATAAGGTTCTCGTCATCTTTCCTCAGCCGTTGCCGTACTCGTCGCGGCGGCCAATCCAGACGTGGTTCCTGGGCTGCCCCGCGTCATCCCGACCTTTCGGCCCTTGATTCTACAGAGAATAGGCACCATGAATCATGGCGGCCCCTTTACCGGATGACGAATACGTGTGGTACAGGTCACCAGTCCTTCTTGGAAATTTCACGTAGGGTCCATACATGCCCTCTCTGGCTGTATCAAAAATTAGCCTAATTAATCACGAGACATCGATCAATTCCTGCCTCGGAGATTCTCCGCGAGGGGGAATGGGCTGACTCAAAGGCCAGGGGCCAAGTCTAGGGCATCCCAACCGGAGATAGCGACGAAATTTCGTTTTTTGGACGGATCCGGTTCTCGAATTTGCGGTAATAACGGAATTTCGTTGAATGTGGTTTTTGAAAAAATTTGTATAACACATTGAAAAATAAGACAAAAAATGAACCACGACAATTGGCATGGCCCATGCTCTAAGACACTGACAAAATGATCGGAGACTTCACAATCCTCAACCCAATGTTTAAAGGAGAAACATCATGGCACTTCCCGATTTAGGCATGGACATGGTTCCCGAACAGACAGCCTTAGTCATTATTGATCCACAGAATGATTTCCTCAGCCCCCACGGGGTGGCGTGGGGTGTCGTCGGGGAAAGCGTTACCGAGAACCGGACCGTCGAGCATTTGGACAAACTGTTCAAAACAGCCAAAGAGATCGGTATGCAGGTATTCATTTCCCCCTACTATTACTATCCCTCCGATCACGGGTGGAAATTCGAGGGCACGCTGGAAGCCGTGATGCACAGCATCAACATGTTCCACCGTGAAGATCCGCTGCGGTTGGAGAATTTCGAGGGCTCCGGGGCCGATTGGCTGGAACAATTCAAACCCTACATCACAGATGGGCAAACCATCGTCGTCAGCCCGCACAAAGTCTACGGTCCCGAAACGAATGATCTCGTCCTGCAATTACGGAAGCGAAATATTAACAAAGTGATTCTGGCGGGCATGTCCTCAAACCTCTGTGTGGAATCACACTTACGAGAAATGCTGGAGCAAGGCTTTGAAGTGGCGGTGGTCAAAGATGCCACGGCGGGAGCCAAAGTTCCGGAAGGAGATGGCTATGCCAGCGCGTTGGTGAACTATCGGATGCTCGCCAACACGGTGCTGACTACCGAGGAAGTCGTGCAGCAATTACCGGAAAAAATGGCGTCAGTGTGAAGCAGGATTCGTTGGCAAGCAATCGATGAAAAGGACGACACCAGCTTCGCCAGCAACCATGCGTCACATTCACGAGAAAACCGCATGAAAGCTCCGGAGCAGGGTGTAATGATCAGAGTCCATAATAGACAGTCACCATGATGAAAGAGTTCCCAATTGACAGGGAAACGTCGTTACCCATTAACCATACTCAAACCAAAAAAGGAGGACAGCCATGAGTGAAACATTGCTAGACAAAACCAAACGGATGATCGAGGGACTCAAGGAAGGAAAGTTTGTCGAGGGCATGGAGGAGTTCTACGCCGACGACGCCGTCATTGAAGAAGCGACCGGCGCGAAGGTAGAAGGCAAAGCGAATATAATTGACAACGAAAAAAAGATCCTCTCAAATGTGAAAGCCTATCATGGCATCGACATCAAGGCCGTGGCCGGTGGGCCGGACGATGGCAAGGGCAATGGCGTCACCTTCGCGGAGTACAAGCTCACGGTGGACATGAACGATGGCAGCACCTTCAACCCCGATCAGGTGCAGGTCACACGGTGGTGCGATGGCAAAGCGGATCACATTAAGTTCTACTACGATCCCAGCAAACTCTAAGAGAGAGGAAGAGATGAATGATTCATTAGACGGCAAACAGATCATCGTGACGGGGGGAACGGGCTTTCTCGGTTCCGCCATCGTGAAGCGGTTCTTGGACAGCGGAGCCATCTGTCATGTCACGTGGAAACTCGAGGCGGAGTTGAATCACTTCGCCTTGAGGGACCATGAACGAGTCAGTCTCCATCACGTCGATGTCACGAACGAGGAACAGGTCAACACGTTTTACCAAGGGGTCGACGGTCTGTGGGCGTCCATCCACGTGGTGGGCGGATTCCAAATGGGCCCAATCACCGAGACCTCGGCCGACCAATTCCGCTCGATGTTCCAGCTCAACGTGATGACCTGCTTTCTCTGTTCCCGCGAGGCGGTCCGAACGATGCGGACCGGGAAAGGGGGAGGACGCATCATCAACATTGGTGCGCGTCCGGCCAAACAGCCGACCGGAGGAATGATTGCCTACACGACAGCCAAGGCTGGTGTCACTTCGCTGACCCAGTCCTTGGCTGAAGAGGTCAAGGGGGAGAACATTCTCGTCAACGCCGTGTTGCCGTCGCTGATGGATACCAAGGCCAACCGCACGGCCATGCCGGATGCCGACTTTGAGACGTGGCCGAAAGTCGAAGAGGTGGCCGAGACCATCGCCTTTCTCGCCTCGCCGGCCAACGCTCTGACGAACGGAGCACTGGTGCCTGTCTACGGGCACGTGTGAGGAGAGAAGAACACGTCATTCAGGAACCAGTCAGAACCGGGATGGGTGGGAAACATCGTGTGAGTATCCGGAGCAGCTTCTAGCCCGGTGCTTCGTCAGCAACGGACATGTCTGCCTGTGGTTAGAAGCAGTCATTTAATAGGAATCATTGAGAGGCTTATTTTGTTTATCATGAAAGGTAGGTGTTGGTTTAGAAGGGAGCAATTCCTCCGGCTCTATATTTGGTGGTAATGAGGATAATCCTGTTAATGTCAAAAATTCATCCACCGCCTTCTTATCAATGATTATTTTACCGCTACCTGCCCAGTGACGATCGCCGCCTTTTTTCTTAACCCCTGAAATCCAATATTCCTCCCCAGATTCAGTCTCAAAATAATTGCCGCTCATACCTCGGCCCTTTAAACTCTGAAAAGCCAACCCATTAAAATAGATTGTGGAACCTGATTTTGAAGTTCCATGAAATCCGATCCAAGCAGGTCCATTATCGCGATATCCCGATTTTACTTCCACGTAGATTAATTCTTTATTCATAAAATAGATGAATGACTGCTTGGGGTCGGGAATCAGCCAATTCCGGTCATTCCGGAAGGTCGCGAGCAAGCTCTAGGGCATCTAGGTATAGTTGCAATCCCCTGAGATGCTGTCGCCAGTGATGCCTGAAGTCATTCCCGAAGTGGAATAGGGCGTTGGCTTCGCTGGTATTTGACCAATACCACTCAACCTTATAGAGGTCTCGGGCAATGTCGGCTAGATCATCTATGGCGTCACCCACCAATGTTCCCGAATCACCTATGTCGGTTGTGATTTTCTCGGCAATGTTGTAATAGCCGTAATTTGGGAATCGCTTTGTGACGGTTGCCCGTAATGTATCGTAGTTCTGGGCAGGGGAATCGGGGTATTCCGCGTCGTCATACGTGAACGAAACGAAAGACTGTGCAAATGCGAGGTGATCTAGTAGGGCCGGTAATTTTTCCTCGGCTTGCTCGACTGACAAGCCACCGTTTTCTAGCAGACCGAGGAAATCGCGAATTGCTGTCCTTATCTTGTTTCCATCCATAATTGACAGCTATCCGAATGTCGCCTTTGGGTCGGTAGCCGGCCAAAAAGCGGACCTTGAATTTCTCCTGCCGTCGAACAGTTAAATAAGCCGCGAGTCATTATGCATCGATTTGATTTTCGGGTTAGATGCCGTGATTTAGGACCTCCAGGAGGTCCTTTCTTAACCGTTTCGCATCCTTGTAATTTCGATCAAGTGAAATTGCAATCTCAGCATGTTTCAGTGCTTCTTTGTACCGCTTTTCAGCACGAAATATAAGCCCCAGATTTAAGTGGCCTTCTTCTGTGGCACCGGTACCAAGCCGAATGAGTTTTCGCCATGCAGCTTTGGCTTCCTTGAATTTTCCTTGTTTGGCCAAAACCGCTCCAAGAAAACCCCATGTGTCAGCATATTTGGGATTTTTCTTTAAGGAATGTCGGAAACAATTTTCAGCCATATGGAGTTTTCCCTGTTCCTTAAAAAGGAGCCCCTTCCAACAATAAGGTAAATACCTCATTTCAGGCTTACATAGGCGTGCGCTTTTATCAAACGCAGTTCTTGCATCTTTGTACCGAGCAATTTCAGTAAACGCCACTCCACATTCCAGCCAAGCTCTAGCATACTCGGGATAATCCCGAGCCAGCCGTTCAGCTTCCTCAACATAAGATGCTATAGAATTACGCTTATCTAGACGCTGTAGCGATCTTAGTCTTCGTTTGAACGTAGAATTATTTATAGACATAGTCATCTACTTCATAAGTACATGGCCCAGTATTTCCTGCCAAATAAGCAAAAGGTGTTAAAAGCTTAGGAAAGAAGTGAAAGTTATCCATAAAACAGAAAACACTATTCTGTCTAATTTGCCCAGGAGAACAACTTGTCCTTCCCAGACTAATGACCGCTTTGGGTCGGGAGCCGTCCAAGAACCGACCGTCAATTCCTCGGCCGATCTTATGCAATCAGTTTCCCTTGCTCCCAAAAGCCGACAACGTTGATTCACCAGAGCCGCGTCTCTGGAATAAGGACAGGGCTTCTAAATCGGGGCGAACAATTCTACTCGTTCAATCACGCTGTTACTCTATTGGGTCGAGAACAGACAAATCCCCATTTCTTCTTCGCTCATCTTTCAACGAAGGTCGGAACCCTCCAACACCTGGTATTACACGGATGCCGTGTTAATTCGTCGCATCCTTCACCGCATCGCCCACGTCTTCGACGGCCTTATCAATGGCTTCTCCTGCCTTCTCGGCCGGACCCTTGTCCTCACACCCGATGAGAGCTAGAGAAAGACACAATGCCCCTACGACCCACAATGAAATGTTGCGCATGGAAACCCCCTTTCCAAAAGATAGGTACTTTGCTTTTCGGCAATGTCTAAAACTGAGGAGAGCGTTATTAATTAGAGAGGGTAAACTCAGTGTAACAAATATCCGATGATTGGCAAGCTTAAGGGCTTTGACAGAACCCCTAGAACATTTGTCCTACCGGCCCCAGGGGTTACGGGCTTGAACGCATCCCTAATGCTCAAACACATTTCAAAAGGTCTTCAAAGGAAGGGAAAGAACTGATGCCATTGGTATGGGATGTCCGAGGATAATTTTTGGGTCGTGAACACCCGGTTCATCGCGCTGTTTATCGAACGCCTTCTCCTTGGCGAGCAGTTCCAGGCGGGCTTCCAGCCATTCGTGCTGACTCACGACGTGTTTGGCGTTCATGGTGAGGGCCTCCTAGGTTGCCGATGGCACAAGCGGGATCCGATCCTTATTCTGGGCCAGCCAGACGTCAAAGGTTTGGAGAGACGGGTTGAGCGCCCTGGCAACAGCAGGATTGCGTGCCCCACAAATGACCTCTTCAAAATCCCGCGTAAACTGAAACATGTTGGCGATGTCGTCGGCGCCCGGGAACCCAAAGGTGCGAAACACCTCAGGCGGAACGTCGTTAAAATGAATCTCCTTGCCCAGCGCGCGACTCAGGCCTGCGGCCATCTGGGCTCCCGTCAACTGTTCACTGGAGATGCCAATAGTTTGGCCAATGGTCTCGGCGCCTTTCTTGAAAATACCGTACGCGCATTTGCCGATATCCTCGCTGGCAATCCCCGCCACCTTTTTGTCGGCCATCGGCAGCGTGATCGCCCACCTGCCGTCCGGACCTTGCCGGGGCTCCAGCCCGAAGTTAATAAAATTCTCCCAGTAGAAGGAGGTCAGCAGAAACGTGGTCGGCACCTCACACTCCAGAAAGACCACGTTCGCTTCCGCCTTCGCATCAAAGTGGGGAACCTTGTACTTGCCCATGAGCGTGGGCATGCGGTCATCCGTCAGCGGCACCCAGTTGCGCGTATCTTCAAAGGTGGACCAAATAACGTGGGCCAGTCCGGCGGCTTTCGCCGCCTCCGCCAGGGCTTTGCCCTGGGCGAATTCCTTCTCGGGTGACATGTGCTCCCAATAAAAGGTGACGCAGAACGCCCCGTGCGCCCCTGCGAAAGCCTGCTTGAGACTTTCCACATCGTCCACGTTGGCCGCCACGACCTCCGCACCCTTTTGCGCCAACTCCCGCGCCTTCTTCGAATTGACATCGCGTGTCAGCGCACGCGGGATAAACCCACCGGCCGGATCAGCCAGAATGGCCCGGACCAAGCCACCCCCTTGGGCACCCGTGGCACCCAAGACTGCGATAATCTTTTTATCAGCCATTCAATCCTCCCTTATAAAGAGCGGGTTCTTCAGTCATCAAATGACGGAACTAGATTAGTACAACGACCCGAGCAGATCAACAAGGAAAGTGATTCATTGAACTGACAGAAAATTATTTGAGAATTATGGTTCAGGGGAGCGCGTAGTGTGACGAAGAGTGAGGAGTGATGTGCCCGTGTTCGCTTCATTCAACATCTCCTGTCAAATTACTATATAATTCGTCACTCGATGTCCGATATCCTGGGGAAGATCAAGCCTTACCAGTACGGATTCGTTTGAAAACCGACGAGAGGGGAAACGCATATCCATGAGTATGGCATCCGATTCCACTGAAATTCCCAAGGGGAATCTTGACGGGCTCAAAACCTATGCGAAAAACGATATCCTTTCTGGATTTCTCGTTTTTCTTATTGCGTTGCCGCTGTGTCTGGGAATTGCGTTGGCTTCAGGATATCCCGCGGTAGCGGGCATTTTTACGGCCATCGTTGGCGGTCTCGTTGCCACCTTCCTGAGCAACTCAGAACTGACGATTAAGGGACCTGCTGCGGGTTTGATTGTGATTGCCATAGGGTGCGTTCAGGATTTTGGGTTTACGGGTGGAGAGGACCCTGTGAAGGATTTTCAAGCGTATCGTTTGGCGCTGGGTGTGGGAGTGGTGGCAGGGGTCTACCAAATTGTCCTCGGACTGTTTCGCGTCGGAATCCTTGTACGGCTTTTTCCGAAAGCGGCGATCCACGGTTTGCTGGCTTCCATTGGAGTCATCATCATCGCCAAACAATTTCCCGTCTTGATGGGACTGAATCCACAGGGGGCGCCTCTCGAGTTACTCGCTAGCATTCCTTCCTTTGTCCTGAACATGAACCCGAAAGTGGCATTCATAGGATTGATGGGTCTGACGATTGTGGTGGTGTATAACTTGATAAAAAATCCTAAATTGAAGGTCATTCCCGCCCCCATGTTGATGTTACTGATCACGGTTCCAATAGCGATATTTTTGGGAATTGGTGAGAAGGGGTCATATACGTTCAATAATCACCTCTACGAACTCGGCGAAAAGTTTTTAGTCAATGTTCCAGGTAATTTGCTGAATGCCATCACCTTTCCAGATTTTTCAGGCATCACCACGGAGACGGGAATCAAATATACCGTTCTTTTTGCGATCATTGGAAGTTTGGAGGGCATTCTCAGTGCTAAGGCGATTGATGGGATCGATCCCTGGGGTCGACAAACCAATCTGGACCGGGACTTGTTGGCCACCGGTATCGCGAACACCTTGTCGGCGTTCATTGGTGGGTTGCCCATGATTTCTGAAATCGTTCGAAGTAAAGCCAATATTGATAATGGGGCCAGAACCCGGTTTGCGAATTTTTACCACGGGATGTTTTTACTGATCTGTGTGGCATTGATTCCAGGGGTCATTAATCAAATTCCTCTCGCGGCCTTGGCCGCGTTATTGGTCATCACAGGATTTCGCCTGGCTTCTCCCCACGAGTTTGTGGCTGTGTATCGTGAGGGAACAGACCAGTTTATTATTTTTGTCTCGACGATATTAGGTGTCCTGGCGACTGATCTCTTAAAAGGGTTAGCCATTGGGATTGGAGTCATGTTGATCATCCGTTTTATTCGCGGGGGGTCCATGCTCAGATTGAATGCCAAGATCACGTATGAAAGAGATCAGTCTGTCACGATTTTATTACGAGGGTCCATTATTTTCACTTCTTGGATTCCTCTGAGAACACAACTTGATCGTTTCTTTCAGGAAGGGAAGCGGGTGACGTTGGATCTGACAGAAACGAAATTTGTGGACCGTAGGGTCAGATCAAAGATTGACGAGCGGGTAAGGAAATTCAGAGAAAACGGTCTAGAGTTGTCCGTGCGTTCCAGAACGCCATCATTCGATGAGTGATGTTCATATCGTAGGGTGTGGGCGTGAAAGCCATCCCTCATGGGAGGGGAGTAATCTGGGAATGTCAACGGCCAAAGACATCACAGCCTGCCCCAATGCGGCCATGGAATGTTTCGCAACACGTCAGTCTTTAATCTGTAAAAACTTAGACTTCATCTGCCAAACACCGTAGGATCAAGTCACGATAGGTAAGGCTTGTTTTTCCTCACGCCGTCATTCCTGCAAGTTGGAGCCTGCCCCTGCATGGTTTTGGCCGGGGGCAGGAATCTTTCTGGCTCCACCAATGAGAAAAACGATAGATCCCCGCCAACAACCTGCGGGGATGACAGCCGAAGGATGGTATAGGAGGATCCATATCCTTGCACGATTTCATCTGACATTGTCTGAAAAAAAATACAAGTTTTTACACTTAATCTCGTGACTGCTCTTTCTGCAATCGATCCAACAGTCGGTTGAAACTTTGGCTCAAGGTGCCCAATTCACTTCGGGAACGAACGGGGAGGCGTTTTGTTGTGTCCTTTCCATGCGCCAGCTCATCGGCCTGTTTGCAAATATCCAGGATGGGTTCGCTGATTGAGCGAGTGATATTGGCCCCCAACAGGCCGCTAATCAGTGCCGCCGTCACAAACAAGGCCACTAACAGAACGATTAAATAATGCGTGCGGCTGGAAATCTCCTCAACATCATCTTCCAGCAATTGCTCCTGAACCGCCGTCATTTCATTTAAGAGCCCTTTGATTCGAAAGGCTAAAGGGGCAGCCTCAGTTTTCAGCCAATAATTCGCCCGGTTCCAATCTTCTCCTGACCGGATGCGGATAATGTCTTTCAGTAAAGGATCGAATTGATTGAGGGCATCTTGCAGAGATTCAAAATTCTTCAGCTGCTTTGGACTGAAGTTCTTTTCAAATTCCTGTAATGCTTGCAGAGACGCCGCACTTTTCCCCCAGTTTTCCAGAGATTCCTTTTTAAATTCTTGTTTGCCAGATAACAAAAACTCATCGGCTCGTTCCAAAGCCAGACTGGTTGTCGTTTCTATATTCGCGAGAATTTCTAGCAGTCGCTTATTTTGGTGAGAAATTTTGCCTTTCATATTCTGCTTGATCATTGTCGAAACGGTGGCCACGATGGTTTTTTCCAACGGTTCCGCTTGATCGAAGAGAATTTGTTGCGCAGGAGAATTTTCCGGGGTTTGGGCGATGTCTTCAATCTTCTGTTGGACCTTGTTAAATTCATCGATCTTTCCCTCGATGGTTTTTAACCGGGCCTTATTTTCCGGATCTGTCCAGTGGGGAGCCAGCTGATGCATCTGCTTCAGGGATGGGTTAATTTGTTCTGCCCAGGCCAGCGCTCGTTCTGTCTGGAATTTTGGATCTCCCAGAATAATCCACCCACGCAGCGAAGACAGGGAATGGTTGATGCCATTGAGCATCATCAGACTGGCATGAGCCGTGGGCGTTCGAAGGTCGACCACTCTCTTCGTAATGACCTCCATCGTTGTGACCTGCTGAATGGTGAGCAAGACCACGCCCATTAAAATAAGGGTGATGGCCCCAAAACCCAGGCCCACCTTTTTCCCTATCGACAAATCCCGAAAATTCAACATCTCAACCCTAGCTCATTATTCTGGAGAAAAAGACATGGAGGTGAACCTACCACTAAATCAGGCAAGAAAACCACAAACAGGATGAGGGGAACCATCTCGATACGGGGAGGGTGTGAAGAATTTGGTGATTCAGAACAGAAGGGTGAAGGCTATGTTATTCGGGGGGAATGATTGAAGAATGAAGAGCCCCGCTGACCACATGACATTCTCTGAGACGGACGAGGTTTAGTCTTGAGAGAATTGCACATCGCCATGGGAGGAAGAAAGCGCTGAGCTGGGTCCCCATGGACTGATGTCTTGCAGTTTCTCTTTCAGCTGAGTCCAAGGTGAAACAGTATGTTGGGACTCTCTCACGGACCACAAATTGACCAGGACCATACTGACAATGACGCCGATGACTATAAGATCAAAAATTGGATTCATCGTTCACCTCCCTTATGAAGTGATATTTTGCAAAGTATGTACCTAGATTATTTGATTGGAGCCTTTCTCGTTCACACGCTCTAACTCCCTGAAAAAATACGGTTTTTCTCTATCTGTTCCTCTAATTCGGTCCTCGAATTGATGGGAGAGAACGTGAAGTGTGCGATTTCGCTCGGTGCTAAAAGTGTAAAATTGCACACCTTCTATGGGAGGGACTGGGATTCTTTGAACTAACAGAAGGATATTTGAGGAGAATGGTTCAGGGAAGAGCGTTGTGGGGCTATAAGGGAGGAGTTCGGTAGGGATAATGGAGGATTAGGTTAATTAGTTTCAAAAAAAGATTCTTGGAACTTTTCTTGTCCTACTGCCTCCCGACAAGACTCTCAACAACAGACTTGACCCCTCTTTTTTGAGATGCGTCATTTTTCGCCCCAACCTAGCGGCAACGATCATCGTGTCAGACAGGATTTCATTCGTTACTTGTTTGGAACACCCAACATTCTTGCCAGTTCCTTATGAGCTGACCGGCCTTTCGGCCCACGCACAATTCGCTCCGGAGTGTACCCCGCCATCCAAAGCTCGCGAGCGACTTTTTCCTTTGCCTCAGCAGGCACACGAAACTTAAAACCTTGCCCAAATCCATGCCCTGAGCTGAGCGAGCCCTTTACCAAAAATAAGCCATCCTGTGCTAATTCTCGTTCGCTACTCGACGATGCTCGGTATATCCGCAGTACCTCCGGGTGATCCCAATCTTTAAAACTATCTTCCACAGAATCGGGTGCCAGGTTGTCCATTTCATCATCAAATTCATCAGGCTGCTCATCGTAATAGAATCCACGAACGGTGAGCCCCCCGTTACCCCGAAAGAAAACGTACATCAAACCATCATGTGTTGAGTCGATCTTACCATCCCATCCAATACATGCGAAGTAGAGTCCCGTAAATAACGAGCTGCTTAAGTCCAGAAGCCTTGTACCAAATTCTTCATCATAGTGTTGAATGATGGGTAGCCATATTGGATTATTTTCGTCCGGCAATTGAATAGTTTTGGTAATTTCCTTCGCCAACACCGCATCGCTATTTATAGTTGCTTGAAACCGTCGAAGTTCGCAGACCTCGCGCTCCGTTAGCCCCGCGGCCAGCCCAGCGTCATTTGGCAAGTTCCGCTCTGCGCGACTTCGTAAAGGATAACCGTATCGTTGCTCACCTCTATAGTAAATGTTGTAGGTTCCAAAGGCGGTCGCTAGAGCATTGGCGTATAACGCCGCTTCTGCAATTCCGGAAACCGCATCCAAGCCGTAGCGTCCGAAACTGCCTGCCAAGTGTTCCATGGCGAGTCTATGCCAACTAGGGTTAATTACAGCATGAGGGGTTTCGTCTGTGGCTAGCTTTTTGGGTTCTGGGATCTTTTCGACCTGGCCGAGGTTCTTTAACTGGCCAAAGATGCCCTTTATACCCATAATCTTGTTTACCTCTACACGAAGCTTCTCCAGGATGTGAGGAGAGGACCCGTGCTGGACATGCGCGACAAACGCATCGATATATTGACAAAAAAACTCGGTAGTCCCTGATGTGGGCTTCCTTTTTTGATTCATTGTTTTAATTTGGGTTTTCTAAAACCACAAAAAAATTGCACGTCGTTAGTGCAGTTAGAGTCTTCAAGCATGTTGGTGCTTTACCTAGCTTCTCTGCCAAACGCTTTGGGATTGGCAGCATTGGATTGTAAGCGGTCAAAAGCGGACATTCGGAATTTTGTCATTCTTTTCTTTTGCTAGGCGGAACTTTCAAAGTTCCATCAACAAACTCGAGACTTGATAATGGGTCTCCTCGTTCTCGAGCGTCATTTCTTATTTTAATTAAATTATCAGATTTGTTTCCCATTGCCCCGACATCTATAACCAAGTAAAGGGCCCGCAATGTTTCTTGAGCCGTTTTATACAATTCTAATTGTGTTGTGTACCCCCGAACGACATTAGAATTAGTTGATAATTTTACTTCAACAAGTACTCTTTCCTTGAAACCAGTTGCAAACTTAAAGTCAATTTGTCCATTTCCTGTATCTATCTCAGGGGAAACGTCTACATTATTTGTTTTACAATAGGAGTAAGCCACCGCAAAGAACAGGCGTTGTGCCGTAGACTCATGACGAGGTTTTTTATTACCTCCATACAATTCTTTATTTAAACCATTGTGTTCAATCAGTTGACGAAACTGAGTCACTATTTCTTCAACCATAGAAAATATTTCATCCATAGTTTTTATTGAAGTATTGGAGAATTTTAAAGGAAACTGCTTAGCATACTGATGGCCCAGGCTGTGTGAAAACTCCGCCGGAGAGTATAATGGCACTTTCCCACGGAGGTGTGATGAATGAGCGGATTTATTCAAGGGACTGATCGCCACCAAGCGACCCTGTTCCCCGAACGGTTGGATGATTACATCGCTGAGGACAACGCGGTACGAGTCATCGATGTCTTCATTGACGAGCTGGCTCTCTCCGGGCTGGGCTTCAAGACCCATTCAGAGGAAACGGGCCGCCCCGCCTACCATCCCAGGACCCTACTCAAGCTCTATGTCTACGGGTATCTCAACCGAGTACAGTCCAGCCGTCGTCTAGAACGCGAAGCCCACCGCAACGTGGAACTGATGTGGCTGACCGGACACTTAGCCCCGGACTTTAAAACGATCGCCGACTTTCGCAAGAACAATGGCCCCGCCATTCGCTTGGTCTGTCGCGAGTTCCTCGTGCTGTGCAAGAAACTCAATCTGTTTGCTGACGCCTTTGTAGCTATCGATGGCAGTAAGTTTAAGGCTGTCAATAACCGAGACAAGAACTTCACCGCCGCCAAGATGAAACATCGGTTGCAACAGATTGATGAGAGCATTGCCCGCTATCTGAGCCAGCTTGCCAGCGCGGATCGACAAGAAGCGACGATGGCCCAAGACAAGATTCATCGGCTCGAGGACAAGATCACGGCACTGAAAACCGAAATGAAACGCCTGAAATCGCTCGAAGTCCAGCTGCGTCAAGCCCCGGCCCACCAACTCTCCCTAACGGACCCCGATGCGCGATCAATGAAAACGAGGGGCACTGGCATTGTCGGGTATAACGTCCAAACGGCTGTGGATGCAGAGCATCATTTGATTGTCGCCCATGAGGTGACCAATACGGGCAGCGACCGACACCAGTTGCACCACATGGGGCAACAAGCGAAGGAGGCCATCGGAGCAGAGACACTCGAGGTGGTGGCTGACCGGGGCTACTTCACCAGTGAAGAACTTCTAGCCTGCGAGGAGTCGAAGATTACAACCTATCTTCCCAAGCCGCAGACATCGGGAAGTCCGAAGAAAGGGTTATTCAGCAAACGCGACTTTGTCTACCACGCGGACAAGAATGAGTATGAATGCCCAGCAGGGGAGCGCCTCATCTGGCGGTTCGAGACACAGGAGAAGGGCTTAACGCTTTACAAATACTGGTCCTCCCGTTGCCCCAACTGTCCCATCAAATCGCAGTGTACGACCGGGACCTATCGGCGAGTGACACGTTGGGAACATGAAGCCGTGCTCGAGGCCGCCGAAGCCCGTCTTGAACGAGAACCGGAGCGGATGCGCATTCGACGACAAACGGTGGAACATCCATTCGGGACCTTAAAAGCCTGGATGGGCTCGACCCACTTCCAAATGAAAACACTCAAGCATGTTCGCACCGAGATGAGTTTGCATGTGTTGGCGTATAACTTCAAACGGATGCTGTCGATTCTCGGCGTGAAGCCACTCCTCCAGGCGATCCAAGCGTAAGGCACGCCTTCATACACGCAACTAGGACCGTATGAGCGCCGCCTGGGACTCATCAGGTGGCTCGTGGGGCTACAAAACAAAATAGTTCGCCTCAACAAGCAACTCAAGAGGAGATGGGTTGCTCCCCGGATTAGCGCATGGCGCATGATGGGGTAGGTGAAGTTTTCACACAGTCTGGGCCTTTAGTAGCCCATCTAACCAACCCGTTGGGATCTGAGACAACGTCATAAGGATTTGCGGAAACATCGTTCATTATAGAAAGCAGCAACTCAAATGCTCTCTTGCTTGACAATGCTTCTTTCTTAAGGCTCTCTTTGTCCCGTTTCGCTTTCTTTTCCCAAATAGAAGCAATGTGAAGATTTACTTCATCACGAAGCTGATCATTCTTACTTGCAGCATCAGCTACACTATCCCAATCATGTGCAATAGGAAGATCTTTCAAAATATCTATTGGTAACAATATGATAGGAGTATCCTTTTTTTCGTAAGGATTTAGAATGAAGGTTCCCTTTGTATTTTTGTATGTATAATCTTCCCCCTTTAAGCCTAAGATTTTTAATAAACGTTCGTTAAAATCTGCTAGGGCTCCAAATATGATGTTTGTTGTCATATCACTGATTCTATCCGGGCCAAAATCTGGCTCAAACAAGGCCATTGCCGAAAATAAATCCGGATCTTCTATTCCTATATCAATAATTTGTGAAGCTACAGAAATGATTCTTGAAGATAGCCCATCACCAAAGCCACTGCCATGAATTGATCCAGCACCATATCCCAGGCATGTGCCCCTAATTTCGGGGAATGCCAGTAATTTTTTGGCACTCTTCCAGGCAGGATCATTCTCTGCCTTACTTGCGCGGAGGAGTTTTATTACTTGCTCAAAATGCTGTCGGTATAGGTTGGCTGCAATTCCCGATATCTCAGCGTGCTTACTTCTTTTTAACAACAAAGGATCAATGAATAACTTCGTATCAATTGCTAGAGTAACGTTCAAAACACCTAAACTTCTTAGATTTTCCTCATCAATTCCAAACTCATGAGCGAATGTTATGGGATTCTTTGCTTTTGCCATTCCATCGCCCTTTATCCAAGTCCATGTGAAGATCTTTTTCCGTCAAGTGTCCACTTTAGATCGCATGGAGCCAATATAATAATTTCCTCGAATATTTTTTTCATACGAATTCCCAGTCTTCTTCTCTCCTAAACACTTCGGCGAAGACAACATCTATTAAAAAGATTAGGAAACAACCTTAAATAAAGCAAACGGAGGGATGGCTGGGCTGTGTAGGGTCTAAACAAAGCCCATGGCGAGTCAACTTCTTTACCTTACTTGCAAGATATAGGTTGAAGAATATTTCTTGCTAAGCCTTTACAATCCCCATCTTTTTGATGCGGGAGAGGAGGGTGGTGGGTTTGAGGCCGAGGAGTTCCGCTGCACCGCCGGCGCCGTAGATTTTCCAGTCCGTTTGTTTGAGCGCGAGTTCGATGTTTTCCCGTTCGCGGAGACGCTTGCTTTTCACGAGGAGGATACATCCTAGTTTTTCGGTAACATTTCCCACAGGGTACGTGGAGGAAGAAATATTTCAGGAGAGAAAAGACCGAAATTCACCAGGCAACTGGCAGAGAAATGTTTATCGCTTGTCTTCAATTATCTGACGTGTACACACCCTCGAAGATCGAGGTCCTGGAGGCCCCGTCTACCCCACTAACGGGGTGAGTTTATAGAGTCTGCCCAGTTTCCCAGCTTTTTTGAGATCTTCCTGACGTAGAGCCATTCGAACCTCATCCAGTTTTTGGGCATCCTCCAGGGATAAGTAGGGGGCCCACCCCACGTCTGAATCGATTAATTCCACATCAACCTCTGCGGCATATTCTCCCTCGCGCAACAATTTGACGGTTGCTCTTTTGTTCATGATCTTCTCCTCCTAAAATCCTCGGACCATAGTTGCGTATTCGGTCTATACGCCGTAACTATCACTGCTGGCGAATGCGCGTCTTTGGGAATTCCCCAGACGACATGCACCGGCCTCCCTTCTTGATCTTTCTGCAACACCAAGACACATGGTCCCTTGGGGTAATCAGGGTAGTCCTCAACCACTATGGCCTCACGAACACCTCTTACCACATCTCGAATGAGGATATCGTCAACAAATGCACTCTATTTAAGTCGGATCAAGACGTCTCCTTATCCACTGTGGGTCTCGACCGCCGTATACAACCGCTACAATCACGACTGTCGACTCCTCTAGGATATAGAAAATTTTGTAGGGGAACCGCTTAATTAAATGTCTGCGAATCCCTCGGTAGATTTCGGGAAACACCAACGGTGTTCGCTCTAAAAACCGAAACCCTGCATCGACCTGTAAAAGAAAATCATGCCCCAAGCCGGTTCTTTGTCTTTCATACCAATAAAACGCTTCGGACAGATCCTGTTCCGCTTCTGGACGAACAAGAAAGCTAAAGGCCATGTTGGCGAGTTAATCGCTTGTAGACATCTCCCCAAGGGGAACCGTCGGAAGGATTCTGATGATAGGCCTGTAACCGTTCATCAAGTAGGGTCTTTTCCTCTTCTGTCAGATCCAGGGCTTCTGCTTGATTAGCAATCGTATCCCAAATGTCTTCAACCAATTGGATTCGCTCTGGTATGGAAAGTTCAAGAGCGTCGGTTGCTTTCAATTTCTTCATGCCCTCTTCCCGTCGTTGATGGGTATTACCAGGTTCAGGAAACATTATAGGTGAAGGCCCGTCCCAAGACAATTTTCTTCTATTGCGTAAGCTTAAAAGCGATATGAAGATTGAAATTTTTCATTTCATTGTCGTTAACCATCACGCGACCTTCACGATCCCCATCTTTTTGATGCGGGAGAGGAGGGTGGTGGGTTTGAGGCCGAGGAGTTCGGCCGCGCCGCCGGTGCCGTAGATTTTCCAATCCGTCTGTTTCAAGGCCAGTTCGATGTTTTCCCGTTCGCGGAGACGGAGTTCTTCATCGGTCACGACCTGATCGGGTTTGACTTCCGGTTTTTTGATTGGGGTCTTACTTGCCCCGCCGTTGGTGTTGGGGACCGGGAGGTCGAATTTGACCGAGCCGCAGCGTGAGGAGATCACCGCGCGCTCGATGACGTTTTGCAGTTCCCGCACGTTTCCCGGCCAGTGGTAGTTTTGGAGTTTTAACACTTCGGCTTGCGTCAAGTCCCGTCCGGTACAGTTGAGTTTTTTTCGCACCAGAGCCATAAAGGTGGGCGCGAGCAGTGAAATATCTTCGGGACGATTGCGGAGGGGTGCCACCTCGATGGGAAAGACGTTGAGCCGGTAGTAGAGATCTTGCCGGAATCGCCGGGCTTCGACTTCTTGCGCCAGCTTACGGTTGGTGGCAGCGATGACTCTGACGTTTACTTTTCTCGTATTCTCTTCTCCCACCCGTTCGTACTCCCCTTCTTGCAGGACGCGTAACAATTTACTTTGCATCTCCAGGGGAATTTCTCCGACTTCATCCAGAAAAAGCGTGCCGCCATCGGCGGCTTGAAACCGGCCGGCTCGATCTTTCAGGGCTCCCGTGAAGGCGCCTTTGACGTGGCCGAAGAATTCGCTTTCGTACAGGTCTTTGGGAATGGAGGCACAGTTCACGCGCACGAGCGGATGGTCTTTGCGTTGACTGTTTCGATGGATTTCGCGGGCGACGAGTTCTTTGCCGGTGCCCGATTCGCCGGAGATGAGTACGGTGGCATCCGTGGGGGCCACCAGTTCGATTTGTTCGACCAGGTTGGCGATGGCCGGACTGTGTCCGACGATCTCGCCGAAGTTTTGCGCTTCCCGGATTTCTTCTTTGAGGAACGTGTTCTCCAATTCCAATTGCGATTTGAGGTGTTCGATCTCTTCGAAGGCGCGGGCATTGGCGATGGCGACGCCCACATGATCGGCGATCATACGGAACCACACCGTGGCTTCCTTCGTGACGGGCTCCCGATCGAACACGGCTAAGGTGCCCAGGACTTCGCCTTTGTAGATAATCGGTTGTCCGTGAAACCCCCGGATGCCTTCCGCCTTGGCCCAGTCGGGCTTGGCGATCCATTCCAGGTTTTTGTCCAACTCATTGATGATGAGCTGCTCTCCGGTCTTGCCGATCGTCCCGACTTTACAGACCCCTAACGGGAACCGGGCAAAGTAGCCATCGGTGTTGGACCATTCGGTTTTGTCTGCCCCTCTCGACCGTCCCGCACTGGCGACCAGATGCAGGCACTCGGTTTGATCCGGACATTCCTCTTTGAAGCGGCAGGTATCACAGATGTCGCCGGGTCGTCTCAACCAAATTCTGGCCAGGACCACGGTCGGACGATCGGCTAATCGCCGCACGATGAGCCACAGCAAATCGTTCAGTGAACGTTGTTGGGCGATGTCCAACACCAGGCATTTGAGGGAATCGAGCGTGTTGGGTGCGGCACATTCCGGTGCGGTGTAACTGACGGTGGCGCTCATAGTTCACAAGATAAACGATATTTCGTTGTTGTGCAAATTAATTTCGTGTATCACGAATTTTCGTAGTTATTATTTTTCGTTTTAAAAATTAAAGTATAAATATTTCAATGCTTTGTGATTTCTCTACCTTTGGCACACGCCTTGTAATGTCACGATTTCATGAATTGATTGTTTGAATATGACGCCAGCCAGCAAGAAAGGAATTCATCATGTCACGCTTACCCGCTCTCGACTCTGACACCGTTACCGGTTCCGCCAAACGGTTACTTCAGGGCGTCGAACACACATTGGGGTTCGCGCCCAACATCCTGCGGACGATGGCCAACTCCCCGGCCGTTTTAAAAGGCTATTTGAATTTCTCCGGGGCACTCTCCCAAGGCGCGTTTTCTCCCAAGCTGCGCGAGCAAATCGCCTTGGCCGTATCGGAGTTGAATGACTGCCAATATTGCCTCTCGGCTCATGCGGCGCTCGGCCGGATGGCTGGCTTGAGTGAGGAAGCCATCGCCGATAGTCGGCGCGGGGAGTCCCCCGACCCCAAAGAAGAGGCGGCCTTGGCCTTTACCCGTCAGGTGGTGGCCAACCGCGGATTGGTCACGGACGGGGACGTGGCCAAACTTCGCCGCGTGGGCTTCACCGACAGAGACCTTGCGGAACTCATGGCCAACATCGGGCTCATGTTGTTCACGAATTATTTCAATCACGTGGCAGACACCGCCGTGGATTTTCCGGCCGTCGGGGAACTGGAGGCCCGGGTGTGACGGATATAGCAGGGCATGACTAAAGAAAGATGGATCCCTGCCCCCTGCCTACTACCCTCAGGGGCAGGCTTCACTAGCAGGGATGACGGAAAGACAGAAATGGAGAATTTATCAACTTTGTCATTCCGAAAATTTTTGTCGGGAATTCATCATCTCCGTCATTCCCGACATTGTTAATCGGGAATCCAGGGCTTCGGTCATTCCTGAAATTTTTTGTCAGGAATCTAAAAGAGATCCCTGCCTACGACTTGCAGGGATGACAAACAAGAAGATGGATCCCTGCCCCCTGCCTACTACCCGCAAGGGCAGGCTCCACTAGCAGGGATGACGGAAAGAAATAGAAAGGAAGAACACCATGAGCACAGCAACGACTACATTACAGGACCGACTTGAAGATCTGTTTTCCTACATTCGGGAAGGCCGGATTTTGGATGCCATCAAGGAGTTTTATGCGGAAGATACCGTCATGCAGGAAAACGACCAGCCCCCGACCGTCGGCCGCGCGGCCAACCTGAAACGGGAACAGGCATTCATCAATTCCGTGAAAGAGTGGAAACGCTTCGACGTCACCGCCAAAGGGGTCGGGGAGGACGTGACGTTTTATGAAACCGTGATGGATTGGATCGCCACGGACGGAACTCCGGTGCATGTCGAACAGGTCGTCGTAGCCAAATGGCGAGACGGCCGGATTATTCACGAACGGTATTACCATAGGTAAGCAGTCCCCCTGGGTTCCCATTTTTAGAAAAGGGAAACCCTCGGGAGGAAATACATTTTTTTACCAATTTCACTTTTTAAATTTTTGAAGGGAACAACCTCATGAGCACCGCAACCTTACAAGAGTCATTTCAAGCAGATTTTGCACACACCCAACCGGCCACAACCATGAAGGCAGCCGTGTTGCGGCAGTTCGGGGGCCCTGAGGTGTTGGCCTACGAAGCCATCGACACTCCTACTCCCAAGCCAGGGAACGTCCTGATTAAAGTGTTGGCCGCCGGATTGAATCGTTTGGATCACTACCTTCGTGAAGGGGCCATCGTGCCGGATCTTCCGTTTCCCCACATTCTGGGTGTGGATGCGGTGGGGGAAGTCGTGGACCTCGGCGAAGGGGTGACTTCTTTGAACATCGGGGACCGGGTCATTCCCGCTGCCGGGTTTACCCTCAATGAAGAAGACGATGCGAATCGGCCTCTGGCCAACTCGCCTAGCTTCGTGGTGCCGGGGGTTCATCTCCCGGGAGCCTATGCGCAATACATGGAAGTCCCTGCCCGCTGGGCGCTGAAGGACACGACGGGGATTTCGGCCGCCGAGGCCGCCACACTTCCGGTTATCCTTGGTACCTCGGTTCGAGCCCTCAAGCAAGTCGGAGAAGTCAAAGCCGGGGATACGGTGTTGGTCACGGCCGGAGCCTCAGGGTCCGGCAGTATGCACATTCAGGTGGCCAAGGCGTTGGGTGCCACGGTCGCCGCGACAGTGCGGGATGACGTGAAAGGCGAATACGTGCGGTCCTTGGGTGCCGATCTTGTGATCAACATCCGTCAGGAAGATGTAACGAAACGCGTGAAAGCCTGGACCAACGGGAATGGGGTGGATGTGGCGATCGATAATGTGGGCGGGAATGAATTCGCCAAGATCGTCGAGGCAGTCCGTCCTTTCGGCATTATCGTGGCGTACGGCTTTACCGCGGGAGCGGACGTCACGCTCAACGTGCGGGACTTTTTCTTCACGCAAAAACAACTGCGCGGCACGATCTTCGCCGACCCGGAAGATTTGCAATGGGGGTTAGACCAGGTTCGGACCGGCAAGATTACCGCGGCGCTGGATCGCACGTTTCCCCTCAGCCAAGCGTCCGAAGCTCATCGGCTCTTGGCAAACAATCAGGTGAAAGGCAATTACGTGTTGCTGCCGTGGGAGGAATGAATTCAATAAGAAGATCCCTGCCTACGACTTGCAGGGATGACAAATAAGAAGATGGATACCTGTCCCCTGCCACATACCGCAGGGGCAGGCTTCACTAGCAGGGATGGCGGAGGAAAACGGAAAAGACCCCTGCCAACAAATTGCAGGGGTGACGGCAAGGAGAGAAATAGAGAGTTTAGTCATTTTGTCATTCCCGAAATTTTTTGTCAGAAATCTTGCATCCCCGTCATTCCCGGCATTGTTAATCGGGAATCTCCCTTCTCTGGCATTCCTGAAATTTTTAGTCGGGGATTCATCATCTCCGTCATTCCCGACGTTTGCTATCGGGAATCTAAGAGAGATCCCTGCCAGAGACAAGCAGGGATGACAACAAGGAACTGGACACCGGCCTACGCAGGGGTGACGGAGGAAAAGGGAGGAGACCCCTGCCCCCTGCCATATACCGCAGGGGCAAGCTAAAGACCGCAGGGATGACGACAAAAAGGAGACCAAAACAATGACACGCCCAATCAGCGACATCGCCTTTACGCCTTCCGTAAAGGCCATTCAAGAACGAAAAGGTTCCCGAGCCCAATACGCCCGCATGGACGAACGTGGCGGTTGGCAGGACACGGTGACTGAGGATCTGACTCAGTTTCTTGCCGAACAAGATTCCTTCTATCTGGGAACCGCGAGCGCCGATGGGCGACCGCACTTTCAACATCGGGGCGGGCCGAAGGGGTTCCTTCAGGCCCTCGACGACCGGACTCTGGCTTTTGCCGATTTCGTCGGGAACCGACAATACATCTCCCTCGGCAACCTGGCGGAGAACGATCAGGCCTTTATCTTTCTGATGGATTATCCATCACAGACTCGCATCAAAATTTGGGGGCGGGCGGAGGTCATCGAAGATGATCCTGAGTTACTCACACGCTTAACGGATTCTCAGTACAAAGGCAGACCCGAACGAGTCATCCGATTCACGGTCGAAGCGTGGGATGTGAATTGCCGCCAGCATATTCAACCCCGGTACTCCCAAGAAGATGTTGAGGGCCTCTTGCAACCCTTCCGCGATCGGGTGGCTGAGCTGGAAGCCGAAAATGACCGGTTGAAACAGCAGGGGTCTGTCGCGGCCACCGTGGCCCTTTGACGGAATGATACAATTTAATTCATAAAAGTTTAGAAAAGAAGGAGACAAGGAAATGAGCACAACCGTACAATTAACCCATAGCTCGTCGGATTCGAAAAACCGCGGCACCCATGAAGAGGTGGCGGGACGCGAGCAGGAAACGCGACTCATGAAGCAGGATTCTCTAAACTGGGTGGAACCTTTCCGGACGCTTTTTCAGGAGAAAGTCACGGCCTATACCAACGGGGCGCAAAACGTGGCAGGCATGTTTTCCGCAGAGGAAACCGATTTTCTTCGTTCGATTGGAGCCACGCCGCAAGAAATTTTCGATTTTGTGGAAGATTGGTGCGACGATGGGGTGCCGGATCCCGAAACCGTCCTGGCCATCACCGCTATTCGACGAGATTATTTATTCCGAGAACAACAGGGGCGGGTTTCGCCGGCACCAACCCCTTTGCATGCGTTCCCCTCCCCTAGCGAGTCCCTTGCCGGGTTAACGTGGTTTCCGCGCATCATCGCAAAAGCCCGAGCTAAACTTCGCGGGGAACTGCCACCCGACTTGATGTATAGCTGCGGTGGGGACCGCCGATTTCTCAATAAGATTCACCGCACTCCCGTCGAATTTCTCCAAACCGTGAGGGAAGCGGGAGATGATATTGATGCGATCGTGAAATTCGTGACGGAGCGATCCAACTCGTAACGTCCTGATCTTTTCTGGAGGTTTTGAATGGCGAAAATCGTGCGTTTCCATGAAACCGGGGGTGCGGAGGTTCTCAAACTCGAAGAGCTTCCGTTGGCTGAACCCGGCAAGGGCGAAGTCCGCCTGAAGGTCGAGGCCCTCGGGCTCAACCGTGCCGAAATCATGTTTCGCAAGGGGCAATATCTGGAGACCCCGCAATGTCCTTCACGGATAGGGTATGAGGCGGCCGGGGTGATCGATGCGATTGGGCCTGAGGTTACCGGTTTTCGGATTGGCGACCGCGTGAGCACGATTCCGTCTTTTCCGATGGGCCAGTATGGCGTCTATGGAGAAAGTGCCATCGTGCCGGCCTCTGCGGCGGCGAAATATCCTGCCGCGCTCACGGCGGAAGAAGGAGCCGCCATTTGGATGCAATATATGACGGCCTTCGGAGCCCTCATTCATTATGGAAAGATTCAACAAGGGGACCACGTGCTGATTACGGCCGCCAGCTGCAGTGTGGGGCTAGCCGCCATTCAACTCGTGAAAGCCGTGGGCGGGGTCGCGATTGCCACGACCCGGGGGGCCGACAAGAAAGCCTTTCTACTCGAATCTGGGGCGAATCATGTGATCGTGACCGGTGAAGAAGATTTGGTGGAACGCGCGATGTCCCTTACGGCTGGGAAAGGTGTCGATGTCGTGTTCGATCCTGTGGCCGGACCGATGCTGGAGCAGCTTGCCGGGGCAACCGCGCCGGGAGGCATTATTTTTGAGTATGGGGCCTTAGCGCCCCACCCGACTCCCTATCCGTTGTTCCCTGCTCTTTCCAAAGGATTAACGATACGGGGGTATACGCTGTTCGAGATCGTGAAAAACCCAGACAGTCTCCAGGAAGGGAAAACGTACATCTTTAAAGGATTGGAATCTGGAGCGCTGAAACCGATCATCGATCGCACCTTTCAGTTGTCGGATATCGTTGGAGCCCACCAATACATGGTCTCCAATCGGCAGAAGGGCAAGATCGTCGTGACGGTTTAAGCGGGTCTTGGGCGAAAAAAAGAATATCTCTTTTTTCATTGTGTAGTTTGAATCATTACCCTCAATTCCGTCCTCTCGGATTTTTTCGAATATCGTCTCCCGTACAGCCTACGGGTGAGCCCAGCGGGCCCACCCGTCTTGGTCCCCGTTAATACACGCGGTCATGGCGAATCGTGACTTGAGCCACCGGGTTTCGCCAATCTTGGTCCATGGGGTTTAATTCGGAGCCGGACACATTCGGTTCCCCATGAATGCCATTATGTACATGGATCACTCCATTTTCCGGAGAACCGGAAACCGCCCCTTCGGAAGGATCTAACGAACACCCTAATAGTTCTCCCAACGAGGGAGGACCCGGAATCTCTCCACATTGTTCCGAATTGATTTCGGTTCCCGCATCATAGGCTCGAGCAAAATAAGTGGCCGATTGACGAACGCGTGGAGCCCGCACGCCTTGTAGCGCCCAAAAGGCATCATTGGTGGGCGTCAGCATGGCGATAAGGGATAACCGTTCTTGTTGCCCTGGAGTTGCGGGAAGTCTAAACGTGACTGACTGGCCCGGTGGAAGAAGCACTCCGGCCAAACCATTCGGGTCTGGGGCGATGACTGTTTGATGTACAGCTGCGTTTCCTCCTACTTCGGTATTCAGGGGGCCGGGGTTTCCCGTTTCAGCCAAAGTTTCGATTGGTGTTCCTCCCACATCTTGACCTGCTTCCCACAAGGTGAAGTCTGGTCCATGGGCAATGCTCAAAATGGGTGTGATCCATTGTCCCTGCGTCAGGTTGGTGACCGTAAACTCATACTCAAATAAGCCATCGTTTTTGGCTAGTGTGGTTTGTGCGGACAAAAGGAGGAAAAACCCCAGCAAGCACGCGAAACCTCGTTTCATGGTGTACCTCGTGGTTGAATGGTTATGAAGTTGTGAAGGATTTTCCCGAGGAAGACTCGGCAAAGATGGGGGACTCGCCCTGCCAGGGGAAATCTTGTTCTCTGTTCATGGCCTAGTCCAGGGGAGAGGGGAAATATTACAGGTAGCCCCCGTCCCGATGTTTTTCTAGTCGAAACCCAATCGAAAGCACCGGCTAGGGAAAAAATCGAGTCTGACCCCTATATAGTCAGACCCCAATATTCTTTTATGTTCTTTTTCGTTCTTGTTCTAGATAGAAAGACGTATTTTTTTGGGTGGGCAGGTGTATGTGTGTCAATTCTTTGAGGAATTTCGCCGAAAATACGGAAAGGCCTTTCTTGTTGCTCCTTACCGGTTAGAACCGGAAGGGTCGACTCGTGTGCCTGGGGAGATCGTTATTCGCCGTTGGTGTCGTCCATGCCCTTTGTTGAAGTCCAAGACCGGAACGACCTTCGAATCGGATCCTTCGTCAAGCTGGAAGGCTCGTGGTTTAGTCATCCGTTTCCCACCAATACCTTTGCCATTAAATCGTCTGAAGATTTAGCGACGATTCAAGGCCTGAACAACGTCACCATCCTTTATGATCCGGACTCCGGGACTCACGAAGACGATGGGGGTTCAGATGAAGGAATCTCACCTCTTCAGGGGGGAGGAGATGGGGAGGTTGATGCTGAGAGTCACGATTCCTCCCCCTCTGGCACTGATCCAGATGAAAACACCGGGGTGATTCCGGAATCGTCTCTTTCCGAAATTATCGATCGACGGCAGGAATACCAGGATTTTCAGAATCATTTGCGAAAGGTGGAGGGGGCCTACCAGAAAACCCTTGCGCAAGGGAACGAACTCTTTCGGCAAGTGAGTGGACGTCGCCCGGCTGGATTAAAAACGGCGGACGACATGATTTCCCATATCGTCCAGATGCTGAATAATCCCAAGGCCACCATGTCTTTACTGGATATGGTTGGGAGTAATGGGTTGGCCTGGGGTCTCTCGGAACATGCGCTCAACGTCTGTACATTGTCCGTGTTAATCGGTCGCCAAATGAACTTGGACGTCGACGTATTGGGCGAACTGGGTCGGGGCGCACTCTTCCATGATGTGGGGTATCGGGCCTTGCCGATGAAAGTTCGATTCGGGTCGTCGGGGATGAAAGTGCAGGCGGATCCGGAACTGGGAAACCTGCACCCGGAATTGGGAGGACAATTGATGTCCTCCTTTCTCCAAGTTGGGCCCGAATTGCTGAATATGATCACTCAGCATCATGAGCGCTTGGATGGCTCGGGGTATCCCCAGGGTGTCAAGGCAGATGCGCTTTCCCCGCTCACGAAAATTTTGATGGTGGCCGATCATTTCGATGAACTGTGCAATGCTCCTGACCCCCAATCCAGTCTCAGTCCGCATGCGGCTCTGTCTCGGTTGTACCGCCATGTCGTCGAAAAGGGGGAGGAGGCACGGTTTTGCCCGCATGTCGTCCAAGCATTAGTGCAAGCCATTGGGGTGTATCCCCCCGGGAGCCTCGTGGAATTGACCGATGGGTTTTGGGGAATCGTGACGTCTGTCAATATACATGAGCCGACTCGGCCCGTGGTGTTATTGTATGCTCCTTGGCTCTGTCGCAATGATGGGATGATGGTGAATCTAGTGCATCGGCCTGAATTGGAAATCAAGAAGGCCGTGCATATGAAAGATGTCCCGCAACAGGTCCTCGCCTATTTGAGTCCTCGTCGCATGGCCATGTTCGTCCATGCGACCGAACCCACCACGATGGCCTTTAATAGCAATCCCCGACGAAGAAGCAAAAAACCTCGCGTGTTTTAGGAAGGGGCTATTCTGGCCCTGGTTTCCCGCGTTCATGATTGGAGAGGAATGGAAGACGTGGGATGGGATTCCTTTCCCTTCGCCTCGGAGAAGGGCTCCTCGGGGGTGACGGAGAGAGAATGAGTCACCGATTTTTCAGAATCCAGCATGATGCTGATCCAGTGAGTGGAGGGATGACTTTCCAAGGCAATCTTGACGATCATGGTCATGGGCACGGATAGGAGCATGCCCACCGGACCCCAGATCCATCCCCAGAACACGAGTGAGAGAAACACGACCAAAGTGGAAAGGCCGAGTTTCCGCCCCATGAGTTTGGGCTCGACAACGTTGCCAAAGATGACATTGACCGCTCCATACCCGGCCGCCACGAGCAACGCACGCCCGATTCCAAACTGAATGTATCCTAGGAGCACCGGTGGGACGGCTGCGATGATTGATCCCAGATTGGGAATAAAGTTGAGGAGAAACGCCAGAAGTCCCCAAATGACAGGAAAGTCGATCCCCAATATCGCCACCCAAGTTGCCACCACGATTCCGGTTCCTAAGCTAACGATGGTCTTGATGGCCAGATAATTATTCACGGCCTCCGTGATTTTGCTGAATTGCGACATGGTGCCTTTGGGATCGCCAAATGCCGCCCGCACCTTCAATTGAAAACTCGAGGCTTCCAACAATATAAAGATGACCGTGAGCACGATCAGGAACGAATTCGTCAGGATCCCCCCCAACCCGGAGAGCATCCGTCCGACCAATCGCATCGACGCCCCGGGATCGATGGATTTCAATAAGAGTTCTTCATTCAATTGGATCCCGAACCCTTGAATCCACTGTAGCAATGGGCCCATCTCTTCGGTGAGGCGAGTTTGGTAACGGGGAACCGCATCGGAGAAGTCTTCCAACGAGGTTCCGATCAACACGATAAACCCGAATCCCAATCCCAGGACCCCGAGAATGACCAAAAAGACGGCCAATGGCGCGGGAATGCCTTTTTCCTTCAACCAAAACACGGGTGAGGTACTGATCACGGCCAAAAACCCTGCGATGAGCATGGGAACCAGAATCGGCTCCGCCGCTCGCATTCCCGCGACCACCACGACAAACCCGGCGGCGGTGATGAGAAATCGACTATGGGAGCTTTGGGACGGATTGGAAATTGGGGTCATGGATGTTGGGTAATCCTACCATGGTTACTCTGGAGATCCACTTTCATCTTACCCACTTTTTGGACTTCTGTCTTGGAGGGGGAATCGGCTGATGGCAGGGGGTCGATGAAACCAACCCTATCCGAGTCTATTCGGACAGGGTTGTGTTCACCCATCAACGCATAACAGGATCAGAAATGGGTGGAATCATTCAGCAATGGCTAGGCGTCGTTGTTGAAGGTACCCATTACGGATAGCCCCGTATAAATCCAACGTTCCTTCCTCCGCCCCTTGAAATTTTTCCAACGTTAAGGCGCGGAGATTGACCGCCTCCCCCGTGGACATTCCCAAGCGTGCGTAGTTAATCGTGGAATTTTTTTCCACCACGAGTGGGGCGCCATCGAGTTCAATAAGGGGAAGGACAAACCAATTAAAGGGATCCAAGAATAAATCCCCAATAAATCCTAGGCCGTCTCTTAAGGTATACGGACCATAAAAAGGAACCATCAGGTATGGGCCAGGAGGAACCCCATACGAGCCTAGGGTTTGCCCAAGATCTTCCGGAGGGGTATTGAGATCGAACATGATGCCGGCCGGATCGAATAGACCTCCGACACCCAGGGTCGTATTGATGAGAAAACGACTCATTTCAATTCCCGCTCCCTCAAATTTTCCTTGGAAAAGGTTGTTTAACATCCGAGGGAAGAAACGGGCGTTGAGAAAGACGTTCGAGATGCTTTGTTGAACATCGGGTGGGATAAAAAAATCGTAAACTTGCGCGACCGGTTTAATGAGATATTTATCAAAGTGATAGTTGAATTCAAAAATGGCCGAATTTAGCGGTTCAAGGGGATCATATTCCTCCAGTTGGTCTTCCGTGCCTTCTTCATCAAAAGGGTCAAAAAATTCGTCTTCTTCCCCTTCCTCCAAAGCCAGGATATCTTCTGGCTCGGAAAGGTCTTGGCTCAGCGGGGCTTCGGAAATGTCCAGCGTGTTGGTGGACTTTTCTTTTCCGGCACATCCTCCCAAAGCCAAGGTGACACAAAGCACCAAGAAGATGAATCTAACGTTCATATCGTTTCCCGTTTCGGTTCCATGTGGTTGTTTTGAGGTTATGTCTTGCCTTGGGGGCTGGGGTCAGAGGGAGAACCCATTGAAGGAGAACCTGCGCGAAAAAAAACGAATCGACTGTAACAAAATCTCATGTTCATGCCAAGAAATCTCTAGCAGTACCTCACGTGAACGTATGGTGCCGTGTGAGCATCCTTTCGAAGGACGTTTGGCCTCGTCGTCGTGTTTCCTGGTTGATTTGTCGGTTTTGCCGACGGATCGTTGCATAAAAATCCCAAAAAAAATCAGGGGACCGACCGCGTTTGGGGAATAAAGGCCCCCTATCCGTAAATTCCTCCGACGATTTCTTCAATTTTTTCACTCGCCCTAAAAACGTTTTTTTACCAAAGAAGCGTAGTTGGCGTTAACGAACACCAAAGTATTCCTATGTGAAGAGGCGGGTGATATGGCATTGGCTTTGCTCATTTTGGGCCTGTTGACCTGAGAAGATTTTTGTATGGCACGTTAAGGAAGGGAAGAAATCACGACAATTCTTACAAGGGAGGAATGATGATCCCATCGAGGTTGGTGGAACAGTCGTTATGGAATGAGTCAATGGAGAATGTAAAAAAAGGAGCCCCCCCATCAAAGCAGCCCCCTAGGAGTGGCCCTGGAGGAGGAAGCCAGGCGGGAATGAGCGACCAGCAGTTGCCCTTGTATTTGAAGGAAATTGGGCAAGTGATGTTGCTTGATCGAGATGGGGAAGTGCGTCTGTGCAAAAAAATTGAGGAAGCGAAACGAGGGCTGATCGAAGCCCTTTTTTCCTTACCCATGATTCGGGAATATTTGGAAACTCAGCGACAACGACTCCTCCAGGGTGAAATCCCGGCCAGACAATTTATCCAAAAGGACAAAGAGCTTGTCTTAGAACCGGAAGTCGAATTCGAATTATCCGATCAAAACGAGGACGAAGATTTTCATCAGCGCGTTCTCGAGCAGCTTCAGCGATTGTGTGATGGCGTGACTTTTCTCGTGAATACCTCGGCCAAACAGTCCCGAAAATCCCGAAAAGGTTCGGTTCCGAGCATTGCTCGGGAGAGGGATACACTATTTCAACTGTTGGAAGAGGGGAATTGGCATCCAGGTTTTTTTCTGGATATTGAGTCGCGGATCCGGGCGGTGAGACAGCAAATCGAAGAAGTGTTGGGGCGCCTAGGTTTCTCCCCACAAGACATCCGCCTGTTGAGTCAGGGGCAATCCAAACGGCAAAAATCCTCGGGATTGGCCGATCGAGATCCTGGCCAGGGAGGGGTGAAAGGGCCCTCGTTCAACCAGGAAGGGATAGAACGGCTCCAATACCTGGAAGAACAGGTTCTTCATATGCCCTATACGGACTTTTTGAAACATGTTGAACGCTTAGACAAGGCCCAGTCATGCCTCCATCGGGCCAAACAGGCGATGTTGGAGGCGAATCTTCGGCTGGTGGTGAGTGTGGCCAAACGATATGTGAACCGAGGTCTCGATTTATTGGATTTAATTCAGGAAGGCAATATCGGATTGATGCGGGCTGTGGATCGTTTCGAGTATCAGCGCGGGTATAAATTTAGTACCTATGCCACGTGGTGGATTCGACAAGCCGTCACCCGAGCGTTAGCCGATCAGTCCCGAACCGTTCGGGTTCCTGTTCATGTGTGTGATGCCATGACCAGAATTCGACGCTCCTTGGACCGCTTAGCTGTTCAATTGGGACGAGAACCCAACATGAAAGAGCTGAGTGGAGTGGTGGAGATTCCGGTTGAAAAACTTGCCGGATTGTTGGATGTGACCAAAGGGTCGATGTCTCTGGAAACACCGGTGGGCGATGAAGAGAGTGCCCATCTATCCGATATCCTTGAGGATGCATCAGCGATTTCCCCGAGCTATTCGGCTGAACGGGTGGATCTCCAAGAGAAAGTCACCGATCTGCTGCAAACCCTGACGCCACGGGAGGCTCATATTATTCGGCGACGCTTTGGCATTGGAGAATTGGAAGATGCCACCTTAGAAGAAATCGGGCATGAGTTTTCGGTCACGCGTGAACGCATTCGGCAAATCGAAGAACGGGCGCTGGCCAAATTACGGGAACCTCAACGGAACAAAGTTTTGCGAGCCTACTTTCATCATTCCGGATCCGCCTAAACGGTTTTTTGGAAACCGATAAGATCCAAGGTTTCCAGGAATCCAGACGGGGTTTTACGATTTCGGGGCTGTAAGGAAGCTGGAAAACGGAAAATACCCTGGCTAAGAAAAAAGCTGATCGTCTTTGGAGGGCGAACCGTCGGCAGATTGAGGGGAGTCTGGGGTTCCATGACTCCCTTCAAAATTTGTGGTGCTCGTTTGGGCTTGAATGAGTGTCGCACCCATCAGGTTGGCGTTTTGAAACGAGGCCTCGCCTAGATCCGCTTCTCGAAAATCTCCCCAGGAGCAATCTGCACCCGTAAAGTCGGCCTCCCTTAAATGACAGCGAACGAAAGATGTCCCCCGAAGGGTGGTCCCGTGCAACCGGGCCCCATTCAGTTCTGCCTCCCGAAAATCTGCCCATATCAAGTCGGCTTGGGAAAAATCGGCCCAAGCCAGTTGTGTTCGGATAAAACGAGCACTCCGAAGATTGGCTCCTCGAAAATTGGCTCCCCGAAGATCGGCTCCCTCAAAATCCGCTCCTGGAAGAGAAGCATCTTGAAAATTCGCATTTCTCAGGTTTTGATGGCGAAAATCAGCGTTGCGTTGGGCGAATTGAAAAAAGTCCTGGCGATCTGTCGGGGTGGTAGGGTTGACCGGGTGTTTAAGAGAACGGTCATTGGGCCGGGACCGCTGCCAGGAACGGTGGGTTTCCAGTAGGACCGCACGATCCTTGTCGAGATGAGGGGAGTCGGGGTTGGATGGGGTCTCGTCGGCCTCAGCCATGAATGGGATGAAGTTTCGATTTGAGATTAGGGAGGACTGATAAAATTAGGTAGACTGTCAATAACCTAACTGGATACCACGTCTCCTTCTTGAAACCATATCGAAAAAACGCATGTGGGTCTAGTCTGTCCCCGGTAAAAAGGGGCGAATAGCACGGTATCAACGGTATCAAATGTGGTATAAACCAACCTTGGAGGAATAGGACTCTCGCCATTTGTGATATCTCGCTCTCGATGGGGTTCATGAGGGCGCACGCTGTGTGAAAAGGCTATGGATATACTCATCATTCTTCTCATTATTCTATTGCTGGTCATGGCCGGTGCCTTGGGGATTTGGTGGAGGGATGGGAGGTCATTTGGACCTTTCCGGGAAAAGCTTCGATGTGGTGTGCGACAAAGTTTACGGGCGTCCTCTCAGGAGGAGATGCGTCGCTTGGAGAACCATCTTGAGCAAAGGGAGGTGGAAGTGGAGACCAGGTTAGCCTCTCTGGAAGCCGCCACTCAATTCGCTTCTCAACACCTTTTATTTTCTAAAGATATCGATCGCCGTTTGATCAAATTGGAAACCGTTGATCCTGTCCTCGAGCCTTCCCCAAATAGGAGGTTCCCTCGCCCCCGGGCCATTGTCCGGCATGGTCTTCGATTCACCCTTAACGATAGAATTTGGGAATGTTTGGGATCGACTGTTCTCGAGGAGGTGGAGCCAAAATACATGGCGACGATGATACAGGGTCCCTTTTGTGTGAAATGCCTGAAACGTCTCGTCGGTCGGGATCAAGTCCTTCCTTCAGATCCCATCCCCCTGCAATGCCGCCATTGTGGCATACAGTGGATGGGGAAGGATGCTCAAGACTCCTCGCCCTCTCTCATGGAATTGAAACAACGGATCTATAAAGAGCTGTACCATGAATATCAATCGCTCGGGAAGATTCAGCCTTTCGTCTGTTAATCAGCTTCCTCTTGTGCCGGATTATCCGGAACACCCAACTATCCCCAAGATCCGGTCTTTCCCCAGATCTTGTGTGAGTATGGTAGGGATGCTATAACCGTTCACAATGCCAACCTGTCCTTCCTGTTCCCAAGACAACCCCACGGATGCAAATTTTTGTTCTCAATGTGGGCAGGCCTTAGTTCAAGATTCATCCACAAGTCAGTCTGAGGCTCCTCCTTCCGAGCCGACGCCGCTTCAGGTGTGGGAAGCGTTCGTTGGCCCAAGTAAGTCCCTTCAATTTTCCCTAAAAACGGGGTGGCTGTGGCGTCCAGCCTTTTTGTATTTCCGTGAAAAATTCGCACAATTGGAAACTCCGGCGGGTCCCCGATTTTCTTTAAGCTGGAATTGGCCGGCAGCAGTTTTTCAACCATTTATCTGGTTTCTCTACCGAAAAATGTATATGTTTGCAGGGTTCTATTTCATTTTCCCTCTTTTAGCAGTTTTTTATACTAAAGATATCTATGTAGTTTTGGTGTCTCGTATCCTAGCTGGACTAAGTGCAAACTTTCTTTATTTTTGGCATATGAAAGACGCCGTTACCCGCATCATGGGGAGCACTGTCCATTCAAATGAGGAGAAAGCACAACTAATTCGGGAGGAAGGGGGAGTTCAATCATATGTATTTTGGTTGGGAGCTGTCCTGGATTTTTTTTATGGCAATCTTTTATTTATGGCAGGGGGAGTGGAATTTCCCATAGAAAATCTAGAAAATTTGGAAGGTAATGAAGAGAGAGGAACAAGAAATCTTTCCAATGAATAAGGGCATCTTGAGGTCCTTTTAAAAAGGCATGATCTCTCGGAACAACACTCTACCGGGTTAGACGACATAATAAAAATCAGAATGAAAAAAATAATTTTATCCCCCTTATTTAGGGTGTTCCTATCACCAAATTTAACCGGATCGAGGTGTCTGGAGAAAGTCTTTATTCCCGAGGAAATGTATGTGTTACTGAACGGTGATAGTGGGGGGTCTTAGAAAAATTCACATGTAAAATATAAAAGGCGAGTGTGTAAATGGCATAACACCGTGATGGTTGGATTGGGAAACTTCCCCGAAATATCTGGAGGATGGGGGGCAACCGCTTTAAGAACCTGAAGAGGGAAGGCGATGAGGGGCAACGGTGGATTGCCAATTAAACCACGTTTGAAACCATTCGTAGTCCGATTGGTACGCGGTGTGTTTGGCATCGCCCTGCTCACCTTTTTCCGTTAACAGGGTATACGTTCGGGGCCAATTTTTGGTCCACCAAGATTTTAAGGCTCCAGGGGTGGTGGGTTGTTCGTCGGATTGAAAAATCTCCGCGGCCTCAATAAGCTGGGCAATTAATTTCCAGACTCGGTCTTTCCCCAATCCTAAATGACGGAAATGTTCACGAAGGAGAAACACCACCCATAATTCCGCGCTGTGCTTTTTGTTGTGTTTAAACGGTTGGGTCTGTCGCAACGGAATGGGGTCAAAATTTTTGATAATTGAGGTATAATCGGGTCCACCATAGGCGCCCACGACCTCCGCAATGCCTTCCACCATATTGGCCAATTCGACTTCCACCTCTGGCCGGGGCGAGGAATCGGGGATATCCAGGGGGCTGGGGGCGGTGAGCATGTCAATGACCGGTTTCAATTCGCGGAGACGGACCACGGCCGCTTTTAAGATACGCTCAGATTCCAGCCAGTAATCCGAATCATGCTTGGCAGTTCGTTCCTGACCCTGGGGGGGGAGGACGGGAGGGATCCAATGCCGAATGAGGGTAAACAGAATATAATCCAGATCGCCTCCTTCTTGGGCGGCTCGTTCCAAGGCCCGGTGTGGCCCCAGGCCATGCTGAAAAAATCGTTCGGTTCGATTAGCGACCCCTTGCCGGCGTGCCAAGACGGTCCACCATTCCGCAAATTGTTTCCATTTCGTGTCGTCGGTCGCCATCAGGAGCACCCGGTCCAGCCAAATTGCCGTCATGGTACGGTTCGCCGAAAGGCAAAGCAAGTTTCTCAATCCAGCATGGTACCCAAGCCTCCCTCCTGGGGGGTGAATCGGAAGTCCGAATTTGTAAATCCGGAACAGGATCAAACTTCTTCCACCCCTCTTGGGGCCCAGCGTGTGTCCTGGCTGAGCTATGTACCCCCCTCTGATTGGGAGGTAGGCAGCTTGAGGGTATCTCCCGGTGTTCCGGGCCATGGGCCCGCAACTGGGGAATTTCCGTTGGCGGTTCGAGCTTTAATCTTTCACTTTTCTGGTAATGGAGAGAACAGAACATGCCGCAGTTAGTGCTTATTCGTCATGGCCAATCTCAGTGGAATTTGGAAAATCGATTTACCGGGTGGGTTGATGTCCCCTTGTCTCCTAAAGGGGAAGAGGAGGCTCGAGAAGCCGGGAAAAAACTGCAAGGCTTTCGATTTGACTGTGCCTTTACCTCGGTGCTGAATCGGGCCAAGCATACGTTGCGTTTAGTTCTTGAAGGGATCAATCAAACCGATTTACCCATCGAAGAGAATAAAGCCCTGAACGAGCGGATGTATGGAGACTTACAGGGTTTGAATAAAGCCGATACGATTGAGAAATTTGGAGAGGAACAGGTCAAGATCTGGCGGCGGAGTTTTGATGTCAAACCTCCTGGAGGTGAAAGTCTGAAGGATACGGCCGAAAGAGTGCTGCCCTATTTTCAATCTCGAATTCAACCCGCCTTAATGGAAGGAAAAACGGTTTTGGTGGTGGCCCATGGAAATAGCCTGCGGTCCTTAGTCATGCATTTAGAACAGTTATCTCGTGAAGCGGTCCTGGAATTAAATATTCCCACAGGAGTCCCGTTGGTGTATGACGTGGATGCTCAGGGTGAAGCCACCAATCCTCGGTATCTTTAACCAGACCCCCCACATAAACCAAATATTCTGTAGGACCCCACGGATTGCCCTTGCGGCTGGGGGTAGTCACGAATGTTGATGATGTTCTTGTATTGCATCGCTGGATTGTGGATGGTTGATGGAGTCGCACTCATTGTGGCACCCGAACGCATGATTGCGACGTTACGCCAATCCGTGATTGCCTCCCCTGGTTTTATCAAATGGGGAGGATTCGCCGCGATATTAGGAATTCTGTTGATCATCGGAAGCTGGAACAAACCCTATCAACCGATTTGGGTTGTGGTCGGTTGCAGTATGATAGCCAAAGGGATGTTCTTGTATGCCGGGTCTGATCTGTGGAGATTGCGCGTGGTGAAATGGTGCCTGGAGCGGGAACCCGTGGATTATCGTATATGGGGATTAGTGTTATGTTCCCTTTCCGTGCTTCTCCTGGACGCCTTAGGGTGGGGGCAGGAGGATTGAAGTCAGTCGAAGAAGCCGGTAAGGTGAAAGACCGAGACGGAGCCCATCAGGAAGAGGAACTGGGGGCCTTGGCGGTGTGTGAAAATCCGTTCCTTTTTTTTGCCGACTCACTTTCCCAATGAACAACACCTGACCATGACAGATTCTGATAGAAAAAAGTTTGACGAAGTATGGCAGGTTCATCAAATTGCGGATTGGCCCGAGGATTTGGGTGGCCATGAAGGCCAATTGATGACGCTGGATACGGTCATCTGTGGCTGCGTCACGTATTTTTTTGAAGAACATGAGTTGGATGACCAACGAGTGGATATTTTACGAGATTGCATGGCCGAATTAGATGGGATTTTCTCGGATTTACAGGATACTACGATGGAATATTTCCGTCGGTTGCAATTTCTTGGAACGATTCTCCTACAAGACTATTCGTGAAAATAAATATAGAATGGAGCAATTCCAAAAGGACGCTCTTTACGACTCGAGATGACCACCACTGAATCCCGCAGGCAAAGGGGTGCGAGAGAGGTTCACCATCATTTACACATCAAGCAAGGAGGTTTCACATGGGGAGCAGTTCTAATCGGTTTGAAGTATTCACAGGAAGGAATGGCAAATTTTATTTTCGTCTGAAAGTACAAAGTGGAGAAATCATTCTGTCCAGTCAAGGGTATGCTCTGCGATCCTCGGCTCGACGGGCCACCCAATCTGTTCGAAACCACGCAACCGATGACTCTTGCTATGAAGCGAAAACCACGAAAAATGGGAAATCGTATTTTGTGCTGAAGGCCCGAAATTCCAAGGTTATTGGAACCAGTCAGCCTTACGCGTCGGCCCAGGGCATGAAAAAGGGCATACAGGCCGTGAAAAAAGCGGCCCCTCGGGCGACCCTGGTTTAAATCGTTCGCGTTTGATGACCCCCTCCTCTTGATGTTGAACAACGCCGCCCACCCAGGAAGGGTGGGCGGCTTGTCAAAGCCCCTGCACGTGATCTCTAGAGCTGCCGCTTCCTCCGAATCCGCCAAAGGATCACTCCGCCGAGACCGGATCCGAAGAGAAGGAACGTGGAAGGTTCGGGAATGGGAGCGGAGCCCGGCGGATTGGCCATTTCGGTAATGCGAAAGACGCCATTGGTGGCAGTTCCAAAAACCCGGTTTGTTCGCCAATCATGAACCAAGCCGGAGAGAAGGGGTACTCCGGCTGGGAGGATCACCGTTTGCTGATTCAGGGGAATGTCTACCAAACCGAGTGTCGAGGCCGTGCCGGCCGGTAAGAGCAGCCACCCATCTCCCTCCTGGACGAAGTAGGATTCTCCTCCGAAGGGGTCTCGATCCCAGAGTGTTAAGGAAGGATTCGGGAAGCTACTTGACTCATCGTCGTAAATATATCCCGAGTTCGACGTGGAAAATAAAGGAATATCAAAACGTTGAACCTGTCCCTCGTTATCTAAGCGGATGCCCAGTTGGCGATTTAACGGATACCCCAAGAAATCCGTGATCAAGACATCATCGGGCAATTCAAAGGTATTTCCGCCAAATGTGGCAGAGAAAAAAAGGAAATCACTCGAGTTGAGTGGGATGAAGGCATGGGGAGTCCCTAAGGCATGATCGGCGATGGAAAACGTTCCTGTGACGAGAGGTGGTTCGGTAATTTTTTGAATGTTGGTTAGGGGTTGACCGGCGATCGTGGTGTCTACGGCATTCTGCGTTTGCGACAACGTCCAAAAATCCATTTGATAGCTGGCTCCCATGGCCTGGGAACCCAACAAGGACATTCCAAGGTATAAACCGCTTATCATGAATCGATGCACGAATCCTCTTTGGGTTTTCTTCATGGCCCATTTCCCCTTCTGAATGAATGGTGTGCACGGTATGAATAATTCCGAGATGTGTTATTTGGCCCATTAAATGAGTGGGACCTCCTTTCAGGTTAAGATGGGTAAAGAGGGGAGTTTTAGATCGACGGACGGTAGGAATTCAGGAAATCCATTTTGATGAAAGAGGATAAGGACTTTTATCTCTATTTTCATCTATTTTTTCCCTTAAATGAATAAAAAACAGGGCATTATATACCTAATGCGAGAAAAGTCATAGATGGGGTGGAGGAAAAGTTTTTGAGTCGTATGTGGCCCCCTTTTTTCCATCAGCTCTTCTGGGAAATCTTTCCTAACTGCCCAAAATGATCGACTCCTTTTTTGGAGGAGGTTCTTTTGACTTAGCTCCCACATCATGAAGATGGCTCAAGATCAATTCTGGGATTCCGTTTTTCAAGGGTAGCGTTTTTTCCCAAAATAATAGAGGTCCCAAGCTTGTGCGTTTCCCCCCCAGGGAGCATGAAAAATGGTGAGCTATTCTTGAGGTCCCTTTGTACTTTGCTTTCCAAAACCTTGAGGAGGAAAACCCCCTTCACTCCCCTGGGGATTCTCGAACGAAAGAGTCCCAGGTATTGATTAACCATTCCCCCATATAATGGGAGGATCTCGGGTTTCGTCTTCTTTGCCCTGAACCCTGCAGTAGAAGTTTGTCGGCCACAAAAACAGTTTAGGGCCAAGGTAAAAGGTAAGAGGATGTGTGGAAAAGGGAGAAGTGGTGGACTGGTTTCTTTCTTCGCTGTGGGGCCAGCTTGTTTGACGCTGGAAAAAATGCTGTGGTACCGTGATTTGCTGTATTTTTCCCTAAATCTTCTGAAAATAAGGTTGCTGCAATGAGCCAACAAAAAGACCTCAAGACTATCCTTAATAACCTTCACTATTCTGATGATGCCAAGGTCGTAGAGCAGATCTCGGCTCAGACCAAAATGGTGATGGCTCGAATGAAGGGTATCCGCCGCAAAGTCGTCGTCATGAGCGGTAAAGGTGGCGTGGGAAAGAGCATGACCACCGTGAATTTGGCCCTGGCCTTTGCCCGCATGGAACAACGGGTGGGGTTGCTGGATGTGGATATCAATGGGCCTTGTGTGCCGCAAATGTTGGGTATGCGTGGTGCCGGGCTTATCGATACTCCGGAAGGGGCGGTACCCCCGACGGGACCTTTGAACATTAAAGTGGCCTCGATGGATTTTCTCCTGCAGGCGAACGCTCCCGTCCGGTGGAAGGGACCCATGGATCTGAGCCCTGTGTGGTTGGGGCTGACCGAAATGAACGTCATTCGGGAGTTCCTTTCTGACATGGCTTGGGGGGAATTAGATTATTTATTAGCTGATCTTCCTCCTGGAGCGGCCGCGGACAAACCCCCACTTTTGGCCGGGCTTATTCCTGATTTGGCGGGGGCTGTGGTGGTCACAACCCCATCGGAGGTGGCCTCGAATGTCGTGCAAAAGTCGATCGCCTATGCACAGGAATTGAACATTGAGATATTAGGGGTCGTGGAAAATATGAGTCAGTATCGGTGTCCGTCTTGTGGAGAAGAAAATCCACTTTTTGAGGGTGATACCGAATCAATGTGTGAAGTATTGGGGATTCCTCTCCTTGGACGGATTCCTTTCGATCGGAATTTTGCCCGGACGTTTGATAAAGGGGAGCCGATATTGGATGGCGCCAATCCTACCGTTGCCAGATATCAGGACATCGCGAAGAAAATCCATACCTTATTGGACTATCAGCAGGTGGTAGCCGGAAAGTTATAATACCTCCAAGCGATCGTCGGCTCCTAGTCGACCTTCAGAAGGGAACTGATATGAAATTTGTTTGTCTTAAATGCGAAACGTATATGACCTTTGAAAGAGTTGAACAACCGGCTGAAGGTTCCTTGGGAGTGTTTTTCGAATGCCCTTCCTGCCAATCTCGGTTCTCGATGGTGACCAATCCCGGCGAAACCCAAATGGTGTCTTCCCTAGGGGTGCAATTGGGAGGACGAACGGAAGCGCCCAAGCCCTTAGAGATGACCCGAGGGGGCTTAGAAGAAAACGTCTCCGCAGGCATGGGGCAAATGGCCGCCTATCTCAATGAAAAAATTCAAGGGGGTCAACCGGCGACTGCTGGGTCTCCAACGGCATCAGCGGCTCCGAGCGCAGGATCGGGAGAGTCGGGTGAGGGAGGGGGCTGTCCCTTCTCTGCCATGGTTGCCCAAATGGGGTTGGGTTCAACGGGGTCGACCGGAACGGCCACCCCGGCCGGTGAACAATTATTGTGGACCCAGGATGCCCAAGAAAAATTGGCCAAGCTCCCCTCCTTCGTGCAACCGATGGTGAAAAGTAGTGTGGAGACCTACGCTCGGAAAAACGGATTTACCACTGTAAATTTACAAGTTATGGATGATTCCAAGAATTCCACCACCGAAGGCATTCGCTGGACTCCGGAAGCGCAAGAACGGTTGAATAACATTCCCGACTTCATCCAACCTATGGCGCGCCGGGAAATCGAACGGCTGGTCAAAGAACGCGGCGGGTCGGAGATCACGGCCGAGATCATGGATGAAGCCAAAGAAAAATTCATGAAATTCATGTAAAACTGAATCTATATTCCGAAAACCGAAAAGGCGGCCCTTTTATAAGGTGCCGCTTTTTTTGTCTTGTCATTCCCGACATCTTTAATCGGGAATCTAGTCTTTTCATAAAAAATCATTTCGTAGGGTTTCGCCCTCACACTGCGAGGTATTGCTTGATTCATCCCGTAGGGTGACACCATTGTTGTGGAGGCAAAAGGGGCGAAAACCATTTCCGCCTGGGCGCGGCCACTCCGTGGTTCCTTCGCATCAGGAGCAAATTGCATGGCTGCGCAACTCGCTCCGCTCAAACAGTGCTCGCCCAAAGGTCGAATTTGCCCCTTCCGCTCAGCCGCCCCCCAAAGGCGGGATTTCCAAAAGAACCGTATTGAGAGAACACCATATTCATTGTCATAATTTGTGAAGATTCTTATACTGTCAAAAAAAGGAAAAGGGAATTTTCAAATTTTTCCATCCCTACTAGGCGCATCATATGCCCCAGATTTCAAAAGAAAAAATCATTAGCTTATACAATGAACTTGTAGAAAAAGTGGTGGTAGAGCCATTGGTGTTCGCATCTTTACGCGTGAAACTGGAATTACGCCCTATTATTGGAAAGGTGGTTATTGGCGTTCCTGGGCTGCATTTCAAGAAGATGCGGGATATGCTCCTAATACCCAAACCTCTAAAATTCCAGATGAAATTCTTTTGGGGCGTTTTGCTGAATTAGCTTTGGAACTGAACGATATTCCAACAGAAGCCGACATTATGCTTAAAAGAAAAGACGACTCAACCTTCCCTAATAAACTTGCATTTCGGCGGTGGGGGGTCGTGACCAATTGTTAGGGAACGTTGCTGAATATTGTGAGGGAAAAAGCAGTTTGAATCTGTTTTAAATCTTCTCGGGGAAGGAATTTCAAATAATCTAGATCATAAAATGGATTCCCTGGGAGTCAAAGGTTTTGTATACCTTCTTCGATCGGGAAAGAAATATAAGATTGGCCGATCTAATGCTGTTGGCAGACGTCTTCGAGAGCTTTCTATCCAATTACCCCAAAAACCAAATATGGTTCATGTCATAAAAACCGATGACCCAGAAGACATAGAAAGTTATTGGCATAAGCGTTTCGAAGAGAAGCGGGAGGGGGGAGAATGGTTTGCTCTTTCCCAAGAAGACATCCGAGCTTTTAAAAAGCGTAAATTCCAATAATTGAGGTTGCGGTCCCTCCTCTGATTTTTTTGCGACGCACAGGCCATTATTTTTTGGGAAATGTCGGAATGTAAATTGACAGGGGGTAGAATCTTTCATTACTTTCAATAAGAGTTCGTTCATTCAAAAGGAATAGGGAGTGACCTATGCATAACGAATTCACGGCAATAATTGAACAGGATGGGGAGTGGTTCGTTGCCTACTGCCCGGAAATCCCCGGAGCAAATGGGCAAGGAAGAACCCAGGAAGAAGCTAGAAGTAGCCTGGCCGAAGCCATTTCCCTGATCTTGGAAGACCGCAGGGAGGATGCTCTTCGTGGGACCCCTCCGGAGGCTATTCGAGATAAGGTGACGATTGGGTGAAACGCAGTGCGTTGCTTCGTCATCTTCGAAAAAATGGATGCTATCTCAAACGTGAAGGTGGATCCCATTCCTTATGGGTGAATCCTTCAACCGGATCCGTAGAAGCTGTCCCACGACATAGTGAGATTCCGGATCGACTCGCCAAGAAAATCTGTCGTAACCTCTCACTTCCAATCGTTGGGGAGTAGGTTTGTCTTTCGGTCCAATCCCTAAGAATAAAACACGATAACAGGTATCTTTCTCAAATGGCCTTGGACGTGGCTGAGGCACCGTAGCGAATCCGACTATTTGGCGAGGACTGTTTGAGCGGAGCGAGTTCCGCAGCCATGGTTTTTCCTTGGGCGCCTTTGGCATGCCCAGACGCGCAGGCGATGGAAAAGTGGCAGCCCCTGTCTGAGCGAAGCGAGTTGGGCTGTCACCCATAAGCCTAGCGTCTTTGTAAAGGGCATGTCGGGCGCCAATGGCTTTGGGTCCTTTGGCCGAAACCAAAGGACCTCGGCTGCCGGGCCGAGACCCGGCCAATAAAAATATTTTAAGGTCGGGATTCCTGCCTAACCAGGAAGACCCTCTTTGTAAAATTTTTTCAGGATGCCGACTAAGCTATTATCCGAAATCCTTCCAATTTTTATACTGATTTAATCAGTAAAATTCCCCCATTGGTGTATATAGACTAACTTTCCACACATCCTTCGGCTATACTTTAATCTATATATATACTATAATGTATATTCATGTGGGTGATTTATGAGAAGAGGTCGGTCTTAAAGGTTCTTGGTCGGCTTCCTTCTGATGTTTTATTGAAGTATGAGGCATGGAAAAGAATCGTCGAGTTGGAAGGCCCGGTTGGCCTTCGATCAATTAAGGGATTTCATGATGAAGCTTTAAAGGGAGACTGGAAAGGATACAGATCATCTAGACTAGGAAGAAAATGGCGCGTGATTTACATTGTTGGGAACGGGCAACTGGAAGTGTTTGTCGTTGAAGTTATGCCTCACACTTATTGAGCGGGGAGAAAATTTATGGCTATAAACAAAAAGGATTTCGTACGAGCCAAAGTAAATCGTAAGATCACGCCGGGGGAAATGTTACGGACCCTAAGGGGATTACAGGAATTGACCCAAAAAGAACTTGCGGATGCAACAGGAATCTCGCAATCCAATCTTTCAGCGATGGAGAACAATGTGAGTCAAATAGGCCGTGATCGGGCCTTGGTATTGGCAAAGGTATTAAAGGTTCATCCGGCGGTGATTCTCTTCCCTGACTTTGACATTGCCCATGTCGCCTAGGAGAAAAAGAAATAATAGAGTTGCAAATTTGGTAGTGCCTTTTGGATTCCGCTTTTGGGAGTGGCTGATGCACTCTAGGGGCCATAGTTATTTCCTTGGGCGCCTTTGGCATGCCCAGACGCGCAGGCGATGGAAAAGTGGCAGCCCTTGTCTGAGCGAAGCGAGTTGGGCTGTCACCCATAAGCCTTGCGTCTTTGTAAAGGGCATGTCGGGCGCCAATGGTTTTGAGTCCTTTGGCCGAAACAAAAGGACTTCGGCTGCCGGGCCGAGACCCGGCCAATAAAAATTTTTTAAAGGTCTGGATTCCTGCCTCCGCAGGAATGACAAGGAAATGAGTTTTGGTGAGGGTCTTTGAGGGAGCTTCCCCAAAAATTTTATGCAAAATCCTTCCAATTCCTATACGGCTTTTCCCGATAAATCTCCTCCACCAGATTCGGAATCGTAAATCCTTGTTGTTCCAAAATCTTGGCGACTCTTAAAAGGGGAAGACCAACGATGGTGGTGTAATCGCCCTCGATCTTTTCTATGAGCTTGGCTCCCTCTCCTTGAATGGAATAGGCTCCAGCTTTTCCCAAACTTTCTTGAGTGTCCAAATAAGACTGAAGTGTTTGGTCATCAAAGGCCTTGAGCCATACGGTGGCCGTCTCCACGAAATCGATGGAAAGGTTTTTGGTTTTTTGCTGGAAAGACATGCCCGTGTGAACCTGATGGGGTTTTCCGCGAAGGCGTAAAAGCATCTGCTTCGCTTCATCCATATCCTTGGGCTTTCCTAATAATACTCCCTCAATTTCGATCACCGTATCGCTACCAAGCACCCAATCATTTGAAAATTCCCTCGAAACTGATTCCGCTTTTTCATGGGCGAACTGTTGTGTTTGTTCGATGGGTGTAAATTGAGGTGTGGGAAGTTCCTGACTCGTTGGGGCCACGATGTGAAACGGGACACCCAATAATCGAAGTAATTCTTGGCGTCGTGGAGAAGTGGATGCCAAGAGGAGCTTCAGGGCCATTCGGAGTAACGTAAGATTTACGAGGAGAGGGAGACGAGGGGAGAATCTTCAGGAGTCGGATGTGTGGACATGAAATGGTCTAGGATGTTTTTCACGTCCTGGCTAGAATTGGTCCGCACCATCCGAGCACGCATGGCCGCCGCATGAGGAAAGCTAGAGCAATACCATCCTAGGTGCTTGCGCATGCGCACGAAGCGCTCTGATCCGTGAAATGTTTCAAAACATCGAGCATGATGCATCATCGCTTGGAATTTTTCTTCCAAGCTCGGTTCGATCGTCTGGAGGGTCATATCCAATCCTTGTGAAACGGCCTCCCGCACTTTGTGAATCCCTTGAAAGACCCAGGGATTACCTAAGGCCCCCCGGCCGATCAACACTCCATTCACCCCACATTCCTGAATGCGCCTCTTGGCATCCATCAGCGTTTGGATATCTCCGTTCCCCAGCACGCCTATCCCATATTTTTGAATGCGTTGAGCGGCAAGGGCAATCGCTTCCCAGTCTGATTGCCCCCGGTACATTTGAGAGAGGGTGCGGCCATGGATGGCAATGACCTCTGGCCGGCCTTCGATTAAGCACTCGCTCCATTCGTCAATGATGTTGCGGTCGTACCCCAACCGGGTTTTAACGGAGAGGGGGATAGGGGAACGTATTCGGGAATGTGAAAGGGAAGGATGTTCGGATTTAAGTCGAGTTATGGCCTCCAGAGCCGAGGGTTTCAGGCCCAGGTCGGTTAACGACTGGCCTTCCGTCCAATCCTGAATGCCTTGCCGAGCCTGAGCCATTAACTCCAATGCCAGCTTGGGGGTTCGAATCAGGCCTGCCCCGCTTCCTGAAGAGGCCACATTTTTTGAGGGACACCCCATATTGATGTCCAGGCCATCAAAGCCCAGTTCACAGACCACCTGCGCGGCCTGATAAAATAATGTGGGGTCTTTCCCATAAATTTGGCCAATGACCGGTCGTTCGATTTCCGAATAGCGGAGACTATCGAGAGCTTTCAGGCGACCCGAACAAATGTCATGAACATTCGTGAATTCTGTGAAAACCACATCAGGTTTGCCGTATTCAGCAACAATGTGCCGAAAGGCCGAATCGGTGACCCCATCCATTGGAGCCAAGCCAATGATGGGTTGGGCCAGGGTTCTCCAGAAGGAAGGCCTGTGAGTCGATTGGGTGTCCATGCTGGTGAGATTATGCCATCTTTTCTTGAGTCCGGCCTCCAAATGACCGAAAAAGAAGGATGGATGTTCCTTTCTGCGAGAGAAAGCCCTTCCTAGTCATGACCAATTGAATGAGGTGCTTGATGGTGAAAATCGAGGCGATATTTTTGTGCCTTTTTAGACTGATATTGACCATTGGATTGAATAACTCCTATGCCCGTACCTAATCATTCCTATTCTTTGAACACCGGTGATATTCCTGCGACCCACCCTTCAGGAAGCGTCGAGCTAGAGGCTGCTAGGATTGTACAAGAAATACAGAGGCTTTGGGCAGATCCCGCCCAGGACTTCCGCACGAGTTTATTAAAAGAAATGGTGGGAAGCGTGTTAAAGCTCAAGGGTTCGGAGACGGAGGTATTGGATATTAAGATTCTGCACCGGTCTCTGAAAGAGCTACGGTATGCCTTCAACGTGTTTCAGGACTACCGAGACATCCGAAAAGTCAGCATTTTTGGGTCTGCCCGAACTCCTCCTAACGATCCCAATTATTGGCTGGCTTCTCAATTAGGCGAGACCCTTGGCCAACAGGGATACATGGTCATTACTGGTGGAGGGCCGGGCATCATGCAAGCCGGGAATGAGGGTGCGGGGAGTCAAAACAGTTTTGGGGTCAACATAATGCTACCCTTTGAGCAGGCGCCGAATTCCTTAATCGCGGATGATAAAAAACTCATTCATTTAAAGTATTTTTTTACGCGTAAATTAGTATTGGTCAAAGAAACTCATGCCGTGGCCGTATTCCCCGGAGGGTTTGGCACTTTCGATGAGGTGTTTGAAGTCCTGACGTTGATTCAAACCGGCAAAACTCCTCCGATGCCTGTGGTGTTATTGGAGCCAGAAGGGGGTGATTATTGGAAGCAATTATTCAACTTTATGCAAACCCAGTTTTTAGCTCGAGGGTTAATCAGTCCGAGTGATTTGGCGTTGTTTCGAATCGTCCATTCTGCGGAGGCGGCCCTAGAGGAAATCCAGACCTTTTTCAGCAATTATCATTCACTTCGAATGGTGGGAAATCAGATGGTCCTCCGAATGCAATATGCTTTGTCCGAGGAAGACCTTGCGCAATTGAACCAGGAGTTTGGGGATCTCCTGGACCATGGTCGATTTGAGCAGGGAGAAGCCCTTCACGAAGAGTGGGATGAACCGCATCTGGCTCATTTGCCTCGCTTGATTTTTTCCTGTAATTGGAAGGAACTTGGTCGGTTGCGGGAATGTATCGATTGGTTGAATGCCAGAGGGAATTCCAATCTTTCTTCATGAGAAACATCCAAATAGACCCCTCATTTTCATTATGTTCCTAACGTGGTAAGCTTTGGCCGGAAGGTGCGTTCCCATGACCAATTTTGACCTGTTGTCACAGGGGCTAACCCCCGATGTCGTGCTCTATCATGCCGAATGTATGGATGGCTTTGGTGCCGCGTGGGCCATCTGGAAACGATTCCCTCAGGCTGAATATCTCCCGGTGAAGCATGGCTATCCCCCCCCTCCGAAGTTGGACGGTCGGCATGTGGTCATGGTGGATTTTAGTTATCATCGCGAGGTGATCATGGGGTTGGCGGATCGTACGGCGAGTTTGTACATTCTTGATCATCATATAACGGCACAATCCGCCTTGCAGGATCTCCCGTTCGCCCATTTCAACATGGAAAAAAGCGGTGCGGTCTTGGC